>NC_012489.1:1987270-2649693 GCF_000010305.1 Gemmatimonas aurantiaca T-27 | reverse complement strand
TCCTGCGTGATGCGATCGTGGGCGAGGATGCGTCGCCCGGGCGGCGTGATGCCATCCACCAGCATAGGCGTCCCAGTGCCCGTGCCTCCGGCTCGACTCCCGTTCGCGCGGAAGCTGAACGACACCCCCATCTCGTCGCGCTGCACGGCGACGCCGGTCGCGGGCACGAATCCGAACGCCTCCCAGCCGGTGAGGCCATTCTCGTGGCCGGCGTTCACGAGATACTGCCGCTCCGGGCGACCACCCGGCACCTCCTGATCGCCAACCGCGTAGCCCCATCGGGCGATCGATGCCGGCAGGGGGATCAACTCGAGCGGCGTGCCGATGCCATCGGCAACTAGGCTGACGATCTCGCCCACTGCGGGCGCTTGTGCGGCGGCAACGGTGACGGTGCTGGCGCTCGCACTCGACGCCTCGATCGGCATGCGCACCAAGCCCTCAGCGCGCTGCAACCAACACGGATCGAGGCGCAGGGCGGGATGGCCGGCCCACATGCCATCCTGCAGGATGGGCGAGCGCGTGCCGGTGATCTCGCGCAGCTCTACCGCCACAAGCCCCCCACTGGGCGCACCCACACTGGCGACGCGCCAGGCGTTCTCGGCAAACGAGGCCGCTTCGCTGTCGGGTGTGACGGCATCCCCAGCCAACCGATACAGCGTCGGCAGCGCCTGCGTGTCTTCGTTGATGCCAAGGCGCGCCAGGCGGTCGCCATACCGCAACGGTACAATCTCCGCCTCGATACCCAGGTCGGACACGAGGTCGAGCTGTTCGCGACCATCCGGGCGGTAACTCCACCGCGGTTCACACACTCCGCGGTCGAGGACCTGTTCGAGCAGCTCGCCGCGGGTCTGTCGTTTCCATGCCCACTGCAGCGGCTCTGTTTCCAACACGCTGCCCAGCACAATCCCGTCTAAGCGATCGGAGACGAGGTTCGTGAAGACGAAGCGCTCCAACACTTCACGCACGGTGGCGCGCACATCGAACGAGTAGACCCAGCGGCCGCCGAGAAACTCGCGAATCACATCGCTATCGGAGAGCTCGTACACCCTCGGCCGCAGTGTCGCGATGCACTGCAATCCCTCGGGGCCCAGCGTAGCGCGTTGCCGACCGACGCAACGCATCTCGACATAGTCGTTGCGCTCCCGGCGATCGATGCGAATGACCGGCCTCCCTTCGAGCCACGGCCACGCGATCTCTGCGAGCAATACGAGTTGCGCCCCACCCCGGCCCGTGATGTCCCGCACCAGCTCTGTGCCATCGAGCGCGACACCGAGATCGGCCAGCGGCCGACCACCCGCTGACGTCCAACCGTCCATGACGGTGCACGCCCAGCTCATCGCACCCCCCGATACTTGGCGGAGCCGCGGAACTTGACATCGGTGACTGCCCGCTCGCCTAGCTGCCGCACCACGAGATCGACCAATTCCCGAGCGGCCACCGTCGGCGTTTTGCCCTCAGGGCTGAGGGCGCCGATATGCACGGTGATCGGGCCGATGATCACGGCTCCCTCGCTGGAGCCCATCGTGCGCGTCGGGAACGCGGGGAACGAGAGCGCTGCGAGCGACGGCGCAGGGCCGAGCGCGCGCAATAGCGACGCCAGCTCCCCTTCGCGACCGGTGTTATACCGGATGTCCGACAGGAGGCCGGCCATGGACTGCGCTGTCAGCTCGCTCGCCGTCATGAAGTCACCGACCACGGTGGTGCTGCGTGTTCTCGGACGTACAATGGCCTCGCTGTCGCTCAAGGGGCGGCCCGCGCTAGCACTGCCACCGCTACCGCCACCATTGGACGCAGCGGCCTGTTGCACGTCCTGCGTCGCTACGGCATAGCGGGATTCGATACGCCCGACTTCGTTGCGATACGTATCGTTGATTTGCGCGATGATGGCCGCAGACAACTGCAGCTCCTCGGCTCGCGCCAAGGCGTCATCACGCTTCTTCTGCGCCGCTCGAAGATCCGCTTCACGATCCCGCCCCGACGACCGCAGGTAGTCGTCTATCACCTGGTCGGTGAAGTCCTGCGTGGCGCGGGCCGCTGCCTGGGCCGCCTCCTCCGTTTGCTGCAGCGAGGCGACCAAGCCACCAAGGCCATTGTTCGTGGCGAGAATCGCCGACACCACCTCATCGCGGGTCATGCCAAAACGCTGCATCACCTCGTCGTCCGTCATGCCCACGAGCGAATCGTAGATGGCACGCAGATGGGAACGTGCGGCATCAAGGCCTGCCGCGGAGCTGGTGTCGAATTCCTTGGACAGCTCGGTGAACACGGCGCCGAAGGACTGCATCTGCGCCACGAGTGCCTCGCCGCCCTCCAGACCAAACAGCTCGATGCGATTCGCCGCCCAGACACGCCGGCCATCCCGATCGGCACGCGCTTGCGCCGCCTGTTCCGCCACCTGCGCCGCAGCTTCGGCGATCGCGCTATTGATGACGCCAAGGAATTGCTCGAGCGCATCCAGATAGACTTGCTGCTCAGCGTCCAACGTGTCGTTGGACAGCAACGCTGCGATCTGCGCTTCGATGGTGGCCTTGAGATTCTCGCGGCCCGCGCCGGTGTTGATGTCGCCCACCAAACCACTCGCAAACGGCGCGTCCGCAAAGATCGTGCGCAGCTGCTCAAACTGCTCCGCGGCTGATAGCCCGAACAACCGCACGCGATCGTTGAAGCGTTCGAGCTTGGCAGCAAGCGGATCCAGCACGTCCGGCAACGATGACAACGCGCCGTCGATGTCGCCCACAAATCCCTTCAAGAAGTCGAGGACCTGGCGCTCCTGCTCGTCGATCACGCCGTCAGCGGTCATCGACTGGTAGATACCCGCCACGATCTTGCGGGCAGCGCTGAGGCCTTCCTCGCTGCTAAAATCGACTCCGTCGAACGCACTCCAGATCGACTTGTCGAAGAGCTGTACCATCGCGCCAACGGAGCGCTGCAAACGCTGATTCGCATCGCCACCAAGGAACGTGTTGTCGTCCTCGACACGCTGCATAACCCCAGCACGGTGACGCGCCGCTGCGGCGGCCATCGTCTCGGCGGCGATGATGTCTTCCAAGGCGTCAAGGTACTCGCGACCCACATCGGTGGTGTCCTTGCGCGCAGCACGCAGTTCCTTCTCAAGCTCCCGTTGCGTGCGGAGCTGCTCGGCCGCTTCTGGCATGCCGGCCGCAATGAGCCGCCGCACGCCGAGGTCCTTGATGTTCTCGCGGACCTGTTCACGGGCGGCGGCTTCGACCTCTTCCAACGACCGCGCGAGCTCGTCGAATCCCGACGCCACGGTCGCGAGCTGCTTGCGCCCCTTCTCTGATAGCCCGCCAATCGCCGCAATCGCTCCGGTGATCTCGTCGCGCAATTCGCGCAGGCGCGCGCTGTCGAGTGAGCGATCGTCGACGTTCAGCTTCATCCCGCCGGCAGCAGCCGCCTGGCTGGCCAACTCCCTCGCCTGGCGCTGCGCACTACGGATCGCCTCAGCAGCGCCCGTCTGCGGATTGGCCGCCGCCACGAAGTCCTCCAGGGCCGCCCCGAACTGGCGGGCAGCCTCCCGCATCTCCTCGGCACGCTGCTTGGCTCGCGTCCCGAACAGATCGAGCGCGTCAGCAACTTGCGTGACGGCACCGATGACCTGGAACGAGCCCGCAATCGCTTTCGCTTGCGACGCCGCGCCGTTGTCACCCTTCACGGAACGCAGGAATGCGCTGCCGCCGATGTTGAAGGGCGAATCTGCAGCGATGGCCGACTGGATGCTGCCAACACCCCCCATCAGCGGGCCAATGATGCCAGCCACGCGGGCGATGTGTTCGCCACTCTTACCAAGACTCGTCGCGATGCTCGTCGCCTGGGCGGCCACATCAGCGATGTGGAGCGCCAGGGTGCCGGCGTGCTCGGCCGCCTGCAGCATCTGCACGGCCACCGGATCGGACGCCATCTGCTTCCAGCCTTCTTTCGCCGCATCGATCTGCTGGCGCATGTCGAAGGCATGCATGGCGGCGCTTTTGATCTCGGCCTTCTGCTCCGTCGTCAACTTGATGCCGAGCTTCTGCGCCGCAGCAATCGCGTCCTGTTGCGCGGCATTGCCCGCCGCTTCGCGATCACGGGCCTCGGTGTATTCCTTGTAGGCTTTCGCGCCCTTACTAGCTGCGGTGGCTTCCTCGATTAACCGCTCGGCGGACTCTTTGCTGTCGCGCTTCAAGTCGTCCACAAAGGTGGACTGTTTCTGGAATTGCTCGAGACGCTTGGCGACGGCGTCACTGACATCTTCGGCTGCCCGGGCGATTGGATCCGCGAGATCCGCGATCTGCTTTGCTAGGCGCTTTTCGGCTTCCGTCGCTTTCTCCGCAGCGGCAGCGGCCTTCTCTAGTCCCTCTTGCTTGTTGAGGGTCGCGTCACGACTCACGGCCGCCGCGGTAACGCCGTTCAAACGCTTTGTCGTTTCCGCGTATTCCTGAGAGAGCGCACGCTCCACATTGCGGAGCGTGCCCGCGTTCTCTTCTGCCGCTGCACGACGGCGATTGAATGCCTCCATCGCCGCACCACCCGCGTCGAGAGCAGGCGGCAGCTTCTTCAGTACCGCTTCCAGCTCTGCGATCTCCTTTCGGACGACCAGAAGACCACCGCGTCGGATTGCATCAGCACGGGCCTTGAGAGATTCGTTCTTGCCCTCGTTGGGATCATCGTACAGCTCATTGCCGCTAAACAGGCTCTGTTGACGCTTCGCGAGTCCGGCAACATCTCCAGCGCTTGCCATGCGCCGAATGTCACCGATGATGCTCTCGGCCGCCTCACGACTCCGCTCTTGGGCCTGAAGGAAGAGCGCCGCGAAGGATGTGATGACGATCGCGATCCCTGAAACCACCTTCCCCTGCGGACCGAGGATGTCGGCGAAGTTGCTGATTGCGCCGCCTAGGGCGAGGACCTTTGCCGATCCCTGTGCCTCCATGGCGTAGAACGCCTGGGTGAGTGCTGCAACGCCCTTGGCGGCCTTCTCCGTGTACTTCTCCAGCTCACCGACACCACGGCCGCCTTTCTGCGTCGACTGCTGCGCGGCAGGGCCCAGCGCTTCGAGCTCTGAACGCACACGCTTCAGTTCTGCAACCGCATTGTCCACGTCGCCGGTGAGCGTGGCGACCATTTCGGTGACTTTCGTACTCACCGATCCCCTCGCTGCGCCTTGCGCTTCGCATTGGCTTCACCGATGCGCTGCTGTTCATGCGCGGTGAAGTTGGCGGCCACCGATTGCGGGAACGACCAGCGACGAATCAGGTGGGCTGCGTCGATCTTAATTTCCAGCGCCATGCCAGCGTAGAAACCGCCCATACCGAGGCGGGAGCGCTCCTCACCGGGTTCGCTCTGTGTCGCGGCCATCATGGCCATCACATCATCGGCATGCAGCGTCCGATGCTCGATGTAGATCGCGATGAAGTCGGGCCAGAGCAGGGACTGCGTCCACTCCGGTGGCTCGATCGCGCCAGAGTCACCGAACGGTAGCTCTGCCCCCTCGCTCAACAGGATCCACGCCCAGGTGCGCATGGCTTTGCTGTGAACCAGCGGTGCCCAGCGACTGGCTGCGACATCATCTGCATCGGTCGACTCCAACAGCGACACGAGGCTCAATGCATGTGATGCCAATGGCGCGGCGATCCGGTCGATGGTATCGAGCCAGGCGAGCGCATACGGGGCCTTGGGATGTACGAGGTAGTCGTCTCCGATCGAGAGCGCGACCGGCCGGGGCTGCCGCGCTGAGGATCGCGCCACCACTTCGGCGATACGCTCGCGTGCCTGTTCACGGCCAGCTTCCCGCATTGTGCGGCGCTCACCGAACGCCGTGAGCTGCGCATAGCATTCGATCCACGCGTCGTGACCGGTCAGGGGGTTGTTTGCCCCACCGGGGAATGCGGCGGCCGCCTCTTCCTCTGTTGCCAGAGGCGCAGAGACTGCACACAACACTCGCCGGAGCTTCGTGCAGCGATCCCGAAGCCCGGAGAGTGAGTGCTGCCGCCTGGCGCGATTGGACACCTTACTCGACCCAGAGGGCCTTGTGGGTGTACATGCAGCCGACCGTCACGACGGCCGGATTGTTCTTCGCACCGAATGCCGAATTGACCGTGATCGTCGGCACGGGATTCAGCAGGAGCAGATTGCAGACCTTGTTGTTCTTGTACAGCCCCGTCAACAGGTACGCATAGTCACGCTGTGTGCCGATGTTGTCGGGATGCACGAGAGCGCGGTACGGATCACCTGCCGTGCCATCGCCACGGACGTGACTCTCGTCAATGCCGTACTGCGAGAGGACGTTCTCCAGCGAATAGGCGCGCTGGCCCCAACTGATGCCCATGTCGCCCATCTCGGGAGCACTCTGCCAGATCTTGCCGTTGGCATTCGCGGCACCCACCGAAGCGGTTGACGAGGATCCGGATTCGGTGGCCGAGCCTTCTTCGATGTAGCCGAGATTGATGTCGTTGAGCAGCGACACCACTTCGTCTTCGGCATGCGCGAACAACAGCGGCACCTTGAGCGGAATGGGCGCCGCATCGGCCGGAATCGAATCGATCTGATACACGCACTGGCGCAGGCCTTCGCCCACCTGGATGTACTTGCTTGCCGAAAAGCCAGCCTTGGCGAAGGCGAGCGACGGATCGTCGATATCTCCGTCCGCCGTCACCAGCGTGGTGAGTGGCGTGGTCAGGGGTTTTACCAACTTCTGAATGGAGATCAGCCGACTCAGGATCTCCGCGTCGTCAGCAATGGAGCGCATAGAAACCTCGGGTTAGACCCAGCTATCGGTGTATTCGAACGGAATGTTGAGGATGACGTCGAACTGCCCCGCGCCGGCTTCGGGCTCTGCGACGATCAGTTGCATTTCCATGGGCATATCGATCTGCTGCCCGTCGAGGAGCAGCACGCCCATACCCATCGCACGAAACGCATTGCGGATGCAGCGTTCGGCGGCGCGCATGATGCGGCACGCGGAGGCAAGCGTAGTCGCGGAGTTGCCCTGCACGGTGATGCCCTGCAACTGCAGCACGAGCGGCGCGATGCGTGGGCCCGACTGCAGGTCGGTGTGCGGATTGCCAAATGCGTCGACATTGAGGCCAATGCCGACCTGTAGCACCCACACGTCCGCACTCGCAACCGGCGGTGCACCGGACGCCACGAGATCGTCATCGGTGCTGTTGTAGATCTGCACCAACGGCGGAGCAGGACGCCCAACTGCACGCGGTACCAGCGGGATCAGGATATTGATGCCCGTCTCGGCGTGCGCGAGGACCTGAGTGATCCAGAACGGCAGTTCAGGCGTGATCATCGCAGCGGTTGAATGGCGTAGTAGTCGAACAACGAGGACGGCCGCTCGAGCTCACGCTCGATGCGGTAGGTGAGGGACTCGGCGGGCACGGCCACCGTGCTCCCCTTCCACGCCACGCCGGCGAACGCGCCGCGCTTCACCTTGAGCACTTCCTGCTTGCTCGTGATGGCACGGCCGCCGACGTCGCCTTCGACGACGGCGTCGTCGAAGAGCGCCCGCGTGACATGGGGCGCGGCGCTGCAGACCACCGCCTTCGCGAAATCGTCTAAGACGGTGTCTGCGTCGTCGGGCGCGTACGGGGACGGCACGGATCAGCCGAGGACCTGCATGGCGCAGGTCGCGTTGGTGCGCACCGGAACGACCAGCGGCGAGGACTGCGAGAGTACCTGCAGGCTCGACGGGTTCCACTCCGTCTTCATCTTCGTGAAGATCGGCATGGGCTCGAACTGCGCCTCGAAATCCTTGATGGCGCCGTAGTGCGTCGTGCCTTCCACCGCACCGAGCATCAGCGCCTCGCCTTCGGCCAGCGCGGGCTGGTCTTCACCGTTCTCATCTTCGAACCACGCGTCATACGTGTAGAAGAAGAACCCATCGGCCTTACCGCGATAAATCAGGCCTTCCGTCTGCGCCTCGTTGAAGTTGAGGTCACCGACCTTGATGTCCTTCGTATCGAAGATGTCGTCGATCCGCGGAATCGAACGGAACGCGTCATAGCCCGCCGATTCCAGCACCACGTGGCGACCCGCCGATCCCGACAACTGGACCAGCTTGCGACTGCGACCGCGCAGCGTCTTGAGCGGGTCGGCGGTGGCGGTCTGCCCCCAACGATCACCCCCCGTAAGGGTGTTCTCGGCCTTGCTCAGGTCTTCGTCGCGACCGAAGTCAACTTCGACGGTCGGGTAGTCCTCGCCCGAGATGATGACCTTGGCATCACGCAGGCCTTCCACCGCCTGGCGTTCGAGCGTGCGATCGATGACGTCGCGGTGCTCGGTGAGCTCCTCGACGATCGCGGCGTCGACGCGCTCCTGGGGAGACATGGTGCCCATCAGCGATTCACCGGCCATGCGCTTGAAGGCGCGATCCGGATCGAACGCGGTGAGCTCCTTGATGTACGCCGGCTGAAACGAGTCGGTGCGGAATCCCGTGAGCTGGCGCGGCTTTCCCGGCGAACGCGGATGCACATAACGAGCGGTCACACGGCGCTTTGTCTTGACGTCGAAGACCACCGTTTCCGTTTTGTGGGTCTTCACGTTGCTGAAGAACATCTTGTGCAGCCCGTTCTGCAGCGAGATCAAACTATTGATCGTCTGCGAGAGCTCGGCCGTGTCGTACATGACGTTGAGAGTGCCCATCAACGCGACGCCGCCGAGGAACGGGACCAGATCCGGACTGCCACTCGGCAGAGCTGTGACCTGTGTCGGGGGCGCACCGCCCGTGGCGGTCATCAGCCACGCCATCGAGCAGAGCGCGGCCAACAGGAAGAGCGCGAAGGCGCCGAAGTACTTGGTACGCATGGTGTGTGGAGTCTCCGTGAACGCCGCGCTTACGACGCGGTCGGGATGATGTGGATGTCCCGCAGCCGCAGCGGCTCGCGGACCGTGGCGAGGGAGTGCCCCGCGCCGTACGAGAGGGCCGAACTCGCGAAGTCGCCTCGGGTGTAGGCCAGCACTTCCACCGGGGCCGCCGTGGCATCGGCGTCGTGCATGAGGACCACCTGCGGCAAGTGACTCCCGTCGGTGGCCGCTGTCGCTGACAGCTTCACCTGGTTGGCATCATCACCTGCGAGAGCCACGGTGATCGTGAAGCCGTCGCCCGCGACGAAGTCAGTGGCGTCGGAGATGGTGAAGCCGAGTGGCCCGGCATACGCGACAGCGACCGTCACCTTGCTGGACACGACGATGCCGTCCGGACCCTCGAGCTCGAAGACTCCCGCATTCGATGCCGGTTCGATGCAGGTGAGTTTGTAGACGCCGGCCTTCACGCCAGCGCCCAGAGTCACAGCACCAATGGTGCCGCTGCCCACGGTGTTGCCCGCATTGGCGGCCGGCGTGGCCGTACCGAGCACTCGACCCAATACCGCGCCCGCTTTCAGCGAGCCCGCCATGAGTACGAACTTGCCGTTCAACGCATCCCCTGAGAGCAGAAACGCGCTCGGCACGTAGGGCGGATGCTGTGTGTAGTGCGCCAACGACGACATGATCACCTCCTGAGTTGTGGCGCCACTGATGCGGCGCCTGGATTGCGTCGCCTCAGCGCGTCGCGGATGTGCTGCCGCGGAGCGCGGCAGGCACGGACTGCGGGTTCACCTTCGCGTAGGTGCTGAGCAGGCGGCCCGCGCCCGCCTTCATGCCGGCGGGTGCGGCATTGCCGCTCACCTTCGGTGCGTTCTGGAGGCTGGCGTCGTCGCCGCGCAGCGCCTTGAGGCGTGTCATGCGGCGTCGATCGCCCCCTTCGAGCAACTGCATGGCGGCCTGCTCCTTGGTGCATGACGGATCAGCCAGCAACGGCTGCAGCGCCTCGATGCCAAAGCGCTCACCGTAGGCACCGACGATGGCCATCACGCGGGCATTCTCGGCCTTCACACCGGCCGCGTGCGCCTTCGCCTTGGTACTCTCGGGCTTCTTCTTGTCCTCGTCATCGTCTTCCTCGGCGCCGTCGTCGGCCGCGTCGAGCTCTTCGTCCTTCTCCTCGTCGTCCGTATCGCCTGCGCCATCCTCGGCTGCATTGAGGTCCTCGTCGTCCTCGTCCTTCTCCTCGTCTGCTGTGGTGCTCGCGGGCGTGGACTTCGGCGCCGCCGTGGTGAAACGCTTCGCCGCCGCCTTGGGCTTGGCCTTCGGAGCGGTCTTCTTTGCAACGGGCATGGTCACCTCCAGAGAGTCGCTGCGATCTGCAGCGGTCAGTGAGGCCAGCAAGGCCTCGTAGGTCGTGACCGCATCGGCCAGACCGTGGGAAACGGCGTCGACGCCGACAAACACGGCGCCACGGCCGTACTGCTCGTAGATCTGCGATTCCTCGACGCTGCGACCGAGGGCCACCTGGGCGTGAAACACAGCCGCCAGGTCGTCAACGATCTTCTGGCATCGGGCCTTCGCTTCGTCGGTGGTCGGATCGTGTGGTTTTGCCGGAGTAGTACTTGACACGATCGTGATAACGTCGATGCCTTCACGCTTCAGGCGGCGCGATACATCGTGTGCCGTCATTCGCACACCGAGGTTCCCCGTCAATGCGGTGTTGTTGACATGGATCTCCGTGCACTGCGCCGCGAGCCAATACGCCGCGCTGCAGCAGTCGCCGCCGACGTAGGCGTAGACCGGCTTCCGTTCTCGCGCAGCACGTATCTGCTCTCCGAGTTCGGAGCAGCCGGAGACTTCACCGCCAGGGGAATCGAACTGCAGCACCACCGCCTCGACTCGGTGATCGTCGAGCGCAGAGCGCAGCTCCAGCGCGAGCGTGGTGTAGTCGACCGCCCCACACACAGCATCGAACCAGCTGGCCCGGCGCGTGAGGACGCCGGTCACCGGGATAGAAGCGATTCCATCCCGCATCGTGACCAGACGCGTGTTGGGAAGTGGCGTGCCGGCGAGCTGCTCGAGCGCCGTGGGCTCGATGCGCGACACGACAGCCAACAGCCGCTGCAATCCCGCTTCCGAGATGGCCCACGGAGTCGACAGCACCGCATTTCGGATCGTGTCTGGGAATCGTGCCGCACGGGGAGACCGTGGCGCGCTGGCACTGCGCTGTGCTTCATCGCGTGGCATCGAGCAACGTCCCCTGGATGAGGTGATCAATCGCCGCATCCGCGAGGGAGCGCTTGGCGCGAGGCTTCGGCTTGGCGGTGCGGCTAGCGGCTATGCGCGGTCGGCGGCGTGCGAGCCGTCCGTCGGTGCGTTCACGCTCTGGGACCGCCTCGCGATCGTCGTCCGAACCCCCCTCGTCATCCTCACGGCCAGTGTCGTCGGGACGCATCATGTCACGCGGCCGGGTGGGCTTGTTCGGCAGAGCAGTGGCTGTGGCGGGAACTTCCAACCCATCGGTGACGCGCCGCTGCGTCTCGCGCACGCGGACTTCGTGGACCTGGTCTGCATCCAACCCGGTGAGAGCCGTTGTCTCGTGTTCAATCGTCGAGAAGCCAGCCGCTACGCGACGCTCCGCCGCTAGAACGGCCTTTAGCTCATCGAGCTGCGTCTTGGACGGGCCACGGAACTCCACGCGTAGCCACGCGGCTCGCATGAGCGGATCGTCGTGGAAGCCCGGCGCGTCGACGTAACCGCGCAGCACGCACTCGTCGACGAACATCTCGTAGATCGGACCAACGCCCGTTTCAACAGCCCACGTCTGACGCCGATCGAAGGCACGATAGGCCTCCTGCATCGCCGCTTGTGCAGCGGTGTAGCTCGTCTGGAACCGCTTGAGGATGAGCTCTGGCGGCATGCCGACGCCGGCGCCGGTGTGCGCCAATACCTCACCGAGGAACGCGGTCAGGTTGATGTTCGGGCGATTGGTGCCGGCGAGCGTGATGTCTTCACCAGGCTCCAATCGCGCCACTGCGCCGCGCCCAAGGCGAAGCTCCTGCTTATCGGGCGGCGGGCCGTAATGTCGACCATCGCCGTTGCCGAGCGACTGGATGATCTCCTGGTCATCGAACTCGTCGCCCAGCTGCGTCTTGACGAATACGGTGAACAGCGACTGTACCAGCGACGCCGTCAACTCATTCGCGATCCCTTCGTCCGACTGGCGCAGATTGCGCAGCACCGTCGCAAGCAGCGGCACGCCACGGGGCTGATCGAAGCGCCGCTGTTCGAGGATGTGCAGGATCTGTCGGTCGCCTGTGTCGGGCCCGTACACCGGCAACTGTTCCCACGTCGTCGGAGCATAGAACAGGCGCTCGCCGGGATGCTGCGACCCAACCCAGATATGGGAGTTGCGGCGCTCCTCGTCGAACACGAGGCCGTCTTGCAGCCACTCGCTATCCCATCCACCATTGGGATTGGACACGCGAGGCGCTTCGAGCCACTGCAGCTTGAGGCCCAACAGATCCCCAGGCCGCTCACGAAACCGACGCACCGCGAAGGTGTCACCACCGGCGATCGCCGATCGCAGCATGCCCCACTGCATTTGCAGTCCCGTGAGGCGATCGCTGTAGTGGAGACGCGTGGTGTCGTTCACCATGCGCCACAGGCGACGTACCTGCCGAACAAAGGTCCGTGCCTGATCTTCGGTGATGTCGAGTAGCTCGCGATCCGGTGTCGGCACCGGATAGAGCCCAGTCCCGATGACGTGATCGAGGTTGGTCTCGGTGATGCCTGCGGCAAGCGGCTGATTCCGATCAGCGTCGTAGGCGCGAGCGCGCAACGTGGGCAGATCGGGCAGGGTATCGGTCGCGGCCGAGCCAAGCGTGGGGTCCCACAGCTTGAATTCGCGGACATCGCGGCGTGCAGATTCATAGGCGCCACGACTGCGACGCACCGGACCCGACACCATGGCGGAACGCGTTGGCACCGCACCATCCGCGTTCAGAGCACGTAGACGTCGTTGGGCGGCCACATAGCGCATCGCATTTCGGCGCGCCATCAGAGTGCCACTCCGTACGTGGAGATGCGATGCTTGCGCTGCAGCCGTGCCAGCTCGCCTTCGAGCGCGGTCTGACGATCCTGCAACACTTTCAAATCAGCGCGCTGCATGGTCCGGTTTTCCGCACCATAGGCCTGTCCGCCAGTCACGATGCGACTGATGGCGACCTTCACTTCAGCAAGCGACTGCTCGACCTCGGTGATCTTCTGCGCACGCGTCATGTGCGCATGTATCAGCAGCGCAAGTCACTTCCGCCATGTGTTTCGCAATTTTGCTGTCCCACGAATGGGACACCTTTGCATCAATAAAGTGAGATGACGAAAGAGTCGTGAAATGGAGGGCATTTCTCCTCTGAAAACGCATGCCAATTGGCAAACTCTTTCGTCATGTTCATTTGTGGGACACCAATTTTCACAAACAGCACTGTTTGAGCTGACGAAAGTAGTTTCGTCACCTCGTTTCACGTGACACGAGATGACGAAAGAGTTGCGCGATCACTCAATCGCTTCGCTCAACAGTCCGCCGCGGGTGCGCCGAATCGATCGACGTTGACCGTGCGGTGATGGCACCTCCTGGCGGTCCTCGCGACGGCGGGACGCCGGGATTCGGTAGCAATCGGCGCCTGCGTCTTCTTGGTGGAGGATGTAGCCCTTTGAAACCAGACCATTGAAAGCCCGTGCGATCGTTGATCGCGACATGCGTTGCTCTTTGCGGTGCTGCAAGCGCTCTACTTCGCGCTCCAACTGCGTAATCGACAGTCGGCGCCACTCCACCACATCGAGGCGCTCAAGCGCGGCCCAGAATGCCACCTGCTCGCTGGTGGTGACATCGAGATCCGTGCGAATTTCACGCAGGATGGGCAGCGGATCCACTACTCGACGGCCTCGGAGATCATGCCAGAGGGGCCACGAGGCCGACGACGTGCAATGCGAGCGGCACGCTTCGGGGCTACAGGGACCTCCTCAGGCTCGATCGTGGCTTCGGGCAGGGGTTCGGTGCTGCTGACGACGCCGCGAGGCTTCACGGCGGCGGTAGGCGACGGTGGGCGCATCGTCTCGAGCTGCAGCATGACCTTTTGCCCCAGCGACACCAGCGCCGCATAGCATCCGCGGGTCAGGTCGATGGCTTCGTTCGGTGCGTCCTCATTCACCGGCAGCCACTTTTTCACGCGTAAGCCGCGCTCGACCACTTCCTGCAGGCTCTCGTTGTAGATCTGGTCATACCAGGCCTGATCGATGTCGCGATCGGTGGGCGTGTGCAGGTAGCCGGGGCCCGGTTGCTCAATGCGAAAGCGCGCATAGAGCAGGTCGTTCATCGTGTCGGTGCCGATAATGTACGACGGCTTGCGTGCTCGCCGGCGGCGGCGGGTTGTCTCTGCCTTCGGCTTCTCGAGCAGGGGTCGGGCGCGCCCAGCGCGGCCCATGGTGTGGATCGGCCGGACACCATCCTTCGTTGTGAAGCGTGCGCAAAACGCCCGCACATGCTCCTGCAGATAGCCGGCGTCGATGGCGATCGCCTTGGGGTCGTAGCACACGCCATCCGCGTCAACCCAGTCGCGATTCAGTACATCTTCGAGTTCGGTCCATACGGGAGCTCTTCCAGGACGGCCCTTGCCCGGATCACCTTCGAGACGCCCCCACTCGATCAACCACCATTCGAGACCCGCGCCGAAGCCCATTACTTGATACTCCACGCGATCGATCTGCACGTCGACGCTGATCGTGATGAGCACGACCCCGAAGGGGATCTCCACGCCGTACTCATGGGCGCGGGCTTGCATCCCCCGAGGATTGCCGCTGGCTTCCTTCTCCTCGTAGGGCAGGGCGAGGATCGTATTGATCGCCACCTTCTGCTTCGCGGGATCAGTGAGCCCATTCACGCACATCTGGGCACAGACGTCCCAGTCGTAGCCTTCCGCGAGGGAGTAGAGGGCACTGAGATGATAGCCCTGGAAGGCGATGCGGTCCGGGTAGCGTGGAACCCAGTTTCCCTCGGTCACCATGGCGCGCTTCCACTTGTGTTCAATCTTCATCCCGCACTTCACGCAGACATAGCGGGTAGACTCCGGCACGATACGTCCGGCGGTGTCGAGCTCGTAGACGAAATTGAAGCGACCGGCCCCCTCGTTGTCGCCATCTTCTTGGCCTTCCCGCCACCGCAACACCTGCGGATAGTTGCAGTTCTCACCGGGACACATCAGGTGCAGCTCGCGCCACGAGGAGAGCTTGAGTTCCTGCCACACGCGTGAACGACCCGCGATGGTGGGAGTGCACTCCAAGTACTCCTTGCCGCGGGGATGCGTGCGCAGTGCACGGCGTGCCTGATCGAGTGGATCACCTTGGCCCTTCACGTCCGGCTCAAGTTCGTCGAGCTCCGAAACGTGCATGCGCTGGGCGGTCATCGACTTCAGCTGCGACGACGACCGACCGGTCACGAAGGATATGCCGCCACCGGGGAATCCTTTGTACTTGAAGCTGTCGTCCGAGTCACGGAGTCCCGATCGGGTGAAGATCTTCCTCAACGGGATCACATCCTCGAGCATCGGATTGATGCGCGTGATGACATAGCGCTTCAGCAGCCCTTCAGAGGGCCAGACGCAGATCATGGACGCCGGATCTTCATCCATCGTCCAACCCTTCCAAATCTGCGCTAGCGTGGTGAAGAACAACTGCGACCCCTTGGCCACCACCACCTGCTTCACGCGCGGATCCTGCAGCATCTGCGCGGGCTCCCGGAGATACGGCGAGCGGGCAAACCGGAATAGCCCCTGGACGGCGCTGTCCGGCGGCAGGCGGTAGTAGGTCTCCGCCCACTTGGCGAGGCCGAGGAGCTCTCGCTGCGCGAAGGCTTCGCCCATGATCGCCGCGACGTCCAGATATGCGGAGATCGTGGCTTCCTGCAGACGTTCGAGGGACAGCAGCATCAGGCGGAGAGCTCGAGCTGGGGGAGCTCCGGCGGCATCCACGCCTCTGGCGATCGCAGATCCCCGCGCAGGCTCTCGGCGATCAGTTGCAGTGCCTCCCGGGCCGATTCCCTGTCGCGTAGCCCGATGATCGTGTCCGCTTCGCGATCGGGCATTTGTGTGATGGTGACATTCAATCGCGTTGCGACGTCGCGCAGAGTGTTCACCATGACGGCGCGGGGCAGCGCTTCCCGCTTTTCTTTGAGCAGCTTCTCGCGCTTCATCTCGATGTCGAGTTCGCGCTCGATGGCGGCTTGGGACTGACCCTTGTCCTTCTCGCGGGCGCGGCTGCGCTCTCGCTCGATCCACCATGGGACAAACTGTGTCGCGTCGATCTTGCCCTTCGTTCCGCGCGAGCCCTGCGCATGCACCCCGGGTGCGCCCTCGTCGATCGCCGCCCGAATCGTGGGCGAGGTCACTCCGAGGATGGCCGCCATCTGCGTTTGCGAGAACGTATGCCCATCACTCATGCCGGCCGCGAACTAAACTAAAGTGAGACATCTGGCGGCCGTTCACATAGAAATACCCAGGGGTCTGCGGCCGCCCGATGGGCATATCGCTTCGGAAGGACCCGCGACCCCCTGGCGTGGCACGATCCTTGATTGACACGATTCTCATCCACGTGTGTCCGTGCGACGCGTGTCTCGGGTGCGAGCGTCGATCGCCCGCACCCGTATCGGGTGAATCCACGGTTGCGGGCGCCAGCCATCGTCGCCCAGAGCTTGCTCCACGCGACGTCTGACATACTCCCGCATGTGCAGGCGGCGCCGCTCGCGATCGTGCGCCTTCGCACACGCTGCGCATCGTGCTTGCCGCCCCCATCGCTGTTCGATCACGACGCCGCAGCCGGCGCAGAGGAGTGCTGGGCGTCGCGTCACCGCTTCTCCTTCCGCATCAACGCCCGCCACAACCGCTGCACATCGGCCGCGCTGAGACGGAGGCCGATGCCACGCTTGGCGGCTTTGGCGAGCAACTGGGCGAGGGTGGGGTATCGCATCACACCTCTCCCGCCGCGCGGGCCGCGATATGGTGTGCGAACCGATGACGGCCGCCCTGCCACACGAGGGCGTAGCCTGCGCGGTACCGCATGATCTCGTAGTAGTCGCCGCGCCACTGCGAATCGCGGACTGTGCGCACTCCCGGCGCCATGACGTGCCATCGGCCATCCCATGGACCGCCCAGACATTCGACATCGGTCCACTCGGTGCGGTCATCCCAGTATTTCGCGCTCATGTGCGCACCTCGTCGGCCGCGCGGGCCGCGTCAGTGGTCAAGGAATCCTTGATGGTTGGGCGGTGCGCTGCAACGACATCGTCCACAGCGCGGTTGTAGGCCTCGATGTGCTGCGCCTTCTGCGTGCGATTGAACGGCTGCGTACGCGCAGCTTCATCGAACGCATCGACGATTCCCACGAGCTTCGCGACCATCTCCAGTACGCGGATTTGCTCCGGCGTCGCGAGCGGGAGGCGCCGCAGGGTGTAGCCGTCGGCTTCATACGATGCCTGATTCGGATCGTTCAACAGAGCCCGGTCCAGTGGGCGCAGTGGCGTCAGTATGTCCCCCCTCAATGGAGGCAGTTGGTCCACGCAATCGTCGATTGCGCCGCTGGGTGACATCGATACCCCGAGCACCTTCCCACTCGGATCCCGCACCACCCACACCCCCTCACTCCCGGCCGTCATGGGGCGCCTCCAGTGCGTCTTGTTCGTACCGGAGCCGCACCCAGGGGCTATCTGCGACGTACTCGCGCACCGCCGCACGTAGTTGCGCCTCGGTCTCCCACGTGTACCGGCCAACATCTTGAGCCACCTGCTCGGCAGGGACACTCAGATCCTCGTGGCGCACGATGTATCGGAGTTGCCCGTCTGGTATCTCCACGACTGACCCGAGCGTGCGGACGCGCGTGACCCAGCCGAAGGGGTTCACAGCTTCGGCAATGCCGACGGCCCAATCTCCAGAGTGATCGATATACGCGGTGAGTATCCCGGTTTGACCGGGAGAACTCGGCACGGTGTTGACGCTCACTCCCCCTCCCCCGCGCCGGCGCGCGTGGTGGCATGGCCTGGGCATCCAGTCTCATAGCTGAATCCCTCGCACGGCTCGTGTGTGAGCGGAATGACGCGCCATCCTTTCGCGAGACAATCGAACAGGAACGATTGCGCTTCGTCGGGCGTGAGCGTGCGGCCGTCTTCGTTTGTGAACACTCCGCGCATCTTGTTCTTGCCCCACCGCAGTGCGCCACGGATGTCCATGCACATGTGGATCGTCTTGGTTCCCATGCTCACCCCACCTCCGGCGCTTCATCGCGCGTGATCCGTGGTAACGGCAACCCACGATCCATCGCCGACGCCACCGGCGTGGGGGACACGATACTCGCGAGATCCGCAATCGTGACCGACAGATCGTCCATCGCGTGGTAGTACCGGTCGTGCGCAATCGCGACATCATCGTCGGTCCAGTCCGCGTCGCCGATCTCCACGGCTTCTGCGACCCCCTGGTGGTGCTGGTACAGCTCGTGTGCAATCGCAGCAGCCTGCGCGCAGCGCAGCAGGAGGGCGACCTGCGCGCTTGTATAGGGAGCTGACTCCCCAGATAGCGGCACGGACTCCACAGACAACGGCGTGGACTCCCTAGGTAAGCGCTTACCCATTCCCCACCTCCGGCGCGCCCGGCCTACGCCCGTAACGGCGTCCAGCTTTCTCGCGATGCAGGTCCATGGCGCGTACCTGTCGGTGGATCTCTTCCCAGCAGAGCTTGTTGATTCTTTCCGCGATTCGCTTTCCGCTCTTCGTCGTGAAGTTCGACCGCTCGCAGATGGACGAGATGGCGCCGCACACGTTGAGGTCCGCGTGAGCGTGTTCGGCCTCCAAGTTGTGATCGACCTGGCGCTTCTTCATAGGGCCTCCGGCGCGCCCGGCGCGGTGGGCTGTGCATTGAGTGATTGCAGGACGTCGAGCGAGCCAATGAGGCGCGCGACGAAATACGCCTCTGATGCGTCGATGTCGTCTTGGTACGCCTCGGGCGACGCATACCGCCCGTTGCGGTAGTCCTCTTGCATCGCGCGTGCGGTGGTGTGCACGCTGGCGACGAAGCGACCAACCCAGTCGCGCTCACTCGCCATCGACCACCTCCGGCGCGCCCGGCGCGGTGGCTCGTTCACGGCGTTCCGCTACCCACTCGTCGATCTCCTTGCGGTGCCCTCCGATGATCCGGGACGCACGCTCCTTGCGAAGAGCATGTGCCAGCGCAAAGCCGGCATCGGTCAGTGTTGCCCAATGGGTCTGGCCACTCAGCTTCGACAGCATCATGGCAGGCACGCGCCCGTAGGTGAGATGACCGGACTCCTGAAAGACCTTCAGGTTCTCGCGATCTTCCTGGTTCATCTGTTCGCCACGGAGAAGGCCGTCGTGGTCAACACAGCGCGTCTCGACGTACAGGATGAGACTCTTCTGGTCTCGCGTCAGCTCACTCGCCATCGCGCGCCCCTCCCGGGGTGGGGGTGGTCGCTACCGGCAGCGCAGATCCCCTCGGCTTCGCCGCTTGCTTGGCGCGAATCTTCTCGATCTTGGTCCAAACCCGAGCGAGCTCTGTCTCGCCCGCTGCGTGCATGTCGGTACCGTGAGCAAGGCAGTACGCAGCCAGCGTCACCATCACGCCGCCCACTTCCTGATTGATCGCGCCTTGAGGCCGGCTGAACACGTAGTCGACCAGCGCCAGGACGCGATCCTTCGCAAAGCCACCTGCCTGCACCAGTTCGAGCGCCTCCTCGATGAAGCGATCGCTGCGCTCCAGCTTGTCCGACGCGATCTCTGCGCCGAAGCATGCCAGCAGCCACGGCATCACTCGGCCCTGAAACGGGGCTGACTCAACGGAACTGTTCGAAGAGTTCGAAGCGTTGGCCTCAACTTTCGAACTAGTAGCTGCCGGCGCGGCGGCGGCGAGGGCGGCTGTGATCACGGCTGCTGCGACTTCGACGTACTGGTCTACTTCATCCATGTTGGCCGTGCTCGCATCCTTGCCAGTGCTGGCTTCAAACGCGGCCTTCGAAGCGGCGACGAACACTGGCTGATCAAGCTCGCGCAGTGCGGCGATAGTGCGCTCCACCGCCGCCTGTTGATCACTCCTGGCTTCGAGTGCAGCAAAGCGACTGAACGCGAGCTCCACGGGATCGCATGGAGTCTTGCCATCGTTTTGGCATGTGCCATTGCAGTCGGCGCAGTCCCGGCAGCGTGGTCCCTTCGGCACTGTGTCCATGATCCGACGACGCAACGCCTGATGCTCGCGCTCCACCGCCGCCACGCGCTGCTCGGCGGTGACCACTCGCGCAGCGAGGGATTTCTCTTGATCTGTCGCAGCGAAGTGGACCAGCCCGACAGACGACAGCACTTCTTCGATGCTCACTTTGCGCTCCTCATGGCCTTTTCGAACTCGGTCCCATAGCGGTTGCGGTACTCTTGGGCGAGCCCGTACTGATAGGTCTTCTCCAGTTCGAGGCGGCCGCGGATGTTGATCTGTCGGCGGAAAAACCATACCGCGTCATACTCGGATTCCTTGCCCACTTGGGTGCGCACGAAGATTCCGACGTTCTCTTTCACGAAGTAGAAGCGCGTGTTCTTCCTGAATCCGCGGCCGCGTTTCTTCTTGCCACCCTTGTATTGCCGCTGCGGATCATCGCTGTCTTCGTACTTGATGGATCGCGACGACAAGCCGATCTGCGCGGGGTAGAGGCTGCGCGGCATGCCCCTCGCCGCACTGCGCAGGCCCGGGGCAGGGATGACAAAGCCGCCCGCCGTGAACTGGCGATTCTGTGTGCGATACAGCGCGTTGGACGAGAACTGTCCACCTTCATCGTGGCGCAGGATGATGCCGCCATATCGCTTGTACAGCTCTGTCTCTGGTCGCACACTACCACCGACGATCCGGATCTGACCGGTGAAGCGATTCGCCTTTCGGCTGGCGCGGTCCTCGCGATCGTAGCGCACGGCCTTCGGGAGATCGCGGCGTGCCGCCGCCTGGCGAATGTTCAGCGTCGACGTTACGCGATGCTGCATCCGTTCGCGTCGACGGAACTGCGTCTCATTGATCGCCTTCTCGGTGGCATAGAGCTGCTGCTTCAGCACGTTGTCGATGTCCTTGACCGCGCGCTTCACATCGAGATGAATGCTGATCATGCGCGGCGCTCCAGATAGACATCCACGCCCGATCGCGCAGGATTGACCTCCCATGTCGGCACGCAGATCTCGACGAGCACGTTGTGTGAGTCGTCCTTGAAGTACCCCTGGCGCACCAACGCATCGACGGGCCACTTGAGCCCACCCAGCATCTCGATGCGGTCCCGGTGTGCGTCGAGTCGGAAGTGAGCGCGGGGCAGGGCCCAGGCGTCCCAGGGGATGGCTGGTGGTCGGACACCAGCTTGATGCAGAGTGGCCAACATCTCGATCTCATAGCGTTCGAGGTGCTGATCGTACACCACGGGCAACGAGCGCTTCATCCATCCGCCGTTGCGCGTCCGCCGCGTGCGCTTCTTCGCGAGATCCAGCATGCCGTTGAATCCCGGGGGCAGCGGGAGCGTCACGCACACCACCTGCCCAATCTCCACATCGAGCGTGATGGCACTGCGCGTGGATCCGATACCATCCGGGCGTCGATACTCTCGCACGGCCCTCACGCCGCACCTCCGAGCGCGCGCAGCATTTTGGCCTGACGTTCCGCCGCGTCTTGCTCCGCCGCTACCTGCTGCTTTGCCATCGCGACGGCCTCGTCGAAACGATCGAAGGCGATCACTCCATTCCGGATCTGCTCGCGTTCTTCGCTCGTGCGCGCAAAGTCGAGCAGGATGCCCCACACGCGACCACCGTGTTCCCGGCCGAGCACTTGCTCCGCACGGAGCTGCAGCTGTTCGATGCGCGACGCGCAGTCCTGCAGCGATGGACGATCTACCACCATCGCCAGCGGTGGTCGGTGGTGGTCCCGATCGACCTGCCTGGCGTATCGCGCAAACGTAGCGATCGTGGGGACACGCGTGCGGCCGCGCTCGATCATCTCCTCATCGCGCAGCCACCGACTCACGGCATCAGTGATGGCCTCCAACGTCACGCCGAGGAGCGCACTGGCCCACTCCTCGACTTCCTCCTTCTCCAGCTCCGGCGTCTCGCGCGGCGGCAGCGCCCCCGCCGGCAGGTAGCGCCGGAACTTGCCGAGCGCTTGTTGCGTGGTGTTGTACAACGGGAAGTGGATGGTCACGACGCTACCTCCCAATCGACGGCGTTTTCCGTGCACCAGGCGCGCGCAGCCTCGTCACCGTTCCGAGCGTACTCGATAGCGTCGCGTAGCTGGCTCTCTTTGGCGGTCGGTCCTGACGTGCGTGGGGGGTGAGCGCCACGTCCGGCCCCTGACGGACCCTCACCCTCGCTCATGCGGGCCCGTGCCTTCTCGGCGAAGATCAGCGCGATCTGCGGCGTGATGAACTGGCCGGGCTGATTCGACAGCAGCAGCTCCTCGAGTCCGAGCACGATGGCCTCCCGTGGCACTTCCCGCATGCGCGATGTGCCGAGCCCTTGTTCCCAGCCGAGGATGCGATCGGCCCACCCTTCCCACTTCGCCGGTGCGATCCGCGCTTCATCGAGCAAGCGCCGCACGGCCGCGCGCAGTGGTCCTGCCGGCAACCGACGCACGGCCTCGTCGAGACTGGTGTTGTAGGCTGCGGCCCGATCGGCGGGGCTTTCCCGATCAGCATCCTGCACCAGCCGTACCGGTGGCGTGGGGGAAGCTCCCACACCGTCAGGTGTGGGAGATGGGGGTATAGCTACAGCAACAGCTAACAACTCTAGGCTTGGACCGTGCTTGAGCTCCGCTACTGGTGTCGCTACACCATTCGCTATGGCAGACGCTTCACCGTGTGCTTGAGCGTCTGCTGTACCGGGTGCTATAGCTGGCGCTTTAGCGTTCGCTCTACCATCTGGTATAGCTGGCGCTATGCCGTGCGCTTGAGCGTTCGCCGTGCCGTCTGGTATGGCACCTGCTTGACCGTCGCTATGGCTGTGCTGGAGGTCTTGCTGACCCCTACCGTACTTCGCGGCCCGGGCCTTGCCGCCCTTGGCACCCAATTGCCGCTTCCCTTCCAGGAACACCTCACGATCGAGCCGCAGCGCGTGAAACTTCGGATTGCGGCGCGCAGCCCCGTCCTCGATCACAGGGAAGTGGTGCTCGATCTCCGGCCACACCGTGACCCACTCGGCCTCGGTGGCTTTGGTGAGCTTACGGAGGACCGCGGGGTTGGCAGGGATCGACCCTTGCAGCCACTGGCGTAGCACGAGGCGCAGACGGCACCCCTCGGCCGCCGCCGACAGCACGTCACACTCCACATCTTCGAGATAGTCGCGGACGTACCAGGGGATGTACTGGTAGCTAAGCTCCTCGCTGCTGATGGCCTTCATACGGTCACCTCAGCCTCAAAGAGCGACGGTGCAGCGGGAACCGGCGCTGACACCTCACCGGCGCGCGCAAGCGCCGCTACGGCCAACCGACGGATGTTGTCCACGCCCGTCTCCAAGCGCTCCACCAGCGGCATGTTGGGATTGCGCACTGGTTCGAGCTGTGAGCGTTTCACCCCGAGCACTTCGATCATGATGGGATCTGCGCCGTCGTCCGCGCACATGTAGTAGGCGGTGACGGGTTCGCCCTGGGCGTCGCGATGCACGCGGCCGGCACACTGCTCATGCACACCAGGGGACCAGTCGAGCTCCCCGAACACGACGGTGCGGCAAGCGTGCTGCAGGCCGTCGACGCCTGCTCCGGAACGCAGCGACATGATCAGGACGCGCGACCCCTCGTCGCTCGGATCTTTGAATCGGGCCAAGGCGGCATCGCGCTGCGTGGGACTCTCGGCGCCCGTGTACATCACCGGTCGATACTCCCGCAGCGCCTCCCGCCAGATGCCGTACACGGCATGATGCCAGCCGAACAACACGACGCGCGGCTCGCTCTCCAGCAGCAGGCGCACAAACGCCGCCACGAATGGCGCCTTGGCCACTCCGGTGGCCTGGCGCATCAGGGCATCGAGCTCACCCGCCGCCTGCATCTTCTGGCCCCGGAACGCCTCGGTCGCCTGCAGGACGATGCGCGCCAACTCGACAGCGCTCTTCCGTGCCGCGTCGATCGTCTGGCTGTCGGCGTCGACCTCGTGCACGACTTTCGTCAGCGGCGGCAGCTCACGGCCCACCTCGGCGCGCGTCCTGCGCAGCATCAACCCCTGTCCGCGGAGGTAATTGCCGAACACGTTGGGATCGTGCACCCGCGCTTTCTCGCCGAAGTTCCCGCCGCACCACTCTCGACTGAATTCATCGCGTGTCCCCAACGCTTCGGGCGCGAGCACTTCGTAGACCGAATGGAATTCGATCCCGTAGTTGTAGATCGGGGTCGCGGAGAGGCCGAGCCGGAGCGTCGCGCGCTCTGCGACGTGCCTCGCGGCCGACCAGATGGACGTCCCGTCGCCACGCAACTGCTGGGCCTCATCGAACACGACGTACCGCACCACGCCAGCCAACTGCTCCGCCCAGCCGCGGAGTTTGTGGTAGTTGATCACCAGCACATCGGGCATGCTGGTCGCACGCTCTTTCACGCCGCCCCGCATCTGCCATTTGATGGGATAGGGGCTGCCCTTGGTGACGATGTGCACGGAGAGCTGAGGGGCGAACAGCGCGATCTCAGCGGCCCATTGGCGTGGCAGATGGGTCGGGCACACGACCAGAGCCGGCAGGGCTTCCGGTGTAGGCATGGCGCAGATGGCGCTACAGGTCTTGCCGAGGCCCACGTCGTCAGCCAGCAGCAGGTTGCGACTCGTGAGCAACAACTGCGCTGCCTGGCGTTGGTAATCGCGCGGTGGCAGGGCGAGATCGAACGGGAGCATCGGCTGTCGCTGATCGATCAAGGCCGCTACCGCCGCCTCCCGATCGACATGGCGCACCGCACCGCCTTGCAGCCGTTCAGCCGCATGCGCATCTGCCTCGAGGGGGAATCGCTCCATGAACCACAGGAGATCCCGGCACACCTCGTCGGTGGCTTTGAGCGCCACGGCATGCGCCGCATTCATGCTGATCCGGGGGAAGCATCGCCGGAGGCGCGCGCGCACCATGGGTGTGCAGGCCACCACGAACATGTTCCGATCGCCGCTGTAGCGGATCGCGCCATGTGTGGGCATCAGAAGGCCGCTCGCGTCACGGGGATGAAGGCAACCGGCTTCCCGTGACGCCGCGCGAGCTCTTCGCATGCCGATGGCGCGGCCTTCCACACCTGCGGCCCGCACAGCAACAACCCATCGACGATATCGAGCGAGAGATACCGATCGATCTGCCGGAGCGCATCGCTCAGTGCGCCGCCGACCTTGCACTCCAGCACGATCCGCTCCCGCACGACGATGTCGAATCGGTGCAGACCCTGCAGGCCATGGCGCACTTCGGTGGCGACCGGCTCACCCGCTTCCTGCAGCACCGTCACGATGGCCGACTGCAGCTCCCGCTCGTCGCTGTACAGGAACTGGATCCCGCTTAGCATCGATCGGATGGCCGCAAACTGAAACGTCAGGGCCGCCGCCTCCGCATGAGTCATCCGCCGCCTAGCCACGACGCACCTCCGGTGCATCGCACACCTCGAAGGGCAGTTGGTGGATATGCGCAAATACCATCGCGCACGCCTCGCAGAGATAGAACGCGCGATCTGGCGTACGGGCGTAGAACACCGCGCGCGGCGAGTGTCCCGTTTTGCTCGGCGTTCGGCACTGCCGCCCATTGGCGCAGCAAGCCCGGTGCGCTTCGGACATCATCGAGCGCGGGCCATCCGGACAGGCGCGCGCATGCTGGTGGAGCAGGACGTGACCCTTCTTCACGGCCACTCCTTCAGTGTGCCCACCAACGCGAACACCGCGAAGATCACCCCGACCCAGCCCAGCACGGTGGCGCAGATCGCGCCCACGCAGCCCCATGCCACCTGGCGCTTGCGGGGCAGCGGTGGACGCTGCACAAACACATCACGGGTGAGGGGTCTGGGGGTCATGCTGACCCTCCCCGGAGGCGCGCTACCAGCCCCTGCGTCGGCGCATTCCCATGACGCGAAACTGACACCTGGGCGTTCCGGCGGGGCCGCCCTTCAGAGGAGAGGCCCAACGACGCGGCCAGCCGCCAAACCCGGGCTCCCCTCTGAGAACGCCCCCGCTGGCACCCGACTACTGAACTTTTAATCCGTAGGTCGTGGGTTCGATCCCCACCCCGGTCACGGTCGAGCGGCTATCTTCTTCGCATGCGCACGCCATTGTTTCGCTGGACGCCGTGGGTCCTCACGGCACTCCTTGCCGCGATTGCACTTCCGGCCGCCGCACAGCTCGGCCTCCCGAAGAAAGCGTCGCCCGCCGATTCCTCGCCCGCTGAGTCCTCCGCGTCACCGCGGGCGGCGATGCGTGATTTCCTCCGCCTGGCGAATGCCGGGGACTGGCCTGGCGCTGCGGATTATCTGGCCGTGCCTGCCGCGCAGGAAGCCCGGGGACCGGTGCTCGCGCGCCGTCTCAAGTCGGTGCTCGATCAACGGCTCGCGCTCGATGTGAACAGTCTCTCGCCCCTCGTCGTGGGTGACACCACGGACGGGGATCTGAACGGCGACCGTGTGGGCGTGATTCTCGCCGCCAACGGACACGAAGAAGTGATCCGCCTAGTGCGGACTGCGGGCGTGCCCACCAGATGGGTGTTTTCGTCGGCCACGGTGGCCAATATCGACGCCTGGTTCGACGGCCTTGGGGCTCCCTGGGTACGGGAGCGGGTGCCGGCCTCGTTGCTGCGGGAAGGTCCGCTCAACGTGTACTGGTGGCAGTGGATCGGCATCGGCATTGCCTTGCCCATCCTGGTGCTCGCGGCCTGGATGCTTGGCGCGCTGCTGCGGCAGGTGCTGGTGCGGGTCACGGCGCGCACGGTGACCACCTGGGATGAACAACTGCTGCAGCACCTGCGTGGCCCGTTCCGCCTTTGGGCGGCGGCCGTGGTGGCAGAGCCATTGCTGTCGGTGCTCACGCTGAATGCCCGCGTTGCAGCCTTCCTCAGTGCGTTCACGCGCGGGATGGTACTGATCGCGCTGTTCTGGGCCATTCTCCAGATCATTCGCATCGTGCAGTCGCGGCTCGAGAATGCCGCCTGGGAAACCGGGCAGGGCGCTCAGGCTCGTACGTTGGTGCCGCTGCTGGGCAACTTCCTGCGTGTGGCGCTGTCGGTGGTGGCGTTGCTGGTGGCGCTCGCGCAGTTCGGCTATCCCGTCGGTACGCTGCTGGCCGGCCTTGGTATCGGCGGTATTGCCGTGGCATTGGCCGCGCAGAAAACGGTGGAGCATCTCTTCGGCAGTGTGAGTCTCGCGGCCGACAAAGTCTTGCGTGTTGGCGATTGGGTGAAGACCGGTACCACCGAAGGTTCGGTGGAACGCATTGGCTTGCGGTCGACCAGCATCCGAACGATGGACCGCACCGTGGTGCGCGTGCCCAACGGCAAACTGGCCGATGATCGCATCGAAACGTTCGGAGAGCGCGACCGCATGCTGCTGCGCACCGATCTCGACTTGACGTACGAAACAAGTCGTGAGGATCTGGTGCGCATCCGCGACGAAGTCGAGGCCCTGCTGCGCGCCCATCCGAAGGTGTGGCCCGATGTCGTGCGCGCGAATATCACGGCCTTCACCGAGTCGGCCATCCGGCTCAATGTGGTCGCCTGGTTCGTCACCACTGACTACAACGAATTCCTGCGCATCCGACACGACCTGTTCCTCGAATTCTTGCGCATCCTCGAGGACCATGGTTCGGCGTTCGCCTATCCATCGCGCACCATCTATCACGTGCAACAGGATCCGGGCACACACGGCCCGGGATTTCCACCCCATGTCGTGGAATGATGCCGTGGTGATGTTGGCACCTGCACGATGATGCCGGCGCTGATGGCGGTGCTGCAGATCGATGTGCAGTTCACTCCCCCGGCACTGCTGGCGACGGAACTGGCGGCCACGTTGCTGCAGGGGGCCGTCACCACTGGTGTGGCGGTGCTGTGCGCGCATTTGTATGTGCGGTACCGCCGTTCCTGGTTCGGGTGGTTTGCCGTGGCATGGGGCGTGTATGTCGCACGGCTCTTTTGCATCCTGAGCTTCCTGCTCACGGGTGAGCGGGTGTGGTTGTACTGGCATCAGGTGACCACCGGTTGGACGGCGCTCGCGCTGCTCTGGGCGTCGCTGGTGTTTTCACGACAGATGCGCCCACGACTGGTGTATCTGTGGTGGGCCTTGTTCCCGCCGCTGTGGTCGTACATCGCGATCTACCAGCTCGATCACTTCCTGTGGGCCGCGTTGCCCGCAGTGCTGTTCCTCAGCGGCGCCACGGCGTGGACCGGTTGGGTGTTCTGGCGCCATCATCGCATTGCCCACTCCACGGGCGCGCGTTGGCTGGCGGTGTCGTTTGCGCTGTGGGGGCTGCACCACCTCGACTATCCGTTCCTGCGCGCGCAGGGCGCATGGACGCCGTGGGGTTACTACCTCGATATCAGCTTTGTGCTGCTCGTGGCCGCCGGATTGGTGCTGCTGGTGCTCGACGATCTGGGGCGTGGCGTGCGCGCGCTGAGTGCGCTCTCCGGCGACCTGCAGCGACGCGCATCGGGCCAGCGTCATGAACGGGATCCGGTGGACACCCTGCTGGTGCGTCCACTCGCACTGCCCGGTGTGCGCGGCGCGGCGATGTTCCTGTTCGACGCGGTACCACCCACCGGTGCGATGCGCAGCATGTCGAAGTCGACATCGGCCGACGGCATCACCGCATCAGCGGCGGCGACCGACACGGGCGACGCGGCCAGCGAAAGCGGCAGTGAAGGCCATAGCGAAGGGCAAAGTGAAGGCAGTCCGGAAGAAGAGACGGCCGCTGAGGTGATGGAGCGTGTGCTGTCGCAGGCCCGGACACGAGGCGAAGCGGCGCCACCGGCGGATGCCTTGGCCCGAGGCCGCTTCGTGAGCGGCGCGGGAGTGTGCAGTGCGTGGGCTGGTGATACCGCCCAGCATGAAGTGCACGATGCACTCGCGCGCATGCGGCTGACACGGCGACCGCAGATCGTGGCGGCCGCCGGTGAGCAGCCATTCGTGGCCGTGCTGCCGGTTGGAGCGGGCAGTCAGTTGGTTGGTGCGCTCGTCATGGCCGGTGATGTGCGCAATCCGTTCACGGCCCTCGACGACGACTTCCTGCTCGCGCTGGGACAGCAGGTGGGCGCGGCACTCGATCAGTGGGCTCTCGATCGCCAGCTCGCCGCGCGCACCCAGGCGCTCGAGCAGCTCTCGGCCCGCATGCTGCGGCAACACGAAGAGGAACGTCGGCGTCTCTCACGCGAACTGCACGATGAAACAGCGCAGGTGTTTTCCGCCGTGAAGATGCAGCTCGAATCCCTGCGTCCGTTGCTGGCCGCCGATTCGTCACCCCGCCTCGATCGATTGTTGTCGCTGGTGGATACCGGCATCGCGAGCATCCGTCAGGTCACCAGCGCCCTGCGCCCCACGCTGCTCGATGACCTGGGGCTGCGGCCGGCGCTGCATTCGCTGGTCACCGACTTCACCGAACGCAGCGGCCTGCTGGTCGTGTTTGGCGCACCACCGACACTGCCGCCATTGCCCGGAGAGGCCGACCTCGCGGTGTTTCGCGCCTTGCAGGAGGCGTTGAGCAATATCGTGCGCCATGCCGAGGCCGAGCGTGTGGATGTCACCGTTTCGGTGGACGACGACGCCCTGACCCTGGTGGTGCGGGATGACGGTCGTGGGTTCCCCACGCTCCGCAACGGACGGCTCAGAAGCACCGAGCATCGCATGGGGATCACCGGCATGCGTGAGCGGCTGCTGGCGGTGGGCGGATCGGTGACCATCGTGAACTGCACGCCCGGTGCGGAACTGTCGATCTACGTCCCGCGCATACCCGACGACCGATGACAACGCTTCAGCTCTGCTCCACGCTATTATTGGTGGAACCCCTGACTTGATGAACGCTTCAGTTGCTCCCACCGCCCCGATCCGGGTGCTGATCGCGGACGACCATGCCTTGGTCCGTGAGGGGCTTCGCTACGTGCTCGATGCCGATCCCGGCATCGAAGTGGTGGGCGAAGCCTCGAACGGGCGCACGGCCGTGGACCTCGCCCTGCAGCACGTGCCGGACGTGGTGGTGCTCGATATCACCATGCCCGAAGAGTCGGGCCTCAAGGCGGCGGCGCGGCTGCGGGAGGCACTGCCGGACACCCGGGTGCTGCTGCTCAGCATGCACGATCAGGGCGAGTACGTGCGCGAAGGCATGCGCATCGGTACACACGGGTACCTGCTCAAGGACTCGGCCGGCGAAGAGCTCCGGGCGGCTATTCGGGCCGTGCATGCCGGCGGCACATTTTTCAGTCCGGCTGTGGTGCGGCGTCTCACATCGACCGAAGTGGTCAGTGAGGGCGCGCCGGCGGCGCAGCTCGATCTGCTCACCCCTCGGGAGCGGGATGTGCTGGCGGGCGTGGCGCGCGGTCTGACCAACAAGGCCATTGCGGCCGAATTGGGGATCAGCCGCCGGACGGTGGAGGCGCATCGGGAGAGTCTGATGCGCAAACTGCAGATCCACTCCGTGGCGGGGCTCACCCGCTTCGCGCTCGAAACGGGGATCATCACCGACGCGTGAGCCCGCGTGGGCACGTGTCGTGGGTCGGACATCACGCGTTGCGCTGTTACATGTCGCAGCACGGTTCGTCAGCTCGCAAAGGGCTCAGAGCGTGACACCGATTGTCACGCCAGCCTCACCCCTGCCGACCATGATCCTCTCCGAGCTGATCGACCGTGACGCCTATGGCGTCGGCGTAGCATTGACCGCGCGAGCTGAGCCTTCCACGGAAGAGCGCCCGAGAGTGCAGTTCGTCGACTGTCAGTTGGAGCGGGGGCCTGCCGCATTTACCCGGGTCACGGTGCGTTTCAGCGGGCCCTTTTTTGCGGATGGCAGCTATATCTGCCGGCAGGAAGGGACCGCCTGCGAAGGGGGAGATCTCCGGCTGGCCGCCTTGGCCACCTTCGACGCCCTGGTGACGGCATCGGACGGTGCAATGCGTTTCGAGCTGATCGGGGTGAAGCCAGTGCGCGCCTTCGATACGATGGTCATGATGGTGGCGGCGATGGCCCGGGACGGTGCGGAATCCCGTCGTGTGGTGGGCGCGTCGATCGTGGAAGGGGATGCCATGGCGGCGGCGGTGCGGGCCGCCCTGCATGCCGCCAACCGCGTGGCCGCCCCTCTGCTCGGGCCGCTCTCCTAGGACCGTTTTCCCATCGTCGTTCGCCTGGGGCAGGCTCGTCCGTGATGGCCGCCACCGGGGATTGGGGAGGTCGGGTATCACTGGCGGCGCTCCCGGGTTATAACACGACGTGCAACGTCCGCGCCGCTGTCTCTGTCTGAGATACCGGGCGGACCGGTTCCGACGACGGAGTCCGCCTGCTGCTCGCGACTCCGTACGATCCCTTCCTCGGCGCTGGCGTATGTCGTTTCGCTACCTCCTGCTGTTCCCGCGCGCGGCGCTGTTGTCGAGCGCTGCGGTCGCGTTGACGGGATGCCTCTCGTCAGCCCCATGGCGTGGCCCATCGAGGGCATCCACGCCGCCCGCTCAGACGGTGCCGGTGGCGGTTTCTGCGTCGCTTGCACCGACGGCCGATTCACGTCTGGCCGTCCGCGACACCGTGCTCACCGATGAAGTGGTGCAGACCGCCGTGTCGGTGTTTGGTGATTCCACGGCGGTCGCCGCGGCCGATTCGGCCGTGGATCCGCAGTGGGATATCGACGTGCGGTCTTATGAGACGCATGATCGGGTCGCGCACTACGTGAATCTGTTCGGCTCCAGTGCGCGCGAACGATTCTCTGCACGCCTGTCGGCTGGCACTCGCTATGAACCCATGATCCGCGCCAAACTGCGGGCCAGTGGGATGCCGGAGGATTTGACGTACCTCGCCCTGATCGAGAGTGGGTACGACCCTCATGCCTACTCCCGCGCGGCGGCGGTGGGCATGTGGCAGTTCATGAGCAGTACGGCACGCGACATCGGCATGCGCGTGGACTGGTGGGTAGACGATCGCCGAGATCCCGCGCGCGCCACCGATGGGGCCATCCGTTTCCTGGGCTACCTCCAGAAACAATTCGGTTCGTTTTATCTCGCCGCGGCCGCGTACAATGGCGGTCCTGGGCGCGTGGCGCGTGGCCTGACGCGTTTCGCAGAGGAACTGGAAGGATTCGAAGGAGAGGATCGGTTCTTTGCACTGGCTGACCAGGACTACCTGCGGGCAGAGACCAAGAACTATGTACCGCAGCTCATTGCGGCCGCCTTGATCGCCAAAACCCCCGATCGCTACGGGATCACCCTCGATTCGCTGCCGCTCTATTTGTACGACTCGGTTTCGGTGGCGCCGGGAACCAGCCTTGCCGTGGTTTCGCGGGCGAGCGGTACGGACAGCAAGGAACTGCGGACACTCAATCCGTCGTTGTTACGAGGCATGGCGCCGCCGGATGCGTCGGCGTGGGTCCGGTTGCCAGTCGGTACCGCTGACGCGACGCGGGCGGCGCTCGATACCATGGCCGACGTGCAGGGGTTCGTGAGCACGAAGATCACCGGCACGACCACCACGGCGAGTGGATTGGCCAGCAAACACGGGATCTCTCTCAAGCAACTGCGATGGTTCAACCCCGCCCTCAAGGTGTCCGCCAAGGGACGCCTCACGTCGGGTCAGTCGGTGCGCATCCCCGATGCCGCCACACTGGCGTACGCGTTCGAGATTCCCGATCCCTCCATCGAACGGTATGGGACGGGCTCCAAGGTTTCGCTACAGTCTCGTGGGGTGCATGTGGTGCGCCGAGGCGAGACCATGGGCGGCATCGCGCGCCGCTACGGCCTGACGCAGGCCCGCCTGCAGTCGATGAACGGTCTCCGGGGCACGCGACTGATAGCGGGGCAGACGTTGCAGGTTCGCGGGGCCACGCGCACGGCCTCGTCGTCGGTCACGGCGTCGGGTGCGAGCGGCAAAGCCACGGTCAGCAAGGCCAAGGCGACCAGTAAGGCGAAGAGTGGCGCCGCCAAGTCTGGCAAGGCGAAGGCCAGCACCAGCAAGGCCAAGAGTACCAAGGCTACGAGCAGCAAGGCCAAGACCAGCAAGGCCAAGACGAGCAAAGCGAAGGCCGGTGCGGCCAAGTCGACGAAGCCCAAGAGCAGCGCCACGAAGTCCAGCGCCACGAAGTCCAAGACCCGCACGGCGGCGAAGTAGGCGCCGGTTCTGAGTCACCCGGAAAAGCAGGCGGCCCACTCGAGATCGCGCAGGCCGCCTGTCGTGTTTCTATGGTGAAGCGGGACGGTCAGTCCAGCGTACCACGCCCGCGATAGCCTCGTGTGATGATGCTTTCGTAGCCGTTGGCGGGGCTCATACCCATGGCGATCGCGTTGTTCACCGCCGTGGGGCCGCGGTTGTACACAAGCAGCGCCATCTTGAGATCGCCCTTGTAATCGCGAATCAGCGTGCGCAGGTAGCGGAAACCGATACGGAGATTGATGTCGGGATCGAGCAGCTCCTCACGTGTCACGTTGGGTTCGAACACCCGCGCCGTGCCGTACATGAGTTGGGTCAGACCCATGGCACCCACCGGGCTCACGGCTTTGACGTCGAACACGCTCTCGACACGCACCAGGCGGAATGCCAGCTCCGGCTCGAGGCCAGCGGTGATGGCGGCGTCGTAGATCCGACGAGCCAGGTCCGGCTTGATGCGGTACTTGGTGCTGTACGTGAAGATGTGGTGCCAGCGACCCAGCGATTCCCGCTGTTCCCGCTCCCGTGGATCGGGGGCGAACGCAAACGCGGGTGTGTTGGTTTGCGGCTTGTTCGCCTGTTTGCTGCGCGAGCGCTTGAGCACCTCACCGGCCGGGCGCCACAACGGCTGAACCGTCAGAGGCGGCACACGTGGGCCGGACACCGGGATCTGCGGGCCATTGCCCGCTACGGCCAGCGGCGAGACCGCGGTGCCGGGATGATCAGGCGCGACGTCGGTCTGCGTTGACGTTCCAAACTCGGGGCGGACCACCACCATCGCGGCCAACGCCACCATTCCCAGCAACCCCAGCTTCGAAAGCTGTCGGCGCGCCGCCCGGCGACGGATTCGCCGGCGACGAGCCTTGGCATCGAGACTCGGTACTGCAGCTACTGCATCTATTGGGTCGTGCATAGGCCCTCGCTTTCAACGGTCGCTACGGACGGTTGATGACATCTCCCGACACGCCGCCGCGTTTTTCGCGCAACGTGATGTTCGAGATCACCATCGTCCGGTCGATCGCCTTGGCCATGTCGTAGATCGTCAACAGTGCGACGGACACGGCGGTCAGCGCTTCCATCTCCACCCCGGTCTGGGCGGTGGTACGGACAGATCCCTCCACCAGACACCCGGGGAGCGACTCATCGAGACTAACCCGAACCTCGATCCCCGACAACGGGAGCGGGTGGCACAGGGGAACGAGCTCAGCCGTTCTCTTGGCTGCCTGAATTCCGGCCAGTCGGGCCACCGGGATGACGTCGCCTTTCTTCAACCCATTGTCACGTATGGCGTTGAATGTTTCCCGCGCCATAACAATGTGCCCGGATGCCACCGCCGATCGTACGGAAATCGGTTTGTGACCTACGTCAACCATTTGGAAATTTCCCGCACCATCAAGGTGCGAAAGTCCACTCGCGGCGTCTGTCATGGTGGGTTCAGGGGTTCAACGTCTGGTGCAAAGAGGTGAGCAGCGAGGCCATGAGTAGTTGCGGGCTCACGTTGCCCTGCGCTTTCGTTTTTGCGTTTTCGACGAACAACAACGTCGACGCGGTGCGCCGCGCATCGACATCGTGGCCAGACAACGTCAACTGTTTCGCACGGGCATGCAGCAACAGCGTGAGCGCATCGAGTGTGTCGCTGAACGACCCTCGTGCCCCGGCCACACCTTGTTTTGCCGCCGCCTTGATGCGTTCGGCCGTGCCATCCGGCGTATTGGGCGCGAGTGCGGCCTCCAGAATGCGACGCGCGGCGGTGAATGCCGCACTCATCGAATCTCCGGCCAGCAGCGCACCCGGTGCCCCATTCGCGCGAGCAAGCAACTCTTCCCGCGGCGTGCGGGCGAACTTGCGCTCTACGACGGCGTCGCTGAGAAAGGCGTCCATGTCCGCCGGCGTGAGCGGTGGCACCCGCACGGACACCACACGGGACTTGATCGTAGGCAGCAGCGCGCCCGGTTCACTCGTCGTGAGCAGCAGGGTGGTCCCGTTGGGAGGCTCTTCGAGCAGCTTGAGGAACGCATTCGCTGCCTGATCGGCGCCTTCCTGGCTCACCATCCGCTCCGCGTCGCCCACCACGAACACGGCACGTCGCGCCATGGCGGGGCGCAGCGAGGCCATGTGCACCAGCGCGCGCACGGTGGCGACATACAGGCCTTCCGTTCCAGGCGGCGGACTCCACAGCCCTTCATCACCCATGCGCTCGGCGACGGCTTCGGCCACATCGGCCTTCACGTCATCGGTCGACGCATCGCCATCCTTGAGACGCGGACGCGGGAAGAACCAGTGCAGATCGGGATGGACGCCCCGTTCCGCATAGCGGCAGTGCTGGCAGGCGCCGCAGGGTTCCCGCAGTCCTTCCGTCGTGGCGCGATCACAGAGCAGGAACTGGCCGAGCCACAGACCGAGGCGCTGCTTGCCCACGCCACGCCGCCCCTGGAACAGCAGGCTCGCGGGCAGTCGACCGTCGGACGCTGCGGCGGTCAGGCGCTGCCGGAGGGGATGATGGCCGTAGAGTGGACGAAAGGACACGAGTCGCGCGGTGAAGTTGGGAAGAGACCGGGAATCTAACGGTCGACCGGCAATCCTCGTGCGATAGTGCCGAGAGACGGGCGTTTGGGGGATAAGGTTGGAGGGGAGGAGTTCTATGCTGTAGGCTGTAGGTGGTAAATGGCGGCCAGTGTGCCGCCGGGATGTCTCACTTTGGACCTCACATCACGTGCGACAGAGACTGCGACGGGCAGCATTGGGGGCGGCGTTCCTCATGATCGGCATGGGGACGCGGGTCGACGCTCAACCCACGCGGGCGCGGGCTTTGGGGCTGGCGCCGGGCATCTTCACACCGGGGCGACACAACGCCATCACCGACGTGGAGGGCGTCAAAGTGGGGCAGGTGACGATCAGCGAGGGGGATTCGCTGCGCACCGGCGTCACGGCCATTGTACCGCACGGCGGCGACCTGTTTCGCGATCGTGTGCCGGCGGCCCTGCATGTGGGCAACGGGTTCGGGAAGTTGCTCGGTGTGACACAGTTGCGTGAGCTGGGAGAAATCGAAACGCCTATCGTGCTGACGTGCACCCTGTGCATCTGGCAGGCCGGCGACGCGCTTGCGCAGTGGATGCTGGCCCGGCCGGAGAATGCCGGCGTGCGTTCCATCAATCCGGTGGTGGGCGAAACCAACGATGGCCAACTCAATGCCACCCGCGCGCGCCCGGGTATTGGTGCGGCGGTGCAGCGCGCGCTGGCTTCTGCGACCGATGGTCCGGTCATGGAAGGCAGCGTAGGCGCGGGCCATGGCACGGTGATGTTTGGTTGGAAAGGCGGCATCGGCACCTCCTCCCGCGTACTGCCCGCCACGCTGGGCGGATTCCGCATCGGCGTGCTGGTGCAGGGGAACTACGGCGGTGTGCTGCAGATGATGGGGGCGCCGATCGGGCAGCAACTTGGACGCTACGCGTTCCAGCGCGATGTGGCACCGGCCAACAATCGGTCACCGGGGGATGCCGGTGCTGAGCATGGTGACGGGTCGTGCATGATCGTCATTGCCACCGATGCGCCGATCCTGTCACGCAATCTCGAACGACTGGCCGCGCGTGCCGTGATGGGGCTGGCGCGCACGGGCTCCAGCGCCTCGAACGGATCGGGTGACTATGTGCTGGCGTTCTCCACCGCATCCAAGGTGCGTCGCAATCCGGATGCGGTCGTGAACACCAACGAAGAACTGGGCAACGATCAGATGTCCGCCCTGTTTCAGGCGGTCACCGAAGCTACCGAAGAAGCGCTCTACAACGCGTTGCTGATGGCGACCCCGGTGTCGAGTCGTTCGTCGCGCGTGAATCCGTTGCCGGTGGATTCGGTCAGGCTGCTGCTGCGGGCGCGGGGAATCCGGTAAGGGCGATGGCGGGTCCCCCGCGATCCGACGTCGCTACTGCAGCACGTCTGCCAGCACCGCTCCCGCCGTAGCCAGGCCGCCGGCGCCTGGTCCCTGAAATGCGATGGACCCTGCCGATTCACTTTCGATCACGACGCGATTGAAGGGACCGCGCACCGCTGCCCATGCATCGTCGCCTCGTACGCGTGTGGGCAGGATGCGCGCGACAAAACCATCGCCATCACGTTCGCAGGTGGCGATCAGCTTCACGCGATCGCCCTCGGCGGCCGCCTGGGCGGCCCACAGGGCGATCTCGGCGTCGAGTCCACGCCGCGTGACCTTCAGGGTTTGCGGATCGATGCCAAACGCAAGCCAGGCGAGCACGCGCAGTTTGTCTTCGATGTCCTGACCGTTCAGGTCACGCGTCGGATCAGCTTCGGCATACCCCAGCTCCTGCGCGGCCGCGACGGCCGCGTCGAGGGAAAGACCGTCGGCAATCTGCTCCAGTACATAGTTGCTGGTGCCATTCAGGATGCCGCTCACGCGGGTGATGCCGACACCCGCCGCGCCACTGCGGACACAACGTACGATGGGAATGGCGCCGCACACGGCACCCTCGAAATCGATGCGCGTACCATGTTGGCTGGCGAGTGTCTGCAGCGCCTCACCCTGTTCACTCAGCAGCGCTTTGTTGGCCGTGACCACACGAATGCCGCGCTGCAACGCCGTTTCGACGAGGACGCGCGCGGTGGTGGTACCACCAATGGCTTCCACCAGTACATCGATGTCGCCGTCCAGCAGGTGCTGCGCTTCGGTGATACAGGCATCGTCCGATGTGATCCCCTCACCAATGGCACGTGCCAGCGCTGGGCGTTCGCGCGAGGCGTCACGCACGAGAATGCGTGTCACGTGCACATCCGGCGTGTCGCTGACCCGGCTGGTGCGTTCGGCGTGTCGGGCGCTGAGCAGATCGAGCAAGCTGCCACCCACATGGCCGCACCCCGCCAGTGCGATACGCAACGGACGCACGGGCGCTTTGGACAGGGGTGAGCGATCGCGCACATCGCTCTGGTGCGTCGCCGTGGACGACGATGTAACCAAGGATACTTCCTCTGTGACTGCAGGGTTCGAAGACACCGTGTTCGGTTCACGTGATGCGGCGGCGTTCAAGGCGTGCGTCAGGATGCGTGAAACCCGGTCGGTTTCGAGGAGAAACGCATCGTGTCCATGCACGGAGGGCAGATCGATGTACGTGGCGCCGGACGCCTCGGTCCATTCCCGCACACATTCGGCGGGGTAGAGCAGATCGCCCGGAATGCCAACGCCCGTGAGTCGATCTGCGACCGGTTCGAGCGCGGCCGCGATACCACCGCGGCCTCGGCCGACGTCATGCACGTCCATCGCATCGATGAGCGCGCCGTAGCTGGTGGCGTCGAAGCGGGCAACGAGACGCTCCCCGTGCGCATCGAGCCACTCGTTCACCTGGAAGCCATCGGTGGCACTGCGGGTGCGTCCAAAACGTCGTTCGAGGCTTTCCGGTGTGCGGTAGCTCAGCATGCCGATCATGCGGGCGAGGGCAAGCCCGTTGTGGGCGCCGCCGAGCGTGATGGCGCGACGCTTGATCGCATTCCAGGCCAATCCCTGCGCCGTTTGTGCGGCCGGCGCGGCAAAACACACAGCGCCACGCACGCGCTCCGGAAAGCTCGCCGCAAACTCCAGCGTCACCATGCCACCCAGCGAACCACCACACACGAGCAGCGGCGTCTGCACCCGGAGCACATCGAGCAGACGCGCCAGCACACGTGCCTGATCACGCGTGGTGATGGGGGGCAGGGCATCGGGGGCTGCGTTGCTGGGGCCTGTCGTGCCCTCACATCCGCCGAGCAGGTTGGCGGAGAGCACGGCGTGTCGTGACGGATCGATCGCCCGATCACTGCCAATGACGTCCTTCCACCAGCTACTGGCTTCGGAGGTGCCGGTCAGTGCATGGACCACCAGCACGACGTTGTCAGCCGCCGCATTGATGGCACCTTCCAGTCGGAAGTGCACATCGATGTGAGCGAGCCGTTCACCCGAATCGAACGGGATGTCGTGGAGGGCAATGATCTCGTCGCGCGCCGGGATCGTGCTCGCCACCCCCGCACGCTCCGATGCCGTCTGCGTGGTCGCAGGAGGACGACCGTTTGCGCCTGTCCCCGTCTCCGATGTCACCATGGGCTTCTCGAGGCTGAAAGACGCGGCCGTACGGGACGCGACGACCACACGCGGTGTGCGAGTGTTGCCTGGAAAGGTGGAAACACTCATGCGGCGGTCTCCGCGCGCTGGGGGCCGGAGTTGCCGGTGCGGGAGCTATCGACGGCCACCGCGGCCGCCAATGCGCGATCCAGATCGGCAATGAGATCATCGGCGTCCTCGAGTCCGATGGATAGACGCACAAGGTCCGATGTCACGCCGGCCGCTCGCCGCTCGGTTTCGCTCAACTGTTCGTGCGTCGTGGTCCAGGGATGAATCACGAGGCTCTTGGCGTCGCCCACATTCGCGAGCAAGGAGAACAGCTTCGTTTCCTTGATGAAACGCCGTGCGGCCGCTTCACCGCCACGTACGCCGAACGTGAGTACACCACCAAATCCCTTGGCGAGATACTTCGTGGCCTGCCCATGCGATGCATGAGTCGCAAGGCCGGGATACTTCACCCAGGCAACCGACGGGTGCGACTCGAGGTACTGCGCGATGCGCAGCGCGTTGGCGCTGTGCTGGCGGATGCGCAGGGGCAGTGTTTCGAGTCCCTGCAGGAACAGGAAGGCGTTGAACGGTGAGAGGGCCGCGCCGATGTCACGCAGCAACAACACGCGCAGACGAATGGCGTAAGCGACATTCGCCCCGTTCAGGTTGCCGAAGACATCGGAGAACACGAGGCCATGATAGGCCGGTTCGGGTTCCTTGTAGAAACTGCGGAAGCGCGCCGTGGCGCCCCAGTCGAAGCGTCCGCTGTCCACGATCACGCCACCGATGCTGGTGCCATGGCCACCGATCCACTTGGTGGCGCTGTGCACCACGATATCGGCCCCGTGTTCGATGGGCTTGCAGAGCACCGGCGCAAAGGTGTTGTCGACGACCAGTGGCAGGTTGTACTGATGGGCCAGATTCGCGAGCGCCTCGATATCGGGTACGTCGAGCGCCGGGTTGCCCACGGTCTCTACGTAGATGGCGCGTGTCTGATCGTCGATGGCCGCGGCCACGGCCTTGTGATCGTGAATGTCGACGAAGCGGGTACGAATGCCGAGTCGGGGGAGCGTGTTCCCGAGCAGCGACACGGTGCCACCGTACAGGGAACGCGAGGCCACGATGTTGTTGCCGGCTTCCGCGAGATTCAGAATCGCGAGCGTCTGCGCGGCCTGTCCGCTGGCCACGGCGACGGCGGCCACACCACCTTCGAGCGCGGCAATGCGCTTCTCGAAGACATCGGTGGTGGGGTTCATGATGCGCGTATAGATGTTGCCAAACGCGCGCAGGCCGAAGAGATCGGCGGCGTGTTCGGGGCTTTCGAACACGTAGGAGCTGGTGGCGTAGATCGGCACCGCCCGTGAGCCCGTGGCACTGTCGGGCGATTCCTGCCCGGCGTGCAGGGCAAGCGTGTCAACGGACAGCGGGCGTGCGGTGTGGTTCGAAACGGCAGACATCGTGGCACTCTCCAAAAAGCGGGTGAGTGCCGCCCAACAACACGAACGCGCCCGGATACGGATAGACCGCCGGGCGCTATCGCTGTTTAGCTCGTTGTTTTACGTGGCGGCAATCGGCGGCAAATCACCACGGACGACAGTCGCTGCCGAGTGCAGCGGTGCGTCTTCCCTTCAGTTTTGGTGTTACGGGTTGAAGCCGCGAACCGCCTCAAACGACTGACGGCCCACGCCGATTTCTCGTCGCGGGCCGTCAGGGCCTCGACTTAGACGGAAGGACAGCGCCTCAGGCGCTGAGTACACGGCCCGTCAAATCGGGAAAATCGCCGTGCACTCCCCAGTATCGGCACCCCTCGCCGTTTTATCAAGTCCCGGATCAAACTGCTCCGTCACCCACCGCGCGGTAGGTGTCACGGGCGATCAGCAGCTCTTCGTCCGTCGGCACGACCCAGGCCTCCAGTGCGGCGCCTTCGGTCGAGAATCGCCCTTCCTGGCCGCCGACCAATGCCTGGTTCCGGTCGGCGTCGATGTGCAGGCCTGCCCACTGCAGCCCTTCGCAGATCAGCGCCCGCACCTCCGGAGCGTTTTCGCCCACGCCGCCGGCAAAGACCACCGCATCCGCGCCACCCATGGCCGCGAGATACGAGCCTACGTACTTCCGGGCACGATAGCAGAACATTTCGATGGCGAGGCGGGCTCGACGGTCGCGCAGTTCGTTCGCCTCGGCCAACAGGTCCCGCATGTCATTGGTCAATCCGGAGATGCCCAGCAGTCCGGATTGGCTGTTCAGCATGGCCTCGACTTGTGGCGGAGACAGGCCTTCCTTGGCGCCGATGTAGTCGAGCAGCGCGGCATCGATGTCACCGGCGCGGGTCCCCATCACCAGTCCTTCGAGGGGCGTGAAGCCCATGCTGGTGTCGATGGACTGTCCGTCCTTGATGGCGCACGCGGAACACCCGTTGCCCAGGTGCAGGGTCACGATGCGTACGTCGGCTTTCGCACGGCCTGTGAGCTTGCGGAAGCGATAGGCGATGGAGCGGTGCGAGGTCCCGTGAAAGCCATAGCGCCGTACCTTGTGCCGTCGGTACAACGGATAGGGGATGGCGTAGAGATAGGCGTGTTCAGGCAGCGTCTGGTGAAACGCGGTGTCGAACACGGCCACCTGTGGCACACCGTCCCCAAGAGCGGCGCGCGCGGCTTCGATACCCCGCAGGTTGTGCGGATTGTGCAGCGGCGCGAGCTCGATGGTTTCTTCGATGCCACGTAGGACGCCATCGTCCACGCGCACACTGTTGCGGAACTGCTCTCCGCCGTGCACCACCCGATGACCGACCGCGTGAAGGTCGGCGCGTGCGCTGAGCCCCGTGCCACTTTCGGCGGAGGTCACGAAACCCACCAGCCAATCGACGGCCGCGCGCAGGTCGCGCAGGGCGGCGGTGCGCTTGCGTGAACTGCCATCGGGGAGCCGGAGTGTGATGACCGACTCCCCACCGATACGTTCGATCTGCCCGCGGATCAACTTTTCATCCTGATCGGCGGCGATGCGCTGTGCGTCGGTCACGACGACCTGGAACTTGAGGGTCGCCGATCCCGCGTTGAGCACCAGAATGTTCAACTGTGCCTCGAGAAGCGGCGGTTGTTGCGCCGGCCGCCTGGGTAGTCGATCAGAACGGCTTGTAGAGCACCATGTAGACGGCGACGCCAGCGAGCACGGGCATCAACAGCAGAAACGGCTTGGCCAGCGCCGGCTTGCGGTACGGGAGCAGCGCCAGACCACCAAACGCCAGCCAGATGATGAGCTTGACCCAGAGCCAGCCCGGGAAGTTCGTGCCATGCGCAAAGCCGATACGGGCGAGCATGCCAAACCCACCGACCAGAATGAGCAGCATGCCGATGCCATGCACGGCCGAGACGAGGGGGCGGGTGGTGCTGGTCGCCTTGGTACCACCGTTGGCAGCATGGACGGCAACACCGCCGATCGCCATGAACAGCATGGCGATGCCGAGGATGTGCAGGATTTCGTAGAACTGATGTGGGAACATGGGGCGGGAACTCAGGTCAGGAGGTGATGTGCGCGAGCACGGGCTCGTGCACGTCGAAGCTGCCGGTGGTAGCCGGCGAGAGGCGGCGATAGCTCTCGAGCACACGACCCAGCGCATCTTGCGCGCTGGTGCCGATGGCCGAGAGGTGCCCCATCTTGCGACCGGCACGTGCGCCGGCCTTGCCATACAGGTGCAGGCGCACGCCGTCCACTTCGAGCGCGTGCTCCATCGCGGGCGGAGTATCCTGCACCCACACGTCGCCAAGTAGGTTCACGATGGCGGATGGTGCGAAGGCGGTGGTGTCGCCGAGTGGCAGGTCACAGACAGCTCGCACCAACTGCTCGAACTGACTGGTGGCGAGTCCGCGTTCACTGTGGTGATACGTGTTGTGCGGACGTGGGGCGAGTTCGTTGACCAGCAGCGTGTTGTCCTTGGTCACGAAACACTCTACCGCGAGCAGTCCGACGATGCCGATGCGTTCGGCGACGCCACGTGCGAGGTGCTGTGCACGCTGCGTCATGGCATCGGAGATCACGGCGGGTACCACGGCCCAGGTGAGAATGCCGCTGGTGTGGTGATTGCGCGATGGCGGATACACGGCCACCTGTCCGCTGGCCGAGCGCGCCACGAGCACCGAGATCTCGTACGCGATATCGATGCGCTGCTCCACCACACAGGGGTGGCCGCCGAGCGCGGTCCACGCGTCTTTGGCCTGATCGACGTTGGACAGACGCACCTGACCGCGTCCGTCGTAGCCACCATGGGTGGACTTGGCGATGCAAGGGCCGTGGGTGCGCACGGCATCGGCGATGTCATCGGCCGACTGTGCGGCGACGAAGGCGCCAAGCGGGAAGTCGTTGGCCTTGAGCCACTGCTTCTGCCGGATGCGATCCTGGATGATGTAGACCGCCTCGCGTCCGGGGTGCAGTGTGGTGCGCGCTGCCACTGCGTCGAGCACGTCCGGGTGGATCTGTTCGATTTCGAGCGTGATGACATCGCACTGCGACGCGAGATCGACCGCGGCGTTCACGTCGTCGAATTTCGCGGTGATGGTGCGGGACGCCACGGGTCGTGTTGCGCAGGCGGCCTCGGGGTCGAGCACCTGGATGTCGTAGCCCATCGAACGGGCGGCGAGGGCGGTCATGCGCCCGAGTTGGCCACCGCCCAGAAAGCCGATGGTCGCGCCGGGGAGAATCGGCGAACGGGAACCGCTAGGGAAACCAGCACTCACGGAATGATCGCGTTGGGGGCGTTGAGCGGACGGGCCAGCGCTTCGGCGGCTTTGACACGCCGGCGGTTGAGCAGCGCGTCGTGCAAGGCGGCATCACCGGCGGCCAGCAACTGGGCGGCGTACAGGGCCGCGTTCGTGGCGCCGGGCTTGCCAATGGCAAAGGTCGCCACCGGGATGCCCCCCGGCATCTGGACGATGCTGAGCAGGGCGTCCAACCCATTGAGCGGGGTGGCCACGACGGGCACGCCGAGGACGGGGACGAGCGTCTTGGACGCGAGCATACCAGGCAGGTGCGCCGCACCGCCGGCCCCGGCGATGATGGCGCGCAAGCCGCGTGCGTGCGCCTGTTCGGCGTATTCGAACAGCCAGTCTGGCGTCCGATGGGCGGAGACGACGCGGGCTTCGTAGGGAATGCCGAGTTCGGCGAGCACCTCGCAGGCAGGCGCGAGCGTGTCATAGTCGCTGGCGCTGCCCATCACCACACCCACGAGGGGGGTGGAGCCGGCGGTGAGGGCGCTGTCGGGCACTGCAGTCACGGGGGCTCCGGAAGAAGGACGGATGGCGGAGCTCGTTGGGGCGGCCGCCTTCGCGTCTCAACTTACCGTCGGCCCGACGGGGGACCAACCCGGAGGACGGGGACTACGGGGGCGGGATCCAGGGGAGGGGGAACGACGGGAGCTGGACCTACGGGAGCTGGACCTACGGGAGCTGGACCTACGGGAGCTGGACAGACGGGGCCCAACGGGAATCGGAAGGACGAGAACCGCAGTCGTGTCGGTCCAGTTCCCGCTGGTCCCCGTTTCACCAGCTCGCGTTCTTCCAGCTTCCGTGGGTCCAGCTCCCGTTCCACCAGCTTCCGTCCGTCCAGCTCCCGCTGTCCACGCCGTTCACGGCCTGACTACTGGTCTTCCTTGGGCGTCGCGGATTTCCACTGGTGCGATATTCGTGGCCTTGAGCGCAGGCTCGATCGACGCGCGGTCGCCGGCGATCACGATCGTCAGACGGGTGGGGTCGATGTAGCGGGTGGCCACGCGCTGTACATCGGCGGCGGTCACACGGCCGATCCCGGCGTTGAACGTGTTCAACGTGGTCAGCGGCAGGTTGTACGGAATCAGCGCCGATACCTGCGATGCGATATCGCGTGTCGACTCGAAACCTTCGGCGTATCCGAGCTGCAGGTACCGCTTCGTCTTCGCCAGTTCGGCGGCCGGCAGCGCGTTACGCACGCCCTTCAGCTCATTCATGAACTCGATGAGCGCCGAATCGGTCTTGGCGGATACGACTTCCGAGCTCGCCGTGAACGGTCCTGCTTCACGACGCATCGCGAAGCTCGAGCCGGCCCCGTAGGTGAACGCCTTCTTTTCGCGCAGCGTGTTGTTCAGGCGCGACGTGAACGAACCACCCAGCGCCGTGTTGAGCACCATGAGCGGGTAGTAATCGGGCGTGCTGCGTGCCACACCGATGCCGCCGATACGGAACGAGGACTGCGCGGCCTTTGGCTTGTCGACGATGAAGATGGTCGTCGGTCGCGGTGCCATGCGGTTGGACGCATAGACCGGCGCGGGCGGCAGTGTGCCGCGTTCCCAGGCGCCGAAGGCACGCGTGGCGATCGCTTCTGCCTGCGCCACGGTCAGGTCGCCCACCATCACCAGCGTGGCGTTGTTCGGACGATACCATGACCGCCAGAACTGCTTCACATCGTCCAGCGTGATCGATTCGGCCGTTTCCTTGGTGCCGTTGCCGCTGCGGCCATACGGATGCATCTCGCCGAACACCAAGGAGGCAAAGGCGCGCGACGCGAGGGCCGGACCGCGATCCTGTTCCTGCAACAGCGTCGTCAGTCGCTCGCTCTTCAGGCGCGCGAACTCCTTCTCGGGAAAGGTCGGCCGGAGTGCGACATCGGCCATGAGCTGCATGGCGCTGTCGAGCGTGGCGCGGGTGCTGTGCAGCGAAATCGAACTGGATTCGAACGCGGCGCCCGTACCGAGAGAAATCGCGAGGTAGCCAATTTCTTCGGCCAGACCCAGCGCGTCGCGCGAGCCGGCTCCTTCGTCGAGCATGTTGGCCGTCAGTGTTGCCAGGCCTGCCTTGGCGGCGCCATCGGCTTCGGCGCCCGTACGCACGACCAGTACGGCGTCCACAATGGGCAGTTCACGATGCTGCACGATCACCAGCTTGAGACCGTTGGGCAGCGTGCGTTCCACCATGGTGGGCAACGTCAGTGCCTTGGGGGCGCCAAGGACGGGCGGCGTGGTGCTGGCCGGGCGCGGCGCGGCACCCTGTGCTCCGGCGGTGTGCAGCGCCATCAGCGATGCCAGGCCAACCACCGCACCGGCACGCCCCATGGCCGCGAATGCAGAATGTGTCATCGTGGGCATCAGTTGTTTCCTCCCTGGGCCGACGTGAGGGCGAGTTCCTTCTTGCCCTCGGGCACCACCGTGAGCACGATCTTCGGCTGCAGCACATACTGGCGCGCCACACGCTGCAGGTCTGCGGACGTCAAGCGCTCGTAACGCGCGAGATCCTGTGCCATGTAGTCGGGAGTTCCAGTGTAGTAGTTGTAGTAACTCAGTTGCGTGGCTTTGCCGAGCACTGATGACAGGCGGTCGAGCATCGAGGCGCGCATGCCGTTCTTCACACGGGTGAGTTCGCGGTCGGTGACGCCCGACGTGGCGATGTCGTTCAGCGTCTTCCGGATTTCGACATCCATCTCCCGGGGGTGCACGCCGGGTTTGGCCGTCGCGGTGAGCATGATGAGACCATCGAGCTTCTGCGAGGTGTTGCCCATGCTCACGTCCTGCGCGATCTGCTTCTCGTACACGAGCGTGCGGTACAGGCGCGAGCTCTTGCCACCAGCAATGATGTCGGTCAGCGCGTCGAGCGCGGCATCATCGGGTGAAAACGCCTTCACACCGTGCCACGCGTAGTACGCCCGCGGCAACTGTACGCGGTCTTCCATGACCAACACGGTGTCTTTCGCGATGCGCACCTCGGGGACGGTCGGGCGTACCACGGGCTGCGCGCTGCGGGGAATGCTGCCGAAGTACTTCGTGACCTGCGCCTTCACCGAATCCGCGTTGAAATCGCCGGCAATGGTGATGGTGGCGTTGTTGGGCGCGTAATACTGCCGGAAGAAATCCTTCACGTCGTCCAGCGCCGCAGCACTCAGATCGGCCATCGAACCAATCACCGGCCACGAATACGGATGATTGGACGGAAACATCACGGGCAGAATGGTTTCGAACGCCCGGCCATAGGGCACGTTGTCGTAACTCTGCCGACGCTCATTCTGCACGACACCGCGCTGCAGGTCGAGCTTTTCCTGATCCATCGTGGGCAGCAGCCAACCCATACGATCGGCGTCCAGCCACAGCATGAGGGGCAGGGCGTTCGACGGGCCGGTCTCGTAGTAGTTGGTGCGATCGAAATTGGTGGAGCCATTGTTGCTGGCACCCGCCGCTTCCAGCCACTCGTCGAACTTGCCCACCGGCACGTTCTGCGACCCCATGAACATCACGTGTTCAAAAAGATGGGCGAACCCGGTGCGCCCCTTCTTTTCGTCGCCTGAGCCGACCTTGTAAAAGCCTTCCACGGCGATGATGGGCACCGAACGATCCACGTGCAGGATCACTTCGAGGCCATTGGGCAGCGAGTACTTCTCGTGGGGAATCGACGGCGCAGACTGGGCTGACAGCGATGCCGTGGCCAGCAAGGCGGCCGCCGCAGCCAGTGAGCCGAGCGTGGCCCTGACGAGCGCACCGCGGGGGCGAGGAGCGTGGGATACGTTCATGGGGTGTGTGAACGAGGGGACAAACGGGTAGCGAGACAAATGTACTGACCGCACTTTGGCGCCATGAGATCTTCGAAGTTCTTGCCTGATTCTACGCCACTGGCACGGCGAGGGGTTCACGACGTGGGACCGGCCGCTCCGGCAGATGACCGGGGGACCCTGTGATCGCCCCATGACCCAATCTTCTGACGTCCGCTACGCGGCGCGGCTGGGCACCTTCTCGGGGACGATGCTGGTCGTCGGCGGTATCATCGGCGCCGGCATCTTCCTCTCGCCCTCCATCGTGGTGCAGCGGGTGGGCACAGCCCCCCTGACCATGGGCGCCTGGGGGCTCGGCGCGGTCGTCGCCATCATCGGCGGCTTTGTATACGCCGAACTGGGGGCACGTCGCCCGAAGGCAGGTGGGACCTATGTGTACCTGCGCGAAGCCTTTGGCACGTTGCCGGCCTTTCTCTATGGCTGGGCGCTCTTTCTGATCATCGGCACGGGGGCCATCGCTGCGGTGGCCATGACCGGCGCGAACTATCTGGCCGAACTGCTTGGCTTGCCCGCCGAGGCGGGACGCCCGATTGCCATCGCGCTCATCGTGGTTCTGACGGCGCTCAACGTGGCCGGTGTCCGCATCGGTGCCACCACGGGCAACGTGCTGACGGTGCTCAAGCTGTCGGCCATCGCGCTGCTGGTGGTCGCGGCGTTGGTACTCTCGCCCCGAGCCGATGCGGTGCTCCCTGTCGCCGCGGTACCTGTGACGCTCACACCCCCCACCGGCTGGAGCGACACCATTGCCGCCATGGGGGCGGCCCTCGTGCCCGTGCTCTTTTCCTTTGGCGGTTGGCAGCAGACGAACGCGGTGGCCGAAGAGCTGGTGGATCCGGCGCGCACCCTGCCAAAGGTGCTGATCCTGGGCGTGTTGATCGTGGCAGCCACGTATCTGCTGGTCAACATGGCCTACCTCCGTGCGCTGGGCCTCGAAGGACTGGCTGCCTCGCGGGCGCCGGCCGCCGATTCCATGCAGATCTATCTCGGACCCGTCGGTCGCACGCTCATCACATTTGGCATCGTGACGTCCACGGTGGGGTTCCTGAGTATGGTCATCCTCATGTCGGCGCGCGTGTACCAGGCCATGGCGGCCGATGGACTGTTCTTCCGCAGCATGGCACAGCTACACCCGCGCACGCAGACACCGGTGTCGGCGCTGCTCTGGCAGGGAGTGGTGGCCCTGGTGCTGCTGCTGTCGGGTACCTACGGCCAATTGCTCGACTACGTCGTATTCGCTGACTGGATCTTCTTCGGGAGCACCGCCGCTACGTTGTTCGTGCTGCGGGCGCGGGATGCCGCGCGCGGTGAGCACATCGCGGTGCGTGCGCCCGGGCACCCGTTCACCACCGTGTTGTTCGTCGCGGCGGCCGGGTATGTGGTGATCGGCTCGGTTGTCTCCAATCCGGGCAACGCCCTGCGCGGGGCGGCATTGCTCGCACTGGGGCTACCGGTGTATGCCTATTGGATGCGACAGCGATCCCGCTCTGAGCGCTCCCCATGAATTCTCCCGTACAGCCTGACCCCACCCCGATCGGCCCGTACGTCGCCGGGTTGACGATCTATCCGATCAAGTCGGCCAGCGGCATCGACGTGAGCGAACTGGTACTCGACGAACGTGGGGCGATGGGTGATCGCCGATGGTTGCTGGTCGATCCGGAGGGTGGCGCCATCACCGCGCGCGAGTGCCATGCCATGCTGCGCATTGTCCCGTCGTTTCTCGACGAGGCCGATCGTGAGGGCGGACTGTGGCTCTCGGCCGATGGGGAACCGTTGCTGCATGTCGCCGTGCCGTCGTCGCACGCCGACCGGCGTCGCGTGGTGGTCTGGGATGACGCCGTCATCGCGCATGATGCCGGTGATGACGCCGCCGATTGGTGTTCCCGGGTGATCGGCCGCGATGCGCGCCTGGTGCGGATCTTCGACGATTCACGCCGCCCACTCAAGCCCAAATACGCTGGCCCCCTCTCACCAGAGGGCCGGGATGTCGCGTTCACCGATGGCGCGCCACTCATGATGCTCGGCCTGCCCAGCATCGACACGCTCAATGCGCATCTGGCGGCGCGAGGGCATCCCGACGATATGGATCGCCGGCGGTTTCGCGCCAATGTGTGGATCGCCGGTATCACTGCCCATCAGGAAGACACCTGGCGTCTCGTGCGCATCGGTGACGTCACGCTGGGGGCTGGTACACTGTGCGCGCGCTGCGTGCTAACCACGGTGGATCCTGACACGCGTCAGCAGGGCACCGAGCCCCTGCGTACCCTGGCTGGCTATCGACGCATGGAAGGGTTGGTGATGTTCGGTGTGAACTTCACACACGACGCCCCCGGAGTCATTCAGGTCGGCGATGCCGTGATGGTGGAGTCGTTGCGCTGAAGCCGATGGCTGATGCGTGTGCGATGCCGCGCGCTCAGCCCCGCAGGAACGCGACGGTGGCGTCGACCACGGCCGCGTCACGCAGGATGCGGCGATGTCCCAGCCCGTCCACCGGCATCAGCGCCGCCTGGCGCCAGTGCGCCGCGATGCGTTCACCATCGCTGAAAGGCACTTCACGATCATCACGGGCGTGAATGACCAGCGCTGCCGTATCCACGTGTTCGAGAAGTTCCAGCACATCCACGGGGCGATGGCCACGCCGCACCACGTGGTGATGGAATCGCTCAATGAATCGTGTCGTGGCACGCGGCGGCATCTGCATCACGGCGGCATACCGACCCAGCACATCCCGCAGCGATGCCGGACTGGCGATACTCACCACCCGCCGCGCCTCCAGCCCGGCGGCCAATGCGATGGCGATGCTGCCACCCCCCATCGAATGGCCGACCAGGCCATGTAACGGTCCGAACTCGCGCGATACCCGGGCGAGCGCATCGGCGAACCGATAGGGATCTGCTCGGCGTCCACTGGATCGTCCATGGGCCGGTCCGTCGATGGCTAGGATGCGATATCCCGCCTGCAGCAGGGGTGGGACAAAGGTGGCGAACTGCGTGGCGCGTCCTTCCCACCCGTGGATCAACGCCACCGTCGGACCATCGCCGGCTTCCAGGAGCGAGAGGCCGTCGCTCAGTCGACGGCGCGTGGCCAGCATCTCCAGCGCCAACTCCCAGTCGCGTGGGGCGTGCCGACGCGGCATGGAGAACAACTGCTGATTCAATCGCGCGGTCAGGGAGGGTGCCACACGACCCAGCGTGCGGTTGGCCCCCCGGACAATCCGGAGTGAAGCGGGGATGGACTCGGTCACTCCTGAAGTATCGTCGGAGACCGCGCCAACCAACAGCGCGGTTGGTGACACTGCTCAGTAGTTCCTGGGCAGGGACCGACCGAGTCTGGACGACGACGCGATCCCGCGCGTTCTTCGGGGACATCGTTTCTGTGCCACACAGCGTAACACAGCCGTCGTCCGTGTTCAGGCGCGGACAGTCCAGAAGGAGAGCCTCTGGCACCGATGTCCATCACGGGAGAGATCAGCAGATGAAACACTGGGACGTCCGCACGGCGGCAGGTGTACTCGCCGCCGCCTTGGCCGCAGCCGCTGCCCTGGACCCCGCCTTACTCCCGGCGCAGGCACCGACGCCGCCAGCCGCCCAGGCGCGTGCTGCCGGCGAGCAATGGGACATTACGGCCGCGCGTGGCAAGACGCGTGACATCGACTTCACCACCACCGAAGGCACGTGGATGTCCACCGACATCACGGCCGACGGACAGTGGATCTATTTCGATCTGCTCGGACATGTGTATCGCATGCGCGCCACTGGTGGCGACGCCGAGGTCCTGACGCAGAACAGCGGCGTGGCCCTCAACTACCAGCCACGTGTGTCGCCCGATGGCAAGCTGGTCGCGTTCATCACCGATCGGCGCGGCATGCAGAACCTCTGGGTGATGAACGCCGACGGTAGCAACCCGCGTGCGGTGGCCACCGACAATGCGTCCAACATGGCCGAACCGGCGTGGACCCCTGACGGCCGTTTCATCATCGTGCGTCGCAGCGGTGGCGGAAACGCCGAAGGCGGCGGTGGTGCCGGTGGTCTCTACATGTACCACCGCGATGGTGGACAGGGCGTCCAGCTCGTGACCGGTGGTGTCTGGCCGAGCGTGAGCAAGGACGGGAAGTTCCTGTACTATCACGTGAACATGTCGAACGTGACCACCAAGGACCTCACGGCGGGCCAGTTGCAGTTGCGCCGCTGGAGTTTCGAGACCGGTGAAGTGGTCGACGTGACGAGTGGTGAGAACGTCGGTGCCGCAGCCGGTCGTTTCTCGAGCGGTGGTGGTGCCGCTCCCGAGATCTCGCCCGATGGTCGTTGGCTCGCGTTTGCCCGTCATATTCCGGACGGCGTGCTCGACTTCAAGGGCCACAAATACGGCCCGCGCTCGGCCCTTTGGCTGCGCGACCTGAAGACCGGTACCGAGCGCATGCTGATGGACCCGATCGAGCCCGTGGCGATCAGTGCCGGCAAGGTCTTGGGCGCGTTACCCCGCTATCGGTGGGCGGCGGACGGACAGAGCCTCGTGATCACGCAGGGTGGCAAGATCCGTCGCGTGGCCGCTGCCACCGGTGCGGTGACCACCATCCCCTTCTCGGCCAAGGTGCATCGCACCATCTCCGAGATGGCACGCAAGGAGTTCCGCATCAGCGATGGACCCGTGGAAGCGCAGTTCGTGCGTTGGCCCGCCTCCACGACCGATGGCAAGAAGATCGTCTTCCAGGCGCTCGGACACATCTACGCGCAGGATGGTGCGACGGGTACGCCCAAGCGTCTCACACCGGACACGTTCAAGCCGCTCGAGTACGCGCCGGCGATCAGTCCCGACGGCAAGTGGGTGGCGTTCGTGACGTTCGATGACGCCGCACGGGGCAACATGTACAAGGTGGCCATCACGGGCGGTGCGCCGGTGAAGCTCACACGTGATCCGGGTGACTACGTCGATCCCGTCTGGACGCCCGATGGTGCGCAGGTGGTGGTCGGTCTCGGCGAGGGCGCCACGGCGCGCGGCCGTACCATCACCCACAATGCCTGGTATGATCTCGTGCGCTTCAGCGCGGCGGGCAACGACACGGGCATCACCGTGGCGTCGGCCATCAAGCCCACCGGCGCGGCGCAGGGCAATGAAGCGCGTCGTCAGTTGCTGCGTCCGAGCTTTGGTCCGGAAGGACGGTTGTTCTATCCGGAGCAGCGCGCGAATCGCCCCGGTGCACCGGGCGGCGTGGCCCTCATGAGCGTCAAGCTCGATGGCAGCGACAAGCGCACGCACCTGACGTTCCCGGCGGCCGATGAAATCGTGCCGAGCCCCGATGGACAGTGGGTGGCCTTCCAGGAAGGCGACAATGTGTACGTGACGGCGATGGCATGGGGCGGCACGGGCGGTGATGCGGAACGCATCGAAAAGCGTCGCGGCATCTTCCCGGTCACGCAGCTCTCGCGTGATGGCGGCATCTTCCCGCGCTGGCGGGACGCCAAGTCGCTCGAGTGGGGCAGTGCGAAGCAGTACTTCTCGCACAACGTCGATACCAAGAAGACGGACACGGTCACGCTCTCGGTGAGTGGTGCGCGTGGCGCCGTGGCCAAGGGTACGGTGGCCATCACGGGGGCGCGCATTCTCACGATGAACAAGCGTGAGGTGATCGAGCGCGGCACGATCGTGATCAAGGATGGTCGTATCACCTGTGTGGCAGCCAACTGCAGCACGGCCGGTGCGGGTAAGGTGGTCGATGCCGCAGGCAAGACGATCATCCCCGGATGGGTCGACATGCATGCGCACCACTATCGCGAGTGGCGTGGCATGCGGCCGCCGCACGACTTCGAGCAGTCCATTTACCTCGCGTACGGCGTGACGTCGTCGATGGACGTGAGCACGTGGAGCCAGAACGTCTTCCCGACCGGTGAGCTGATCGAAACGGGCGACATGATCGGATCGCGTACCTTCAGCACGGGTGACAACGTGAGCCGCGGCGATGGCGCGCGCACGAACGACATCTCCAGCTACGCGATCGCGCAGGCCACCGTGGCTCGTCTCAAGAGCTGGGGCGCGGTGCAGATCAAGCAGTATGCGCAGCCGCGTCGCGACCAGCGTCAGTGGCTCACCGATGCGGCGCGTGTGGCCAACCTGAACGTGACGTCCGAAGGTGGTACGCTCTTCGAAAATCTCGGCATGATCATGGACGGTCAGACCGGATGGGAACACTCGCACGGCGAAGTTCTGATGTACTCCGATGTATCTACGTTCCTCGGCAAGGCCGAAGCGACCTACTCGCCCACGCTGGTGGTGAGTGGCCCGTCGAGCTGGAACATCGAGTACTGGTTCGCCGAGCGTGACTGGTGGACGGATGCGAAGATCCGCACGTGGTTCCCGTGGCGCAGCCTGATCTCGCCGTTGCGTGTGCGGCAACTGCGTCCCAAGACCGACTACAGCTACCCGATCATCTCGCAGGCGATGGCCGATGTGATCAAGGCCGGCGGATATTCGGCCCTGGGTTCACATGGCGAACTGCACGGCCTGGCCGCCCACTGGGAAGTGTGGATGGGTGAACCGGGGCTCGGTGCGCACGGTACGCTGGAAGTGGCATCGCTGCAGAGTGCGCGTTTCCTTGGTGCCGACAAGGATCTGGGCTCGCTCGAAGTGGGCAAGCTGGCCGATCTCATGATTCTCAACAGCAACCCACTGGAGAAGATCCAGAACACGCTGGACATGAAGTGGGTCATGAAGGGCGGTGTGTTGTACGATGCCACGTCGCTCGACGAGGAGTGGCCGGTGGCCCGCAAGTACGGGCCGAAGTACTGGATGAGCGAAGAGAACCTGCAGCAGAACGAGAAGAAGAGCACGCAGCACGATCGCTGATCGTCGCTGGTGAAACGAGAACGGGCCCGGTGCAAAATGCATCGGGCCCGTTGTGGCAACAGGTCTGTTCTATTTTGGGATAGAAACGGTGACCGACGCTGATCGACACTCAGGGCCGCACTGTTTCCCATTGGGATAGGTCACGCGATACTCTGGCCGGACGGGATGCGTGAGAGTTCCCTGCGCGGTCGTAACGACGATCTGGCCCTCGCTTGCCGTGAAGTCCCTGAAGGTGTGTACGGTGCCGCAAGAGACTGGCGTGGCGCAGCTGAAGACCTCTGGCGTCTGGCCCGGAGCTTGTGCCGTGATGGTGAAACTGCTGGTGGGCAGGGCGTCCAGCGTGACGCGGAGCCCACCAACACATCCGATGAGCGTGCAGTCTCTGCTTCCGAAGGGGTTGTCACATCCTCCAAGCAGTACAACCGCGGTCAAGCCACACAGGGAGCGTATCTGACGAATTAGGACCATTGCCGGTAGGTGAGGGTGAGCGCTACCTGGATCGCTTTTTCAGCGCAGCGGCTTTTTTCGCTCGCACCTTGGGCGACGCCAGTCGAGGATCGCCCAGTGTCGCATCGAGTTCGAGTGCGGCCTTGACCAGGCGACGGGCTCGAGCAGCAGGAATGTTCATGCCTTCCCGCAGTTCGAGCGTCGCCATTTCGAACTTGCCCCCGGGTCGCAGGCGTGGTTCAATGTCTTGCAATCGCTGACCTCGCCAGAAGCCGAAGAGGACACGCTCGTCTTCCGCGCGGATAAGCAAGACGGGATTCTCTGTGGAGTACACGAGGTGTCCCCACTTCACGGCTTCACTCAGTGCTTTGGATGCACGCACGGCTGCGCGCAATGTCGTGACCAGCTCCAGACGCCAGCCATCCAAGCCTTGCACGTAGGCGTCTGGTGATGCGACGGCGACCATCTTCTTCACAGCAACTCTCGAGGCATCGTGGTGGGGTGCGGACCACTATCGCGTGCGATGATCGGTGATGATATGAATGATGTGCATCGCACGGTATTGCGCCAGCGAAACGGGAGGAGGTGACATCAGCGCAATTCTTGGCGGCGGTCACTTCGCAAATCGGCGCTCCATCTCGGTGATGGGATCGGCAACGGAGGACCATCGCACCCGCACTGCTGGGGCAATGCCTTTGCCCCGCATGCCACGCAACGGCAGATCGGCATGCGCCGTGATGGTGGGATAGCCCAACGCCCAACGGCGATCGCCCGTGCCCAAGGAAATGACCTGTGTGCTCTGGTAGTCGAGTGCGCCCGCGGTTGCCTCTCCAATCACCACTGCCCTGGTGCTCCGCAGTGCTTTGAGAACGAGCACCTCCGCGGCGCTCACTGTGCCCCCATCGACCATGACCGCCACGCGCCAGTTACCGGCATGACTGGGTTCAACGCCCGTACTCCCCGGCAAGCCGTCGAGCGGCACCAGCGATCCCGTTTCCGTCTCCAGCCGTTGCAGGATGCGTCGGGCTGCGGCACTGGTGTCGCCGCCAACGATTCGGCGTGCGTAGGCCAACTGGGCTGGCGACGCGAGCATCACGGCCGTACCGCTGTCGTAAGGCGTGGGTTTGCGTGTGGTGCTGGCCAGGTACGGATTGAGCGCGCGGGTGGTGCCGGCGCCGCCGCCTTCGTTACCGCGAAGATCGACGATCAGAAGGGGACGGGATCGTATCGCTTCATCATGCGCACCGATCAGGCTGTCGAGACGGCGTGTGTATTGCGGATCGTGTGAGGGAATGGAGACCACGACCGAACGCTGTCGTACGACGACGGTCGGACGATGGGCATCGACCGGATCGAGCATGTCTGCTCGCCGCGCATCGGTCGGATAGGCCTTGCCCCAGATGCCTGGTGAGAGGCGCAGCAGATCGTTGCGGTGCAGGGTGGCCAACAGGTCGATCTCCGCAAAGGCCCGTGTCCAGAGCTTCACACGATACCGGTCTGGCGCCATGCGTTGAATCTCCGCTCGCACCGTGCCGACGGGCCAACTGACGGTATCCGCTGTCAGCACCACGGCAACATAGGCACCCGGACTTCCCGAGGGATCCGGGACAACGCCGAGCCGCAGGTTCCCTTCGTACCAGATACCCTCGATGGCATCGACTTTCCTGCGTCGCACGATCGAGGCCCGAAGCTCCTCCTCCGTGAGAGCCATGTGTCGCAGACGAGACTGCACGTCATGCGCCGTGGCCGTGTCGGCACTCTGGCTCTGAAAGACGAACAAGTGTGGATCGGCATACCACTGCGTATATGCCGACAGCACCGGATAACATGTGCGAAACGGCGTGGTGTCAGCACGCCCCCGCAGCGAGTGCAGCAGGTTCGTGTGCGCCTGCGCACGGTTGCCGGTCACTTCGAGCAGATGGCCGGCGTAGTTGGTGCGGACTTTGCTATCCAGCGAATCCAACGAAGTCCGGCAGGTGGCCGGTTGACCCTCCAAAGCGGAGGGTGCCAGCAGCGCCGAACTCGCGACAACGGTCAGCGACAACAACAACGCATGGGGAATGGCAGTGGGCATCGTCCCGGCATTGGAGAGAAAATTGGTACGCGGTGGTCCTTTGGGGTGCCTACGGATGAGCGATCTACGGGTTTCTGTCTTTCTGGTGTCCATCCGTGCTGTGGTGGTGACGCAGTGTTTCTGAGTGACCCCCGTTGCCAGGCAGAGCGACCGCAGCGCTTCGCGAACGATCCATTTTGGGAGTAACATCATGGTCTGCCAGATCCAGTCTCCATGTCCGTCTGGCGTCCGAAGATTCCCGAGCCCAGGATCGCCGTGTCGAGTTACGTCGTGCTCAACTTCGAAGACAAAATCGGCAGCACCGCCAAAGGCGCCGCCGACAGCACCATTCTTGCCTTGACCCACCGTTATGAGACTCGAAAACAGCGCTCAGGGTTGGGTCGCATGTTTTTGGGCAAGCACAAGGTGAATGAGCACCGGTGTGTGCAAGAGCTACCCATGGTGGGGTTCACAACCGATGCCACCACGCTGCAGACCATTCGGCAGGCCTGTGCATCGGCGGAGAAGGTGTATCTGGTGCTTCATGGCGATCCCCGCACCACCGATACGGCCTACACCAACGCCATCGGCAAGGTGGGTGTGGTCAACCTGTGCAGCAGCGCGCAACTCGCGGCGTTCCTGTCGGGCGTGCTCCCTCGGAAGGATCACCAGAAGATCGCGCTGGTCATGTGTTATGGCGCGCGCTGCAAGGACTACCGCAGCGCGAACGTGAACCATCAGGGGGCCATGGGGATCAATGACCTCAAGACCAGCTTTGCGTATCGCCTGGTGTATGAGTTGGTGCAGCTCGGGTTCAATCCGCTCGTGAGCGCCGTCACCGGCAAGATCCAGCACAACGCGCAGACCGGACATGCGCTGATCGAGCGGGAAGAGCTCATCGACATCAACATGGAGCTCGCGGAAGCCAGCCGGACCTTCACACAGGATGCCAAGCTGCACGGCGGCGGCGGCGAATTCAAAAAGACCGATGAAGGCAAGCGTCAGTTCGACGGCATCAAGGACATCCAGGCGCAATTGCAGCAGGCCCGCACGCACCTGCCGCAGGGTGACGAATCCAACAAGTACGGCAAGCTGGTCTTCAAGTACAAAAACGCCACACTGAAGATCGTCAACAAGTACGGCGGACAGGGCGCCAACGCGGTAACGGCAGGCACCGTGCTCTACAGCGGTGCGCTGGTGACGCCAGGCGCCGCGTGAGCCGAGGGGTACCTTGGACGGGGTGAGCCGCCGGGGCTCACCCGCGAGTGCTTCTAACGTTTCGGTGAATGGCGTCGTACACTTGGGATCAGCGCTGTGCCCCTGAACCCACGCCCTGCCCACCATGTACAACCGCCGCGAGTTCCTCGGTACCGGGCTTGCCGCCCTGGGCGCCGCCTCTGCCGCCTCACTCGCCCCAGGATTGCTGCGTGCAGCGCCTGCATGGGCACCGGCCCCCAAGAAGATCCTCGTGCTCGGCGGTACCGGCTTTGTCGGACCGCACAACGTGCGCGAAGCACTCAAGCGCGGACATCAAGTCACGATCTTCAATCGTGGTCGCAGCGGGAAGGGCATGTTCGGCAAGGACGTCGAGGAGCTCGCGGGCGATCGCGCCAGTGACTTGAGCGCCTTGAAGGGCCGCAAGTGGGACGCGGTCATCGACGAATCGGCGTCGCTCTCCAGTGCTCCGGAGTGGGTGAAGCTGTCCACCGAAGTGCTGCGCGACTCCGTCGACCAGTATCTCTTCATCTCCACGCGCTCGGTCTACTATGACCTGAGCTCCGTGCCGATGAACAGCAATGCGCCGGTGCTGACGCTCGAGAACTCGCCCATCGAAGCCGGCAAGCCGCTCACCTATGGCCACGCCAAGGCGTATGCCGAGAAAGCGGCGCACGCGGCCATGCCGGGGCGCGTGACGGTGGTACGTCCCGGACTCATTGTCGGACCGGAAGACGACACGGATCGGTTCACGTACTGGCCGGTGCGCGCGGCGCGTGGTGGTGAGATGCTCGCGCCGGGCGATGGCAGCGATCACGTGCAGATCATCGATGTACGCGATCTCATGAAGTTCTGCGTCACGCTCTGCGAGAGCCGCACCTTCGGCGTGTTCAACGGCGTTGGCCCACAGGGGGGCATGCCGTTCAAGGAGTTCCTCGCCCGGGTGCAGAAGGGTGTTGGCGCCAATCCCAGTTACACCTGGGTCGATGCCGACTTCCTGCGTGAACAAGGCCATGCGCCTTATGGACGTGAACTGCCCGTGTTTCAGGTGATGCGTGGCCGTACGGCGGGTTTTGCCCGCTTCGATCTGACACCGGAGCTCAAGGCCGGACTGACCATTCGTCCGATGGAAGACACGGCGCGCGATACACTGGCTTGGTGGAAGACGCTGCCCGCCGAACGGCAGGCCGCGCCCAAGACCGGTTTCTCGCCGGCCCGTGAGGCGGAGCTGTTGGCCATGTGGAAGGCCCGCAAGCCCAAGTGATTCCCTTAGGTGAGCTCATGAACATTCGCACACACACGCACCGCCTGTTGATACTTGGCTCGCTGGTGTTGTTCGGCGCCTGTGCGTCGGGCACGCCAGCGGCCAAGCGCCCACTGACGCCGGCGCAGATGGCCGCGCTCGACGGCGGTATTCCGCCGTATACGGCCGCCGATGTTTCGTTCATGCAGGGCATGATCGGTCACCATGCGCAGGCGGTGACCATGTCCTCCTTTGCCGAAGCCAATGGTGCCAGTTCTGAAGTGAAGGTGCTGGCTGGGCGTATCTCGGTGGCACAAACCGACGAGATCGCGTTCATGCAGAGCTGGCTGCGCACCCGCAAGAAGGAGGTGCCGTCGGGCAACATGGAGCAGATGGCGCACGCGCATCACGCCGGTATGGATATGGGTGCGGCACAGACCGGTGCGGCATCGGCCATGATGCCGGGCATGCTGACGCCCGCCCAGATGGACACGCTCAAGGTGGCCAAGGGTGGCGCCTTCGATTGGTACTTCCTGACGTTCATGATCCAGCACCATCGTGGCGCGATCAACATGGTCGACGAGCTGATGTCGGCCAAAGGTTCGGCCAACGACGATGATGTGTTCAAGTTCGTGTCCGATGTGGTCGCCGATCAGAGCACCGAAATCGATCGCATGGAACTGTTGCTTCGCACCCGTCCGAAACCCTGATGTACCCTCTGTTCCCTCCCACGCCACCCTCCACGTCACCGCCCCCGATGCGAACCCCGTTTCGATCCCTGTTGCGCAGCCTCCCGTTGTTGGCGGTCAGTGCCACGGTGGCACAGGTCGCGCTGACCACCGAGGCTGTCGCCCAGCCGTCGCCTGATCCGCGTGTTGGTCTCAAGGCGGGCTGGTTCGACGCCGGTACGGCCGAGTGGAACATGAAGCTCGTGTCCACGACCAAGCCGTCCGAGTCCTTCCTCAACATGAGCACGCCCGGTGACGCGCGGCTGAAGAACTCCGATCTGGCCTTCAGCGGCAACCTGGTTTTCCAGGGCAACTACAGCGGCTGGCAGGTGTGGGACATCGCCAATCCGCGGAAGCCCAAGCTCCGCACCGCGATGGTGTGCCCCGGCTCGCAGTCCGACGTCACGGTCTATGGGAACCTGCTGTTTGTGTCGGCGGAGGCGGTTGCCGGTCGCATCGACTGTGGCCTGACGGGTGTGGAGGCGGAGGTCAGCAAGGAGCGTGCGCGCGGCATCCGCATCTTCGATATCAGCGATGTCGCCAAGCCGAAGTCCGTGGCCATGGTGCAGACCTGCCGCGGTTCGCACACCAACACGCTGGTGACCGACCCGAAGGATCCGGAGAACGTGTACATCTACGTGTCGGGGTCTGCTGGCGTACGGTCCAGCGAAGAGCTGGCCGGGTGTTCCGCGCTCGCGCCGGATGTCGATCCGAACAGCGCGCTGTTCCGCATCGAAGTGATCAAGGTGCCGGTGAAGAATCCGTCGGCCGCGGCCATCGTGAGCTCACCGCGCATTTTCGAAGGACTGGGCGAAGCGGTGCGCCACGGCGACGCGCCGTCCGATCGCCGCGAACGGCCGGCCGGTTCGCCGGCGCGCCCGTCGGTCGCGGGGCGTGGTCCGACGCAGTGCCACGACATCACCACCTACCCGGCGGTGGGCCTCGCCGGCGGTGCGTGCAGCGGCTACGGCATCCTGCTCGACATCAGCGATATCAAGAATCCGAAGCGCCTCTATGCGGCTGCTGATACGAACATGTCGGCGTGGCATTCGGCGACCTTCAGCAACGACGGCAGCAAGGTGTTGTTCTCCGACGAGTGGGGTGGCGGGACGGCGCCGCGTTGCCGCGCGACCGACAAGAAGGAATGGGGCGCCGACGCCATCTTCGTGCGCAACGGCGACAAGCTCGATTTCAAGAGCTACTTCAAGCTGCCGGCCGCGCAGACCAGCCAGGAAAACTGCGTGTCGCACAATGGTTCACTGATCCCGATCCCGGGTCGTGAAGTCATGGTGCAGTCGTGGTACCAAGGTGGTGTGAACGTGTTCGACTGGACCGATCCCAATCACGCCTACGAGATCGCGTACTTCGATCGTGGTCCCATGGATGCTACGGCACTCGTCAGCGCCGGTCACTGGTCGGCCTACTGGTACAACGGCATGATCTACGGTTCGGAAATCGCGCGTGGTCTGGACGTGTGGGAGCTCACGCCGAGCGAACACATCTCGAAGAACGAACTCGAAGCGGCCAAGTTGGTGAAGTTCGCGTACTTCAATGCCCAGGAGCAGCCGCATTTTGTGTGGCCGGCGGCATTTGTGGTGGCCCGTTCGTACACCGATCAGATGGCGCGAAACACGGCGGTGCAGAAGACCTGGCTCTCGGGCGTGACCACACAGCTCGACGCCGCCGAAAAGGCCAAGGGGGCGGCGCGCTCGACGGCGCTCAACAAGCTCGCGGCGCAGCTCGATCAGGACGCTGCCAGCAACCCGGAGTCCGCGCGGGTGAAGGCGCTGAGTGCCGTGGTGAAGGATCTGGCGAAGTAAGCGGTAGCCTATCGCACCGTTCGTTCAACATGACAAAGGGCGGAGAGGTCATCGTGACCTCTCCGCCCTTTGTGGTTTGTGTGTGTTGGTCGGTTAGTTACCGGCCACGTTCACGCAACCCCGAGGCAGGGCCGTTGTCCGCTGATTGCACTCATCGATGGGAATGGGCACCAACGGAAACACCCGATGCGAAGGCAACTGCTTGCGCAGTTCGCCCAGCCGGTTGTAGCGCCGCGAGTCCACCCAGCGATGGCCGTACTCGAAGAACAGTGAATAGCGCCGATCGTACAACAGCTCGGTGATCAGGTCGCCGGCGAAATCACTCGCCAATGCCGGCAGACCACCTGAGTTGGTGCGTACGAAGTTGAGATCGGTGATGGCGGCGGCACGATTGCCGAGACCGATGTTCGCTTCGGCGCGGATGAGGATGAGCTCTTCATTCCGGATGATCGGCACCGGGGTGACGTTGGTGGGATACACCGTGGGCCGCACATTGGAGCTGATCCCCTGCGTGGTGACATTCACGGTACCTACGACGGCCTTCGATGACGCCCGCAGATCGCGTGATCCATCGGCACGATTGCGGGCTTCGGTCAGGAACTCCGGTACCGCCACCAAGGCCCGTGGTGTGGGATCGAACAGGGGATTCACCGCGTCGCCCGAGGCGGTGCTGTAGACATGGAAGATGCCCGTGTTCAACGCGGCCGCCGTGCCTGACGCCGTGCTGATGAACGATTCGTTCACCGCAGTCAGCGCGTCAGCCCAGCGCCCCCGGTACGTCTCCATGCGCGCCTTGAGGCCGCGATTCACGCGCAAGAAGGTGGGCGGAGTGTTGAAGCCGGCGAAGCCCGTGGTGAGCGTGAACGGGAACGCCGTGCCACCAGCCGCGAGGTCGGCGCGCGCTTCGTCGAACAGGGCGGCCGTCTTCGTGTAGGCTTCATCCCGCGTGATGAACGCACCCTGCTCGGCGGGATCCTTCGGCACGTCGAACACGAGACCGAAGGTGTCACGCACCCGAAGCTGGTTCACATACTCCTGCGCGATGAAGGTCTTCACGAATCCCTTCACGGCACTGCGTTGTGCGGCGGTGTAGTCCGGCACACGATCCACCACCTCGAGGATCGTGTAGGCCGTCCGCAGATTGCGATACGAGTTGGTCCAGCCTACATCCACGCCGAAGCCGCCGGGCTCCAGCGGTCCGATGAGCAGTGCCAGCACGTTGCGCGGCTCGGCGCCATCGAGGTTGATGATTTCCCGACCGAACACTCCCAGGGTGCTGGCCCAGGTGCCAGCGCCGGCGCGGGAGCCTGCCAACACACCGGCGACAGCGGTGTTCACCGTACCTGCGTCAGGGGATCCTTCGAGTTGCGACGTGTTGGGACTATTGAAGTTCGCGATGTCCGCCGCGTTGCACGCCACGGCGGAGGCACAGACGGCGGCCAGTAGCAGCGCGCGCGCCCGGCGATTGCGGATGGCGTTCATGGTCAGAAGTCCACGCTGAAGTTGAGCCAGAAGCTGCGGCTGGCGGGGTACGCGGCCAGTTCACGGTTGCGCTGGATGGCATCGGGAACGCCACCCTGTCCGAAGTTCTGGGCCTCCGGATCACCACCGCGGAACTTGGTCCACCAATACAGATTGCGACCGCTCAGCGAGAGCTTGGCCCCGCTGGCGCCGGACCACACCGACGTTGCCCACTTCTGGGGCAGATCCAACGTGATCGTCACTTCACGCAGTTTCACGAACGAAGTGGGCTGGTAGTAGATGCGCGTCACCTGCAGGTAGCTGGTGCGGCGGACTTCGCCTTCCTTGCGTCCGAGTTCGTCGAGATCGTCGTAGTCGATCGAGTTCTGGCCGAGGTCGTAGTGACGCCAGGTGCCGTTGGCGAGCATACCGCCTTTCTGTTGATCGAGCAGCGCGTACAACGACAGCCCCTTGAAGCGGACTTCGTTGCCCCATCCGGCCGTCCAGAGCGGATTGCCATCGCCCATCACCACCGGTACGACCACACGGCCACCCGATTGTGGCAGCGTGTCGTTGCCGATGAGCTGTGTGGCCGACTTGCCCTGCTCGATACGGATTGCGCCGGTCTGCGGGGCACCCAGCAGGAATGTGGGCACCGGCAGCTTGGTCACCTTGGAGCGATTGGTGCCCCAGTTCAGACGCGAGGTCCAGCCCCACGTGGGCGTCTGGATCGGGAAGGCGTTGATCGAGACTTCCGCACCCGTCACCTGCATCTCCGCGCCATTCGAGGTCTCACTGCTGAACCCCGAGGTGGGCGCCAGTGTGCGCGTGATGAGCAGATCGGAGATGTTGCGACGGAAGCCGGTCACCGTGAACGTGGCGCGGTTGCGGAGCAAGTTGAGGTCTGTACCGATCTCAAATTCCCGCTGACGCTCCGGGCGCAGATCCGACGCGGCTCGCACCGTGCCTACGCGGAACGCCCCCAGTCCACCGACGCTGGACAGATCGAGGTTGGTGAACTTCTGGCCATACAGTGGCTGGTTACCCGTTTCACCGTAGGCCACGCGCAGCTTCGCTTCGTCCACCACGCCCGGCATCAGGTTGGGGAACCGATAGGAGCTGGCGGCCTTCGGGAACAGGAAGTACTTGGCCGGATCACCGTTGTTGCTGCTGCGATCGGCACGGGCGCCAACCGTGAGCAACAACTTGTCGCGCCAGAGGGCCTCCGACTGCACGAATACACCGAAGTCTTCCACACGTAAACGCGATTCGTCTACGTCGCGCACTGTGCCGGAGGTGACCACTTCCAGACCACCGAGCAGGTTCTGTGCCGATGCGCGGGTTTGGTTGAAGTCCCGTTCTTCGAACTGCGTACCCACCTGCGAGGTCACCTTGAGTGACGAACCAATGTTCCAGCCATGCACCATGTTCAGATTCAGGTTGCGCTGAACGTTGGTGGTCTTGGAGTTCGCGCTGGTGCCCGGCAGGCCGTCCACCGGCTCGAACTGCAGGGTCGGCGGCGAGTAGATCAGGTTCGACTGGTTGAGCAGATCCACGCCACCGAACGCGATGAATTGCAGCGTGTGGTTGTTGCCCGTGATCAGGTCCGCCGTGAGCCGTGACGTGGTGATGTTGCGCCAGACACTTTCGGAATTCTCGAACTGATCGATGGTCTGCAGCGGATTCGACGGATAGAACAGGTTGACCGGCCAGGAGCCATCGGCGTTCCGGCGCAGGTCCAGGAAGCTGGGGATCTTGGTGAGCGCGTAGGCGATCGAGTTGCCGGCGTTGTCGTTGCCGAACAGGCCGCGGTCGCCGGCGTTGTTCAGCACTTCGGTGCCCACCTGCAGATTGATACGCGACGAGATGCGCTGATCGAGGTTGAGGCGCACGTTCGTCTTGCGGGCGAACGTGTTGGCCACGATGCCCTCTTCGTTGCGCCGGCTCGCCGACACGAAATAGCGCGTGTCTTCACTGCCACCGCTCACGCTGAGCGAGAGGTCGGAGTTGAGCGGATTGTTCCCATAGGCCAGCGTCTCGTAATTGAGCTGACGATTGGGATCATAGAACGGGGTGATGCCCGCACCGAATACGGCCACGGCATCGGCCAGGGTCTTGAAGTGCCGCGAATCGTTGCGATACGCCAGATCGGACGTACCAGCGCCCATACGCAACGAAAACCGGGGCTTGCCCGCCTTGCCGCGCTTGGTCGTGATGATGATGACACCACCCGACGCCTTGGAGCCGTAGATCGCGGCCGCCGCCGAACCCTTCAGCACATCGACATTTTCGATGTCATTGGGATTGAGGTCGGCGATGCGGTTGACCGGGGCTTCCTGATTGCCCACCGAGATGCTCGTGCCCGATGCGCGGGTCACCTTGTTCGTGCCCGATCCGACGGATACGTCGGAGACGATGACACCGTCGATGACGTACAATGGCTGCGCGGATCCGAGGATGGAGGAAATGCCGCGAATACGAATGCGGTTGCCGCCACCCGGCGCGCCGGTGGACTGTGAGATCTGTGCGCCGGCGATCTTGCCTTGCATGGCGTTTTCGATCGACTGGGCCGACACCTTGGTCATTTCGGCCGCGCTCACACTGGCAACATCGTTGGCCAGGTTGCGACGCGAGATACCCGTGGCCTGACCTGTCACGACCACCTGGTCGAGATTGAGGACGTCCTTCTTGAGGACGATTTCGACGGTGTTGGTGGTGGCGCCGACTGGCACGCGGGTCATCGGGTAACCCAGGCGTCGCACCACCAGGACGACGTCACCCGACGCGACACCGGCGATGGTGAATCGACCATCCTCCCGGGTGAGTGCGCCAAGGTTGGTACCTTGCACCTGCAATTGGGCGGCGGTGATGGGCGCGCGCGATCCCTCTTCGAGCACTTGGCCCGAGATGGTACGCGTCTGCGCGAGCAACGTGCTGGCCGACAACGCCAGCGCAACGAGCGCGGACGCCGTCGCGAGCAAGGCTCGGCGGGGGGAAACTGCTGTCATCGAAGGGACTCCTGCATGATGGAGGGAATCAGGGGGCGGTGCAGGGGGGCAACAGCGTTACGGCATGACAGTGAGCGAGAGGTGGGAGGCACGGGCCGCCGTGCGGTAGATGGTCATGGTGGCGGATTGGAAGTCGGAATCCTTGGCCTTGTAGATGTTGGGAACGAATCGCTGCGGGTTGCGATCGACGGCGGGATACCACGAGCTCTGCACATGCACCACGATGCGATGGCCCTTTTTGAACGTGTGCATCACGTCGTCGAGCGGCACGCGGATGGTGTCGGCCGTATTGGCCACCAGCGGCACACTGCGCGTGTAACCCTTGCGCCAGCGAGCACGCGCAACGCCGGGGCGTACAAGACGCTCATAGGCATCGAGGCGCGGTCCGCCTTCGAACTCCGGAGCGGCATCATTGGGGTATTGATCAATGACCTTCACCACAAAATCCGCGTCGGTGCCGGTGCTGGCGATGTGCAGCAGGGCCGAGAGTGGGCCGGCGACCGTCAGGTCCTCGGTGAGTACGTCCGAGCGATAGACCAGTACGTCCGGACGACGGGACGCGAAGCGCTGGTCCTCGGTGGGATATTGTGCGTTGAAACCGAAGGTCGTGCCCATCGTGTATGGCACGGGCTTCGTCGGATCACTCACGTACCGGTCGATCCCTGCCGCGCCAGCGGACTTCGGCGCTTCAAAGGCGACCCGTCCCTGTTCACGCAGGTACAGCGTGCGCTGACGCGCCTGCTTGGGCGGCCACGCTTCGAATCGCTTCCACTGATTGGTGCCGGCCTCGAACATCAGCGCTCCGCCGAACTGAAAGTTTCCGCAGTCATCCTTGAGAAGACAGCGGAAAGCAGGCATACCGATGGAATCGCGGAAGAACTTCCCGGTCGGACTGCCATTGGTGAATGCACCGAACGTCGGGAAGTCGGCACGGTTCCAGCCGCCGTGTGACCACGGCCCGACCACGAACATCTGCTTGGTGCTCCGGCTGTCGGCCTGCATGCTCTGATTCAGCCGCAGCATGCCATACGGGTCTTCCACGTCGTACCACCCACCGACCAGCAGCACGGCGGGGGTGATGTTCTTGGCGTGCTTCCAGATGGCGCGGGCCTGCCAGAATGCGTCGTAGTCGGCGTGGACGGTGATGGAGTCCCAGAACGCGACGCGGTTCTGCAGCGGACCGGGGCCGTAGTTGGAGAAGGCGCCCATGGCGAGGTGCCAGGCATAGCCATCCGTTGTGCCCGACGCTGGACCGGCGGGATACTGGGTGATCAGTCCGTTGCGCGGCTGGTCGAAGTTGCGCATGAAGTTGTAGGTCTGCGACAGCTTGAACAGACCATTCATGTGGCGGTCATCGCCCATCCACCAGTCCACCATCGGCGCCGATGGATACGCAAACTTGTGGGCTGGATGTGCGTCGATCATGCCTGCGGTCACGAAGAAGCCGGGTGCCGAGTTGCCCCAGGTGCCAACACGACCATTGTGATGGTGGACGTTCTTCAGAATCCACTCGATCGTGTCGTACGTGTCCGTGGATTCATCCACATCGCCGGTCTTGCGATTGGGTCCGCGATTCGGTGTCATGAACTGGTGATAGCCTTCGCTCATGTAGCGACCACGTACATCCTGGTTCACGAAGATCCAACCTTCCTTGTCGATGTCGGGGAAGGGGCCGAGCTGTGCCGGATACGCCGTGGCCCCATAGGGAGCCACACTGTACGGCGTGCGCATGAGCAGGATCGGGACCGCCTTGCTGCTGTCCCGTGGCACATAGATGGCTGTGAACAGCTTGGTACCATCCCGCATCGGGATACTCACTTCACGTTTGACGTACTGGGCCGTCAACCGGGCGACACCCGCCTGGTCGGGGGCGGGGCGGGCGTTCTGAGCCTTGGCCACCGTGGACGCCGTGGCCAGCAACAGGGCCAGACCGGCCATGCGCAAACGAGGGTCGAACATGTTCACTCCAGTGAGGGAAATGACCTGCGTGTCAGGCGAATGTGAGATGGGACGCTGCGACCCAGCGGGATTCCTGTCCGATGCGACACCATCCGTCGCGTCGCTCATGGACAAACACTTCCTGGCTGCGCGCGAGTGCGGCGAGTTTGTCGAACTGCGTTCCCGGGCCGCTGCGCACGTTGAGCACATCGGCATTGACCGTCGCACGGTCGACCAGTTGGACGTACCGGGTGCTCACCCATTCCTCGTTGGTGGCCGAGAGGCGATACCAGCCGTCGCGCTCATCGTGGATGCGCAGGATGGCGCCGAGCCGCACGATGTTGCTGCGCGCAGCATTGGCGGCCGGTGCGGCGCGCACGTTCAAGGTGTCGGCTTTCACGACGCCATAGCGCACCGTGGAGGGAAGCGGGGCTGGCGGCTGGCCACCAAGTTGCTGACGGACGAGCGGCAGAAAACTGTTCTGCGCGTGCTGCACGGTATTGCCGCCGAAGAACGCGGTGCCGGGGCAGGTCTTGGTGGTGCCGGTGCCGTTGGTGCGCGCCCCGGTGTCGAGATCGAACCAGTGATGATAGACCACACGGTCGGTATTCACCGGAATCGCGAAGCGGCGGCAGATGCTGGCCGTCATGCCAACGATCGCCGAACGGTGCGATGGAGACATGGTGTCGCTGCCCGCGTCGAAATTGCCGATGTGCTCAATGCAGATGGCGTGCGCGTTTTGCCCCTTGATGCACGCCGGCACCAGTTCGAGCGATCGGCCGGTCATGATGGAGCCGTCGGGGAAGCTGGTAAAGTGCTGCCCGATGTCGGCCCAACCATTGTTGGTGACATGGTGGTACTTCATGCCCTGCTGCAGTTCAAAGTGATTCGCGCCGCTGAACTGCCGATAGCTGGGCGACCAGGTGTGGTGTTGCTGCAGCGTGAGCACGGTACGACCCACGCGTTGCTGCGTGAGCCAGTGCTCGAATTCCTGAAGGCTCAGCAGCGTGAAGCCGTGACGTGTCTGCACGGGAGGGGGGCCGGATCGGGTGGCGGAAGGCGCAGAAGAATTGGACTGCGCGACAGGCCCATCATGCTGCACGCATGCCAGCCCTGTCCAGCAGCAGATGCGGGCTGCTGGTGTGCCAGGCCGAGTTCGCTGGCCTGGCACACGAGTTGGGGGCACCTTTGACTATGTGCCTCCCGATCCGTCTGCTGGCCACCGTCATGCTGATGTGGACGTTCACGGCCATCGCGCAGGCGAACGCTGAGACTGGACAAGGGGCGGCCGTGCAGGGCACGATCTCCGATTCGACAGGACGCCCACTGCCGAACGTGACGGTGTTGCTGGAGCCCGGCGGTCGCCGAACCACCTCCTCGCCAACCGGCAGCTTCCTGTTCCCCGGTCTGCGGGGCGGTCAGTACACACTCACACTGCGGTTAGTTGGACATCGCCAGCGCGTGGATGTCATCGTGGTGCCACCGACGGGGACGACCCGCGTTCGGATGCAGCTCGAACGTCTGCCGCAGGTGTTGGACGCGGTGCGTGTGGTCGATCAGAACACCTGTGCCATCACCAGTCTCGATGGATTCGAGTGCCGGCGTCGGGCCGGCATCGGGCACTTCCGCGATGCCGGCGAGCTGCGCAGCATGCGTCCGCAGTATTGGGCCGACATGCTCGATGGCATGCCGGGCATTCGTCGTATTCCCCGGAACGGACGGTATGGCCACGACCTGCGGGCAGGCGTGGAGCCCAGTCGCTGTCTGGTGGAGCTCTGGAACGGGCAGCCGCGTCTTGAAGCCACAGATGACGATGGCGTCACGTTCTATCCGGACGAACTCTGGCTGCCCAATGATGTCGTCGCCATCGAGTACTACGACGAGCCCGCAAAGATTCCCACGCGCTACAAGCCGCTGGCGTGGCCCGTGCTCGCGCCGGAGTCGTGTCGCCTGCTTATCTACTGGATGCGTGGCGCGGCGCCCGCTCTTCGAGACACGACGCAGAACACCCGCTGACGGTCGCAGATCACCATCTCGGGATAGGCAGACGCGCGAGCGCACCGCCATCATTCTTGCATGACGCACTTGTTCAGCCCACGTGCCCGGGGGGCCGTCGCACGGATGGCCACACCGTTCGCGATCGCGCTCCTGGCTGCCTGTGGCGGTGGTGGCACGAGCACCGCCCCGCCTCCAACCAACACCTGCCGTACGGAACCACCCGCAGCGCAGGCGTCCTACTACGCGCCCGCCAGGAGCCGTTGTGATGCCGCACTGCTCACCAGCATCCAGCAACTGGTGCGAGGGCAGCGCACGCTGGGCTACACGTCGGCACGAGACTCCCTCTATGCCTTTGTGGATCGAGGCACGCGTCCGTGGATCATTGATCTCTACACGGGCCGGCAAGCGGTGGGCGTGACCACACGGGCCACCGCGGCGCAGAACAGTATCAACACCGAGCACACCTGGCCCCGTAGCCGCGGGGCCGAAGTGGATCCCGCCCTGAGCGACCTCCACCATCTCTTCAGCTCCGACTCGGCCGCCAATGAACGGCGGTCCAACTACCCGTTTGGCCTCGTACGCGGCACCGTGCTGTGGACAGGGCCCGTGTCGGGCAGCGGAGACATGAGCCGGCTCGGCTATGCGAGTGGCAACAGCGGACAAATCGTGTTCGAACCGCGAGCCAGTGTGCGCGGGGACATCGCGCGTGGGTTGCTCTACTTCTACATCCGCTATGGAGCCGACCGGCCCAGTGGGTTCAGCCTCACCAACTTCGCACAGGAACGCGACCTGCTCATCGCCTGGGCACGTGAAGATGCCGTGGATGCCTGGGAGCGCGGACGCAATGATGCCATTCAACGCGCACAAGGCAACCGGAATCCGTTCATCGACTGGCCCGAGTTGCTCGACTTGCTGCCCACCCTACCACTCAGTTGACGGCGCGAGCACGACAAAAAAGCGGGGCGCCATGTCTTTGGCGCCCCGCTTTCTTGTTCACCTGCTGCGCTCGAGATCAGAGGGTGTAGCGAATGCCCACCTGCATGCTGAACTGCAGCAGTAGGTTGGTGCCGAGTGGTGTCTTGTCGCCGAAGAAGTCGGTCAGGTTGTAGCGGATCGTCTGACCTGAGGCGTCGTACGACACCGGCACCATCAGGTTACGCCGCGCGGCCGACACGGACTGATAGCGGCCCCAGCTCGAGTTGAGCCCATTGAGCACGTTGAAGAAGTCGATCGACAACTCCGCGTGCTGACCGGCCCGCGTGGGAATGCGATTGCGCAGCGACAGGTCCAGGCGGTTGAACCACGGCTGACGGCAGGTGTTGCGGGGGATGATCTGCCCAACGTAGTCACCCACGCACTTGTTGTCGTTCAGATAGCCGCGATAGATCTCGCGCTGCGCGGCCACATACTCTGCCTGCGCCGCCGTGCTCGTCACGTTGGTCGGGATCGCCACCGGGAAGTCCTCCGGGGCATAGATGAACGGGCGATCGTTGAACGTCAGTCCGTCGCCGTTCAGATCACCACCTTGCTCAGGACCCCACGGCGTGCCGCTCTGCATACGGAAAATGCCGCTCAGGCGGAAGCCCAATGGCAGCTTCGTGAAGCCGGAGAGGATCACCGTGTGGTTGCGCACGAAGCCCGAGGGACCCCATGCCTTGTCCGTCGCGCCGATGCCGCCGATGTCATTCGGGCCAGCCGCACCCACACGCGTTTCACTCCACCCCGCAAACGACGTGCAGCACGAGAACGATCCGTTATCGTCGGCCGTGGTCCACGTATACGATGCGCGAAGTGATGATTCCTGCGCGAAACGATGATCGAGGTTGAACGTGACCGACTGCGACCGGGAGCGGCCGTCGTAGAAGTTCTGGAACAGGTTGCCGAAGTCGGTGTTGAGCAGACGTTCATTGCCCGCGGCGGCATTCGGACGGAATGCGCCAGCCGGCACGTATACCTGACGGCCACCTTCATTGGCCAGTGAGAACAACGGCGCACGCAGGTTGGTGTTGCGCACCGTGTACAGGTTCGACGTGAACTGGTACAGGTAGTCTGCCGAAAAGCGCGTCTTGCGTCCCAGTTCCCGCTCGTAGCCAACGTTGCCGCGGTACGTCTCGGGGATCTGGAAACCCTGCGTCCAGAACGAGTACTCGGGAATGCCACCGATACCCGCTGAGCCGGCGCAGTTGAACGGATTGTTGTCACCGTTCGCTGCCCAGTCCCGATAGCCCGTCACCGATGGCGGGGCGTTGGCGTCGCCATCCGCAGCGCTGCCGGTGCACGCGAGGTTCTGCAGCGGCACATCGGTGATGCCCACGTTGGAACCCAGGACGGCTGGCAGTCGGCCGTAGAACAGGCCGCCGCCAGCACGCCACACTTCGCTCGCATCGCCCTTGCGATCCCAGGCCAGCGCGAGGCGCGGGGAGATGTTGTTCTTGTCGATCGGCGCGACGCCAGTCTGGATGCCAAAGGCACGCTCGGCGTCGATCACGCGACCCGGTGCATCACCAAAACGCGAGAGGTCATACCGCACACCGAGCGTGGCCAGCAGGCGGGGCGTGAGGCGTATCTGGTCCTGCGCGTACACCGAGTATTCGTAGGTGTCGAACACGGCACGCGGCACCTGACCGTCCGAACGCACATTGCGCGTGTACTGCAGCGGTCGGAACGCTTCGAGGGCGGCCAGGTTGTCGAACGTATAGAAGCCCGAGCCCTGGTTCCAGAAGTCGTTCTCGTAGTGCGTGATGATGTTGTTGGTGCCGAACTTGATCGTGTGGCGCCCCAGGTCGATCGTGGTGTTGTTCACGATCTGGAACTTGTCCTCGACCAGGTTGTTGCGGAACGCCAGGTTGTTGCCGCCCCAGGCGTAGGCCGTGCCGGGGATGACATTGTTCACGCGCAGTTGCGGCTTGAGGTCGGCACCCACACGCGGACGTTCCTCGGCCGAATACTGGAAGCGCAGCACATTGGCCGTGCGATCGCCCAGCGTGCTGTTGAGTTCACCCACCAGCGAGTTGCTGCTGTTCTTGAACGCTTCCGTCTGCGAGAGACCGCCGAGCGCGGTACCGGCGAACGTCTCGTTGGCGTTGTCGTAGCTGGACCAGCTATTGCGCAGCGAAAAACGGTGCGCGTTGTTGATGTTCCAGTCCATGCGTGCGAACACGGTCAACACGTCATTGCGGGTGGCAAACTCGTTGTACGAACCCGCCGGATCGTCGATGCCGTAGCGGCTGTTCAGGATATTGAAGAACCGGCCCAGCGAATCGGCGGTCTGCCGTGCACGCAGTGCCTGGCTGCGCAGTGTCGCCGCCTCGGCGGGTGTGCCGGCCGCATTGGCCTGTGCCTCGAGATTGCCGGCCTGCGTGAGCAGCGCCGAGGGGCCGTTGGGCACATACGGCTCACGACGACGCTGACCGTCCACCGACACCAGCCAGAACAGCTTGTCCTTCACCAGCGGTCCTTCTGCCTGGAACGCGTACTGCTGGACGTTGAAGTTGTTGATGGCCGTGCCATCGAAGTTCTTCGCCGTCAGCGCGTCGCCGCGATAGTTGCCGTACACCGTCGCCTTCCGGCGATTGGTGCCGCCCTTGGAGATGATGTTGATGATACCGCCGGCATAGTTGCCGTACTCCACATCGAAGCCGTTGGTGATGATCTGGAACTCCTTCACCGACTCGATCGAGAAGTTGAACGGAATGCGGCTGCCACCACGGTTTTCACCGAAGAAGCTGTTGTTGGCATCCACACCATCGAGCTGCACGTTGGTCTGGGACGGCCGGGCGCCCGCGATGGAGAACTGGCCACCGGTGGTGGTTTCCGGTGTCGGGCTCACCAGACCGGACAGATTGATGAAGTCCGTGAAATCACGGCCCAGCGTGGGGAGATTCTGGATTTCTTCCTGCGAGACGGCCTGCTTCACGCCGCCATCGGCCACGTCCACGCGCTGCGCCCCGCGCACCTGGACGGTACCAAGCTGTGTCGCGGCGTCGGCGAGCGAGAAGTTGACCGGTGTGGTGGAGCCCACGCTCACCCGGATGTCTGTCTTTTCCTGCTGTTGGCTGCCAAGACGACGCACGGTCACACGATATGTGCCCGACGGCAGCAGGCGTACGACATAGGCCCCGTCTTCACCGGCCACGGCATTGCGGACCAGGCCCGTTTCGGTGTTGGTGGCCGTGATGGTGGCGCCCGTGAGTGGCTTGCTGTCGGCGCCGGTCACGGTGCCGCGGATGGACCCGGTCGTTTCCTGCGCCAGCAGCATCGGTGTCGACAGCCCCCCGTGCGCATAGGACAGAGCAGGGACAGCCGGTGCCAACACGCTCAGTGCGAGTGCACCGAGCAGCGTGGTACGGGGGAGATTTACGAGCACGAGACCTCCGTCACGTCAAGCGGGCCACGCGGCTGGAGCTGCGTCGCATTGTTGAAGAATCCGACAATACCGGTGATGTCGTAGCAGCGACCCGTCACGAAGCGCGTCGTGCCGATCGTGGTGGCCGCATTGCCATCGAGGCGGACCTGTGCAGCTCCACTGCCATCATCAAAGGGGGCGTTGCCGCTGGCAAACGTGCCCACGGTGACACGACGCACGCGGACCAGTCGACCCACATTCGGCGCCAGTCCGTTCGTGGTCGCCGCGAGTTGGGCCGTCGTGAGCAGAAGCGGATCAGGGATCTCGGCGCCGCGCTTGATGTTCGGTGCCACACGCGGCGACGTGATCTGCAACTGGGTGTTGAACACCGCCATTACGCCCGTGACCTCGATGCTGTCGCCTTCCTGAAGCGCCAGCGCTGCCGGCACGCCGAACACCTGGATGCCACCGGTGAGATCCTGCATGTAGAGGTTGTCGTTGGCCGTACGGTAGCGGCCCGGTTGCGCGGTCACGACGCCGGCGATGGTCACACTCGCACCGGTTGCCACGAGCTTTGCGGCGCTGATGCGCACCACGCAGCCGAACTTGAGCGGCGTTTGCACGAACGTGGCTTCGTTGCGGTACACACTTGGCGCTGCGCCACACCAGATGAAGTTGCTGGCAATCATCTCGGCGCTGCGCACCACGTCCAGATCGTGTGTGCCGACGGGCACGCTGATCTCATAGCGGCCATTGGCCCCCGTCGTACCCGATCCGACAACGCGCGTCGTGCCGCGATCGAGCAGACGCACCGTGACGCCGTTCATCGCCGAATCACCGGCCGTTGGCGTGTAGACGTTGTTGTTGTCGCGATCGAAGAACAGGATGCCCGACACCTTACCGGTGGCTTCGATAGCGGTCACCGGCTCCGGATCATCGATGCAGGCGCCCATACCCATGGCGCCCGCGAGCAGCGTCAACACGCTCACCGAGCGCCGCGTCGTGAAAAACGTTCGAAAGTTCATGGAAAGGCTCATGGCGTCACGTCACTCGCGAAGCGCGGCTTGATCTGCGCGGTGCCGTTGAACTGCGTGAGAATGCCGGTCACGGTGTACGTGGATCCGACGGTGAAGTTGGCGCGGGTGAGTCCCTGCAGCGGACCACCCACACGCACCTGCATGGACACGCCGCTGACGGTACCGGTCACGGTGAACGCGGTGGCCGTACCGGTCGCGATGGTGGTGACGGTGAAGCCGCTCATGCGGATCAACTGACCGTCACGGGCCAACGACGCGGCTTCCGTGCCGGTCACCGTCACCGGTGCGATCACCGAGCCATTGCCCGTGCGAGCGATGGTCGGCGTGCCCAGTTGCAACTGGGCGCTGAACAGACTGCGGCTGCCGGTCACTTCCACCGTGTTGCCCAGCTTGAGCGTGGCGCTGTCGGCGGTCGGGACGCTGAACACCGCGATCCCGCCAGTGGCGTCCTGCACCCAGATCTCGGAGTTGATGTTGTTCGTGCCGCTGGTGAAGGCACCTGGCGGCGCCGTGATGCGACCGGCCACGGTGTAGTTGGTGCCGTTCGCACCGGAAGCACGCACGGTGCCGATGGGGGTGATGGCGGCACCAAGCTCGAGATCACCCACATCGCGGATCTTGAGCTGTGCGATGGCGTTGAAGCGTGTGAGCACGCCCGTCACGTTGTACCGGTTCCCGACCGTGAAGCTGGCACGGGAAAGGCCTGTGGCCACACCGGCGATGCGCAGTTGCAGCGTGTCTCCTGCCGCATCGGTGGCCAGCACCGTGAAGGCTGCGCCAGTGCCCGTCGGGATGGACACGACGGTGAGATTCGGAACGCGCACCAACTGGCCATCTCGTGTGAGTGCATTGGCCTGTGCGGCGCTCTGCGCGGCCGGCACGACCTGTGTACCCGCGCCGAGGTTGCGAATACGCGAGATGGTGATCTGCGACTGGGCGCTGAACACACTGCGCACGCCCGTGATTTCGAGACGATCGCCGAGACGGTACTGCGCACTGTCGGCGTTGGGCACCGAGAAGGCCGCAATGCCACCCGTCGCGTCCTGCACCCAGATCTCCGAATTCGCGCCAGAGGCAAACGGCCCTGGGCGCACCACCAGATTGCCCACTACCGCGACCGATGTACCCACAGCGCGGGCACGCGCGTCGGCGATCGGTACAATGAGGGCGCCGGTGAAGATCCCGTTCACCGTACCGGTCGCGCCGGCAGCAACAGTCACCGTGCGTGTCGCGCCGTCCGCGTAGGTAATGGTGGCCGGATTCTCGAGTGCCACCGTGTACGCACCCGGGGCGAGGAAGCGGAACGCGTACAGCCCCTGCGCATCGGCCAGGAGCGAATCCACACGCGTAGTGCCACGTCGCAGCACCACGTACAACCCGTCACCCGGTGTGTCGCCCGTATTGAACGCACCATTGCCGTCGTCGTCGCGGAAGATGCGGCCACTCACGGTGGCAGGCAGCCATCCGTAGCGGACGTCATCGGCCCGCACCTGACCCGTGGCACTGATCACCACACGCGGCACGGTGGTGGTGGCAAGCACGGCACCCGCGGGAGCAGTGGTGGGCAGCGTCACCGTGTAAGAACCGGGCGCAACCTGCGGAAACGTGGCGAGTCCGCCGGCTACCGACGTGGCCGAGGCGGCCGATCCACTGGCGGCTTCCACTGGCGCCAGGGAGAGCGCTACGCCGGCCAGGCCACTGTCTGCGGCGGAGAAATCACCGGAGTTGTCGCGGTCCACATACACACGAATGGCGACATCGGCGGACTTGCCAGATGGCGCCACGGCTTCGTCACAGGCGGCGAGGCCCAGCGTCGCAGCGCCGAACAGCACACCGCAGGCGAGGGCACGCGTACGATCCCTTCGGCGGGATGTGGGCCCCGCCAATGCGGGAATAATGGGGGCGGTCATACAGGGTATGGAGAGAACTTTGTGGGGCGCTGCGCCAGCCTTCCACACAGCGCGACTTCAGCAATGGAGTGCAATATGACTTCGGGGCCGTCCCTGGGCAGCCGAAGATTCCAACGAGCTGGTCTGTGACGAGTCGTCAGCGAGCGGTGAGGACCAGGAGCAGCGCCACGATGGCTGGGACCGCCTGCACGTACAGGATTTTCCGATTGGCGGTAAAGGCACCATAGAGCCCCGCCACCGTCACACAGCCAAGGAAAAAGACCGTGACCATCCGGCCAGAAGCACCGAGACTGAGCCCCCAGACCAGGCCGGCGCACAGAAATCCATTGTACAGACCTTGATTGGCGGCCAGCACCTTGGTGGCCTCGGCGAATTCCGGCGTCAACCCGAATGCCTTCCGGCCTCGCGGTGTGGTCCAGAGAAACATCTCCAGCACGAGGATGTAGAGATGGATCAGCGCAACGAACGCGGTCGCGATTTGGCTCGCCAGCACCATGATGGGCCTACGGATTAAAAGTCCGCTGCTCCAGCTACCGCGCCGATGCCTGTTTGGCGCGGGCGGGCGGCCTGCAGGCGGCCGTGCAGCAGTTCACTCAGTTCGGCCACGTTGGCGAACGAAGCGCTGCCGGTCTGCGATACCAACTGGCCCGGGTGCGCGGCGCCGTCGATGCGTGACCAATCGTTGGCCACCACGGCGTCCACCGCCTGGCCCAGCAATCCCCGTGCGATTTCGGCCGTGCCGTCCTCGGTCTGATTGAGTGTCAGCTTGAAGCCGATCACCTGCACATCTGCATTGGCCGAATACTGTTTGAGGCGGGGCAGGATCTTGAAGTTCGACTTGAAACGCAGGTCGAGCGTATCCCCGCTGCGAAGCTTCACGTTGCCATCGGCTGTTCCCCCATTCACCGAGTCAACGGAGTAATCGCTGACCGCCGCGGCATGGATGACGCCATCGTAGCGCTGCGCCGCAAGTTCACGCTGCAGGGTCGCGTCGAGATCCGCAAACGAACCGTACGGGACACGCGCGATGGAGGCGTTGGGCAGTGCCGAGCCTTGCCCGTGCACGAAGGTCACCTGCCATCCCTTGGCGGCCAGACGGTCGGCAATCGTCGCGCCGGTGCGACCGGTGCTCACATTGGTCACGAAGCGGATGCCATCGATCGGTTCGCGAGTGGCACCTGCGGTGATCAGGATGCGTCCGAGTCGCTGTGGTGTAACCCGCGCGACGATGTCGTCAGGCTCGAGCAGTCGTCCTTCACCCACTTCACCGCAGGCCAGATTGCCCCCGCTGCTGGGATGCATGATCACCCCCGCCCGCGTGGCTTTGGCCATGTTCTCCACGGTGGCCGGATGACTGATCATCTCGCGGTTCATGGCCGGGAACACGTGCAAGGCCTTCTCGCGCGGCCAGGCCAGCGTGAGCGCGCCCACCAGATCTTCGGCCAATCCGTGCGCCATGTGCGCAATGGTGTTGGCCGTGGCGGGACAGATCACACCAAAATCACACCAGCGGCTCAGGTGGATGTGATCCATGGCCCGCCCATGTTCCCATAGATCCGAGAGAACCGGGTGCCCGGTGAGGCCCTCGAAGGTGGCCGCGCCGACGAACTGCAGGGCCGCGGGAGTGGCCACCACGCGCACCTCGTTGCCGTTTTGCACGAGTCGGGAGACGACCTGCGCCGCTTTGAACGCAGCGATCGATCCGGTGACGACAAACAGGATCCGGGACTTTGGCATACCCTGGAAGCTAGTGCCCAGCGGGGGAACTGCCAGCATGACGAGGGTCCGGCGACCGTCTTCCTCCCCCGAGGCATGGCGGTACATTTGCTCCGCTTGTGACGGTTACCGAGATCCGCCCCTTCCCCCGTGCCTTCGCAGGTGCCCCTATGGAACGTAAGAACGCGCATGATTTCGATCAGGAACTGCTCATCCTGTTCGATGCGTATGTGCACGGCGGTATCGACCGCCGCACCTTCCTCGACAAGGCGGCGAAATACGCGGTCGGTGGCGTCACCGCCGCGATGCTGCTCGATCAACTGAGCCCGAAGTTTCTCGAGGCACAGGTCATCAAGCCTGACGATACGCGCATCGAACAGGACTACATCGAATTCCCGTCGCCCAATGGTTATGGCACCGCGCGCGGGTATCTCGCGCGCCCCACAGGACGTTCGGGCAAGATGCCGGGTGTGCTCGTCATCCATGAAAACCGCGGGCTCAATCCACACATCGAAGACATTGCCCGTCGCCTTGCGGTAGACGGATTCGTGGCGCTTGCCCCGGACGCCTTGTTTCCGTTGGGCGGCTATCCCGGTGACGAAGAGAAGGCTCGCGAACTCTTCCCCAAACTCGAACAGCCAAAGACCCAACAGGACTTCATCGCCGCGTCGCGTTTCCTCAAGAATCGCCCCGAATGCAGTGGGAAGATCGGCGCCGTCGGTTTCTGCTACGGCGGCGGCATGGTCAACTTTCTTGCCACCCAACTAGGCACGGACCTCTCGGCTGGCGTGCCGTTCTATGGATCGTCGGCGAATCTCGCCGATGTGCCGAAGATCAAGGCACCGCTCATGATTCAGTCCGCCGAGAACGATCCGCGCATCAACGCGAGTTGGCCGGACTTCGAGACGGCGCTCAAGGCAGCCAACGTTGCCTATGAGCGCCACCTCTATCCCGGTACGCAGCACGGCTTCAACAACGACACCACGCCGCGATATGACGCGGCCGCCGCCAAGCTCGCCTGGGAGCGCACCGTGGCCTTTTTCCGCCAACACGTGCGGTAGAGGCCATTCGAAAATTCCCCTCGAGAGTGCCGTCGCGCGCAGGGAAAAATTCCCTGATTCCCCGATTCGCTGTGCGCGGCGGATCTCTCGAGAACGGTGGTAAGTGCTTTGCTCTGAATGGATTGCCTGCCCAAAGGCTTCTGGCACGCGGGTTGCTTTGTAAGGAGTCGACTGGAAGACGATAACCGTCATGCCAGCATTCCTACCAAAGTTCTTTTGTGCCAGGAGGCCATATGACGAACCGACTCTCTGCTGGATTCGCTGGACTCTCCATTGCGGCGGTGGTGCTCACGAGTTCTGCCGTCGGCGCCAAGCCCGCGCCGGTGCCGCCGTTCGGAGCGGCATGCTCGGCGACCGTTTCCCAAGCGCTTGCGGTGCGCCCGGGCGAGCAGGAAGTGAACGTGACGCTCTCTGAGGAGCTGACGGAACAGCCCAAGGCAGACATCGCGCGCGAGAGCAACATCAAGGTGAGCTCCGTGACCAAGGGTGCTGACAACAAGAACTTCACCCTGAAGGTGGATGCGAGTGGTGCGGCGGCTGGCGCGTGGGCACTGACGCTCACCGGTGGCGCGACCAGTTGTGCTGGTGAAGTCAAGGTCACTCCAGCGGAGTGACGAGGGCGTCGGACGTGCCTTGGGCACGTCCGTACCACCCTCGTGTGAGGCCCGTGGCGTCAACTTCGTTGGAGCGCTGGTTCAGCGCCCCGGCGGAGTGGCGCCACGTTCGCGTTGCGGCTCGATCATTGGCGTTGGTCGTGGCGGTCGCGACAGGTCGATCGCTTTGAGGCGCTCGAGCTCCGTGCGCAATGTGGCCAACTGCATCTCCCGATCTCGCAGGTCGGCTTCGAGACGGCCAACCAATCGCTGCAGCAGCACGCGCTCACTGTCCGAGGCTGAACTCGTCGCACGCAGGCGATCGTGCTCGCGACGAAGCTCCTCCAGTACACCTTCCTGCCGCCTGACGGAATCTTGGAGCGCCTCACGGATGGTGCGATGTGCCGTTCGCTCCTGCACGATGAGCTGCAGCAGTCGCTCCAGCCGAACGTCTCCTTCTGGCACTTTCTCGGGAGTCATGTAGATCCTCGACACACGCAGCAGCTCCAGCGCGCGTTCCGGATCCCATGTGGCACTGTCGGGCATCGCATGAATACGCGCCACTCGCCTGACGGCCTCGCTGTCACGCAACAACAGCGAATCATTGCGGAAAGTGCTGGCCGCCAACTGCCATTGACCGGCCCGCACTTGCTGCTGAAAGACACTGCGGGCGCATCCCGACGTAACGAACAACGTCGCGAAGAGTGCAAGACGCGTGCGATGGGACGCGGTCATGCGGCCGCCTCGCCGTGCGGCGCAACGACGGTCGATGAAAGGCCAGGCAGCTTTACCACGAACACGCTTCCACCGCCATCTCGTGCCAAAACGGCAATGTGTCCTCCGTGCGCATGCACGACCTCGCGGCAAATGGTCAGTCCCAATCCCGTGCCACGGCCGCTCACGGCGCGACCGGCCGCTGTTTGATAGAACCGATCGAAGACGCGCTCGGCATCCTCCCGCTCTACACCGGGCCCACGATCCGCCACCGACAGCATCAGCGTCGACCCGTGGGTTGCCAGATCCACCGATACCACGTCACTGCGGGGCGAGAACTTCACGGCATTCTCCAGCAGATTGTCCACCAGTTGACGGACACGATCGGCATCGGCCACCAGCACCACCGACGCGGCGACGTTTCGAAGGAGCTGTATGCGTATACCGCGCTCATGCCCTGAGGCCTGGGCATGTTGCACCGCATTCTCCATGAACGACTGCACCGCGATGGATTCGTATTGCAGTGGCAATCCGGCTTCGATGCGTGACAAATCCAACAGCTTGGCGATCATCACGCCCAGTCGGTCGGCGCTTTCGCGCTGGAGCAGCAGCACGCGCCGTTGAGAGTCACGGAGAGGACCCGGGACTTCGTCCAGCAGCAGGGAGGTGGTTTCGCGCAGCGACGCGAGTGGAGACTTGAGATCGTGCGAGACATTCGACACGAACTCCCGCTTCATGCGATCCAGTTCACCGAGCCGCGCCGTCATCGTATTGAAGGCCCCGGCGACCTGCCGGAATTCATCACTCCACTCGAGTTGGAGACGATGATCGAACTGACCCTGGGCCACCGACTGTGTGCCGGCGCTGAGGGCCCGCAGCGGCTTGGTGATGGAGCGACGGAGTGCCAGCCCTGATATCAAGGCCACCAGCAACGCGCCGGCCGCGGCAATCCAGGATACGCGCTCGGCCGTGTCGGCCACGGCGCGTGATGCGAAGGCTCCTTCACGCATGGCCCGTTGCGAAGCGTCACCCAGTGCTTCCCCAGCCAATCGCAGGGAATCCAGCGCCCGCTGCAGATCCATGGCGTTCTGCGCGGCCGCTGATCGGCCGGGCGCCTGCAGTGCCGGACGGGCTGCGATGTCGTTGACCTGCTGCCAGGCATGTGCGACATCCCTCAGCGCCTGCCGTTCCATACCGTTCACCGGCAGCGCCAGCAGGTTGTCCAACTCCTGCGAAAACTCCGCGCGCACGGTTGCGGACTTGGTCAGGTATCCGCGATCACGTGTCACGGCATATTTGGCCAGCGATTCATCGAGCGACACAATGCGCTCGTTCTGCCGTGCCTGAGCCAGGACCACCCTGGTGGACACATCGGTCAGCCGTTCCGTCGTGCGGACCACGCGGTGCAGGGCGCGAAGGTGATAGAGCTCCACCGCGCCGAGCAGGGCAACATTCACCCCCAGTACCACCCATAGTCGTCGGGCAACCGTCATCGGTGACTCACCCGTCGAGCGCCCAACTGCGCAATTTGTTGCGAATGGTCTTCACGTCGAGCCCGAGTAGACGCGCAGTCTCGGCCTTGTTGTTGCCCGTGCGCTCCAATGTGGTGCGAATGAGGAGTCGCTCTGCCTCGGCCAGTGTGGTGTGAGCCGGAAGCTCGAGCGAGTGACCGGTGGGCTTTGCCGCGCCGATGTGAGGGGGCAGATGCGACGGCTCGATCCATCCATGTCGAGCAATCACCACGGATCGCTCGATCACATTGCGCAGTTCGCGGACGTTGCCGGGCCAATGCCATGCCTGCAGACGGTCCATGGTCGTCTCCCGCATCGCATGCACTTCCGCGCCGTGTTTGTGGTTGAACAGGTGAATGAAATGGCGGGCGAGCAAGGGAATGTCCTCTGTGCGTTCGCGCAGCGCCGGCAACACGATACTGAACACATTCAGACGGTACATCAGGTCCGCGCGCAGCTTCCCCTCGTCCACCGCCGTCATCGGGTCGCGGTTGGTGGCCGCAATGACCCGCACATCGAAGGCCGCCTCGCGGGCCGATCCGAGACGCCGTACCCGGCCGTCCTCGAGCACCCGCAACAATTTCGGTTGCAGTGCGATCGGCATCTCGGCCAGTTCGTCCAGCAGCAACGTGCCGCGATCGGCCTGTTCGAAGCAGCCGGCGCGGGAACTCACGGCACCGGTGAATGCGCCACGTTCATGGCCGAAGATCTCCGATTCCATCAAGCCCTCTGGAATGGCCGCTGCGTTGATGGCCACAAAGGGCTGCGAGGCGCGTGTGCTCAGCTCATGGATGGTTCGGGCAGCCACTTCTTTGCCTGTGCCACTTTCGCCCGTGATGAGCGCGCCGGCATCGGTGGACGCGATGAGCGACAATTGCGCGCACGTCGCGCATTGCCGCACTGGACCCGATCAGTCCACCCGTGGCGGGTTCCTGCAGCGCTTCGTCCAGTGAGCGGGCGGCCTTCCGCTCACGCTGATCGACGCGCACCGACTCGAGCACGGCACGCAGGGTGGCCGTGTCGATCGGTTTGGTGAGGAAGTCGGTCGCGCCCGCTTTCATGGCCTCCACGGCGGCGTCGACATTGGCATGTGCGGTGATCAGCACAACGGGCAACGCCGCGTTCCGCGCCTTGAAGCGCCGCAGCAGATCGAGGCCGGAGAGGCCAGGCAATACCACATCGCTGAGCACCAGATCCGGTTCGGAGGTATTCAGCAACGTCTCGGCTTCCTGTACGTCACCCGCCGTGGCTACGCGATAGCCCCAGCTTGTCAATCGCTGGGAGAGCACTTCGCGCAGTGCGGGCTCATCGTCGACAACCAGTACGTACATGGGCACACGGGTTCGGGGGGGGGGGGCGAATGGACCATTGTACCCGGGTGCACATCAGAGGAGGCCCGAGAATGCGCTCTTTGTCGCCTGCAACGTGACTGTTGACACATTTGCGGTGCGATCTGGCGCACAGCCATGGCAACAGCGAAAATCGGGGCGCGTCGCCGCACGTGGCGGAGGCGCATTTCCCCCCGAGCACGTCGATCGCCATGGATCGTCGCACCGTTCTTCGCACGCTCGCGCACGCGGGCATGGCTTCTTTCGCCGCGCCCGCCGTGCTGCGTGGCCGCTATCGACTCTTTGCCCAGTCCGGGAACGAATATTCGGCGCGCACCATTGCCTTGATGCGTGAGTCGACGGTCATCGACATGCTGTGCCAATTCGCGTTCGACGACTTCCGTCGCCCCGGTGGTCCGTTGGGACAACGATGGCTGCGGGATCCGCGCACGTTCACCGCCGAGGATTTCGCGATGTTTCGCGACTCCGGCGTGAATGTGTTGGCCCTCGGCAGTGGGCCGGGAAGTTACGACGATGCCATGCGGTTTTATGCGCAGTGGAACGGTTTCATTGCCTCCAACAGCCAGTGGTTCACCCGCATCGATGACGCGACGGACCTGCGCTCAGTGAAGGCGACCGGCAAAGTGGGCGTCATGCTCACCGCGCAGATCTCCGATCATTTTCGCACGGCCGCTGATGTGAACACGTTTTACGGACTCGGCCAGCGCGTGTCACAGCTCACATACAACTCACAAAGTCGTATCGGCGCCGGGTTTCTCGAGAATCGCGATGGCGGATTGTCGTCGTTCGGGCAGGAGATCGTCGCCCGTATGGAGCAGGTGGGCATGGTGGTGGATTTGTCCCATTGTGCCGATCAAACCACCCTCGACGCGCTCGAGGTGGCGAAGCGCCCACCCATCTTCTCTCACGCCTCGGCCCGCGCGCTGCTACCGGCGTGCACGCGCTGCAAGACTGATGACGCACTGCGCAAGCTGGCCGCCAAGGGCGGGGTGGTGGGTGTGCCCATGATCCGCTTCATGATTCGTCCAGCGCCACCCGTCACCGTGCAGCATATGGTCGATCATGTGGAGCATCTCTACAAGCTCATTGGCCCGGATCACGTGGGTATTGGCTCTGACCTCGACATGATCGGACTGTCCAACGGCATGCCAGCCACGGGACAGCCCAATCTCACCAACCAGCCGAACTTCGATCGCTATGGCGCGTATTTCGCGTCCGACGGCATGGCGCATGTGGATGGATTGAATCACCCCAAGCGTGTCTTCGATCTCACCGAAGCCATGGTGCAGCGCAAGCACTCGGATGCGAACATCCGGCTGCTGTTGGGCGGCAGTTTTTCGCGGGTGTTGGCGCAGGTCTGGAAGTAGGTGCGAGTTGTTCCCGAAGCTCGTGGCTCACATCTTCATCGGCAGGAGGTGACACCATGAGCTCGACCGAACGTCCGTTGGTTGTCTGCGCGATTGCTGGCAGCCTGCGCCAGGCATCCTACAATCGCGCGTTGCTGCGAGCCGCGCAGGAACTCGCTCCGGAGGGGATGGAGATCCGCATTTTTGACCGGGTAGGCGACCTCCCCCTGTTTGATCAGGATCTCGAAGCGCAGGGAGACCCCGAGCCCGTGGTCGCGATGCGCCGAGCCATCGCCGAGGCTGACGCCCTGCTCATTGCCACCCCGGAATACAATCACGGGGTCCCCGGCGTGCTCAAGAACGCCATCGACTGGGCGTCCCGGCCACCGCGGGGGGCCGTGCTGGCCGGCAAGCCGACGGCCATACTCGGGGCCAGCCCCGGGGTCACCGGGACGGCCCGGGCGCAGTCCCAGCTTCGGCAAACGTTCGTGTTTACGGACACGCCCGTCCTGCCGCAGCCGGAAATCCTCGTGTACCGGGCCCACGAGAAGTTCGACGCCGAGGGGCGGCTGACCGATGAGCGCACCCGGGAATTCGTCGGCAAGCTGCTGGTGGGGCTGGCAAGCTGGACCAGAAGGCTGGGGTCGCCTGGCTGATCACGCCCCAATTGTGACATTCATCCGGAATCCGGGCGAAAAACCATTTGCTATTTGGTGGCGGATCCCCTACAATATCCAAAGCGGTGAATGCGCACTCGCGCGTGGACAAGTTCTGACTGAACGGGCCTGCCAAAGCGAGCGGGCCCGTTTGTGTTTTCACCGTAGCCACCAAATGGTGGTGCCCGTCGTGAGGGCGATCACGAGCACGTGGAAGTCGGTATCGTTTTGCAGGGCCTCCGGGCTTGCTCCGACCATCCGAACACCGAGCAACACCGAGAGGACTGTATTATGCGTACGACAGGCACCGTGAAGTGGTTCAACGACGCGAAGGGTTTTGGTTTCATCACGCCGTCCGACGGCCAGAAGGATTGCTTCGTGCATCATTCGGCCATCCAGGGCAACGGCTTCAAGTCGCTGACCGAAGGCGAAACCGTTGAGTTCGACATCGTGCAGGGCCAGAAGGGCCCCGCCGCCGAGAACGTGACGCGCTCGCGCTAAAACATTCAGGGGGCGCGTGACCACTCGGTCACGCGCCCTCCGATGTTTGGGTGTGATTCACCCTGGAGGCATCCAGAGTTTATGTCCATCACTATGGAGCGTGCATGAAACAAGACATGATCGAGTTTGAGGGTGTCGTAACGGACGTGCTGCCGAGCACCATGTTCCGGGTAAAGCTGGAGAATGACCACGAGGTGCTCTCCACAGTGGCTGGCAAGATGCGCAAGTTCCGCATCCGTATCCTCGCTGGCGATCGCGTGACGGTGGAAGTGTCGCCGTACGATCTGAGCCGCGGCCGCATTACGTTCCGCCACAAGTAACACACGTCGCGGCCTCTCACGGGCCGCGCCCGCCGTAAACGGTCAGGCACCTGTCTGCCGACGCCTGTACGGCCAGCACATCGTCATTCCCCCCGTCTGAAACACTTCCGGGTGAGCGCTGCGCACGCGTGCGCTTGGCGATGTACGACGAACATTCGACACATCAAGCAAGCGCTACCCGCTCGCGAGAGACCCATCATTCGCGCACCAGCGCATGCATGATGGCGTCCACCGGCTGGCCGCCTACCATCAGACGCTGGCGCAGTATCGCCTCCCGGATGGCTCCACACTTCTCGGCGACGCGCTGGCTACGCAGGTTGCCCACCGCGACGACGATTTCCAAGCGATTGAGGGCGGTGTTGGCGAAGGTCCATTCCGCCAGCACCTGTACCGCGCGCGTGGCAATGCCTAGTCCCGTCCGCGAGCTCCTGATCCAGTATCCCAGATTGGCGAAACGGTCGACCTGATTCACATGGTTGATGCCGCAGCACCCGATCAGGGATCCGCCATCGTCAACGATCACGAATTCAAAGGCCGAGTGCTCGGCGTGGCCCTGCATGGTGGAGCGAATCCAGGACTCCGCATCGGCTTCCGCATATGCGGGGTGGCACCACGCCATCCATCGCGAAACATCCCGCACGGACTCGTGCACGGCCTGAGTCAGTGCGGCGACATCGTTTGGCGTGGGCGGGCGGATCACGATTTCCATCGGTGCGCTCATGATGCTCTTGGGTGGCATGAGAAGGCCATACTACGCTCATTCTCCATCCGATGCGCATCAAGTTCAATGCGGCGCGGCACGATCGGACCGCGATTCGATGATCAGGTACATCATCGGTAGCACGAGCAGGGTGAGCACCGTGCTCGTGACCAGCCCGCCGATCACCACGGTGGCAAGTGGACGTTGCACCTCCGCCCCTGCGCCACTCGAGATGGCCATCGGGATGAACCCGAAGCTCGCCACCAGCGCTGTCATCAAGACGGGACGCAGGCGGGTCATGCCGCCTTCGCGCACGGCCACGGCCAGCGATCGACCGGCCGCGCGCAGGTCGTTCATACACGACACCATCACCACGCCGTTCAACACGGCGATGCCGAACAGCGCGATGAAACCCACGCCCGCCGAGATGCTGAATGGCATGCCACGCAGGAACAGGGCAATGATCCCGCCCACCGTGGCCAGCGGAATGCCGGTGAAGACCAACGCGGCCTGTCGTACTGACTGAAAGGTGGCAAAGAGCAACACGAAGATGAGCAGCAATGACAACGGTACGACCAACGCCAGTCGTCCTGATGCACGCTCGAGGTTTTCGAACTGACCGCCAAACTCCGGGCGATATCCCGCTGGCAATGGGATCTTGCCGGACTCGAAGAGCGTTCGTACCTCTGACACGAAGCCGCCGATATCACGGCCACGCACGTTGCCTTCGACAATCACCAGGCGTGATCCGTTTTCGTGACTGACTTCCGCTGGACCATTCACCACCTCCACGGTAGCCAGTGTGCCCACCGGCACCCGTTCTCCACCGGGTGCGCTGACCAGCAATGCGCTGATGGAAGATGGGCTCGCACGAACCGTCGCCGGAAACCGGACCGTGAGGTCGAAACGACGCTGTCCCTCGAGCACCTGTGACACAGGCACCCCGCCGATCGCCTCCACCGACTCCATGACATCCGCCGCGTTGATCCCATAGCGGGCCAGTTGCTCGGGGAGGACGGAAATCTGCAGTTGGGGCAATCCTTCGAGTTGCTGAGCTTTGAAGCCGGCGGCGCCAGGCAGGGCAGACACGGCGGACACCACCCGATCGGCTACCTGACTCAGTTGCTGGAGATCGTCGCCATAGATCTTGATGGCGAGATCGGATCGTACTCCGGCAATGAGTTCGTTGACGCGCAGTTCGATGGGCTGACTGAAGCTGAAGACCAATCCCGGAATCTCGGAGAGCGCCGCGCTCATCTTCGTTTCGAGTTCCGCCTTCGATGTTGCGGCCTTCCAACGTGATTCGGGGTGCAGCATCACGAAGACATCCGAGATGTTGACGCCCATCGGATCGGTGGCGATCTCGGGTCGGCCCGTCTTGGAGACGATGTCTTTCACTTCGTCAGGGAACTGCTGCAGAAGCACCTGCTCCAGTTGGGTCGTCTGACGCACGGATTCTTCCAGCGAAACACTGGGCAGTCGCAGTACCTGCAAGGCAAATGCGCCTTCGTCCAGACGAGGAATGAACTCGGCGCCAAGAAACGGTGCTGCGGCCAATGCGAGCAGCACAGAAACACCAGCACCCGCGAGCACACGCCGCTGACGCACCAGTGCCCACTCCAGCGCTGGCCCATAGATCCGCTTGGCGCGCTGGATGAACCACACATCCTTCTCTTCCACCTTGCCACGCAGCAGTGAGGAGACCAGCACGGGCGTCACGAGGAAGGTGATCAACAACGAACCCACGAGCGCAAACACCACCGTCAGCGCCATGGGCCGAAACATCTTGCCTTCCACACCTTCGAGTGTGAGGATGGGCAGGTACACCACGATGATGATGCCCACGCCAAACAGCACGGGGCGTCCGACTTCCGCGCAGGCATCGAGCACGGTGGCCAGAAACGACTCCCCCTCTTTGCGATGGCCAAGTCGTCGCATGGAGTTCTCCACCATCACCACGGATCCGTCCACCACAAGTCCGAAGTCGATGGCACCGAGGCTCATCAGGCTGCCCGCGATGCCCATCTTCACCATCAGGCTCACGGCAAACATCATCGAGAGCGGAATCGCCAATGCCACGATGAGCGCCGCCCGCAGGTTGCCAAGCAGCAGGAACAACACGGCGACCACCAGCACAGCGCCTTCGACGAGATTTTTCTCCACGGTTCTGATCGTCCGGTCGATCAGCGAGGTGCGGTCGTAGAAGGGCAGGAGTTGCACGCCGTCTGGCAGACTGCGGGCCGCCGCCGCGAATCGCTCCTTGACATCGGACACCACGGTCCGTGCATTGGCTCCCATTCGCATCATCACGATGCCGGTCACCACTTCGCCGCCACCGTTTTGTGTCACGGCGCCCTGACGAATGGCCGATCCGATTTCCACGTCAGCGATATCACCGACACGAACCGGTGTGCCTTCCCGACTGGTCACCACGATACCGCGGATCTGGTCGAGACTCTGCACCTGACCCACGCCACGGATCACCAACTGTTCGGCCCCCTGGGTCAGATAGCCGCCACCCGCGTTCTGATTGTTGGCGGCCACGGCATCCAAGACCTGTCGAAGCGTGATGCCGTATTGCAGGAGCGCCTCCGGTCGCACCAATACCTGATACTGCTTGGTGAAGCCACCGAAACTGTTGACCTCTGCGACGCCCGGAACACTGCGCAACTGTGTGGCCACCACCCAGTCCTGCAGTGTGCGGAGTTCGATGGCGTTGTGCCGGGATGTGTCGGATGCGACAAGGGCGTACTGAAAGACCTCGCCGAGTCCGCTCGAAATCGGACTCATCTCCGGTTGTCCAAGGTTCGCAGGAATGTCTTCGCGGGCCTGCTGCAGGCGTTCCTGCACCTGCTGGCGTGCGAAGTAGATGTCGGTTCCTTCCTTGAACACCACCGTGACCTGAGACAGGCCAAACTTGGAGATCGAGCGAATCTCTTCCAGTGCCGGCAGGCCGAACATCGACAGCTCCACCGGCAGGGTGATCTGACGCTCCACCTCGAGCGGTGAAAGCGCGGCTGCGTTGGTGTTGATCTGCACCTGGACATTGGTCACGTCCGGTACGGCATCGATGGGCAGGCGCATGGCCGACCAGGTGCCCACGCCAATCAACAGCACGACCAGGAAGGTCACGAGCAGGCGTTGCCGGAGTACGGCCGCAAGTAATGTGCGCATGCGGACTCCTAGTGACCGTGCTCGCCGATCTCACCTTTGGCGAGCTCGGACCGGAGAACAAACGCGCCACGCATCACCACCGGCGCTCCAACCGCCAAGCCGCTCCGGATCATCACTCGGCCACCATCCACGGCATCACCCACGACAACGGGCTGTGGAATGAACTGGCCGGCTTTGGGGCCCGGAACGAACACCACCTTCTGGCCGTCCATGTCCTGTACTGCATCAACAGGCAACACCACCGTGGGCGTGCCGTGCGTGCTCACGACGATGGTGGCTTCCGCGAACATGCCTGGTCGCAGCAGACCATCCCGGTTGGGCACATCGATGCGGGCCCGCACAGTGCGCCGCGCCGGATCGAGAATGGGCCCCACATACGAAATCTGCCCCTCGAATGTGCGATCAGGGTACGCGGTCGTGCGCACCACGACACGCTGCTTTTCGTGCACACGCGCCAAGTCTCGCTCGAAAATATCAAGCTCAATCCAGAGACGACTCAGGTCGGCGACGGTGAAGAGCGTATCCTGCGATGTGGTCATTTCACCGAGACTGGCATCGCGCGAAACCACTACGCCATCGAATGGAGCCGTGACCGCAAACTGTCCGTCGCTGCCGTGACCGGCCCCCAGCACCGACAGTCGCGATTCTGCGCTGCGCAAACGGGCCTGCTGTCGACGCAGTTCGGCCTCTGCATCGAGCAACTCCTTACGGCTCGAGATTCCCTGTGTGGCCAGCCGCTGTTCACGCGCGAAATTCTCGCTCGCGATTTTCACGAGTTCCTGAGCTTCTGTCTCTTCGGCGCGGATTTGCCCGACTTCCGGGCTTTCGAGGATAGCCAGCGCCTGTCCCCGACTCACGCGTGTGCCGAGATCCACGCGCACCGTGACGACCCGACCACTGGTGCGCGATCCCACATGGCTCACCCGGTTGGCGTCGTATCCGATCGTACCGGTCACCGCGAGCGTGCTCGAAGATATGGATGGCGCGGCTTCCACCACGATGCCTCCCTGGCGGATCTGCGTGGTGTCGAGCTGGACGTGTTCCGGCGTCTCTGCCTCCTCCTGGGCATGTGTCTCAGCGGCATCCACCGCCGGTGTGTCCGTTGATTCGCATGCGGTGAACACGAAGCAGAAGGTCATGACGGCCAGCAGTGCGCCCGCGCGACGCGCAAGTGCGCGCCATGGCGACGAGTTGATGCATGTCATCGTGTCGACTCTGAAGAAGGGTGCGAGGTCGATTGTATGTCGGATGGCGCGATGGACGGTCCGCCGAGCGCCGATTCGAATTCGACGAGTGCGCGTTGGCGAAGCAGCCAGGCATCCCAGTAGCCCAGTTCTGCATCGAGCAACTGATTGCGGAGCAGCAGCAGGGTGGGCAGGGGGATCTTGCCGGCGCGGTAGGCTGTCTCGAGCAAGGCGCCATTGGTGCGAGCCGGCTGCAACACCGTGCGTGCGTAGATCGCCACTTCGTTTGCCGTGGCCGCATACGCGCTCGCCGCCGTCACGATCTCGGCGCGTACCTGTAGCAGCACGGCACGTCGATCGAACTCCAACTGGCGTCGCCGGGCCGTCAACGCATCGACCGTGCCCTGATTGCGATTCCAGAGCGGGATGCCAAACCCCAGCGCCGGCCCCAGTCGCAGCCCTCGCTCGTTGGGCATCTGCTCCACATAGAGGCCGACACGGACATTGGGAATGACCTCACGCCGCACGAGTTGTGTACGCAACGTGGTCTCATCGATCAACGCATTGATGGCGCGAAGATCGGCCCGTTTCGTGATCGCGTCGTTCATCAGCGAGTCGAGGTGTTGCACCTGACCGGCGCTGTCTACGACAGGTATTCGTGATGTCATGGAATCGCGTGCCGATTCCGACGCCGAGGGCTCGAGCGAGAGCAGCGTTTCCGGAGCAAGACCCACGGCGCGTTTGAGTTCAACCAGGCGATTGGTCTGCTGACGCAGCTCACCGATCACACGCGCCTGCGCACGCCCCGATTCGATCTCGGCGAGGTTGGCTTCGAGCGCACTGATCTCACCTTCGCGCAACTGCAACACCACCGCTTCGAGCAAACGACGCCCAATATCCGCACTGGCCCGAACTACATCGATTCGGCGCAGCGACGCTTCGGCTGCGTAGTACGCATTGGACGCGTCGGCGATCCGCTCGCGCGCGGTGTTGCGGATGGTGGCATCGGCCAGTCGCACGCCGGCATTGGCCGCCCGACGACGGAGGCCGCGTTGCCCCGCCCACTCGACTTCCTGTGACAGCGTGAATTCGAGTGGATTTCGCGGAGCGGTGGCCCCGGTGCCCGGTGCCGCCAGCGACAAGTCGGGGTTGAAGGGCAGGAGGGATGCCTGTCGCAGAGTGCCTCGTGCGATAGCGGATTCCTCGCGCATGGCGAGATAGGCCGGATCGTTGGAAAGCACGAGGTGACGCACCCGGTCGAGCGAAAGCCGGAGAGTGTCAGCCTGAGCGATCCGTGGCGCGCTACGAAGATCCCGATTGGGTGTCGCGTGGTCCTGCGCGGCGCTTGTATTGAACGCGACCAGGACCAGCAACAGCAAGAGACATGGCAGCAGCGATGTGCCGCTGATAGGACGCGCCGAGCACGATGTGCGCGACGAGCGCGCGCCCCACCGCGTCGCCCTGGAGTGGCGAACAGCGAACGACATAGGGAAAGTGGCATGCGGTCCGGCGAACGCCGATCAACGGCGCATGCGCCTCAGGGCACGACGCGAGCTCCCAGGGCAGGGATCACGACGGACATGAGACGTCGACGCGCCATGGGCGGCGGATCAACGGATACCAGGTTGTCTGAGAGCGCGCGGCCGTAGATGGCACGCGCGTGAGTGAAGACGTCGACGCTGCGGAGCTTCACGCAGCGGACATCGTGTCACACGTCAGCCGTTGATCGGCGGACGGAGCTGGGGCTCGAGACGCGCACTGGCTGGCATGCGGGTCAGGCGTACCACCGGCGCACTGGCCACGACAAGCCCATTGTCGAAATCGCCAAGCGGGACCACGTCGGCGGCCCCGTGAGCGTGCAGGCAATGACAGGCATGCTGGGAGTGCACGGGCCCGTCCGGTGTCGAGGAATTGCTCGACCCGCCACCCGCTGTCATCATGGAGACGGCGGACACCTGCGCATCGCCGTCGTGCGCGTCAGCAATGAGCCCCTCGCCCGAATACAGGGCAAGGCAGCACAGGACCATGAACGCGATGAGGCGGCGCCAGCGATTCAACCGGGAGTCGTTGAAGGGGATATCGGAGCCTAGTCGCAGTGGATTCCTCATTCAAGGTCACCAGACCGGCGAATACCGTTACGTGGAAATCGTGATAGCGGGGCACCTCTCGGATTCCGAGGGGTACTGTGCGCCCATGCGACACCTCCTCGACCTCAAGGACGGCGGCTCGATCGTCGAGTGCCGGGATGCCAACCAGGTGCGTGCGTTCAGTTCGCTCTGGCAATCCGCGCTGGATCTCTGTGATCTCCGGTTTCAGAAACAGATCGCCGAGAAGATCAGAGCCATAGCCGACGCGAGCAGACGAGCACTCGATCTCAGTTATCCGTCGCGTTGAGTTAAGCCCGCTCGCACCATTTCCGCGTACTGCTCTCTCGTGGCGAAGTCCACGTTCTTCGGCAGTGTTTCATAGACCCGAAGAATGTTGTCGTGGTCCAGACGGGGATGGATGTGGATATGCAGATGTGGCACTTCCTGAAAGGCGGCTTCGCCGATGGAGTGCCACAGGCTGAGTCCATTGTTGGGGAAGGCCAGTCCGACTGCCCGTGTCACGCGGGACACCGATTGCATGAGCGCGGCGCCGGTTTCCGGGTCCAGATCTCGCACATCGTTGATGTGCACCTTGGGGATGACGAGCACATGCCCCGGATTCGCCTGGCGGAGATCAATGAAGGCCAGCGTTTTTTCGTCGTCCAGTACGATGCTGGCTTGAGCGGATCGCTCGACGATCTGGCAGAAGATGCAGTGGTCGGTCATTGCGGATGGTGAAAGCCAGCGGTGGGAGCCATGAGAAGAGCTTCAGCCAGATGCTGACGCCACTCATGCAAATATCACCACGCCTCGATCGCCGGTTCTCGCGTCGCGTCGCGTCGCGTCACGTCACGTCGCAGATCCCCGGGGGTGGGGAGGGTGTATGAGGTGAGCGACAATGCCGCTCACCTCACGCAGGATGCTCAAATGGAGACGACGAACATTACCCAACTCGGGGACGCCGGTCCTTGAATGAAAAGGCGCCAACGTCCGCCCGAGTATCGCGCCGCACAGAGCGGACTTGTGTTGGTGCCAAGCCCCCCCGGCTGCACGTAGTTCCATTCGGGACGTTCCATGCTCGTGGTGACAAAACATGCGAGTACCGGAGGCCGAACCGGGTCGGAGCCAATCTCGGCAGGCAACACCTGATCTGCCCGATTGGACCAAATTTCCGTCACGTACGTCATTCGTACGGGAGCCTCTCCCGGAGGCCCCTGCGGCCCCGCTGGACCTTGCGGTCCCTGTGGTCCAGTCGGACCTGCAGGACCCGCCGGACCTTGAGGCCCCGGGGTCGCTGGACCGGCCGGGCCTTGAGGGCCCTGGGGACCCGCCGGACCCTGAGGTCCCTGTGGGCCGGCAGGACCAGTGGCGCCCGGAGCGCCTTGTTGTCCTGTTTGGCCCGTCTGTCCAGTGGCGCCTGTTGCACCCGTGTCACCCTTGTCCCCCTTCGCACCGGGAGGGCCTGCAACGCCGTCGGCGCCCTTACACGCGGTGAGGAGCGCGAGTGTCAGCAGAAGTCTCTTCATCAAGGTCCTCAATGGGTATTGCAGCGATATGGCCCGCGCTGCCTCGGGCACCATATTGATTGACGGAACAGCCTCAGCACTTCACGCAATTGACAGTGCGGTGCACAAAAGAAGATCGTCTCCCATTCGTGCGCACATCAACGTGGTGCTGCGGCTGTGAAATTGGCAGGCGTTGCAAGGCCTCATTGCCCACGGCGTCGATCGAAATTCGCGTGAAGAGGATCGCCCGACACATAGACAGTGTCGACTGCCATCACCACGATTGATCGGTTGAGATTCAAGCTGAGGAGCCTCATGAGTTCCTCCTGCGTGCATAGCACCGCCGTAACACCAAACGAAAAACAGGCGCCCCATTTCGGGAGCGCCTGTTTTCGTAACTCTATGTTTTCAGCAGCTCCCGGGGAGGGACTCGAACCCCCGACAGGGTGATTAACAGTCACCTGCTCTACCACCTGAGCTACCCGGGAATACTTCCTCCGACGGCCCCGTTTGGAGCGCGCCAGAGCCTCATATAATCACCTTCGCCAGCGCCCCAGTCAAGCGCGGCCGGCGTGCAATTCGCCCTATTTGACGCTCGTACCCGAGCCCGGCAACACGGTGCGCAGCCACCGGCCCGTGTGGGACGCCGCCACCTGCACGATCTCCTCCGGGCGACCCATCGCCACCACCTGGCCGCCGCCATCGCCGCCATCGGGGCCCATGTCCACGATCCAGTCGGCCAGCTTGATCACATCCAGGTGGTGCTCGATCAGCAACAGGGTGTGCCCCTGCGACAGCAGCCGCTCGAAGACCTGCGCCAGCCGACGAATGTCTTCCAGGTGCAACCCGGTCGTGGGTTCGTCCATCACATACAGCTTCCGGGCCGCCCCGCGCGCGGTGAGCGCCAATTCGCGGGCGATCTTGAGCCGCTGTGCTTCGCCGCCCGACAATGTGGTGGCCGGCTGTCCCAGTCGCAGGTACCCCAGTCCCACCTGCTGCACATGCCACAACGCCTGCGCCAGCTTGTCTTCGCGTGGAAAAAACCGGATGGCTTCGTCCACGGTGAGCTCGAGCACATCGGCGATGTTCTTGCCACGCACCCGCACTTCCAGCACCTCAGGCTTGAAGCGCTTGCCGCCACACGCATCACAGGGCACAAACACATCGGCCATGAACACCATCTCCACTTCGATGGCGCCTGCACCCTCACAATGATCGCATCGCCCGCCGGCCACATTGAACGAAAAGTGGCCCGCCGCGAAGCCCTTGGTCTTCGACAGCGGCGACTCGGCGAACAGTCGTCGCACCTCGTCGAACGCCTTCACGTACGTGACCGGATTCGAGCGCGGTGATTTGCCGATGGGGCTCTGATCGACCAGCACCACATCGTCGAGATGTTCGAAGCCGGTGAGCGAGGTATAGCCGCCCACCGTCTCGCCAAGATGCTCCTTCGCGGAGTGTTCACCATGCAGTCGCGATTCGAGCGCGTGGAACAGCACGTCGTGCACCATGGTGCTTTTGCCAGACCCCGACACGCCGGTCACCACGGTCATGGCCCCCAGCGGAATGCGCAGATCCACACCATGCACATTGTGTGCGCGCGCGCCCTTGAGTTCGAGCCAGCGTGGACCCACAGGGCGTCGCTTGGTGGGCACTTCGATGCGACGCGCGCCGGTGAGGTACTGCCCCGTGAGTGGACTCTGCTCCACATCGGCCATCGGTCCGGCAAACACCACCTGGCCGCCATGCTCACCGGCGGCCGGGCCCATCTCCACCATGTAGTCGGCGATGCGCATGGCTTCGAGGTCGTGTTCCACCATGACCACGGTGTTGCCGAGGTCGCGCAAGCGGGTGAGCAGTGACAGCAATCGGTCGAGGTCTCGTGAATGCAAACCGATGCTTGGCTCGTCCAACACATACGTGGCATCCACCAGCGCCGCGCCGAGTGCGTTCGACAACGTGATGCGTTGTGCTTCGCCGCCCGACAAGGTGCGGGTGGCGCGGTCGAGCGTGAGATAGGTGAGTCCGACATCGGTCAGGAAGCGTGTGCGGGCCCGGGCCTCGCGCAGCACCGCATCGGCGATCACCGCGTCGCTGCCGCTCAGCGTGAGCGCATCGATCCAGGTGCGCAGGTCACGGACCGGCCACTGCGCCACTTCGGCGATGGTGCGTCCATCCACACGGACCTGCAACGCCTCGGGCTGCAGCTTGGTGCCACCACAGTCGCGGCACGGGCGCGCGCTCTGGTACTGCCGCAGAAAGATGCGGATGTACTGTTTGTACTTCTTCTCTTCCAGCGCCTCGAGAAACGGCAAGATGCCGGTGTACGCGCGCGAGGTGGTACGCAGCAACTTCTGCTGGGCCTCGGCCGGCAACGTGCTCCACGGAACATCGGCCGATACGCCCAGGGTGCGGGCAAAATCCACCACCAGGCGGCGCTGCTTTTCGTAGCGTGGCGCCGTCCACGGATCGATGGCGCCGTCACGCAGTGAGCGCTCCGGATGCGGCACGATCAAGGCCAGATCGTAGTCGAGCGTGGCGCCGAAGCCGTTGCACGTGGGACAGGCGCCGCGTGGGTTGTTGAACGAAAAGAGTTGCGGCGTGGGCGACGGCGCGCGCGTGCCGTCATTGGGACATTCGAATCGCTCGGTGAACGCGAGTTGCCACACCGCGTTGCCTGGCGCCGCCCCCACTCGTTCGGCAATCGATTCCGGTGGCACGATCGCTTCGGTGAGCAGAATGCGTGCGTCTCCGTCCCCTTCGGTGAAGGCCGTTTGCACCGCATCGGCGATGCGGCCACGCGCCGACGGTTCCACCCGCAGGCGATCCACCACGATCGAGACGTTCTCGCGCGTGGCGAGATTGAGCGTCTCCTCGGTCACGTCATCGAGGTGCAGCACTTCCACGCCGTGTGTGGCCGGCACCGCGACACGCACAAAGCCCCGCGCGCGCAGGTTTTCGGCGATCACCGCATGCGACACTTTGCTGGACCGCACCAGTGGGCAGGCCACCAGGAAACGTGTGCCCTCGGGCAAGGCGAGCACCGCGTCGGTCACCGACTGCACGGTGTCCGGGCGCAGTTCGCGTCCGCACTTGGGGCAGTAGGTGCGTCCCACACGTGCCCAGAGCAGGCGCAGATAGTCGTAGATCTCGGTGGCCGTGCCCACGGTGGAACGGGAGGTACGCGTGGGATTCTTCTGCTCGATGGCCACGGCGGGAGAGATGCCCTCGATGGAATCGACGGCGGGTTTCTCCATGCGCTCGAGGAACTGCCGGGCATACGCCGACAGTGATTCCACATATCGGCGCTGCCCTTCGGCGTACAGGGTGTCGAACGCGAGCGAAGACTTGCCCGAACCCGACACCCCTGTGACGACCGTGATGGCACGTCGTGGGATATCGAGATCGAAGCCTTTGAGATTGTGCTGGCGGGCGCCGCGGATGCGAATCGTGTCCTTCATTGCCTGAAAACTATCCGTGTGGCCAACTAGATTCCCCGGTCGCATGCCGCCAGGACCACGAGGGGGCTCCACAGGCGCCCACGCCGACGACGAATCCGCAGGATCGGCCTACGACGCACGGCTCGTGCGTCGGTTGTTGGCATACGTGCGTCCCTATCGGGTGCTGGTCGCGGCCGCCCTGGGGTGCATTGCCATCACAGCGGGCATGCAGCTCGCCGGCCCGCTGCTCACACGCTGGGTGATCGACACCGCCTTCCCAACGCGGGATGTGGGGCTGGTGGTGCAGGCCGCGATGGCCTTCGCGGGGCTTCTGGTTGTGCAGTTTGCGTCGTCCTACGGTGAGACGGTGCTCACGGCGGTCATCGGCCAGCGCGTGATGCGCGACCTGCGGCAGGAGCTGTTCACACGCCTGCAGCAACTGCCGATCAGCTACTTCGACCGCACCCCCGTGGGGCGGTTGGTCACGCGGGTCACCAGCGACGTGGAAGCGCTGAATGAACTGTTCACGGCCGGTGTCGTGGCAGGCATTGGCGACCTTTTCACGCTGGGCACGATCGGCGTGGTGATGCTGTTCATCGACTGGCAGCTCGCGCTGGCGGCGTTTGTGGTGATCCCGCTGGTCCTGCTCGTGTCGCGGGTGTTCCAGAACAAGGTGCGGTCGAGTTATCGCGTCATACGCACGCGTGTGGCGCAGCTCAATGCCTATCTGGGGGAGCGCCTGTCGGGCATTCGCATTGTACAGCTCTTCGGTCGGGAAGCGGGTGAGATCGCCCGTTTCGAGACGCTCAATCAGGGGCATCTCGATGCTCAACTGAAATCGATCACGTATTACGCGCTGTATTTCCCGGCCATCGAGTTTCTCACCACACTGGCATTGGCCAGTCTGTTGGTGACATCGGGCGTGCTGGTCGAACGTGAAGCGCTGACCGTCGGCACCGTGGCGGCCTTCCTGCAGTTGGTGCGGCGTTTCTTTCAGCCGCTGCAGGATCTTTCCGAGAAGTACAACATCCTCCAGGCGGCCATGGCGGCGTCGGAGCGGATCTTTGGACTGCTCGATACCCCACCGGCGCCGGGGCTCACTCCGACGCCGGACCTGGCACAACGGGTCGCCCGCGTGCGCGCCGAAGGGATCACCATCACGTTCGAAAACGTATGGTTCGCCTACGAGAGCGGCGGTGGCATCAGTGAAGATCGCGTGCAGCAGCCCACCGACCTCCCATCGGACACGGAAGTCCGTTGGGTGCTCAAGGATGTCAGCTTCACCGTGGCGCCCGGTCATTCGCTGGCATTGGTCGGCCATACCGGGGCAGGGAAGACCACCATCGTGAACCTCCTGCTGCGCTTCCACGACCCGCAGCGGGGGCGCATTCTCATGAACGGGGAGGACATCCGGGACATTCCCGTGGATGTGCTCCGTTCGGTGATGGGGTATGTCCAGCAGGACATCTTCCTGTTTGCCGGGGATATCGCGGCCAACCTGCGGCTCGGCTCACCGATCGACGATGTGGCGCTTCATGCGGCAGCCGCGCGGGTGGGCGCCGACCGGGTGATTGACCGGCTCCCCGGTGGCTGGGCGCATGAGCTGGGGGAGCGCGGCGGCGGGATCAGCGTCGGGGAGCGCCAATTGCTCGCCTTCGCACGGGCCATTGCGTCTGATCCCTCGTTGCTCATCCTCGACGAGGCCACCAGTGCGGTGGATTCCACCATCGAGGCCCAGATCCAGCAGGCCGTGTCGACCCTGATGCAGGGGCGTACGACGGTGGCCATTGCCCACCGGTTGAGCACCATTGTCGATGCCGATGAGATCCTCGTATTGCACCACGGCGAGGTGGTGGAACGGGGGGCCCATCGTGCGCTGGTGGCGGCCGGCGGCATGTACGAACGCCTGTTTCGGCTGCAAGCGGGCACTATTGTCCCGTCGGAACGCTTGCCAAGCGCGGCGGCTTCCGGGTAGCTTCGCAACTGACGAAGGCGCACCCCGCGTCACTTTCCCGAGACGAACCACTCTTTCCACGTGCAGCTTTCTGTCGCCGCTGGCACCGACGTCGGACGCATTCGGGCAGGCAACGAAGACAGCCTCTATGCGGACGCCGATCGAGAGCGCGGTCTCTTTATCGTCGCAGATGGCATGGGTGGGCACGCCGCTGGCGAAGTTGCCAGTGAAATGGCCGTGCAGATTGTCGCCCGGGACCTGACCGACGTACGTGACCTGACGCAGGCCGAAGCCGGCACCCGCATGGCTGACGCCCTGAAGGCCGCAAATCGGGCCATTTACGAGCGCACCATTCAGGAAGCCGAAAAGCAGGGGATGGGCACCACGGCCTCCTGTCTGCTGGTGGGCCATGGCCGCTACATCATCGGACACATCGGTGATTCGCGTGTATACCTGCTCCGCGATGGCGTGTTCCGGCAGGTCACCAAAGACCATTCCTATGTGCAGGAGCAGGTCGACGCCGGCTTCCTGACCCCGGAACAGGCCCGCTACCACCCCTACAGCAACGTCATCACCCGCTGTGTCGGTGCCAACGCGGCGGTCGAGGCAGACGTCCTGACCGGGGAAATCCGGAACGGTGATCTCTATCTGGTCGCCTCCGATGGGCTGACGGGCATGGTCGAGGATCCGCAGCTCAAGCGTATTCTCGAATCAAAGCAGACACCGGGTCGCATGGTCGATTCCATGATCACCGAGGCCAACCGTCGTGGTGGGCTCGACAACATCACGGCCATCGTGGTGCAGGTGATCAATGTGCTGACCGGTCAGACGGGCGAGCAGGCCGCAGTCGGGCGCGGCTGATCCTGCGTCTGCCTCCTCTCCGCCGCTGACAGATGTCCACGTCCGACGAGACGGTTGGCGGTCTGGCGTCGCTCTACCTGGGCAATATCCTGTACGCCGTCGAGCGCTGCGCCCTGTCGCTCGAGGCGGAAGGCAAGCCGGTCGACGCGGCGTTCTATCGCGGCATCGGCCGAAAGCTGGCAGACGCACATGGCAGGGCCCGTTCGGCGCCCCCTGACTCATCCCCCTCACGCGGAATCCCATGACCGTTGCCCGGACGTTCGCCAAGACTGTGGCCTGTCTCCCGCGTCGCGCCGATGGTGGCATTCGGTCGCTGAGCGTGACGGCGGCCTTGCTGGGTTCCCTGGTGTGCGCACCGGCGCTGCAGGCGATGGGCTTCGGCGCGGCGCTGCCGTGTGGGCCTCAGGACGTCTCGACCAGCCTCGTGGGACCGCGGGCCGAGATGCGCACCAGCAGCATGTTGCCCGATTCTTCCATGCTGGCGCTGTTCAAGTCCGGACAGACGTTCCCGGATTTCCTGGCGGCCGCCAAGGCGCGGCGTGAAGGGTGGTTGCGGTTGGCCGACAGCGCGGTGGTTTCCGACGCGCTGGTGGCCCGGGCGCGGGCCGTGGGGGGCACCTGGCACCTCATGATCATCGCCATCGACAGTTGCGGTGACTCGATGAATTCGGTGCCGTATGTGGCCAAGCTTGCGTCACAGGTGCCGGGCCTCGAACTGCGCATCGTCCTGCCAACTGCCGGCAAGGCGGTGCAGGAACGCTTCCGTTCTCTCGACGGCCGAGCGACGACGCCCACGTTCATCCTGCTCGACGAGACGGGGCACGATCGTGGATGCATCACCGAACTGCCGAAGGGCATCCGGGGATGGGCCACCAGCTCACGGGCCGCCAAGATGCCCTCGGATTCCCTCCGCGCCGGCATCAATGCGTTCTATGTACAGAACCGCGGCGAATCCATCGTCACCGAAACGATCGAGATGATGGAAGCCGCGCGCCGTGGTGCCGTGGTGTGTGAACGGGGCGCCTGAGGCGCCCTGGTCACCTAGAGTCCCAGTTCGCGACGCACACCGTCCGCATCGAGGCCGACAATGTGCAGGATGCGTTCGGCCGGTACCGGTGCCCGACCAGCGGTGAAGACCCGCAGACGACGAGCGGACTGATAGAGCTCGTCGCTCAGACGGGGCAGGTTGAGCGCGCCTTCGAAGCCTTCTGCCGTGAGCCGTTGTACGCGGCCGTCCCGTCGGAGCATGGGGATATCCACGCCGAGCATCTGGGTCTTGGCCGGAAAGTCGAGCAGCAGATCTCCGCTGGCCATACCGAACTCCCGCGCCAGAGCATTTTCCACTGCGTACGTGAGCCGGTAGTCGGTGGCGATCCACTCTCCCACGTCTTCGCCCAGTGTGGCCGCCGGCCGCTCATAGGCCCGCTTGTGCAGGCGTCGCACACGAATGGCGTCGAGCAAGGTCCGGGCTTCGGCGTTGAGCGACGGCGTGTCGAGGTGCACCAGTAGGCCTTCATCGGTGAATCGCGCCACCCGATCACGCGCTACCGCACCGGTCTCGATGGCCACGGCCACCAAACGCTTGTACATGGCGGTCGCGCTGCGCACCGCATGATGCCAGTACACGTTGCGATACATCTGGTACTTGGCAAATAGCAGGGATTCGAGCGCCGACAGCCCCTTCTCGTGTACGCCGATGGCCCCACGGGGGTGATCGGGCGATGAGACGACGACCAGCGAATTGAGCAGCCGGTCCACATCGATTTCGCCGTACGGTACCCCGCACATGGTCGCGTCGCGCTTGAGATACTCGATCTTGTCGAGATCGATGGAGCCGGAGATCAGCCCCTGCAGCGGACTGTCGCTGTGTCCTTCGATGAGGGCGAACACGGCCGCTGGGGCATCGGCGCCGAGGTGCTGGCGAAGAATGACGCCGATTTCCCCCCCCGAGATGAGGGGCCTGGCGACCTCCTCATGGTCGGTGACGCCGATCTCTTCGAGTGCATGCGAAAACGGGTAGTGCCCCACGTCGTGCAGCAGGGCCGCGGCCCGCGCGATCTGCTGTTCGGTGGTGGAAATGCCGGTCAGTGCACCGCGCTCCTCCAGCAACCGCAGCGCCAGGCCGGCCAGGTGCCAGGCGCCCAGAGCATGCTCGAATCGGGAATGCGTGGCACCGGGGTACACCAGGAACGCGAGACCCAGTTGGCGCACGTAGCGCAGCCGCTGCAGAACCGGCGTTTCCAGCAGCGCGAGGGCCAGGGGATCGAGGCGGATATTGTTCCAAAGCGGATCGCGCAGGATTTCCATGGCGCAAAGATAGGCGAAGGTATCGGCGAGGGGTCATTTCAGTTCGGAGAATGCGCCTGTCCCCGCGTTGTGCGGTTCGGCATCAGGGACGAATGGCGCGGCACTGGGCCCAACGAAATGATGAGAATGGGCATAAATGGCGGTTATAACCGGACCTCGGCTCACCGCCGGGTTGGTCTCCGTTCTGTTAACAAATGCAAAAGCCCACCGTCTAAGCGACGTGACTACTTCCACGCCCTTTTTTCGACATCTGATCGGCGCGTTGGCGCTGCTGCTCGTGAGCAGCGTCCAGGCGTTTGCGCAACAGATCGATATCATCCGCGGCCGGGTGACCGGCACTGACACCCTCGCCATTCAAGGCGTGCTGGTGACCGCGACGACTCTCAGCGGCAATGTCAGCCGTACCGCGCGTACCGATCGCAACGGACGCTACACGATTTCCTTCCCCGGCGGGGAAGGCGACTACTGGGTGACATTTTCCGGTATCGGCCTTGGACCGCGTCGCTATCAGGTCAAGCGCACGGCGGATCAGGAAATCCTGATTGCCGACGCCCGTATGGCTCCGGCCGCTATCACGCTGGACGCCGTGAACGTGACGGAGCGGGTTGCCGCGTCGCGCAGTGATACGGTGTCCGATGTGTCCGGTACCGAAAAGGCCGTGTCCGACGAAACGGCTGGCTTCCTGAATGTCGATCAGTTGGGTGACCTGGCGGCGATGGCTTCGGCGATCCCCGGCGTCCAGTTGCTGCTCGGCGCCGACGGTGCCTCCGACGCCTTCTCAGTGTTCGGGTTGGGCGGTGACCAGAACAACGCTCAGCTCAATGGTCTGAATTTCGGCGACGCGCAGCTCCCGCGCGATGCGGCCGTGATGACGTCGCTGTCCACGTCCACGTACGATGTGTCCCGCGGTGGTTTCTCCGGTGGACAACTGCAGGTCCGCACGCGTTCGGGTTCGAACTTCGTGCGTCGCACCCTCAGCACCAACTTCATCGCCCCGCCGATGCAGTGGGCCGACCGCGTGGGTATTGCGACCGGCCAGCAGTACACGAACATGTCCGTGGGTGGTGGCGCGTCCGGTCCGATCAGCATGGACCGCGCCTTCTACAATACGTCCTTCCAGTTCGATCGTCGCCTGCAGGATTTCCAGACCCTGCTCAGCACCAGTGACATCGGCTTCCAGACGGCGGGTGTGGCGAGTGACTCGGTGGCGCGCCTGCTCGACATCCTCGGCGGCGAGCAGGTGCCGACGACGGTGGTGGGGTACTCGCCACAGCGTATCAACAATCGCCTGTCGTTCCTGACCAGCTTCGACTACGTCCCGCAGAGCTCCTCACGTGGCAACACCTATGCGTTGACGGTCTCGGGCAATTTCAATCGCACGTCGCCGGTTGGCGGCGGCGGTGGTTTTGGTGGTGGTTTCGGCTTTGGTGGCGGTGGTTTTGGTGGTTTTGGCGGTGGTGGTCTCATGGCCCCCACGCGCGATGGTGAGCGCACCAACTGGGGCGGCGCCGTCCAGCTCCGTCAGAGCGGCCTGCTCGGATGGAAGGGCATCTTCACCGAAACGACGGTCGGCTACAGCACCAATCGCACGGATGCGAGCCCGTTCCTGGTGCTCCCCTCCGGCTCGGTGCGTGTGAACTCGCAGCTTTCCGATGGTTCGGCGTCGGTGAGCACGCTGCAGTTCGGTGGTGCCCAGGCGATGAACAACGCCAACGCGTCGTCGTCGATTGCCGGCAACAACACGATGTCCTGGTTCTCGAGCGACAATCGTCACCGTGTGAAACTCACCACCGAGTTCCGCCGCGATGATTTCTCGAACCTGTTCAACTTCAACGAGTACGGGAGCTACTCCTACAACTCGCTGACCGACCTGCAGGCCAATCTGCCGGCGTCGTTCACGCGTCTGTTGTCGCCGCGCACCCGTACGGGCAGCCAGATGATCGGCGCGATGTCGCTGGGTGATGCCTGGCGGCCGATCAATGACCTGCAGATCCAGTACGGTGTGCGTGTTGACGGCAACCGCTTCTCCGCGGGACCGCAGACCAACGCCGACGTGCTGGCCAAGTTCGACTACGACAATGCCGAAGTGCCGAATCGTCTCTACGTCAGCCCGCGTGTGGGCTTCTCGTGGACGGTTGGTCAGGCTGACCAGATGGCCCTGTTGCCGGGCATGATCCGCGCGCCGCGCGCTGTCATCCGTGGTGGTGTGGGCGTGTTCCAGAATACGCCGGGAACGCAGCTCATTTCCAATGCGATCGACAACACCGGCTTGCCGAGTGGTCTGCAGCAGCTCACCTGCGTGGGTGAAGCGACGCCGATCCCGAACTGGGAGTCGTTTGCGGCCGACCCGAACAACATTCCGCGCACCTGCGCTGACGGCACGAACGGTTCGGTGTTCTCGAACAGTGCGCCCAACGTGGTGCTCTTCGTTCCCGACTACCGGGCACAGCGCTCCATCCGTGGTAACCTCGGCTGGCAGGGCGCCATGCTCCGCAACCGGGTGATGCTGAACGTGGATGCCACGATGTCGCGCAACCAGCGGCAGCAGGGTGGCATCGACCTCAACTTCCCGAACAACCAGCAGTTCACGCTGGCCAACGAAAACGGTCGCCCGATCTACGTGACGCCCGGCGCGATTGTGGCGAGCACCGGCCAGGTGGCGTGGCGTGAAGCGCGACTGGTCGATGCGTATGGCCGCGTGACGGCGCAGACGTCGGACCTACAGGCCGAAAGCAAGCAGCTCAACGTGGGCATCCGCCCGATGGTGTTCAATTCCAAGTGGGGTTGGAGCCTGTCGTACGTGCTGTCCGATGTGCGCGAACAGTTCCTCGGCTTCAACAGCACGGTCGGCGCGCCGATCGGCATCGAATGGTCGAAGGGCACGTTCTTCTCGCGCCACCAGATCCAGTACTCGCTGAGCTACAACGCGTTCGATGCCATCCGCATCTCCTGGAACGGCAACTTCCGCTCGGGTGTGAACTACACGCCGACGATCAACCAGGACATCAACGGCGACAGTTACGGCAACGATCGGGCGTTCATCTACGATCCGAGCACGGTGTCGGATCCGGCGCTGAAGGCGGGCCTCGAAAACTTCCTGAACACCGGCACCCGCGAAGCCGTGGAGTGCCTGCGCAGTCAGATGGGCGGCTTCGCCGGTCGCAATTCGTGCACCGGGCCGTGGCAGATGACGGGCAATCTCAATGTGTCCTTCAACTCGCTGAAGCTCGGCCTGCCGCAGCGTGCCAACATCCGTTTGCAGATTTCGAATCCGCTCAACGGCATCGATCGCCTGATCAACGGCGAAGATGGCCTCAAGGGTTGGGGCGCGACGCCGAACCCGGGCAACAACGGTGCACTGCTGTTCGTGCGCGGCTTCGATCCGCTCACCAACACCTTCAAGTATGAAGTGAACGAGCGTTTTGGTTCGACGCGTCCGCAGCAGACCACACAGCGTGCCGCGCCGACCTCCATCACGCTCTCGGTGAACTTCGATGTGGGTCCGTCGCGTGAACAGCAGCAGTTGTTGCAGCAGCTCGACCGCGGCCGTACGCGCCCGGGCAACAAGCCGTCGCTGCAGCAGCTTCGCAACACGGCCAGCAGTGGCCTCATCAACCCGATGCAGCAGTTGCTCTTCCAGGCCGATACGCTCAAGCTCACGCGCAAGCAGGCCGACAGCCTGGCCACGCTGAATCGCTGGTATCTGCTCAAGAGCGACAGCATCTGGACGCCGGTGTCGCGCTTCCTCGTCGATCTGCCGGACCAGTACAGCCATGCCGACGCGTATCGTCGCTATCGTCGGGCCCGTGAAGACGCGGTGGATCTGCTGATCGCCGTGGCCCCTGGCATTCGCAACATGTTGTCGGAAGAGCAGGTCCGTATCCTGCCGACCGCGCTGGTGACGTTCATGGACAAGCGCAACCTCCAGGGGCTTCGCTCCGGCACCAGCGGTGACAATCGCTTCGGTGGCGGCGGTGGCTTCGGTGGTGGGCGTTGATCACGACGACCAGAGGATATCTCCTATGCAAACTCTCATGATCGATTCGCTGGTTGGACGCGCGGCGCGCTGGAGCAGTGTCGGTGTGCTGCTCGCGGCCCTCGTGCCGGCAGGCGTTGGCGCACAAGATGCCGCGGCACCTGCTGCGCCGGCGGTGAATGTGCCGGTGCGTGATGTGTCGGCGGTCGTGGCACGCACGGCGCAGCCACTCGGTGGCGCCACGTCGGTACGCGTGCTCTCGGATGGTTCCATCTTCGTCAACGACACGCAGCGTCGTCGCCTCATCAAGTTCGATGCGTCGCTCGCCAATCCCATCGTGGTGGCCGATACGGCACCGGGGGGACTGATGCCGTACGGGATGCGTCCGTTGGGACTCATGCCGTATCTCGGTGATTCCACGATCGTGGTGGACGCGTCGACGATGTCGCTGGTGGTCATCGATGGACGCGGTCGCACGCTGCGGGTCATGGCGTCTCCGCGCACGAACGACATCAATGCGCTGGCGAATGCCAACCTTGGTTCGCACGCCTTCGATGCGAAGGGTCGCTTGTACTACCGTCAGGGTGCTGCTGGTGGCCCGGGCGGCGCGATGTTTGGCAACGGCAATGACCGGGGTGGGAACAACAACAACCGCGGTCAGGGCGCACCGGGCGGTCAGGGCGGTGGCAACCGTGGTGGCGGCGGTGGCTTCGGCGGCCCGCCAGGCGGTGGTGGCGGCTTTGGTGGTGGTGGATTCGGCGGCGGATTTGGTGGCGGGCCCGGTGGTCCGGGAGGCCAAGGTGGCCAGGGCGGAGGTCCCGGCGCACGGGGATTCAATCCCGGCAATCAGCCTGATTCCGTGCCCATCGTGCGTGTCGACTTCGACACCCGCAAGGCCGACACGGTGGCGTTCGTGAAAGTGCCGAAGAACGAAACGCAGATGACGCGTGGTGAAGACGGCTCAACGCGTCTCACCATGAAGATCAATCCGCTGCCGCAGGGCGACGATTGGGCGTTGCTGGCCGATGGCACGGTGGCCGTGATGCGCGTGCTCGACTATCACGTGGACTACTATCGTCCGGATGGCACGCACTCGGCCTCCGACAAGCTGCCGTTCGACTGGAAGCATATCAGCGACGAAGAGAAGACCAAGATGGTCGACTCCCTCAGCACGATTGCCAAGGCGGCCTCAGAGCGTGCAGGCGGTGGCGCCGGTGGTGGCGGTGGCTTCCGTATGCAGTTCGAACCGATCGGTGCGGACAAGTTGCCGGACTACTTCCCGCCCATCCGTCAGGGATCGAGCATTGCCGACAACGCGGGCAACCTGTGGGTGGTGCCGTCTACATCCAACCTGTCCGCGCAGCTTGCCCAGTCGGTGATGGGTGGCCGTGGTGGCATGGGGCCTGGCATGGGACCGATGGGTCCTGGTGGACCTGGTGGTCCTCCGGGAGCGCCTGGTGCGCCGCGTGACAGTACGCGTCAGGGCCCGCCGGGTGGCATGATGGGGCTGATGCCCAACATGGCCAACCTGCCGCCGCTCGTGTACGACGTGATCAGCGCCGAAGGCAAGCTGACGCACCGTGTGAAGTTGCCCGGTGGACGCCAGATCGTGGGCTTCGGGCCCAATGGTGTCATCTTCCTGCAGGCGCGCGAAGGCCGCGAAGTGTTTCTCGAAACCGTGAAGCTGAACTGAAGATCGCGCGCTTCGCGCGGATGACGCTTGCACAATCGATGAACGGGAGGCTCGGGACGATGTCCTGAGCCTCCCGTTTGTTTTGCCTGTGCATTCACATGATGGTGGACGACGAAACTTCGCCGCCTACCGCTCGTACCGATCACGGTTGAGCATTTCTCTTCGGCCGCCTCGCGGCTCTTTCGACACTCAGCGAAACCATGGCCTCCGCCACCACCGGGCCCCGGCGTCGGTACGCATCCCTCGTGCTGACCAATCTCAAGCACTTCGGAGTCACGTTCAGCCTGCTGATGGCCGCACTTGTCACCTTCGGGGTGCTGATCGGCGCCGATGCGCACCTGTTTGAAAACAGGCTGGCCTATCAGTTGGAGGGAGAAACACATGTTTTTCTCCGGAACGACGAGCTCTTTGTCCACGTGATTCGTGGTGACAATGACAAGGGATTCCATGTCGACACCACAGCGATCGTTGCGGGAGGAGACTCGACGATCACGGTGGGCTTCCCAGCCGACAGTAGTGCGTTTGCCGTGAACCTCACGCGCGATATCGTGACGCCAGTTGCCACGTACAATGATGGGGAACCCATTGTGGCCATATCCGATATCGAAAGCGGACTGGGAGCATTCCGTCGGATTCTCGTGGCCCACAAGGTGGCGGACGCACAGTTCAACTGGACGTTCGGCAAGGGGCATCTGGTGCTGGTCGGTGATTTTGTCGATCGCGGTGCTTCGACCACACAGGTGCTGTGGGCGGCCTATCAGCTCGAACAGTCTGCCCGGAAATCTGGTGGCACGGTGCATTTCATCATTGGCAATCACGAGATCAAGAGTCTGCAGGCGAACTATCAGACGGCCAACGAAAAGTACTTTCACATCGCGGGCATTCTGGGGAAACGGCAGGACCAATTGTTCGATGACGAAGCGCTCCTGGGCCGTTGGCTGGCTTCGAAAAATGTACTGGAAGTGATCAATGGCGTGGCTTTCGTGCATGGCGGCCTGCATCCCGATATTCCGAAGCACGGGGTGTCGGTCGATGACATCAATCGCATTGTGCGGGCCGGCTACCGCACCCCCTACTACAGTCCGGCTTCAGTGTCCACCGAGTCCTTCTTGCGCTCGGGCACGACAGGGCCGGCGTGGTATCGGGGATACTTCAAGGCCGACCTGTCACAGCAGCAGGTCGAGCAGGCACTGGGGGCGGTGGGAGCGCAGGCGGTGGTCGTGGGGCACACCCTCCAGGGCAAAGTGAACGCGCGCTTCAACCGGAAGGTCTTTGCCATCGATGTGAAGCACCCCAAGGACTATCTCTGGAGTTTTCCTTTCAGGAGTAGCGAGGGCTTGCGAATCACCAATGGCCAGTATGTTCGCCTCCTGGAGAATGGCGGTACTCAGGTGCTGAACTAAAAAAAGCGGACACCGCAGAAGTCAGCTCTGCGGTGTCCGCTCTTGCATCAGGGATTGGCAATTCTTGCCAATCTGTGGAGTCAGCCCTGCGGGCCTGCCGACAAGATCACCGGCGAAACCGCTTCGCCGAACTTCTTGATGTTCTCGCGGAACATGCCGGCCAGCTTGGACGCCTGCGTGTCGTACGCGGCGCCATCAGCCCACGTGCGGCGCGGATCGAGCACTTCCGACGGAACGCCCTCCACCGACTGCGGGATGTGCAGGCCAAACACCGGATCGGTGCTGAACGAGCCGCCGGCCAGCGAGCCGTCGAGCGCCGCACGCACCATGGCGCGCGTGTGACCGAGCTTCATGCGCTTGCCCACACCGTACGCACCACCGCTCCAGCCGGTGTTCACCAGCCAGACCTGCGAGCCATGCTGCTTGAGCAGCTCGCCCAGCATCTCGGCGTACTTCGTGGGATGCCACACGAGGAACACGGCACCGAAGCAGGCTGAGAACGTAGCCTGCGGTTCGGTGACGCCACGCTCCGTGCCGGCCACCTTGGCGGTGTAACCCGACAGGAAGTAGTACATCGCCTGCTCGGGCGTGAGCTTGGCAATCGGCGGCAGCACGCCAAATGCGTCGGCCGTGAGGAACACCACGTTCTTCGGGTGTCCACCGCGACCGCTCGGCACATGGTTCTTGATGTAGTGCAACGGGTACGACGCGCGGGTGTTCTCGGTGATGCTCTGATTGGCGAAATCCACCGTGCGCGACGGCTGGTTCAGCACCACGTTCTCGAGGATCGTGCCGAACATCTGCGTGGTGGCGTAGATGTCGGGCTCCCCTTCGGCCGAGAGGTTGATGGCCTTTGCGTAGCAGCCGCCTTCGAAATTGAACGTGCCTTCCGGCGACCAGCCATGTTCGTCGTCGCCGATGAGGCCACGCTCGGGATCGGCGGAGAGCGTGGTCTTGCCCGTGCCCGAGAGACCGAAGAACAGCGCCGTGTCACCCGCGGGGCCAATGTTGGCCGAGCAGTGCATGGACAGCACGCCCTGCTTCGGCAGCAGGTAGTTCATCACCGTGAACATCGATTTCTTGAGCTCACCGGCATAGCGCGTGCCACCAATAAGGATGGTGCGCTCGGCGAGATTGAGCACGATGAAGGTGCCCGTGCGCGTGCCGTGGCGGGCAGGGTCGGCCTGGAACTCCGGAGCGTGATACACCGTGAAGTTCGGAGCAAACGACGCGAGCTCCTCGACCGCAGGACGAATGAACATGTTGCGCACAAACGCCGCATGCCACGCGTTGGGGAGGATGTAGCGCACGCTCAGACGGGTCGACGGATCGGCGCCGCAGTACAGGTCCTGCACGAACAATTCGTCCAGGCCATTCAGGTATTGCTTGACGTCGCTCTTCAGCGTGTTCCAATGCTCTGCCGTGATGGGCTGGTTGACCTTACCCCAATCCACATCGGCTTCACTGCCGGCTTCCTTCACGACGAACTTGTCGTTCGGTGAGCGGCCTGTGTGCGGCGACGTCACGGCGACATACGGGCCCATGTCGGCCAGCGTGCCTTCGTTGCGACGGATGGCCGCCTCGATGAGCTCCGGTGCGACGAAGTTCCAGTGCACGGTGCCTTTGGGCGTGATGCCCTGTGGCGCAAGGCCAGCGGCGCTCTCGCGAACGGGAGCGGACGGTGTAAGCTGCGTCGCCATGATGCGACCCTCACGGAAAGCGTACAGCGATACCGACGGCGCGCTGGAGGAGCGCGACGGGGCATCACAATTGAGTAGCCGACGAAAGGTAGGAAACGTGACGCGAGCGTCACGTGCTGATCTTCGGCTCACCTTCGGGACGAAGTGGAGCTGAAGTGCGAAACATGTCGAAGCAACAGGCTGTGCTCAAGCGGGTACCTCCCATTGCGTGCTCACTCCTGTTCGACAACGTTTGACGTGATGAACCAGACTCTCAGGGGCTTCGAACGCTTCCCGCGATTGCGGCGACTGCTGTTCGTGCTGGCCTGCCTGCAGGTGCTTGCACCGGCAACGGCGGCCATCGCGGACAGTTGGAGCATCGATCGACGTGTGGCGTACGCCCATATCGAGTCGGAGACTGGTTCAGGATGCGTGGTGGTGCACGCCCACGATTGTGTGCTGTGTGCCATTGCCACCACGCCCATGGCCCGGCCGGCTGCCCATCATGTGGGTGTGCCAGCGTCCAGGCAGGCATCCATTGCCACGTGCGCCCAGGTCGTCTCGCGACCGGCGTCCGTCACAGCGACCACCGCCAGTCGCGCACCTCCCGTACTGCAGAGCTGAGCTTTTCACTGCCAGGCGCACCGCCTGCCAGTGCTTCGACGTGCACACAGCGCATGTCGCTCACTCCGTACGTTTCAGGTGGAATTGATCATGGTTCGCTCGTTCTTCCGCATCACGGAAGCGCGCCGCGTGGCGCTGCTTCGTGTTGCCGTATTGGCGCTGGGGCTGGTCCTCGGTGCCCTGTCTTTGGCCGCTGCTCCCCTCGCGGCGCAAAGCGCATCGGTGCTGGGGGTCGTCAAGGACTCTGCCGGTGCCCCGCTGGCCAACGTGCAGGTGGTCGCGAGCGGTAGCAATCGCTCGGCACTCACCGACGAACGCGGCGAGTTTGCGCTGCGCGGGCTGCCCTCGGGCACCTATCATCTCGATCTCGTGCGCATCGGCTATGCCAGCGCTCACCAAGTGGTCACGGTCGCGTCCAGCGGCAGCGATGTGCGGGTTTCCATCGTGATGCACGTAGCCACGGTCCGCCTCAGCTCCGTCAATGTGACGGCGACGCCCACCGGCAGCGATCCGCTCGATGTCACCCAGGCCACGGTGCAATTGGGAGGCAAAGAACTGCAGCGCGCCCTCAGCACATCCATCGGTCAGACCTTGTCGAAAGAGCCGGGCATGGCGGCGCGCTTCAATGGTCCCATGGCGTCCACGCCCGTGATTCGCGGTCTCACGGGTGAACGGGTGCTCGTATTGCAGGATGGCGAGCGCACGGGTGACTTGTCGTCCGCCGCGGCCGATCACATGAATGCGGTCGACCCCAGTAGCGCCGAACGCATCGAGGTCATTCGCGGCCCGGCCTCCCTGTTGTACGGCAACAACGCCCTGGGCGGAGTGGTGAACGTCATTTCCAATGACATCCCGACCAGCATCCCCACCAAGGCCTCCGGTTACCTGCTGGGCCAGGGTGAATCCGCCACACCCGGTGGCGTGGGTGGTGTGGGGCTGACGCTCCCCCTCGGGTCGCAGTTTGCGCTCACGGCACGTGGTGGACTGCGCGACTTCACCGATACCCGCGTTGGCGGCGGTGCCAAGCAGCTCAATACCAGCGGCAGCACGCAGAACTTCACGGTGGGTGGTGGTTATGTCGGCACGAAGCTCTCATTGGGCGGCGTGTATCGGCAGATGAATTTCGAGTACGGCCTGCCGTACGATGCCGGCGATGACCACGACCATGATCACGATGGTGAAGAAGACCATGAAGAGGGGCATGGTCACGGCAGGGTGCGCATCGATGGCCTGCGTCGCGTGGGATCCCTGCAGGGGACGCTCAACACCGGCGTGACGGCGCTGCCGACGATCAAGGTCGACCAGACCGTGCAGTCCTATCGTCACTCGGAAATCGAAGAGAGTGGTGAGGTGGGCACACGTTTCAACCTGAGCACGCAGACCACCAACATCACCGCGCGCACCCGCTTCGGCCGTGCGGCGGGTGCCCTCGGCGTGCAGGGCATCTTCCGGCAGTACGCGCCGGTGGGTGAAGAAGCGTTCACGCCGGCGGCGGACAATCGTAATCTCGCGGCGTTCGTGTTCCAGGAGTTTCCGATCACCCGCAACCCCGATGCCGATCATGCGCCGCGGTTGCAGTTGGGTGCGCGCTACGATCGCTTCACCATCGAAACCAACCCGGGGGCCGAGGCAGAGCGGTTCGGTGCACCGCGCACACGGAACTTCGACAACATGGCCGGATCGATCGGTCTGAGCGTACCTGTGGCCGAGGGGGTGTCGCTGTCGGCCAATGCGTCACGTGGTTTCCGTGCCCCGGCGGTGGAAGAGCTCTATGCCGATGGTTTCCATGCTGCGGTGGGTACCTACGATGTAGGCAATCCCGATCTCAAGGCGGAGCAGAGCACTGGCCTCGAAGCAGGCCTGCGTGCGCAGTCGTCGCGTGTGTTCGCGCAGTTCAATGGCTACTACAATCGCATCGATGGCTACATCACGCCGGTTGCCTTGGCCACGCCAGTGGTGGTGGATGGTGAGGCCGTGCCGTCGGTGACGTTCGCGGGGCGGGATGCCGTGCTGGCTGGTGTGGAAGGGCAGGTGGAATCGAAGCTGGTGCATCATTTTGTGGGCGGCCTGATGGGTGACTATACCCGGGCGTCCATCCGTGGCAGCGATGATGTGTTGCCCTACATCCCGGCCGGCCGCCTCGGTGCTTCGTTGCGCTACGACAATGGTCGTGTCTCGCTGGGTGGCGATGTGCGCCGCGTGTTTGCGCAGGACCGTGTGACCGGTGACGAACTCGATGTGGCCACCGACGCCTACACGTTGCTCGATCTGAACGCGAGCTGGCTGTTCACACTGGCCGGTCGGCAGGTGCACTCGGTCACGCTGCGTTTGGACAACGCGCTCGACGAGCAGTATCGCGATGCCACCAGCCGCATCAAGCGGTTCGCCTACAATCCGGGGCGCAACATCGCGTTGGTGTACAAGGTGTTGTACTGATAGTTGGGGAGCCGCGGGTGGCCTGGAGGGGCCGCCTGCGGCGGCGATACCTGCAGGATCGAACACAATTTAAGAAGCAGGATTGATCTCCGTTGTGCGCAGCAAATGCGCCGTCTACCGAGATCAATCCTGCCTTTATTCGTTGGCCAATCCTGCAGGTACCGCGCCCCGAAGGGGCGCCCCCAAATGTCTCCACCCACACCAAAGCTGGCCGACTACAACCCCGCCGCGTACGAGCGCAGACGATGCAGCATGCGCGCATCCGTCTCGGCAGGACTGTCGCCTTTGGGGGTCTCAAGCACTTTGGGAACATGCGTCAGGCGCTCGTCGGTCATGATGCGACGGAACACGTCCGCACCAATGCTGCCTTCACCGATCAGATCGTGTCGGTCGAGGTGCGACGCCAGGCGCGCTTTGGAGTCATTGAGGTGAAGACAACCCAGCGATGCAAAGCCCAGCGTGTCGGCATAGCGAGTCCACATGTCGTCGTAAGCATTGATCAGGTCATAACCCGCCGCCCATACGTGCGCGGTGTCGAGACACACACCCATACGCCCCCGCAAGGCAGATGGGATCCGTGACAACAGGTCGGCCATTTCTTCGAAGGTGGAGCCGAGCACCGTTCCCTGACCAGCCGTGAGCTCCATGAGCAGGCGGGTCGGGCCCGGCTCCGCCTCCAGCGCTTCGATAATCCCGTCGGCGTTGCGGGCGATGCCGCTTGGCCGGTCGTCGATGAAGTTGCCAGGGTGCGATACCAGTGCATCGAGGCCCAGCGCATGACAGCGGCGCAGCTCGGCCCGAAAACTCAACACCGAACGCTCGCGCAACTCGGGCATGGGCGAGGCCAGATTGATCAGGTAGGAGTCGTGTGCGCAACACCATCGTACAGAGGTCGCGCTGAGCGCCTCACGGAAGCGGGTCGCCTCAACAGCGTCCACCTCACGCTCGGCCCAGCGATTGGCCTGCTTGGTGAAGATCTGCATGGCCGTCGCGCTCACTTCACGGGCGCGTGGCGCGGCTTCCCACGAACCACCAGCCACCGACATGTGCGCACCGAGTGGACCGCGATCCTGACTCGCATCGCCCGCGTCGAGCACGATGGGGGCATCCAACAGCGGTGCTTTGCCTGCCGGGGCCCGCTTGGCAGCCGGGCTCACCGTTGCCCGCGCAGCCACTCGAGCGGATCGACGGCGCGACCCTTGGGCCGAATCTCGAAATGCAGGTGGGGCGGCAGCTCCGGATCGGTATCGCCAACCGTGCCGAGTACCTGACCTTTGGTGACCTGCTGTCCCTTACGAACATCGATGCGCTGCAGCGAGCCGTACACGGAGTAGTCACCACCACCGTGCTGCACGATCACGGTGGGTCCGTATGTGCCGACGTTATCGGCCAACACCACTTCGCCTGCCGAAATGGATTTCACGGCGGAGCCCGTGTTGGCACCAATACCGATGCCATTCCAGCGCGTCGTGGTGTTGTTGGCGTTCACCACACGTCCGAATCGATACAGGATAGTCCCGTCCACCGGCCAATCCAGCTTGCCGAGATCCGACGTGCGAATGGACGAAGGGGCCGACGGGCGGGCGTTTGGCGCCATCTCGGCGCGCCGTCTCGCCGTCTCGAGTGCCGCGATGGCGCCGGCGATACGCGACTCATCGCGCGCCAGTTGTTGCAGACGTGCGCGGGTCTGCGCGGTGGACTTCTGCACCGCCACCAGATTGCGCTGTCGGCGATTCTCGAGGTCGGAGAGACGGCGCGCTTCCCGCGTCTTCTCCTGACGATTGCGCTCCACATCATCCTGCAGCCGCACCAGCAGCATGCGCTGATTGATGATCTGGTCGCGCAGTCCTTCCACACGCCGCACGAGATTCCGGTCCCGCAAGGCAAGCTCGTGCAGATACTTGTAGCGCGCCACCAGACTCGCGAAGGAGTGCGCCGACAGCATCGCCTCCACGTCGTACAGGCTGCCGCGTTTGTAAATCTCCACCATGCGACGCTGGAGCGCCGAGCGCTTGTCGCCGAGCTCTCTTTCGGCCTTCACGAGTCCGGAGCCGGCCTTCGTGACTTCCTCATTGATGGTGCCGAGCTGACGATCCAGTGCCTCCACGAGCCGACGTGTGGTCTGACGCTGGGCTTCCAGGTTGTTCACTTCTTCGGTGAGTGTGCGCGCGGAACGCTGCAGCTCGTTCATGCGGGCTTCGAGGTCACCGCGTTCACGGCGCAGCTTGTCCAGTTCCGTCTGCTGCAGACGCAGGCGTTGTTCGGCGCTCTGAGGCGGTTGGGTGCTGCCAGCGGCCTGCGCGTTGACGGCCGTGAGTGGCACGAGCAACGCGAAGGCACCGGCAGCGAGTGCAGGCGCCAACGATCGCATCAGGACTCGCGCCACACCTGGCTCAGGTGTCGGCCGACCGAAAGCCAACTCCCCACCAGGCCCAGCATGCCACCGGCGAAGATGCCCAGCATCACCTGCTCACCGGTGAAGAAGGTGGTTGCCATCAGGTTGCGCGACACGAGTGTCGCAGTGCCCCAGGCCAGCACAACGGCCAGGCCACCACCCAGCAATCCCTTGATCGCACCATCGAGCAGATACGGCATCCGCACGAACCAGTTCGTGGCGCCCACCAATCGCATGATCTCGATTTCCCGAGCCCGGGCGAGGATGGCCATACGAATGGTCGACCCGATGATGATCACGGAGACGAGCGCGAATACCGCACCGAGGACGGTGCTCGCCAGTCCGGCGATATTGCGGATGCGGTAGAGTTTCTCCACCCATTCCCGGCCATACCGGACTTCATCGACCACCGGATAGGTCTCGAGTTTGTGCGCGAGCTGCTGCACCCGATCGGGATCCCGGAAGCCATCCTTGAGGCGCAACTCCACGGACCCTGGAAGGAACGTGCCCTCCATGACGTCACGGAATTCGTCGAGCTCTGCGCGGGCGCGTTGCAGCGCCGAGTCGGGCGAGACGTACCCCACGTCGGCGACTTCAGGAAAGTTGACGACGGCGCGGATGAGTTCTTCCACCTGCGCGTCGCGTGTGCCTTCCACGAGAAACGCGCGGATCTCCACCCGATCCTCGATGCCCCGCAGTGCGGACCGGATGTTGATGGCTACCAGACCAAAGAGTCCGAAGGCAAACAGCGAGAACGCGATGGTGACGACGCCGAGCATCGCCAGCAACGGGGCGCGGCGAAGGGCCAACAGCACCTCCCGGAAGGCGAGCCTCATCGACGCCCCCGCATGTCCGCCAGCAAACGAGCCGTGTCGGTGCCATCGAAACGCAACTCGCCCTGATCCAGTTGAAGGAAGCGCAGATTGGAACGCTGAATCATGCCCACATTGTGGGTCGCCATCAGTACCGCCGTGCCGCGTGCATTGATCTCCCGAAGCAGCACGAAGATGGCATGGGTGGCACGGTCGTCGAGATTGCCCGTGGGCTCATCCGCGAGCAGCAGGAACGGATCGTTGGCCAGCGCACGGGCGATGGCAACACGCTGCTGTTCACCGCCCGAGAGTTCATGCGGATACGCCGTGGCGCGCGATGTCAGCCCGACCTGCGTGAGCAGGCGTGCCACCTTCGGAGCAATCTGCGCATGTGGTGTTCCCGTCACTTCGAGCGCAAAGGCCACATTCTGCTCGGCAGTGCGATCGGGGAGCAGACGGAAATCCTGAAAGACGATGCCCAGCCGCCGCCGCAAATGCGGAATCTCTCGTGTGGTGATCGACGAGCTGGAATATCCCGAGACCCGCACCTCACCCAGTGAGGGCCGCTCGGCCATGGAGAGCAGCTTGAGCAGGGTGCTCTTGCCGGCGCCACTGTGACCCACCAGAAAGACGAACTCGCCCTTGCGCAGCTCGAACGATACGTCGCGCAGGGCGGTGCCTGATCGTGCATAGTCCTTGGACACGTTCATGACACGCACGATGTCCGACGTCGATGATTCAGCCACTAGGCCAATGCCTCGGCGAGACGTTCTGTAAGCAGGGCCGGCGACTCGAGTCCGATATGCAATCGGATGGCCGAAGCCTCCTCCGCTCGCACCGCATAAGTGGCATGGGTACCCCGCCACGCGGAGGTCGGGGTGGCTTCACGCCCGATCAGCACATCCAGACAGCGGGTCGCGCGCGCGACCGAATCGAGCGTCAACACCATCGTGGTGCTGCCAGCCTGGTGCCCGTCGGGATCGGCACCAGCCGGTACATCCACACGGGACACCGCAGCCTGCGTTGTCGCCCAGCCGGCCACGGTCGATGTCGTGGCGCTCTGTCGAAGGACGCGCACTTCGAGGGTGTCGAGTTCCCGATCGAGCTGGGCCAGCGCGGCCGGATGCGGCACGGCGCCCCAGGTCAGCATCTTCGCGCGCACTTCTTCGATCACCCCCTCGGACCCGCACACCACACCCACCGCGTTGCCACCGGCGCCATCGAGCAGAAAGGCGGCGTCATGAATGACGACATCCGCGCCATGTTCGAGGGGCCGGAACAACACCGGCGAGGCCGCCGTGCTGTCGACGAGCAGGGCAATGCCCAACTCGCGCGCCAGCATGCGAGGCGGCTTGCAATCCACCGGCTGCGCGTCCTCCATGGAAGGCGTCTCCATGAGGAGCACCCGTGTGGTGCGCTCGAGTCCACGCCGCCACCCTCGGGTGTCGCGCGGGTCGATGAACGAGAGCGCCACGCCCAGGGCAGGAAGTTCCTGCTGCAGCAACAATCGGGTGCTCTGTCGGATGCGGCTACTGGCGAGCAGGTGATCGCCGGGGCGCAACAACGCGAGGATGGAACAGGTCGTCGCCGCCATGCCGCTCGCCAGAACCAGGGCAGCTTCGGCACCCTCGAGGTCGGCGAGACGACGCGACAGGGTGTCAGGCACGGGACCGGGGCCGGGAATCGGTATCGATGCGCACGACCCTGATGATCTCCGACAGCGCGGCGCCCGCGACATCGCGCAGCACGACGCCTCCGCGTGGGAGCGATTCGTCGAGCTCGAGCACCGCGAGTTCGGAGCGACGCTCTGAAACGACGCGTACCAGCTCTCCTTCACTCACCAGGCGCACCAGCGCATCGTCGGGACGCATGCGCACCAACGGGCCGCGCACCGGGTCGCGCAATTTGGTGGCGATATACCCGACCACCTGCAGCGGCGGCGCAAAGCCGCTGAACATCCCCAGCTTTCTGGAGCCGATCGGTCCGTCCTTCGGGTCCGTCATGGCGTCCCTCGCACCGTGCCCGGCACGGCATAGCAGTCATCTTCCCGAATCATCAACAAACGGCGACGGACCAGCAAGTCGAGTTGCTGGCGTGCCGCCGGCGCAGCCACGTGCAGCATGCGCGCGACGTCTTCGGCTGTCAGCGGGCCATGGTCACATACCACATCCCAGTGCGCGCGTTCCACCTCTTCCACATGCCCGAAGAGTTCAGCCTCGCCTTCGTGCCACGAGACCAACGCCAGTGCGTGCCGCTCGAGCACGGTCTCGATGGGATCGATGTGGCCGTCATGGATGCCACGGAACGTCAGATAGCCCGGCTGACCATCATCGCTCGTGTACCGCAGCAACAGCTTCGCGACAATCTCGTCGGCGCACGAAAAATCCAGCAGGTTGACCTGCGAGAAATCGATGGTGGTGACTTCTGGACGCGGCGACTCGCTGACCTGCTGTTCGATGGCCGTACGGACGGCGGCACCGGTAGGGCGGGTGACGAGATTCGAGTACAGGTCACACACGGTGCCACGCAGCACGGTGCCCACGTCGATGTGCATGCTCATCGGCCGCTCCGGCCGCGGGCACGCGGGGCTGCCGTTGACCGGCCTGCCAGTCCGCGGGCAGCATCAGCGGCATCCGCCAACCGTTCCGGCACAATCACCTGCATCTGCGAACCCGGGAAGTAGGGCAGCGATTCGGTGAGAGGCACATCCTCGTCCCAATCCGGCGTGATGGCAATGCGCGCCGAACCACTGCGCACGGTGAGCTTGCCGTTCCACCGGCTGATGAAGCGACGGATGCCGGCAATGCCTTGTCCGCGCCCGTTGTCACGGAAACGATGCCGACTCACGGCACGCAGCACCGCATCTTCGAGTGCCATTGCATCATCCCAGCGATCGCTGCGGCGATGGGTCGGTGAACTTTCCAACGACTTGCGAAAGCCAATGCCAGCATCACACACCGCGATCACGACCACGCGACGGCCCAATCGACGGGCGTACTTGTAGGTCTGCACCGCGACCCATCCACCCAACTCGGCGTGCTCCACGATATTCTGGCAGGCCTCGCTCAGCGTGAGGCCAAATGCGCCCGTTGCCGCAGTCTCGAGATTGAGCTGGCCGTGCAGGATGTCCGCCGCCTTCTGATGAATGCGTCCCACCACACCGTGCACATCTTCCGTTTGTGTGATCGGCGTGATCTCGAGCAACACATCACTCTCATGGGCTTCGCGCTCGCGCGGCACCGCACCATGCAGATCGTACAACTCGGCCGCATAGCGGAAAAATCCGGTGCGTGACCAGTACGACAGCGTGTCGGCGGCTTCCGGCACGGCGAAGCTCATGCGCTCTCCGCGTGACTGGGCAACACAGAGCAGCGCCGTCAGGCCATACGGAGATGCCCAACGCGCATGACGCGCGTCCACCAGGATCTTCTCACCCTCAGGCACTGGCGCCAGCTGTTCGACGACCTGCTCGAAACTCTGTTCGTCGAGTGAATGCGGCACACTGATGACGGTGGTCACGTGGTGCTGAGTTCTCCGCGAAGATGATTCGCGAGCCCCGAGGCTCCGCGATGTTCGACGTTGCGCGCCGCCGCTCGATGGGCGGCAGCCATCGCCTCAGTGAACATATCACCGGCAAGCAGCCGTGAGAAATGGGTTGCGCCCCAGACATCACCACACCCGGTCGGATCGCCCGGTCCGTCCACGCGGGCGATTTCCGCTGGAACCAGCGCGGTGCGCACCGCACCAAAGGCGCCCGCGCCGCCCCGTGGTGATGTGGAGAGCGCAACGTTGTGACCTCTGCGAGTGGGGAGGTCGGGCAGACGTTCAAATCCCGGCGCCACAAAATACGCGGCCCCCCGTTTGCCCAGTGTCACGCACAGCAGTGACACCCCGGCCGCCAGTGCGGTCGCGGCCAATGCCATCGAGTCGGGCGCCATCAGCGCCATCTCATCTTCGTTGACCTGCAGCACATCGAAACAGGCACACCAGCCAGCCACATTGGGCAGCGGACGCGGCACCCGAAGCCCATCGGCCTGCACGGCCATCACCAGCATGTGCAGGTCACAGTAGATCGGGCCGCGAAAGTGCGCGCGAATGAGCTGCATGGTCTCGAGATCGAGTTCCCAGCCACTCAGCAGATTGATGTACAACGCGTCCACCTGCGCACTCTCCAGCACGGGCTTGAGCCCGAGCCAGTTCCATCCCGGCACACCGCCCGTGAGGTGTTCACTGCGGCGTTCATCGTCGAGATACCGCAACTCCACGCGATTGTTGGCATACGGCACGCCGATCAGCTCGATGTCGGGAGCCATGCGGCGGAGCGAACGACAGAACACACGGGCGCGATCGACGAGATCATTGCCGACCTTTGCGATGGGCACGATCTCCCAGTCCTCCGGGAGCGCGGCATCGAGCGCGGAAAGGGAATAGGTGATGCCACCCCATTCTTCGATCGGCACACTGCGGCCATCGCGGCCGTGGAGCACGTCCCACACGAACGAGCCGATCACGCCGAGGCGCTGCTTGCGACCACTCATGGAAATCCCGGTTGTGCCACGATGCGCGGGGCGCAGCGGCCGCTGATCAGGCGTCGCCGGTCAGGCCGGCGGATGGCCCGTGGATTGGGCGATGAATGCCGCAACGGCACCCACGACGCCGGCCGTGCCAGGCAGCGTGCCCGGGACGATGTGGCATCGCTCGGACACACTCTTGAACGCCCGTCGACGCACTTCCTTGCGCAGCGGCTCGAATAGGGCATCGCCCGCCTGGGTAACACCGCCGGCGATGACCACCACATCGGGGTTGAAGATGTTGAGCAGATTGGCCAGGCCGGCGCCCAGCACCCGTGCAGTATCCCGCACGATCTCCAACGCCACGGCATCGCCCTGGCCAGCGGCTTCGTACACCACCGCCGCCGTAATGCGCGTGAGATCCCCATCCACCATCGTGCGGAGCATCGACGACTCGTCGTTCGTGAGGGCTTCGCGCGCGCGTCCGGCAATGGCGCTGCCCGACGCGTACGCCTCGAGGCAGCCATAGTTGCCGCAGCCGCAACGCCGGCCGTTCAGGTCGATGGTCGTGTGTCCGATCTCGCCGGCGGCGTCGCTCGATCCATGATAGACCTTGCGGTCGACAATGATGCCACCGCCCACCCCCGTGCCGATCGTCACGCCGATGACGTTCACGCCACCACGGGCGGCGCCCAGCCACCACTCGCCATAGGTGGCACAGTTGGCATCGTTGTCGATCTGCACGGGCAGGCCCGTGAGCTGCGACATGGGGTGCGCCAGTTCGCGATTGTGCCAGTCGAGATTGGGCGCCTTGAGGACACGCCCGGTGGCGCGATCCACTGTGCCTGGTGCACCCACTCCCACGCCGATGAACGCATCACGCGATGCACCGGTTTCCTGCATGGTGGCGTCGATCGTTTCGTTCACCATGCGGGCGAGTCGTGCAATGACCGCGTCCGCACCTTCGGCCGCGAGTGTCGGCGCCGATTGCAGTCCGAACAGCTTCGAGCCGTCGAGCGTCATGGCCGCGACGACGATGTTGGTGCCGCCGAGATCTACGCCGACGGCGTACTGGGTGACCATTGCAGGAAGGGATTCAGGCATGAGCGGGAAAGATAGTCGGCATCGGCCTGGTCAGCGCTGGGTCAGCGTGTGCACGCTGCGCAGCACGGTGTCCGGCGCCATGGTGCGCATGCAATCCCAATGCCCCAGTGGGCATTGCTGCGGACCATGCGCATGACAAGGGCGGCAGGGGAGGTGCACACCCAGCACGGCCTGCCGTTCGGCCAATGGCCCGAATCCGAGCGAGGGCACCGTGGGCCCGAACAGCGCCACAGTGGGTGTGTTCATGGCCGACGCGAGATGCAGGGGAGCCGAATCATTGGTCACCAGGACACGACACCGTGCCAGCAGTGCTGCGGATCCCAACAATGACAGCGCTCCGGTGGCATCGATCACCGGCGGCCCCTGTGTGGCGTGGGCGCGCTCGGCGATGGCCGCTGCCAGTGGTGCATCGCTGGCTGCGCCAATCACGACGAGCCGAGCACCCGCCGCCGCCGAGGGCAGTTGCTGCAGCAGCGCGGCTGCCAGATCGGGATAGTGGGGCCAACGTTTGGTTGCCCACACGCTGCCTGGTGCGAGCGCAATCAACGGCGTGTCGATGTCCAACCCCGCCTGCTGCAGAAGGCCATCGACCTGCGCGTCTTCGGTCGCTCCTGGATACAGGGACGGACGTAATGCAGGCGCCGACTCGCTGTGAGGAGCGTCCGCCGCTGTGGCCAGTGACCACAGCCGCGCAGCATGATGCCATTCGGCACGGTAGTGCACACGACGCGTGTACAGCAGACGACCGGCCGAGCGATCAAATCCGATGCGCACCGGTATGCGGGCCATCAGCGCCAGGGCCGCCGTGCGCAGCGACCCCTGCGCGAGGAAGGCGCGGCTGGCGCCCACGGCCCGCAGCCGCGCGGCTACCCGGGCGAACCCGCGCCAGCCGGCGTCGCTGCGGCGTTTGTCGAACACAATGACACTGGCCACCGCCGGATGATTGGCCAAGACGCCGGCATTGGCCGGCGTGGCCACCACATGCACCGGGCCCTCACGCGCCAGTCGTTCCAGCAATGGCGTCGTGAGGACCATGTCCCCCAGAAAACTGGTCTGCAGGACGGCGCTGACCACTTCGGTGACCACTCAGGTGACCACGTGCGCGACTAGTCGACCTGCAGCACGGCCAAGAAGGCCTCCTGCGGGATTTCGACGCTGCCCACCTGCTTCATGCGCTTCTTGCCCTCCTTCTGCTTCTCGAGGAGCTTGCGCTTACGGGAGATGTCACCGCCATAACACTTCGCGAGCACGTCCTTTCGCAGGGGCTTCACCGTCTCACGCGCGATGACCTTCTGGCCGATGGTGGCCTGAATGGCCACTTCGAACAGTTGCCGCGGGATGAGCTCCTTGAGCTTTTCCGCCACCTTGCGGCCCCATTCGTATGCCTTGTCCTTGTGCACGATCACGGAGAACGCGTCGATGGCGTCGCCGTTGATCAGCATGTCGAGGCGCACGAGGTCGCTCTCGCGATACTCGAGCATCTCGTAGTCGAGGGAGGCATAGCCGCGGCTCACCGTCTTCATCTTGTCGAAGAAGTCGAGGATGATCTCGCCGAGCGGAAACTCCCAGTCGAACTCCACACGCGCCGTATCGAGATAGCGCATGTTCTTGTAGAGGCCACGGCGCTCGGTGCCCAGGGTCATGATGGGTCCGATGTACTCCGTGGGGCACATGATGCGGGCCTTCACGTACGGCTCTTCCACCGAATCGATCACCACGGCGGCCGGCATGAGGGCCGGGTTCTCCACCAACATCGTGGTGCCGTCGGTCTTGTGCACGTGGTACTCCACGCTCGGCACCGTGGTGACGAGATCGAGATCGTACTCACGCTCGAGGCGCTCCTGCACGATTTCCATGTGCAGCAGGCCGAGGAAGCCGCAACGGAAACCGAAACCCAGCGCGGTGGACGTTTCCGGCTCGTACTGCAGGGACGCGTCGTTGAGCTTCATCTTCTCGAGCGCATCACGCAGCGTTTCATACTGCGTGGTGTCGGTCGGGTAGATACCGGCAAACACGAACGAGCGCACTTCCTGGTAGCCGGGCAGCGCTTCGGTGGCGCGATTGTCCTGGTCAAAAATGGTGTCGCCGGCACGCGTTTCACGCACCGAGCGCACCGCGGCCAGCACATAACCCACTTCACCGGCGCGCAACGCTTCGGCTGGCACCTGCCGCAACTGCAGGTATCCCACCTCGGCGATTTCGTACACGTTGTCCGACGCACCGAAGGTGATCTTCATGCCCTTGCGGAGCTCACCGTCGACCACACGAACACTCGGAATGGCGCCGCGATACTTGTCGTAGTACGAGTCGAAAATCAGCGCGCGGGTCGGACCGTCCGGGTTGCCCCGCGGCGGCGGCACACGCTTCACGATCTCCTCGAGCAGTTCCGGCACACCCGTGCCTTCCTTGCCGCTCACACACAGCACGTCTTCCGGCATGCAGCCGATCAGGTCGACCACTTCCTGGCGCCGGCGTTCCGGCTCGGCACCTGGCAGATCGATCTTGTTGAGTACCGGGATGATCTCGAGCCCGGCGTCCATGGCGAGGAACAGATTGGAGAGCGTCTGTGCCTGAATGCCCTGCGACGCATCGACCACCAGGATGGCGCCTTCGCAGGCAGCCAGTGAGCGCGAGACTTCGTACGTGAAGTCCACGTGTCCCGGCGTGTCGATGAGATTCAGCTCGTACGACTGCCCGTCGCCGGCGGCATAGCTCATGCGCACGGCGTTCAGCTTGATCGTGATGCCGCGCTCACGCTCGAGGTCGAGCGTGTCGAGCACCTGCGACTTCATTTCACGCTTTTGCAGCGTGCCCGTCTTCTCGATCAGCCGGTCCGCCAACGTGGACTTGCCGTGATCGATATGGGCGACGATGCAGAAGTTGCGGATGTGACTGAGATGCAACGGAGGTCCGGCTTATAGGGAACGGAAGAACAGCCCTGAAAGCTAATCGAGCCGGTCCGCCGATTGGGAATTCCCTCCCAAAAGCAAACCGCCCCATCGGTCTCTGATGGGGCGGTGGGCCAATCTCAGGTTTCGGCAAAGCCCTCAGGGCGTGCCACCGGGCTGACCGGCGGGCGTTGGCGGAATGATCGCACCGTCACTTCTGGGGGCCGGCGCCGGGCGCGGTGCCTCCGTTTGGGCGCCGCCCGCCGAAGCGGGGGTACCGGAGCCGCTCGTGGGGAACTCCCGGCCACGCGTAGGGGACGGGGCACGGGATGCCGCGTTGCCGTTCGAGGCGTTCCCGCTCGCCTGGGCACCGCCACTGTTTGACACCCCCCGGTTCCGGTTCCATTCCGTCTGCTGGTACCGCCGCTCTCCGGCACGCTGGCGAGCCTCGAGATTGCCGGCATCACCCACGTACTCCGAGCCTGTCGCTCTGCTCGGCAGCGCTCGGGTGGTGTTCCAGGGCCGCTCTTCCGCCACCACGGCTGGGAAGCGGCGTTCGCTTCCGGTCTCGCCACGCCGCCATGCCGACGGTTCAAACGCTGGCGACGGTACCGGGATGGCCGGGCCCCGGGCGATCAGTTCTTCGTCGGCGGCACGTGAGGCCGGCACGGCCGGAATCCCTGTGCGCGAGGAATCCGTCGGAAGGCCTGTGGTATCTACAGGGACCGGGCGGTTGATCGGCGGCAGGACACTGGGCCACCAGGCGACACGATATCCGGTGCAGAATTGCCCACCGAGGGTGATCGGGGCGACCAGGGACACCATGGAGCCATAGAACATGGCCGGCATGCCCACGCCGAAGCCCATGCCAAACGCCATACCAAAGGCGAACGGCGACCGGCCATACAACGAAAGGCCGAATGCGTTGCGGACCGAGGGGTTGATGTCGTCGAACATGCTGCCGCCAAACCAGCCGAGTGCCGAGCGGCGCCAGTAGTAGCTGGATTGTCCGGTGCAGCCGTTGTCGAAGTACCAGGACTCGGCAAATCGGCTGAGCGGCGTGGGATTCGGGGCGGTGGCGACGGCGACAGAAAACTCCGCTTCCTGTCCGAACACCGTCTTGCCCAAGACCTGCAGCATCTCCTCCTGGCTCGTGACCAGAGTGTCGAGCAACATGTCGTCCGCCCACTCCGGACCAAAGCGGAACTGCTCGAGGTCGGGCTTGGACCGGGAGGCAAAGGCCACGACCAGTGGGGCCTCCCCGTAGTTCACGAGGTGGAGCAGCTCTCTTCGGTCGAGGGCACGGGCCTGAATGGTGCGACCGCCTCGAATGCGTGTTTCGAGTCCGGGGCGGCGCGGAGACAGGACCTGAATGGGAATGTCGGCTCGTCCACGGGTGACCGCGAACATGACCACGTGCGACTCTTCGTCCACCTTCATGGAAACGCCGGGCCACTGCGCCAGCGACATCACGTTGTTCACACCGAAGATTCGCAATTGCGGGACGGCACGTTCGTTATTGGAAACGGGCGTGACCGACACCTGCGCTGTCAGCGGACTGGCCGCAACGGCTATCGCGAGGGAGAGGCTGGCGGCCCGGAGGCCGGCGCTTCGGGGGGAGGGAATACTGAACTGGACCATTGGGAACCTCCGCAGACGGGCGGGGAGTGCTACAAAACGCGTCCTCAGTTGGCACACTGTTACACCTGCTCGCCAACCTACGTTCACCGGTAGAACTGTCAATGGGACCAAAATCTTGAACACTTGGTCACAAGACTGCCGCAAAATCGGTGACCTGCGCGTATCCTTGAGTCATGAGCCAACCCCGTGCCGACCAACTCGACCCTGCCGTCCTGGCGGCGCTGGGCCATCTGGAACTGGTGTCCCGTTGGGTGGTGGACGGCTTCATTACCGGTCTCCATCGGTCGCCCCGAAAGGGGTTTTCGGTTGAGTTCGCGGAGCATCGCCCCTACATGCCGGGTGATGACCTGCGTTATCTCGATTGGCGCATCGCAGGGCGCGCCGATCGCTGGGTCATCAAACAGTTCGAGGAAGAGACCAATGCCCGGGCCATGCTCGTGCTCGACGTTTCGGCCTCCATGCAATGGACTGGCGACCCTTCGCGACTGACCAAGCTGGCCTACGCCGAACGGCTGGCCTCGGCGATGGCGCTGCTGTTGCTCCGGCAGCGGGACGCCGTTGGACTGGTCCGCTTCGACGCCGGCCTGCGGGACGTGGTTCCGCCGCGTTCCCACCGCACCCAGTGGCGCCGCTTGATGGCCGCGTTCAGCGAGCCGGGTGGGGGGGCGGAGTCACAGGTTGCCCCCGCGCTGCTGCAGGCGGGCAAGCTGGTCCGCCGTCCGGGATTTGTGGTGCTGCTGTCGGACTTACTCACCGATTCCGAACCGGTGGCGGATGCCGCGCGCACCCTGCGGGCCCGTGGGCACGAAGTGCTGGTGCTGCATGTGATGGATCCGGCCGAGCGCGACTTCCCCGACTCGGGCGAAGCGCGCTACCGGGATCCTGAGTCACGCGCCGAGGTGCCGGCGTCGCCCGGTGATGTGCGGCATACCTATCAGACGACGGTGCAGGAGGCCCTGGCCGAGTGGCGCCAGGCGCTCGGGCGCGCCGGAGCGCGGTATGCATTGGCCTATACGGACGAGCCCTTTGGTCGCGCGCTGCGGCATCTCGTCGGAGTGAATGGACGCGGCGCGATGGTTTGATCGACTCGGCATCTGAACTGTTTACGACATGGCGTTTCTCGCCCCCGCCTTTCTCGCACTCGCCGTTCTGGCGGGTGTGCCGTTGCTTGTCCATCTGTTGCGCCGAAAGATCGGCCGCACGGTCGACTTTCCCGCTGTGCGCTATTTGGCGCGCATGGAACAGGAGCACAGCCGCGAACTGAAGCTGCGCAATCGCATGCTGCTGTTGCTGCGCATCCTGGCCGTGATCGCGCTGGCGCTCGCGGCAGCGCGTCCCATTGCACGATTGTTCGGCGTCGGGCACGCCCCGATCGCGCTGGCCGTGGTGCTCGACAACTCCATGAGCACGGGCGTCGCCCGCGATGGTCGGGTGTTGTTCGATTCGCTGCGCGGTGATGTGCGTGGCCTGCTCGCTCAACTGAGCGGCGAAGATCGCGCCTGGATTGTCACCGCAGACGGACGGGTGATCGGTGGCACCGCCACCACGCTGGAGCAGTCGCTCGCGGCCATCACGCCGCTCGGCGGGCGCGGGGATCTCGCGGTCGCGACCCAGCGGGCCGTCGGTCTGGCGCGCAGCGGGGCTCCACGCACGCCAGTGGTGGCGATGGTCAGCGATGGTCAGCGATCGGCATTTCGTACCGACAGTCTCGTGGATGCGGGCGATGTGCCGGTGGTGTTGCTGCAGCATGGGGCGAGCGATGTGCGCAATCGAGCCATCGTGATGGCCGAACCTTCGCCGGTACGGTGGACACCGGGCGGTGATGTCTCGCTTGCCGTGGTATCACCCGATTCTGCGGCCTGGCGTCTCGCGCTGGATGGGCGCACGGTGGCCCGCGGTGTCGTACCGGCGGCCACCGCACAGGCTCCATCGCGCATCACGCAGCGGCTGGCCAGCAGCAGCAATGGCTGGATCCGCGGCAGCGTGGAACTCGATGCCGACGCATTGCGCGCCGACGACACCCGGTGGTTTGCCGTACGTGTCGCTCCGCCGCCGACGGTGGCGATTCGCACGCAGGGCGGTCCTTTTCTGTCGGCAGCCCTTGGCACGCTGGTCGACGAAGGCCGATTGACCCGCGGCAGCGAGAGCGATCCACGAGTCGTGACCGTGTCGAGCGCCGAAGCCGACGGCACGCGCAAGCCGGTGTTGCTGACGGCCCCCGCCGATCCGCTGCAGGTTGGCAGTGCCAATCGGCAGCTCACGCGGCTCGGCATCCCGTGGCGTTTTGGGGCGATCGCGCGTGGTGTGGTTGTGGCGCGGGTACCGTCCCGTGGTGGTGTGGCCGATTCGACCAGCCCCACGGCGCTGGCCTTTGAAGGCACGACGGTACGGTGGCGATTCCCGCTGGTCTATTCGCCGGGCGCATCGAGCGAGACTGCCGGTGCCTCAGCGGGAGCGGCCGCGCCAAACACGGCGTCGACAGCGCTCGATACCATCGCCACGGCCGGCGGCGCACCGTGGGTGGTGGCCGGCGATGGATACGTGCTTCTTGGTTCCCCGCTCGATGCGGATGCCACCGATTTGCCGCTCAAGGCCGCGTTTGTGCCCTGGGTCTTGGAGGCCCTAGCGCGTCGCCTGGGTGATGATGGCCGGTTGATCACGGCGGTCCCGGGCGCGGTGGTGACGGGCTTGCGTGATGTGACGGCCCTCGAGCGTCCTGACGGCACGCTGCTGCCCACCTCGGGCGACCGGGTCACCGTCCCGTCACAGGCCGGCGTCTACTTTCTGCGCCGCCAAGCGGCGCGCGTCGGCGCCCTGGTGGTGAATGCCGAACCGGCGGAGTCGGAACTCGCGGGCACCGGCACGTCCAGTGCCGATGGCAACACGCTCATCGCCTCGCTCGTGAAGGGGGCCGACGTGCGGGCGGAAGCCACCAGCGCGTCGTGGCAGCGCACCGTCTTTGCGCTCGCCGAAGGCCAGGCGTTGTTGCTGCCGCTGGTGGCGCTGGCATTGCTCGCATTGATTGCCGAGGCGTGGATCAGCGGTCGCTAGCTTTGTGCGCTAGCTGGCGTGGGCCGACAGGCAGGCCGGACGCCGCTTCGGACTTCTCGATGAGTGGGTGATGGGACTACCGCGGTTGATAGATGCGATCGCCGGGCTGCCGGCGTTCGATCGGATGCTCAAGGCGCTGCCGGGAGCGGGGGCGTCGTTGCGGGTCGGCGGATTGGCCGGTTCGTCCGATGCCGTGTTGGTGGCCGGTCTGGCGAGAGCGTTGCCGCAGCGCCTGGTGGTGGTGATCGCCGATCAGTTGGGAGACGCCGAGCGTTGGCTCGCGGACCTGCAGGCACTGCTCGACGATGTGCCAGTGGCGCTTTACCCGCCGCGCGAAGGCTTCGGGGAAGTGGAGCCTCACGCCGAAGTGGCCGGCGAACGGGTGGAAACGCTCGAGAAGCTCGGGCGCAGCGCGGTGCGCATTCTGCTGACGACTTCGCGCGCGGTGCTCGAACGCACGGCGCTGCCACGTGCATTGAGCGGCGCCCGTCTCGAGTTGCGCAAAGGTGACCAGCGCCGCCTGTCGGATCTGGTCACCCATCTCGAGTCCATCGGTTTCGAGCGGGTGCCCATGGTGGAGGACGTGGCCCAGTTCTCCGTGCGTGGTGGCATCTTCGACATCTACTCGTTCGGCATGGCCGAACCGGTGCGCCTCGAGTTCTGGGGCGATGACATCATCGAGCTGCGGCACTTCGATCTGAACACGCAGCGCAGCACGCGAGATGCCGAGCTGGCGCTCATCCTGCCGGTGGATGGGCGGGTGCAGATGGCCGAAGAAACCGATGAACGCGTGGCGCTGCCGGCGCTCTGGCCGTCCGATTCGATTGTCGTGATGCCTGCAGGCAGCAGTGTCTTGCCCGAGCTGGTGCGGACCTGGGATGAGGCCGCGCACCATATCGAGCTCGCCCTGCGACGTGGCGAAGACTACACGCACCGCGATCTCTTGTTTGTGCCACCGCCGGAGATGGCCAGCACCCTGGCGCGGTTCGGCACGGTGCGCATCAATCCGCCGCCCCAGAAGGCGACGAGTGCGAACAGCAAGGATCTGCAGCCGGTGGGGCCGGAGCCGGACGTCATGTTCCCGGTGCGCCACCCGGAAACCATTTCGCGCGATCTGCGGGTGCTGCGCCGCCTGCAGCGCGACGGGTTGCACACGGTCATCCTGTGTGACAACGCCGGGCAGGCCGAGCGGCTCGACGAACTGCTGGGAGAAGACGGACCGGTGGCGGCTGCGTTGGCCATCGGCGTGTTGGGCGGCGGGTTTGTGGTGCCGCACGTGGTGCGCGTGCTCACCGACCACGAGATCTTCCGTCGTGAGCGGCGTTTGCGCCGCACGCGCCGCTACAGCACGGGCGCGTCGCTCGACACACTCGGTGCACTCAAGCCCGGTGACTACGTCGTGCACCTCGAGCACGGCATCGGCATCTATCGCGGCATCGAAAAGATCTTCGTGCGCGAGAGCACCATCGAGAGCGCGGTCATCGAGTACGAAGGTGGCGATCGGTTGAATGTGCCACTGTACCGCATCGATCAGATCGAGCGCTATCGCAGTGCGCACGATGTGAGCGACGATGCGCCCGCGCCACGTCTGCACAAACTGGGTGGCAACAAATGGAAGGCCCAGCGCGAGAAGACGCGCATGGCCATCCTGGAGATGACGCAGGAGCTGCTGGAGCTCTATGCGCGTCGCAAGGTCACCACACGGCCGCCGCATGGTGCGGATGGTGCCTGGCAGCGTCAGTTGGAAAGTTCGTTCCTGTTCGAAGACACACCCGATCAGCGCAAGGCCACCGAGGATGTGAAGCGTGACCTCGAGGGTGAGCGACCGATGGATCGCCTGCTCGTGGGTGATGTGGGCTACGGCAAGACGGAAATCGCCATCCGTGCCGCTTTCAAGGCGGTGCAGGGAGGACGGCAGGTGGCGGTGCTCGTGCCCACCACCATTCTCGCAGAACAGCACGCCCGCAGCTTCGGCGATCGGTTGGCCGACTTCCCCGTCACCGTGGAAGTCATGAGCCGGTTCCAGACGGCCAGCCAACAGGCCGTGGTGGTGGAGAAGCTCAAGAAGAAGCAGGTGGACATCGTCATCGGCACGCACCGTCTGCTGAGTCCCGACGTGGCGTTTGGGGATCTCGGACTGATCATCGTCGACGAGGAACACCGTTTCGGGGTGAAGCACAAGGAACGACTCAAGCAGCTCAAACTGAGCACCGACGTGCTCACGCTCACCGCCACGCCCATTCCGCGCACGCTGCATCAGTCGCTGGCTGGCCTGCGTGACCTGACGCTGATGCAGACGGCACCGCGCGATCGTTCGCCGGTGCTCACCTTCGTCGAGCCGTTCGATGATGCGCTCATCGAAGAAGCCATCTCGCGCGAGCTCGATCGGGGCGGGCAGGTGTTCTTCGTGCACAATCGCATCGAGACCATCGAAGCCATTGCCGATCACCTGCGTCGGATCGTGCCGCGCGCCCGTGTGGCGGTGGGCCATGGGCAGATGAAGGAACGCGAACTGGAAAAGGTCATGCGCCAGTTCGTGGAGGGTGAGGTGGACATCCTGGTGTCCACCCTCATCGTGGAGAGTGGGCTCGACGTACCCAACGCCAACACGATGTTCGTGAACCGGGCCGACCATCTCGGGCTCGCGCAGCTCTACCAGTTGCGCGGCCGCGTGGGGCGTTCCCATCGCCGGGCCTACTGTTTCCTGCTGGTCCCTGATCGGGTGGACGAAGACGCCGAGCGTCGCCTGGCGGTACTGGAGCACCACACGGAGCTTGGCGCCGGGTATCGGGTGGCGCTCAAGGATCTCGAGTTGCGTGGTGCCGGCAATCTGCTGGGGCCGGAGCAGTCCGGATTTGTGCACGCGGTGGGCTTCGACCTGTACCTGCGGCTGCTCGATGAGACGGTCCGTCTGCTGGCCGACGGCGGTGGTCAGAAGCCCTGGATTCCGGCCGACGTCAATCTCGATTTCCCGGCCTATCTGCCCGACGAGTACATCATCTCGCAGGAGGCCAAGCTGGACGTGTACCGCCGCCTGACCGCGATGCGGGACGTGGCGGCCATCGAGGCCCTCAAGCGGGAGGTGCGGGACCGGTTCGGGGCATTGCCCCCCGCTGCCGACGCCCTCTTTGGCAGTGCCGTGCTCCGTGTGCTCGGCGCCATGCTGTCCGTGGACGGGGTGCTTGTGCGGGCATCCGAGGCGCGTATTACTTTCAGGGCTGACGCAGTTCCGCGGCTCAAGGGGCTGTCGGCGGCTTTCCACGAGGTCCAGTTCCAGGTGGATGTCCGTCGCACCCAGCCACTTGCGCTGAAGCTGACTCGACTCGGGGGTGCCGAAATGCTCGAAGGGCTGAATCGTGCTCTGCGTGCCTTGGTCCCCTGACGGCAACCAATTGTCGTTCGTTCGGGTCTCACTTCTCCCATATCTCTCCGTTGCCGGAGTTCGCCTGATGAAATCGTCCCGTTTGTCCGTTCTTGCGCTCGTTGCGTTTGCCGTCGCCTGTGGCGCGGCGTCCAATCCCGACGTGGCAGCCAAGGCCGGCGACACTGAGCTCTCGTCGGCCCGACTCGCGGAGGTCCTCGCGCAGTCGCAGGCGCCGCTCGAGAAGGACGTGGCGCGGAACATCGCAGAACTCTGGGTCAACTATCAGCTCGTCGGTCTCGCTGCGGCGAACAACGACTCGCTGAGCGACGCCAAGGTGATGCAGGAAGCCCTCTGGTCGCAGATCGACAACATCCGCGTCAAGAAGTTCTACGACAATGTGTCCAAGGGCTGGGATTCGCTCTCGCCGGGCACGGATGAATCGCGGTACATGAGCGGCGAAGCCCTGGCGGCGCGCCACATCCTTGTGAAGACCGAGCCGAACGCCACGCCCGAGCAGATCGGCGTCGCCAAGAAGAAGGCGGATGGCATCCTGGCCGAGGCCACCACGGCCAACTTTGCGGTACTCGCCGCCAAGAGCGATGAGCCGGGCGCCAAGGAACGTGGTGGTGATCTGGGTCTGTTCCAGCGTGGCATGATGGTGCCGGAGTTCGAGAAGTGCCTGCTCGTGCTCAAGCCGGGTGAGATCTCGAAGGAAGTCTGTCAGACGTCCTTCGGTTTCCATATCATCTACCGTTCGCCGTTCGCCGATGTGGCGGAGAAGTTTGCGCCGGTGGCCAAGCAGCGGAACGTGGCCATTGCTGAGAGCACCTACCTGGCGAAGCTCGAGACGTCGCATGGCGTCAAGATCGAAAGCAGCGCGCCGGTGAAGGCCAAGGCCATCGCCAAGAACCCGCTCGGCTACGTGAAGGACAACGCCGCGCTCGCCAGCTACAAGGGTGGCTCGCTCAGTGCCTCACGCTTCGCGCAGTGGGTCATGGCGTACCCACCGCAGGCGCAGATCCGTCCGCAGTTGGTGGCGGCGCCGGACACGCTGGTCGAGAAGTTCGTCAAGCAGATCGTGCGCAACGAACTGGTGCTCAAGCAGGCGGACAGCGCCAAGTCGCAGGCCGATACGAGCGAACTGCAGGTGCTGTTCATGAACTTCAAGTCGGACGTGCCGCGGGTGTGGGGCGGTCTGGGTATCGACCCGACCAAGCTCACGGACAGCGCCAACACCAGCAAGCCGAAGGTGGCCGCCGCCCGCGTCGACTCCTTCTACAACCGTCTGGTGAAGAACGAAGTGCCGTTTGTCGAGGTGTCGTACCCGCTCGCCCATGCCCTGCAGAGCAAGTACCCGTTCTCGATCAATGAGACGGGGCTCGACAAGGTGATCGAGAAGGCGAAGACCCTGCGGGCGTCGTCGGATTCCAGCAAGGCGCAGACGGCACCGACCGGCACCGCGCCGGCCACGCCGCCCGACACCACCCAGAAGTAAGCCCTGAACCCCGATCCTCTGGTCGGGTACCAACTGGCATGAATCGTCCTCTGTTGTTCTCCATGCTCACCGGCGTCGCGATCCTCGCGGCGCCGGTATCGCATTCCCACGCGCAGGACACCACTGCCGCGAAGGCCGCCAAGGCTGTCGTACCGGATTCGTCGAAGACGATCCCGGTGGACGGCATAGCAGCCATCGTGGGCGATCAGGTGATCCTGGTGTCGGAAGTGATGTCCTCGGTCAACTCGGCCCGCGCGCAGGGGGCCAAGATCGAGAGCGCGAAGGATCTTTCCAAGCTGGAGCAGGACGCGCTCCAACAGCTCATCGAAGCGGAACTGCTGGTCCAGAAGGCCAAGCTCGAGAAGATCGAGGTCAACGATGTCGAACTGCAGTCGGGCGTCGACAGCCGTGAGAAACAGGCCCGCGGCAACTTCTCCACGGACGCGGAATTCCGTCAGGCGCTGAAGGAGAATGGCTTCGGCACGGTGGAGGAGTGGCGCAAGATGCAGCTCGACGCCGCACGCCGGAGTAAGCTGCAGCAGGAGGTCATGCAGAAGTTGCAGCGTGACGGCAAGGTGACGGCGGTGAACGTCACCAACGCCGAGATCGACGAAGCGTACGAAGAGGCCAAGACGCAGCTACCCCGCAAGGAAGCGCGCGTGGGCATGCGGCAGATCGTCGTGGCCACCAAGCCGTCCGAGGACGCGAAGAAGAAGGCGCGCGTGAAAATCGATTCCTTGCGCGCGCAGCTCGACAAACACCCCGAGGACTTCGAGAACATCGCCAAGCGTGAGTCGATGGATGGCACCCGTGAACTCGGTGGCGATCTGGGGTGGAACCGCCGTGGTCGCATGGTCCCGGAGTTCGATCGCATGATGTTCGCGCTCAACCCGGGCGTGATCAGTCCCGTGCTGGAAACGGGCTTCGGCTATCACATCATTCGGGTTGACCGCGTACAGCCGGCCGAAGTGAAAGCGCGTCACATCCTCATCCGTCCGACGGTGGATTCGGTGGATGAGGGGCGTACGAAGCTGCTGGCGGATTCCGTGGCTGGCGCCTGGCGCAAGGGCGGCAGCTACGACTCACTCAGCGTGAAGTTCCATGACGAATCGGGTGGTGAAGAAAAGACCATTCCCGAGTATCCGCGCAGCGAGCTGCCCGAGGCGTATCGCAATGCCCTGGAGGGCGCGAAGCTGAACGACATCATCGGACCGTTTGCCATTCCGGATCCGGCGGCGGGTGCGAACAAGTTCATCATCGCCCAGGTGACGTTGCTCGACGAAGGCGGTGAGATGACGGTGACCGAAGCACGGACGCGCATCCGGGAGCACCTGGCCGGCGAGAAGAAGATGCGCCGTCTGATCGACTCCCTGAAGCAGCAGACGTACGTGTCGGTGCGGTATGCGCCTGACCGGCAGGGCGAGCCCTGAGGTGAGTATTTCGTGAGTACCGCAGGCGACCCTCGCGGCGTCACCCTCGGCATCACGCTGGGGGACCCGCGTGGCATCGGTCCCGAAATTGTGGGCAAGGCGCTCCGTGACTCCCGTGTGGAGGCACTGGGCGCCTTCTGGCAGGTGATCGGTCCGTCGGGAACGGGCGTGCCGGTGGATGTGGATCTGGGGCCCTGGCAACCTTCAGGGGATGCGCAGGCGGATCTGGCAACGGGTGGTCGTCTGGCCGGCCTGGCCGTGGAGCGCGCCACTGCCATGGCGCAGCGCGGCACGATTGACGGCATGGTCACCGCGCCGCTCGACAAGGCGGCACTCAAGGCCGGTGGTTACGACTATCCGGGGCACACCGAGATGCTGGCGGCTCTCACCGGAGTGCCCACCACGATGATGCTGGCGTCCGATCGGCTGCGGGTGGTGCTCGCCACGACGCACATCGCGCTACGTGATGTACCGGTATCCCTGACCGCCGCGGCCATTCGTCAGGCCGCGCAGGCCACGGAAGCCGGGCTGCGGGCCGATCTGGGCATTCCCGTGCCCCGAATTGTCCTGTGTGCCCTCAACCCCCACGCCGGGGACCACGGGCGGTTTGGCGACGAAGATGACACGCTGCTTGCGCCTCTGGCCCGGGAGCTCGGGCTGCATGGCCCTTTGCCCGCCGACACGGTCTTTGTGCGCGCCCTGCGGGGCGAGTTCGATGCGGTCATCGCCCCGTACCACGACGTGGGCATGACGGCCATCAAGGTGGCCAGTTTTGGCAGCGCGGTGAACATCACCCTCGGGCTGCCTTTTGTACGGACCTCGCCAGATCATGGCACCGCGATCGACATTGCGGGGCAGGGCGTGGCCAGCGCCGAGAGTCTGATTCAGGCCATGACGACGGCCGTGGGGCTTGTCCGCCGCCGGCATACAACGGCGGGCTGACACTGTCCTGCTGTGCCAGCCCGCCGCATCCCGAATCGGGATATGTCACTGGGGTGTGCGAAAGACCGTGGGGGCGTTGCCCTCAGGAACTGTCTTTCGAACGTTCGCCACGGGTTTGCTCGTATTCCGGACGAGCGCTGTAGCCGTAGCCTCCGAACACTTCACCGCCACGCATGTAGTCGTGGCCGTAGCCTCGGCCGAGCGGATAATTCGAGGATGGGGTGCCGGGTGCGGTCGTCTGGCTGCCCGGCGTCTTCCTCTTCCCGTCGGCGGAGATGCTCTGTTGCTCCTCGTGCATCGGTCCCTCCAGCAAGGGTGTCCTTAGAGGGTACGCCCGGTTCGGGGGGAGGGCAAGCTGAGCCGCGGTCATTGGCGTGGCGCTGGGACGATGGAGTGTTCCGAAGGTCACGGTGCGGCAGGGAATTGGTGACAGAACCGTCCGGATCACGTTTCCCCCGTTGAATCCCAATCCAGGGGCTAGCTAGCTTGTAAGGCTATGGAAATTCGTAACGTCGCCATCATCGCGCACGTCGACCACGGGAAGACGACCCTCGTCGACAAGATGCTCCGTCAGGCTGGTGCCTTCCGGGAAAACCAGGTCGTCGAAGAGCGCGTGATGGATTCGAATCCGCTCGAAAAAGAGCGGGGGATCACGATTCTCGCCAAGAACACCTCCATCCGGTGGAACGACACGAAGATCAACATCGTGGATACCCCGGGGCACGCCGATTTCGGTGGGGAAGTGGAGCGTATTCTGCGCATGGTGGACGGTGTGTTGCTCGTCGTCGATGCCTTCGACGGTCCGATGCCGCAGACCCGCTTCGTGCTGCGCAAAGCGCTCGAGCTGGGCCGCACGCCCATCATCGTGATCAACAAGATCGATCGTCCCGGCGCAGATCCGCTGCGCGTGCATGATGAAGTGTTGTCGCTGTTCATCGAACTCGAAGCCACCGAAGCGCAGCTCGAGTCGCCGGTGGTGTATTGCAGCGCCAAGCAGGGTATCTCCACGCTCGACATGGACGTGGAAGCCGTGGACTTCGTGCCGCTGTACGAGACCATCGTGAAGACGGTGCCGCCGCCGCCCAGTGATGCGGAAGGGCCGTTCCAGATGCTCGTGTCGACGATCGACTATTCGGCCTACCTGGGCCGCATCGCGATCGGTCGCGTGGAGCGGGGCACGGTGAACATGGGGGATGCGATCTCCCTGGTGACCACCGATCCCTCTCAGGCGCCGATCCGTGGCCGCGTGACCAAGCTGTATGGCTATGAAGGCCTGGATCGCGTGGAGATCCCGTCGGCCTCGGCCGGTGAGATCGTGCAGTTGGCCGGCTTCGAAGATGTCGACATCGGCAACACCTTGACCGACCCGGCGACCCCCGAAGCGCTGGAAGGGATCAGCGTGGAAGAGCCGACGATCAGCGTGGACTTCGTCGTGAACAATTCCCCGTTCGCCGGTCGCGAAGGGAAGTTCGTGACGTCGCGTCAGATCCGTGAACGGCTCTACAAGGAGCTGGAGCGGAATGTGGCGCTCAAGGTCGAAGACAGCGACACCACGGATGCGTGGAGTGTGTCCGGTCGCGGTGAACTGCACCTCTCCATTCTCATGGAGACCATGCGCCGCGAAGGGTTCGAGTTCCAGGTCTCGCGCCCGCGTGTGATCACGCGTGTGAATGAGCAGGGACAGAAGCTCGAGCCGTTCGAAGAACTGTCCATCGACGTGCCCGAAGACTACATGGGCGTGGTGATCGAAAAGCTCGGTCCGCGCAAAGCGGAAATGATCGAGATGAAGAACCCGGGACAGGGGCTCGTGCGATTGCTGTATCGCATTCCAGCCCGTGGATTGTTCGGGTTCCGCAGCGAGTTCCTCACCGACACGCGCGGCACCGGTATCATGCACCACCGTTTCCTCGAATACGGGGCGTGGGCGGGTGCCCTGGCGGGCCGTTCGCGCGGTGTGCTGGTGTCGATGGAAGCGGGTACCATCATCGCGTTTGCCCTCTTCAATCTGCAGGATCGTTCGACGCTCTTCGTGACCCCCGGTGATGCCGTGTACGAGGGCATGCTGGTGGGAGAAAATTCCCGTCCTGGTGACATGGACGTGAATCCCACGAAGGAAAAGAAGCTCTCGAACATGCGCTCGAAGGGTGCCGACGAAGCGATCGTGCTGGAGCCGCCCCGTCAGCTCACGCTCGAGAGTGCGCTCGAATACATCGAAGACGATGAACTGATCGAAGTCACGCCGCAGAGCATTCGCCTGCGCAAGCGGATGCTTGCGGCGAGCGATCGGAAGCGCGTGACCCGTGAAGTGAAGCGCGAGCGGGAACGCGCGTAAGGATCGTGTCAGCCGCACGGCGGCACTGATCAGACACGGCTGAGAATGCCCGGACGGTGCGCCGTCCGGGTGCCATGGCGGGAATTGTCGCACGGTCTGAACATTTCCCGCACACATCCGTATCACAGGCATCACGGGCGTCGTTCAGATGACTCGTGCGTTGTTTCGGGTTGCGGACCGGAGTTCTCTTGCTGATACTCCCGGTCGGGTCCCCCAATTCTTTCTTCACACTCGCAGGAGAATCGTCCCATGTTGGAGTTGTTCGGGTCGTCGTCGCTGGACGCGCTCGAAGAGAAGGTGCCGTCATCCCTGTTCGCGCTTGCGGCGGATGACGACGACGAGGATTTCGATGACGAAGGTTTGGACGAAGATGAAACCGACGAGGATGACGACGTCGATTTCGACGACGATGACGACGACCTCGACGACGATGACCTTGATGACCTCGACGACGACGAAGACCTCGATGACGATGAGGACGAGGATGACGACGACGACGAGGACCTCGATGACTACGATGGCGGATACGGCGACGAGGATGATCCCGACGCCTGAGCTGGTGCAGTAACGGGGAATCCGTTCCCCAACGCCCTTGTCTGATGGATGAGCCGAAGCTACATTATGCGGCTCTGGTGGATCGACGTAACGATCTCGTTCGCGAGCCGTTGCGTTCCCCGGGCCTGTAGCTCAGGTGGTTAGAGCGCACGCCTGATAAGCGTGAGGTCGGAGGTTCAACTCCTCCCAGGCCCACTGTTGCAAGTTTTTGGTCATACGCAGTACGCAGGTTTGCGACGGCATCACTTCGGTGGTGCCGTTTCGCGTTTCGGTCGGTGTGACGCCAGGAATCCCTTTATGAGCACCTACCATCAGTGGCTGTCGGCACCGGTCCGAATCGGTGACATCGATATCACCGTGGCCACCAAAGCCGGCGCACAGGCCCACGGCGCCTACGACCCAGCGGCCGCCATGCTCGCCCACTGGGTGGCCGTTCACGAGCCCGTGTCGGTGCCATCCCTGAACGGCGCGCCCCGGTCGGTACACCTGCACGCTGGCCTGGGGCTCTCTGCGGCCTTGGCAGCCCGGCAGGGCTATCAGGTCTTGGCTTGCGACCGTTACGCCCTCCACGTGGCTGCTACGGCCCGCACGCTGGCCCTCTCGGGTATCGACGACCCCGCCGTGATCGTGCGCCATGCCGCCATTCCGGGATCTCAACCCGCGCGGCCGGCGATCAGCACCAGCACCAGCACCAGCACCACCAGCGGCGCGGACCAGGTCATCGGCAACGTCACAGTCAACGCCACAGTCAACGCCACAGTCAACGCGGCCGTCGATGGCGTGGCCGACGGCAGTGTCGCCCTGGTCACCATTCGTATCCCCACCGACCGAATCGGCGTGCAGCTCGCCGTGGCGGAGGCATTTCGGATGCTGGCGGTGGGTGGTGTCTGTCTGCTCGCGGGGGCCAACGACGAAGGCGCCAAATCGGCTGCCAAATTGTTGCAGGCCGTATTCGGTGAAGCCACCGTGGAGGCCCAACACAGCGGGCATCGCATGGTGCGAGCGGTGAAGCGCCATGACCGGGCGGGCGACCACGCCATCTTCGCGCTCCCCTGGCTCGACCTCGGACACTTTCACGCCGTGCCGGTGCAGTTCGCCGGGAATGGCAACCCGGCATTGGCCTTCCGCCAGTTCACCCGGCCGGGCGTGTTTTCGTGGGAGCATCTCGACGAAGCCACGGTGCTGCTGGCTGACGTGATGAACATCCGTCGTGGAGACCGGGTGCTGGACCTGGGCTGCGGGGCCGGCGCACTGGGGGTGGTCGCGTCGATACGCTCGGGAGTGCCGGCCGTGTTGGCCGACGCCGACGCGGATGCGGTGCGTGGTGCGCAGCGCACGGCACGGGAGGCCGGTGTACCGGACGTGCGCGTTCTGGCCAGCGACGTGGCGTCTGCGGTGGAAGATCAGGCTTTCGATGTGGTGGTGTCGAACCCCCCGTTCCATGTCGGCAAGTCCATCGATCTGACCGTGCCGCGGGCATTCATCGACGACGCCTGGCGGACCCTCGCACCGGGCGGACGCCTGTACATCGTGGCCAATCGCACGTTGCCGTATGAGCGCCTGATCGATGCGCGCTTCGGAGAAGTGCGGACGGCCCACGATGGACGGCGCTTCAAGGTGTTGGGCGCGGTTCGTTCATGACCGATGATCCGGAGCGCCTTGCCGCCTCCGGCGGGCCACCCTCTGACAAGGCCGCGACCGACCCATCTGTCCGCCGCCGTTGGCCAGCATGGGCGTCGTGGTCGAATCTGGTGTTTGCCGCAGTACTGCTCTGGGCAGCGCCCCGGTGCTGGCCGCACGTGGAGGCGTTGGTGGGGGCCCGCGCCAAAGAGCGTCGCCAGCCCTCGTATGCGATCACGACGCGCGCTGGGGGCCTGCTTACACCGGACAGTCTGCGCGGGCGCGTGGTCCTGGTGAACATCTGGGCCACCTGGTGCCCACCATGTCGGGCCGAGATGCCGTTGCTGCAACAGCTCGCTGAGGCCTACGCGTCCGACAGTGTGGTGGTGCTGGGGTTGTCGGTGGATCGTGGGCCGGCGCGCACCGTGGACGCGTTCCTCGCCGAGCGTGGCATCACCTATCCGGTGGCGATCGTGTCCGACGAGGTGGTACGGGCCTTCGGTGGCGTGCGGGGCTATCCCACCAGTTTGCTGCTCGACAAGCAGGGCGTGGTGCGCCATACGGTGATGGGTCCGGTGGGGCCGGTCACCCTGCGTCCGGCGCTTCGCCGCCTGATCGCCGAGCCGCGAGACGCAGCGTCTCCACCTCCGCGGCACTGAGTACGCGCCACTCCCCCTCGGCGAGCCCTTCGAGGGTGAGTGATCCGAGCGCGATGCGCTGCAGTGTCACGACATGATTGCCGGTGGCGGCGAACATGCGCCGGACCTGATGGTACCGTCCCTCCACGAGTGACAGGTCGACGGTCCTTGCGTCGTGTACAAAGAGCGTGGCCGGGCGCAGGGGTGCGTCTTCGCCCTTGAGCATCAGCGTGCCGCTCGCAAACTGGGCGGCTTCATCGCCGTGCAACGACTCGGCGAGTGTGACCCGGTACGTCTTCGGCACGTGGGTGCGTGGTGACGTGATGCGATGATTGAGCGCGCCATCATCGGTCAGCAGCAGTAGCCCACTGGTGTCGGCGTCCAGCCGTCCGACCGTGGCCATGACGGGTGATCGCGACAGGAACCGCGACGGCAGCAACTCATACACGATCGGCGGCCGATCATTGGTGGAGCACACATAGCCCAGCGGCTTGTGCAACAGCACGACGGCGCCTTCCGGTGGGTCGAGGGGTTCCCCGTCCACCGCGAGCGTGTCATGCGGGGGGCATTCACCGTCACGAAGAGCGACCCCGTCGCGGGTCGTGACACGGTGCTGCCGAATGAGGATGTCCACCTGCTTGCGCGAGCCGTAGCCCAGTCGAGCGAGATAGCGGGAAAGCAACATGCTGCAAAGGTATCGGGTGCAACCTTTCCCGGCGCCTGTCGTCTTGTCCATGATGTCGTGGCGCGCCGCCGATGCAGGATTGGAAGGCACGATGTCCTTTCCCGCATGACCATGAATTCCTGCCTGACCGCTGCACTGACCAATCGCGCCCGACTGCAATGGATGCAGGATGCGATCGTGCCTCGCACCTATCCTTCAGAACCCTATGAGCACCTGACGCGCGCCGCCGCCCGCGCGATCGACGTGCCCATGGTGCTGGTGTCGCTGGTGGGTGACCGTGAACAATTGGCGCGTGGGGTCGGCGGACCACTCGGTGACCTGACGTTGTGCATGACATCGCCGCTGTCGCATTCGTTCTGCAAGCATGTCGTGGCCTCGCAGTCGGTGTTGCGCATTCCGGACGCCCGCGTGCATCCGCTGGTGTGCACCAACCCGTCCATCGACGAGACGGGCGTCGTGGGCTATCTGGGAATTCCGCTGACGACGTCGGACGGTCACACCCTGGGCGCTCTGTGTGCCATCACGCACACGCCGCGTGAATGGACATCGTTCGAGGAAGCGATCCTGGCGGATCTGGCGCGCGTCGCCGTGTGCGAAATCGAACTGCGGGCGGAACTCGGCTACCAGGAACGCCGCGGACGGTCGTCCGAAGGGTGCGCGCAGGCGGAAGGATTGCCGGAACGTACCGCCGACATTCTCGACCACATGCTGGAAGGGGCGGCAGCGATCGACCGGGAATGGCGCGTGAGCTTCATGAACGAAGCGGGCGCGGCAGCGCTCTGTATCGACCGGGACCAGGTCATCGGTCAGGACCTGTGGAGCGTGCTGCCGCGCATGGTGCATACGCCATTCGAGTCCGCGTTGCGTCAGGCGGCGGTGACGCACCAGTCGCTCGAGATCGAAGCGATGGTACCCGAAGCACAACGTTGGTTCATGATGCGCGTGGTTCCGGCGCGACACGGGCTCGCGGTGTACTTCGCGGACATCACCGAGCGTCGCCGCGCACTCGAAGCGCTCGCGGTGCGCGAGACCCAGTTGCACCAGGCACAGAAGATGGAAGCCGTCGGCGTGTTGGCTGGTGGCATCGCACACGATTTCAACAATTTGCTCACGGTCATCCGTGCCAACTGCGAAATGCTGATGCAACGTCCGGGTACGGTCAGTGCCTCCGAGCCTTTGCTGACCGAAATGCACATGGCCACCACGCGGGCCGCGGAACTCACCGCACAGTTGCTCGCGTTTGGCCGCAAGCAGGTCATGCAACCCCGCGTGGTGGATGCCGGCGCCTTGATTGGCTCGATGGCATCGATGCTCACCCGTCTGCTGCCCCAGACCGTCACCCTGACCACCCGCTGTATGCCGGACCTTCCGGCGGTGGTGATCGACCCTGGGCAGTTGGAGCAGGTGCTGCTCAACCTGACCACCAATGCGCGTGATGCCATGCCGGATGGCGGCAGCATCACGGTGCGTACGGGCTTTGTGAACCTGGCATCCATGCACCGGGATCAGGGGGTCGATATCGCCCCGGGGCGGTGGGTGGTGCTGGCAGTGCGGGATCAGGGAATGGGCATTGCTGAAGACGTGCTGTCACGCATCTTCGAGCCGTTTTTCACCACCAAGCCGGTGGGCAAAGGCACCGGCCTTGGATTGTCCTCGGCGTTTGGCATCGTGCAGGAAGCGCACGGTCACATCGCCGTGGAGACGCAGCTCGGGAAGGGAACGGAGTTCCGGATCTACCTGCCGGCGGCATTGTCGGAGAATGGAGAAGAACCATCCGACATCGCCCTGCCTGTCACCAAGACCGTCGAGCGTGTCCTCGTGGTGGACGATGAACAGGCGGTCCGCGCGGTGGTGGAGCGGGTGCTCGCCAGTGATGGCTACGAACTGCACGTGGCGCGTGACGGCGGGGAAGCGCTGGAGCTGTTCGAGGCGCACAATGGCGCCTTCGATCTCATCCTCAGCGACGTGGTGATGCCGAGGACGAGCGGCGTGGAACTCGCGGGGGCGGTCCGTCGACGCGCCCCCGGCATCCCGGTCCTGCTCATGTCCGGCTATGGCGACGTGCAGGCGGTGCAGGATGAACTGGAGCGGGGCACCGCGCTGATCAGCAAGCCGTTCAATGCCAGCACCCTCAGGGAAGCGGTGCGTCGTGCACTCAACGATCGAGACCGTACACCACGGTCGTCACCACCCGTACGCGCTTGACCACCTGACTTTCCTCGCTGATACCCATGGCCTGGTCGCGGGGGAGAATCTCGAAGACGCCCTGACTCGCTGTGCGAATGCCGCTGAGTGAGCTCTTGGAATCCTTGGCGAACTGCTCGGCCCCTTCGCGGGCCCGGGCCGTGGCTTCGGCGATCATGGCCGGCTTGAGGTCGTTGAGCTTGGTGAAGACAAACGTCGGTCCGCCACCGCCGTATTCCTGACCCGACGACAGGACCACGCCGTTGCGCACCAGCTCCGGTACGCGCTGACTCGCGGCCTGCACCACGTCCACGCGCGTGGAACGCACGACGAGGGTTTGCCGGATGACATAGCGCGCGCTGTTGCCGTAACCGCCCATGGTGCGACCGTCCTGCACGGAGAACTCCTGCATCGTGATTTCCGTGCCGGCCGAATCGAGCCCGTGTTGCTTCAAGAAAGCACGCACCTGTTCGACGTTGCGCTCGAGCGACGCATTGGCACGCGCCAGGTCGTCGTCGGTGGCGACGAGGCGCAACGGCCAGATGGCCAGATCGGCCTGCGCTTCCCGTTCCGACACGCCTTTCACGGACACCGTACGGTCGGCGGTGCGCATGCGGGCGAACCCATTGCCGATCAGAAATCCTCCCGCCAGCACGCCCAGGGCGAGGATGGCGGCGGCGATCGGCGTGGCACTACGGGAGGATGCGTCGGATGTCATTGGGAATGTGGCGAAAGGTCGGATGACGACGGACTGCCGGAAAGTCGGACTCGCGTGACCGCACTGCTGCTGCACGGGTATGGCACGACACCTGATCGCTGACGTCGACCTGCTCGATGGCGCGATGACCGATACGAATTACCCCGAGGTGGTCATGTTGTCACGTCCCTTGAAGACATTATTGCGCATGGCGGCCCCGTTGGGGGTCATGGCGTGTGCGAGTGGTGCAGGATCCACCGGTGCCACCGTGGGCAGCGGTGTGGGCGACAAGATGCTGCGCGGAGCGCCATGGGTGGCCGGCAAGTCGCTTCCCGCGCACCGGGGGGCGGTGGTGGTGTTGCCCCTCGCCTGGCAGGCCGGCGCCACACAGCCCGCGTTCATGGAACCTGGGGCGGCGGCCAGCGATGCGCCGCTGCAGCAGTTGTTGACCGCGATGCAGCAGCATCTCGATTCGCTCGCTGCTGGCGCGGTGGTCGCGCCGCTCCGAGGCGACGGGCTGACGCCGCCCGATGTGCAGTTCGGGTGCCCGTCGCTGAACCAGCAGGAGTGCGACGTCCTCGATCCCGGCGAAACGCTCGGCCGGCAGGGCACCTTCCATCGGTTGGCGGTCGCCAATCCGTCGCCAGCATGGAAGGCCGCGCTGCGGCAGCGTCTCGACAGTGCGCAGGCCACCCATGCCGTGGTCATCACCCTGGAGATTGGCCAGTATCTGCCGCGCCAGCGGGGGATCACTGGCAGCAAGTACGTCACATTGGGCGCCGCCCATGAAGCGTCGTTGCCGTGGCTGACGTCCCTGGAAACCCCGGTGAGCGTGATTCAGTTGACCGGGGCCGTGGTGGACGGGCAGGGCAAGGCGGTGCGCATTGCCGCCGAAGGGCTGTGGGTGAAGCGCACGCCCTTGTTGCTCAGCGCGATCGATGCACAGGCGCTCCTGCGCGACGACGATATTCGTACGCTGCTCCGGACTCCGCGCAACGATCTGCCCGGGCAACCGCTGGTGTGGCAGGCCGGGCTGGCGTCGCTGCTCCGGAGTCTCGAACTCCGCTAGCGCGGCTCCATCGGCAACCGGATTTCCACGCGACATCCGCCGGTGGGCAGGTTGCTCATACGAAACGCATACCGGTCGCCATAGAGCATGGTGAGGCGGGATCGGGTATTCGTGAGACCGATCCCGAGCCCGTCCACCGAAGGGACCGCGGCAAGAAATCTGCCGCTCGTGGTCAGTAAACCATCCAGACCCTTGCCGTTGTCTTGCACTACGATCTCGATCGTGCTCCCCTGCCGTCCCACCCTGACCTCAATGCATTGATCCCGATGACCCGGTGCCAATCCGTGCTTGAGGGCGTTTTCCACCAGCGGCTGCATCAGGAAGCTGGGCACCATGTCGTCGACAATGGACGGGTCGACCGTGATGTCGGCTTCGAGGCCGGCGCCGTACCGCACGCGCGCGATCTGCAGATAGAGCTCCACGAGCTCGATCTCCTGCCAGACGGGAATCATCGGCTGGCCGGCCGAACGCAACGACAGGCGCAGCAGATCGCTGACGCGGGTGAGCGTGCGCTGGGCTTCCCGCACGTCCATCTCCATCAGCTCGGCCACCGAGTTGAGGGCGTTGAACAGGAAGTGCGGATTGAGCTGCATGCGCAGGGCTTCGAGTTGGGTCCGCGCGAGCTTCTGTTCGAGTTCGGTGGCGGCGCGATCGCGCTCACGGTAGCGGCGCACGAACTCCACCATGTAGGCGGCGCCCAATACGGCCCAGTACAGCACCACCTGGAAGTCGAGGTGGTTGACCAGCACGACCCGCAGCGTGAAGGCGTAGCTGGTCACCTGACCCACCGCGCCAAAGACGTGGTCGAGCCAGGCGATGACAAACACGTCGATGATGCACACCAGCGCGCTGGCGACGATGTGCACGGTCAGCCACGGCAGCAGGCGAGCGGTGTCGAGCTTCACCCGGTCGACGAGCGTCAGGATCAGTTGCGACCACAGGCTCCACAGCAGCCAGGTGGAGCCTTGCCAGATCAGGGCGGTGCCGATGCCGTAGTGGGCACCCGAGGCATCGCCCACCAGCGTCATCTGCAGGGACGCGAGCACCGCCGGGATGATCCAGACGGCGGCAAACAGAATGCGAGTCACCCGACGGAGGCGCAGGCCTTCGTCGGCAATCGTCAACGGCTGAGTGGGAGAAGCCATATAGGGAAGCAGCGACGTCGTGTACGGTCTGGCAAGCGGGGTCGATGCCGGCCGGGGCGGACGGTGAGAATACCAGCGGAGCTGGAACCCGCGCCGATCGGGCAACGTAGTACGACACGGAGGGGTCCGCCGAGCGCGAGTCCCGCGTGTGCCCGATCGAGGAGGTCATTCCCCCGAATCAGGTGCAATTCTGCGCGGCGGCCCGGTCAGGCATCACCGGCCCATCGGACCTCTCAGCGCATTTTCGTGGTGATGCCGACCAGTCAACCGGAGGGAAGAAGGTGAGCGTTCGAGTCCTGATCGTCGATGACGAGGCATTGGCCCGTCAGCGTGTGCGGCGCCTGCTGCAGAACGAGGCGGATGTGGAAGTGGTGGGCGAGGCAGAGAGTGGCCACGAGGCCGTCGGGCTGATTCGCGAGTTGCAGCCGGATCTGGTCTGCCTCGATGTGCAGATGCCTGGCCTGGACGGGTTTGGCGTGTTGCGCGAACTCGAGGGCGGCCATGTGCCGATGGTCCTGTTCATCACCGCCTACGATGAACATGCGCAGCGGGCCTTCGACGTCCACGCCGTGGACTACGTGCTCAAGCCGGTGGACGCGGATCGTTTCCGTTCGGCGTTCGACAAGGCGCGTCGCCAGCGTGCGCACGCCGTCGCTGCCGAACGGCTGGGTGAGTTGCTGGAAACGGTGCGTCGTCTGGCCGATGGCAACAGCGACAACGCGACGTCGTTGCTGGGCAGCACCCTCGGTGGTGCGCTGGGTCTGGGCGGAGCCGGCAGTGGCGGCACGGCGCTCGCGCCGGCGCCGACGGCCGGTGCTACGAGCACGCAGGGCGGCGGAGCCGGACGGTATGCCAGCCGCATCCTGGTGAAACAGGATGGCCGGATGTTCTTCGTGAAGACCACCGAAATCGACTGGATCGAAGCGGACCGGAACTACGTGCGGTTGCACGTGGGCAAGCAGGCGCACACGATCCGCGAGCGGATCAGTCATCTCGAAGAGACGCTCGATCCGCGTGTGTTTGCGCGCATTCACCGCTCCACGATCGTGAACCTCAATCGGGTGCGCGAGATGCAGCAGTGGTTCTCCGGTGACTATGTGGTGATTCTCGAAGACGGCACCCGCCTGCGTCTGAGCCGCCACTATCGGGATCGCGTGGAGAAGCAGGTCGGCGTCTGAGGCACGTCTGCGGGAGTGTTTCGTGAACCTCTGCGGCCATGTGGGTATGATTGATCATGGCGGCGAGTTGGCAGTCTTTCTGGGTTGAACGTCTCGTGCGGGTGCGCATGCGCCCGCACGCGCTGCGTCCGATTGATCCGCAGTGGGTGCGCACCAACATGGGCCGCCCACGCGTGGCGCGGCGCCTGATGGCGCGCGCCACCGGTGCCCGGTATGCGCACCTGCCACCCCAGCACACGTGGGTTGGCGGTGAACGCCTCGAAGGCGCCACCTATGCCCAGGCGCAAGGGCCGACCGTGCTGTATCTGCATGGGGGAGGCTTCATTGGTTGCTCGCCGGAGACGCATCGTTCGCTCGCCGGCGCGTTGGCGCAGCGGTTGGAGGCGCAGGTCTTTGTGCCGGCGTACCGACTGGCACCTGAGCACCAATATCCGTATGCGCTCGACGATGCCTTGGGGGCGTACCGCTATCTCCTCGAACAGCGGCAGGTCGACCCGTCCCGATTGATCGTGGCCGGAGATTCCGCAGGGGGAGGGCTGGCGTTGGCGATGCTGCTGGCCGCGCGGGATCGCGGCTGGCCGTTGCCGGCGGCGATCGTGACTTACTCGCCGTGGACGGATCTGGCAGCCACCGGCGCGTCGCTCGAAGAGAACAGTGATCGCTGTGCGATGTTCGCGGCCGTCACCATCCGACGAGCGGCGGCGTTCTATCTCGGCGAGGCGGACCCACGGTCTCCCTATGTGTCGCCGTTGTACGGAGACTTCTCCGGCTTTCCGCCCATGCTGGTGCATGCCAGCACCGACGAAGTATTGCGCGATGATTCCGTGCGTCTGACCGAATACGCGCGTGCCGTTGGCGTCGACGTGGAGCTCCGGCTCTGGCCCCGCGTGCCGCATGTGTGGCAGTTCTTTTCCGGAGTGCTGCCCGAGGCGCGGGAATCGCTGGCCGACACGCAACGGTTTGTGCGGAATCACCTCCGTTCGCGTCAGCCATAGTCGTTGTCGCTCTGCGGTCGTCGCATCGGCGGCGGCGCCTGGCTATACACGAAGATCGGTGCGCCCGCGCCATTTGCGATGCGCGTCACTGCCACTTGTGAACGCGGGCGGCCTTCCCTGTGACGATCCGTGACGCCCGATTTTTCGGGGCGTCCTGCGGACAGATCATGAATGATTCCGACATCTTCCCCCAGTACCAGCCACCCGACTGGTCGCCTCTGCAGAAGGCCTTGGCCGCTGTGTTCGGCACGGCCGCGTCTGAAGCGGCAGCGGCGTTTTGGTTCGTGGGGTTCGTGGAAGGGCCGGTGGATGTGGGGGAGCTCCGGGTGTACGAGCACAGCGTGACCCGCCGCCAGTTGGCCCTGGATCGCGACGGGAGCGCCTACCGCTGGCTGAACGAAGTCGGGGGGTATGTCCGGGTCGATGAGGAGTCGGCGCTGATCGAAGCGCTGCTCTAGACCCCGCTCCAAACCGTCGGCGGGGGTGCAGGAACGGGCCCCATCCGCCGATACTCCTCTGCATGTCCTCCAACGTGAACGGCGTCCCCGGCCTTCGGGGCACACCGATTACACCGGCCACGTCTACGCGGCCGGTCGGAGGCGCACGCGCGGTTGTTCGGGTTACCCCGACGGTATCGACCGAACGGATCGGGACAGACGGACCGCTGTCGCGCAGTGGGCTTCCGCTGGATGCGCTGTTCGAGACGGCGGATCTGCTCGAGACGCGCGAACCCCTTCCGCGTGGGGCCACCGCGATGGGGCTCGCGCAGGCACGGACCGCCTTGCTGCGTCAACTCCCGGGGGACGCGCTGGCGGCGCTCGACGATGTTTGGAGCGGCGCTCAGCGCAGTGAGGAGGGGTGGTACCTCCGCGCCGGAGCCCTGACCGTGCTGGGGTTGCCTGGCGAAGGCGAACGGGTGGCCAGCGAAGGGTTGGACCTGCGACCCACCTCGCTCGCGCTGCGCTATCTGCAATCGGTCACCCGCGCCATGACGGGAGACTGGTCCGGTGCGCGGGCCGCCCTCACCAACGCCCTCGACGCGGCGCCTGAGGACCCGGTGCTGCGTTTGCAGCAGGCGGTGGTGCTGGCCCGCCAGGGGCATCTCAGTGACGCCAGCGAGATCGTTGCGGCGGTTCAGCAGCAATTTGTCGATCACCCGGCCGTCGGATGGGCGCGGGCGGTGCTGCGCACCGTGGCCACCGATCGCGCACGCCGCGAGTCCCGCGAAACGATCTCCGCCGACGATGAGGGGTTTGCGTCGGTGGTGTCGTTCATCGACCTGCCCGCCGACGACGAACCGATCAGCCGTACCACGCCCCGCGACACGACCCGCGCGGCTGGGCCGGGTCTGGACGACGAGATCGATGCCGCCGCAGTGGATGAATCCGTGCGCTGGTCACCCACCGACGGTGGCGACCTGGTGGAGCATGCCTTCGCGTCATTGGGGGCGCGCCTGGTGCGGCGTCCCGAGGGGCTTCCCACCGCCGATATGCGGGTACTCATGCGCGCGCTTTCGGCGGGCGGCACACTGATGGGCAGTTGCACACCGGAGCAGGCGCACGCGGCGCGTACCCTGATCGGTCAATTGCTCGATGCCACCCGGCACCTGGAGGCCAGTACGGTGATGCGGCCAACGCCCTCGGTGGGACTGGCCGCCCTGCTGGCCGCCCTCCGTCGCCATGATCCGGCCGAGGCCCTGCGTCTCTGGCAGCGGTCGAGCATTGCCGTGGCGCCAGGGGCACGTCGTCTGGTGCAGGCGTTGCTGGATGGCGCGCGCGGCGGCCCGGATCAGGCAGCCGAGTCCTCGCCACAGCGCGGACGCACGGACACCGGGGTGGACTGGACGATGTCTTCCGCCGGCATTGTGCGGAACGAGCGGGATGGAGCGGCCCTGCTGCCGGTCCGGTTCGGGTTGTCTCTCCTGACGGACGCTCCCGAAGTGCGTTCCGATGCGGCGGACCTGGCCGGTGCCCCCAGCGCGGCGGCCAACAGCGTGATGTACACACCCGGCGCCGGATTCGAAGGCATCCGGGACGGGCGGGCGTTCACTCCCCGTACGCCCGGTATGGGCGTCGCCAGCGACTTGGTGGTGCAGGGTGAAGCCACCGGCCTCGGGTGGGGTGGGGCACGGGCGGCCGATCTGCTGCAGGGGCCTCAGCAACGGGAAACCGAGGCGGCCGGCGCCCGCATCGCGGCGGTGCTCTGCGTGGTGCTGGCGGTGGGCGCGAGTGTGGTCGGATTCAACGCCGTGGCCATCGCGTTGGCGGTGGGGGCGGCGTGGCTGGGTATGCGGCGCAGTACAGCGGGCAGTTTTCGAGCGAACGATCGCCGCTGACCGTGCGTCGGCGGCGATGGGCCGCACGATTAGATTGGGGGCACAAGACGCCCGATCCTGATACCGAATCCCATCATGACCCAGTCTTCTGCTGCGCCGGTTTCGGCGTTTCTCCGTCATCACTACCGGCACTTCAATGCCGCGGCATTGATCGATGCCAGTGATGCATATGTCCGCCACCTCGACCAGGGTGGCAAGATGATGGTGACGCTCGCCGGTGCGATGAGCACGGCGGAGCTTGGCCTGTCCCTCGCGGAGATGATCCGCCAGGACAAGGTGCACGCCATCACCTGTACCGGTGCGAATCTCGAGGAGGACATCTACAACCTCGTCGCACACGATCACTACGAGCGGGTTCCCAACTACCGCGACCTGACGCCGGAACAGGAGCAGGGACTGCTCGAGCGTCACTTCAATCGTGTGACGGACACCTGCATTCCCGAAGCGGAAGCGATCCGGCGCATCGAGAAGGCCATCCTCGATGAATGGACGGCGGCCGACCAGAAGGGGGAGCGGTATTTCCCGCACGAGTTCATGTATCGCATCCTGCTGAGCGGGAAGCTCGAGCAGTATTACCAGATCGATCCGAAGAACTCGTGGATGCTGGCCGCGGCGCAGAAGAACCTGCCCATCATCGTGCCGGGCTGGGAAGACTCGACCACGGGCAACATCTTCGCGTCGCACGTGATCGATGGCAACATCAAGAACGTGCACACGGTGCGCAGTGGCATCGAGTACATGATGTATCTCGCGGAGCACTACACCGAAGTCACGAAGACGGCGTCGCTGGGCTTCTTCCAGATCGGCGGCGGCATCGCGGGCGACTTCCCGATCTGCGTGGTGCCGATGCTGCATCAGGATCTGCAGCGCACGGAAGTGCCGCTGTGGGGCTACTTCTGCCAGATCAGCGATTCGACCACGTCGTATGGTTCGTATTCCGGCGCGGTGCCGAACGAAAAGATCACGTGGGGCAAACTCGGCATCGAAACGCCGAAGTACATCATCGAGAGCGATGCGAGTATTGTCGCGCCGCTGGTGTTTGCATTGGTGCTCGGCTGGTAACGATCTGCTGATCGCGAATACCGGGGAACGGCTGGTGGTGAGTCGCGAGTTTCGAGACTCCACACCGGGCCGTTCCCCCTTCGCGTTCTGCTGCGACGCTCGTGTTACGGCGTTGCCGTGGAATCTTCCACGTCGACCTTGGGCACCCGCAGTCGCTGCCCGACCCGAATGCCGTCCTGCGAGAGTTGATTGAGTTGGCGCAGGACATCCGGTGATGTGCCAAAACGCCTGGCCAGTCCGGTCAGCGTTTCCCCACGCCGCACGACGTGGAAGACGTACTCCGCTGCGACTGGCGCCGGCGCGCGCAAGGTCGCATCGAGTTGTTCGATCTCACGCGATACCACCCCGCGGGCCTTGGCGCTGGCCACCGCGACACGCTGGGCGCTGACCCAACTGCGGTCGTCGACAATGAAGTCGACTTGCGCGGCCGGTGTGCGCAACACGAGACCCCGTCCCCGACCACGCCAGATCGTGCGGGGCTCGAGAGTGAACGCCGCGTCGTAGGGATAACTCTCCACGAGCAGTTCGAGGGGGCCGTCATCCCGGGGCTTGAGCAGCGGGGTGGGAGGAGCCCCCACGTACAGCAGCCGGCGATCGGTGGCCACCACCACCCCGAACGATTCGCGCCACATGTCCGTCCAGCGGCGTTGTGAGGCAAACGCCTGTGCGACAATCTGCTCGCCGGTCCCCACTTGGGCGCCGATCTCCCGTAGCGCGGCGTCGCGGGCCGTACGACGTGCGCCAACGGGAGGAATCACGGCCGCCGCGGCCACTACACCGGCTGTCGCAAACACCGCCGTGGTACTGGTCAGGGCCACCAGCACACGTACCCAGACACTGCGCTGACGGCGGGGGGCCGGCGCCGAGGCACCAGCACGCAACCAGTTGCGTGTAGGGGGAGTGAGGGTGGGGGAGGCGTTCATGGTCTCCGAAAGATAGCTGCGCTTCCGCCGGTCACCGTGATATTGATCATGGTCATGACTGTCACCGATGCCCATACCCCGAACGCGCCCGTGCATCGCATGGCGCTGCGTGCCACGGTCCTTGGCACGGTGGGCATTGCGCTCGCCTACGCCTCCGCGTTCCTGCCCCCGTCGGTGTCGGTTTGGGGGCCGTACCTCATGGCGGTGGCCCTGCCGTTTTGCATGATGGCCACGATGGTGCTGGGCGCCGCCCGCGACGGGAAGCCACTCGGGCGTCTGGTGTGGCCGATGGCACTGGTGTTCGTGCTGGTGGCCGGTGGTTTCCTGCTCGCGCTGACCTTGCCCTCCGATACCGTGACCAGCACGCTGTGGCTGGGACTTCCGCCACGCGCTGCCGTGGTGCTGTACGGTGTGGGCCTGCTGCCGCTGTTCGTGTTGCCGGTGGCGTACGCCTTCACGTTCGATGCGCTGACGCTGTCCGACGAGGATATCGCCAGGGTTCGCGCGGCGCGGCAGGCAGCACGCCACGCCGTGCAGGCGAAGGACGTGGCATCGCCTGGCGACGGACGCGTATCGTGACCGCGTTTGCACCGGTCGCGACGTTCCTGGCGTTGCAGCAAGCGTCGAGTATTCCCGACGACGCGCGCCCCGTCATCGCCGGTGTCGGTATCGCCTACTTCGTTGTCGTGGCGATCATCGGCATCTGGGCCACCCGCCGTACCCGATCGGCATCCGACTTTTTTGTGGCCGGTCAGGGCATCGGCATGTTCACGTTGGCCATTTCGGCCATGGCGGCCACGCTCTCCGGTTTTGCATTCATCGGTGGTCCTGGCCTGGTGTACACACTGGGACTGGGGGCGGTGTTCATCATCCTGCCGGCGTCACTCACCAACACCATGGGCGCGTGGATGCTGGCCAAGCGTCTGCGTCTGCTGGCGGAAGTCCGGGAGATGATCACCATCCCTGACGCCATCGGCGCACGATATTCCTCACCCGCTGCGCAGGGGCTTTCTGCGGTCGCGATCATTCTGGCGGTGGTGAGTTACATGGCCACCAATCTGCTGGCCCTCGGTCTCGTGGTGGACGCGACGTTTCATGTGGGGCTGGGCACGGCCATCTGGATCGGCACGCTCGTGGTCCTGGCGTACTCGGTATCTGGCGGCATTCTGGCGGGCATCTACAACGATGTGTTTCAGGGCGCTCTCATGGCGGGTGCCTCGACACTGGTCTTCTGGCTGGCGCTCGATAGCGCGGGCGGACTGTCACAGATCTCGCGCACGTTGCTGGCCCACGATCCGGTGCTGCTTTCCCCATGGGGCAAGCTGTCGCCGCTGGCGGCGCTGTCGTTCTTCTTTGTGTTTGGCTTGGGAGCCATTGGCCAACCACATGTTGCGCACAAGTACTTCATGCTGCGGGATGCGCGGAAGCTCAAGTGGTATCCCACGATGATGACCATCGCCCTCACCCTCACGCTGTTGCTGTTCGTGGGTGTCGGGTTGGCGATGAAAGCGTTGGTACTGCAGGGCCGGGCGGCACCGTTGCTGCGTGCGGACGATGCCACGCCGGCGTTTCTGCTGCAGTTCACGCCCGTGCCGTTGGCGGCGCTGGTGTTCGCAGCGGTGGCCGCCGCCATCATGAGCACGGTGAACTCTTTCATGAGCATCGGAGCCGCGGCATTCACCCATGACTTGCCGGTGGCCTTCGGGTGGCGCGTGCGCGACGAACTGCGATGGGGCCGCATCTGGACCGTGGTGATCACGCTCGTATCCGCGGCGGTGGCACAATGGTCCGGCGCGGTGGTGGCCTTTCTCGGCATTTTTGGATGGGGACTCTTTGCCTCCACGCTCGTGCCGGCGCTGGCCATCGGTCTCAATTGGAAGGGGGCCACGCGGGCCGGCGCGCTCTGGTCCATCGCCACGGGCATGGTGGTCACGCTCGGACTCGAGACGCTGGCCTACTTCAAGACGTTCACATTCCCCGCCGGTGTGACGGCCACCGCGATCGCACTGGTGGCGTCGCTGCTGGTGTTCTTCGCCGTGTCCTGGGCTTCGCGCGGACCGGCCGATGGCGGCATTCCGCTCGATGTACAGGCCGTGATGGATGCCTGACATGACCCGCATGCCCCGATGAGGGGGGCCACGGGGGCACCCCGCTGGCGCAGGAGACGTACCGTAGCGAGGATTGGAGCATGACTCGTCAGGGCCCGCGATGAGCCCGCCTCGTCGATCGTCGAACCGCCGTGCGGACGACGACGCTCAGGTGTTCGCTCCCACCCAACTCGATCTCTTTCCGGTGACGCCCGTGGTGGACGTGCTCGATGCGCGATCCATCGTGGGGCCGCGTACCGGGGTGGAGCATCTTGTGCGGGTGCGACTGCGGCCGAATGACGCCCCCCACCTGGTTTTTCACGATCGCCACGGCTGGTACTGCGAAGCGCACGGCCCAGGATGCCGTGCCGTGATGCTCGCCCAGCACGAAGTGCGCTGATCGTTTCCCCCTGCCTTTTGTGGTGTGACTGATTCTTTGCCACTCTGGACGCCGAGCGCGGACGCGGTCGCCGCGACACGCTTGCAGCAGTTTCTGCAGGATCTGACGCAACGCGAGGTGGTGCCTGCCGCCGTACGTGACGCGCACGCGTTGCAGCGATGGTCGGTGGAACATCCCGAACGTTTCTGGCAGGAAGTGTGGCGTGCGGCCGATATCATGGCCGATGGTCCCGGACCTGCCGATGCGCCGTGGCGTGAGGTCCTGGTGGGTGGGGACCGCATGGCACCGCCGGATCCGGTGCTTGGTCCGCGCTGGTTCACCGAGGCACGACTCAACTTTGCCGAACATCTTCTGCGCCGACGGGACGATGGGCTGGCCATTGTCGCGTGGAACGAGCAGGGGGCACAGCAACGATTGACGTTTGCCGAACTGGCGACGCGCGTGGCGCAGTGTGCGGCAGCCCTGGCCGCGCAGGGAGTCGGCGTCGGGGATCGTGTGGCCGGCTGGATGCCCAATCTCCCGGAGACCGTGATCGCCATGCTGGCCACGGCATCATTGGGGGCCGTGTGGTCGAGCTGCTCTCCCGATTTTGGCACCAAGGGGGTGCTCGATCGGTTTGGACAGATCACCCCCACCGTGCTCATCGCAGCGGATGGCTATCGCTACGCGGGCAAGCGTATCGATTGTCTGCCCCGTCTCGCCGAGATCGCAGCGGCCATTCCATCGCTGCGGGCGGTGTGGGTGGTGCCGTATCTCGAGACGACGCCCGATGTCAGTGGTGTTGCCGGTGCACAAACGTTCGATCAGGTGCTGGCGGCCCATGCTGCCGCGCAGGAGCCGTCGTTCGTGCGCCTGCCGTTCGATCATCCGTTGTACGTCATGTATTCATCGGGCACCACCGGATTGCCCAAGTGCATGGTGCACGGCGCCGGCGGCACGCTGTTGCAGCATTGGAAGGAACTGGCGCTGCACACGGACCTGCATGCCGACGACGTGTTGTTCTACTTCACCACCTGCGGGTGGATGATGTGGAACTGGCTCGTCTCCGGGCTCGCACTCGGCGCGACCGTGGTGCTGTACGACGGTGCGCCGCTGGCCCCCGATCCGGCCATTCTGTGGCGGATGGCCGAGGCCGAGCGGGTGTCGGTGTTTGGTACCAGCGCCAAGTATCTCGCGGTGTTGGAGAAGGAAGGCGTGACTCCGCGCACGAGTGTGAAGCTCGGCGCGTTGCGCAGCATCCTCTCCACCGGCAGCCCGTTGGCAGAACACAGCTACGACTTCGTGTACCGGGATATTTCTCCGTCGATTCGGCTCTGCAGCATCAGTGGCGGCACGGACATCGTGAGCTGTTTCGCGCTGGGTGACCCCACGGGGGCCGTGTATCGCGGCGAGTTGCAGATGCGCGGGCTGGGTATGTCTGTCGATGTGTGGAACGACGAGGGGCAGCCGGTGACGCAGGAACCTGGTGAGTTGGTGTGCACCAAACCGTTTCCGAGCATGCCGGTGGCGTTCTGGAATGATCCCGATGGCGCCGTGTATCGGGCTGCCTACTTCGAGCATTTCCCCGGTGTGTGGCGACACGGCGATTGGGTGGAACTCACGGCTCATGATGGGCTCATCATTCATGGGCGCAGCGACGCGACGCTCAATCCTGGCGGGGTGCGCATCGGCACAGCGGAGATCTACCGTCAGGTCGAACAGATCCCCGAGGTTCTCGAGTCGCTCGTGGTGGAACAGCGCTACCAAAGCGCCGACGGACCGGACTCGCGCGTGGTGTTGTTTGTACGGCTGCGCGAAGGGCAGGTTCTGGATGCGTCCCTGCAGCAGGCCATTGGCCGGCGCATTCGGGAACACACCAGTCCTCATCATGTGCCCCGGGTGATCGTGTCGGTGCCCGATATCCCGCGCACCATCAGTGGCAAGATCACGGAGCTGGCCGTGCGTGAGACCATCCATGGGCGGCCCGTGAAGAATCAGGATGCGCTGGCCAATCCGGAATCACTGGCCTACTTCCGCGATCGACCGGAACTGGCCGTGTCGTGAGAGCCGTGGTGGAGTGGTGACAAAGACAGAGCCCCCGGAATCAAGAAGATTCCGGGGGCTCTGTGCCGAAAATGATGCCGTATTACGGAACCAGCGTCGGGGCGCTCATACGAACCACCAGATCACCAGCCGGCTGCGCATCCTTGGCCGTCTTGAGCTTGGAGGTCACGAACACATCGCCCTTCGCGTCCACGAACACGGTGTTCGGATAGCCGGCCACCGGCACATCGGCAACCTTGTCGAGCGTCTTCGCGTCGATGATCGACACCGTGCCCGCCTGACGGTTGGCCACGTACACGCGGCCGTGCTGCGGCACATACGACATGCCCAGCGCACCACCGCCGGTCGGGATGGTCTTGATGACCTTGTTCTCCTTCAGGTCGATCACGGACACGTCGCCCGACTCCTGGTTGGACACGAACAGGCGCGACGTGGCGGCATCGAGGGCCAGCATGCTGGAGCGCTTGCCATCGGTGCTGATGCGACGCGTGACACGGCCCGACTTGAGGTCGATCACCGCCACCTGGTTGTGGCCCATGTTGGCCGCGTACAACTGGTTGCTGGCCGGATCGAGCGCCAGACCGATCGTGGTCGCGCCGATGTTCTCGAGCACACGGGTGAGCGTGTTGGTCTTGCCGTCGATCACCCAGATCCGACCGCCGGTCACCGAGGCGTAGACCGTGTTCGACGCTTCGTCCACGAGCACGCGGAAGAGGTGCGCGTTGGCTTCCGTCGGATCGGTGATGGTCGCCACGATCTTGCCCGACGCCGCTTCGATGGCGGTGATGTTGCCGGCGCGCGTGTTCGTGGTGTAGAGGATGCCCGTCTTGGAATTGATGCCCATGCCGTACGGCGCCGAGCTGCCGAGTTCGACACGCTTCTTTTCCTTGAGCGTGGCGGCGTCATAGGTGATCAGGCCGCCGCCGGGCTTGTCGCGCGAGCCCGCAAAGGCCACGAACAGCGAACCCTTGCCGTCGGATGCCAGTTCATAGACTCCGGGGCCGGCAGGCGCCTGGGCGGCCACGCTTGCTGCGCCATGGCCGGCATGGGCCGCCTGCTGGGCGGGAAGCGCGATCGCGCCGATGGTCAGAGCGCTGGCGATGGCGCCGGCGCTGATCCTGAATGCGGGAATCACAGACATGCTCCGAAAGATCCAGATGGGGACAGTTTCTGAGACGCCGCAGCGGGATGCCGCGGAGCTGAAGTTGGTGCGTGAACAAGTTCTACCCTGCATCCCGACTGTTCAACTCCCAATTGATACGGAGGGGAGGGGCGTCTGGGAAGGGGCAGGCCGGGTCGGGAAACAATTGCGCCGCTGACGGATAGGACCAGGGGACTGCTGGCGCCTCTCAGGGAGGCGCGAGAAGTTAGGTAGTCCGCTGCGTGATCCCGCCCGCTCTCCCAGGAGGAATCCATGTTTCGGTTTTCCCCTCGTGCCATGCTGCGCCTGTTGGCGGTGACCGCTGCGGCCGTGGCCACGGTGTTTGTCTCCTTGCCGTCGGCCGACGCGCAGGCGGCCGCGAAGGCTGCGTCTCCGACACCAGGCGGCAAGGCCGCTGCGGCGGCGTCCGCGGCTGGCGCGAGCGCCGCGATCGCGCCCAAGGCGACCGTGCCGATCGATATCAATCGCGCTTCGGCGGCCGAACTCGAGACCGTGCCGGGGATCGGCAAGGCCTATGCGGCGCGCATCATCGCCGCGCGGCCGTACGCCAACAAGGCACAGCTCGTCCAGAAGGGCATCCTGACGCAGGGGCTGTACGACAAGATCAAGGACCGTCTGATCGCGAAGCAGTAGGCGCGCCGGAAACACTCGGTCGTCGCGCGCTGACTCTCGTCCTGCACCTGCACTAACTTTCCTCTCATGTTGTTCTCGCCTCTCTCGGAGGATCAGCGGCAGCGCGCCTGGATCGCCGCGCTGCCGCGGTCTCACATCTGATCGGAAGGATCGCCCGCCCGGTGCCGCGTTCGGCATCGCGTTGTGTGTCGCGCCCAGCCACTTCCTTCCCAGGCTGCGCGCGCCGTCGATCACTTCCATCACTTGAGGTGCGCCCATGGCCACGTTGACCACCCCCGAGATCGGCACCGAGCAGGATGCCTTTCCGATCAATGGCACCGACTACGTCGAGTTTTATGTCGGCAATGCCAAGCAAGCGAGTCACTATTACCGCGCCGCTTTTGGCTATTCACTGGTTGCGTATCGCGGCCCGGAAACGGGTGTGCGTGATCGCGCCAGCTACCTGATGCAGCAGGGCAAGATCCGACTGGTGCTCACCACGTCGATCACGGCGGACACCCCCATCGCCGAACACGTGCACCGTCATGGCGACGGTGTGCGTGACTACGCACTCTGGGTGGACGATGCCCGCCTTGCCTACGAGACGGCGATTGCCCGTGGCGCCATTCCCATTCAGGAGCCGCAGGTCTACTCCGACGAACACGGCGAAGTGGTGATTGCCGCCATCGGCACGTATGGCGACACGATTCACTCGCTGGTCGAGCGTCGAAACTACAACGGCGTGTTTCTGCCGGGCTTCAAGGCCGTGACGCCGCACTATCAGCCGTCCGACGTGGGTCTCAAGTACATCGACCACTGCGTCGGCAATGTGGAACTCGGCAAGATGAATCAGTGGGTCGGCTACTACGCCGACGTGCTGGGCTTCCGCAATCTCATCACCTTCGACGATACCGATATCAACACCGAGTATTCGTCGCTGATGTCCAAGGTGATGGCCAATGGCAACGATCGCATCAAGTTCCCGATCAACGAGCCGGCATCGGGCAAGAAGAAGTCGCAGATCGAGGAGTACCTCGATTTCTACGGCGGCCCCGGCGCGCAACACCTCGCGCTGGCCACCGACGACATCCTGGCGACCGTGACGGCCCTGCGTGATCGCGGCGTGGAGTTCCTCTCCGTGCCAACCTCGTACTACGAGGACCTGCAGGAGCGCGTGGGTAAGATCGACGAGAAGCTCGAAGAACTGGCCGCACTGGGCATCCTCGTGGACCGCGATCCCGACGGCTACCTGCTGCAGATCTTCACGAAGCCGGTGGAAGATCGCCCGACGCTCTTCTTCGAGATCATCCAGCGCAAGGGCGCCACGAGTTTTGGCAAGGGCAATTTCCGCGCCCTGTTCGAGGCCATCGAGCGCGAGCAAGAACTCCGCGGCAACCTCTGAGCCGACGATGCCCATCTATCATCAGTTGGGGACGGTGCCGCGTAAGCGGCACACGGTCTTCCGCCGCCCTGATGGCGGCCTGTACGCGGAAGAGCTCATGGGCCATGAAGGCTTCGTGGGGACGTCGTCATTGCTCTATCACATCCATCCGCCCACTACGGTCAAGTCGGCCCGCAAGGTGCGCGATGTGATCTGGGAAGCGGACACCGAAACGTCGCTACGGCATCGTCACTTCCGCACGGCACGTGCCGCGAAGGGCGGTTCGGCCACACTCGATCGTATTCCGCTGTTGTTCAACAGCGATATCGGCATGTTGTACGTGGAGCCCAGCGTCACCGACACACACTTCTACCGCAATTCACAGGCGGATGAGGTGGTGTATGTGGCCGAAGGCAGTGGGGTGCTCGAATCGGTGTTCGGCGAACAGGCGTATCGTGCTGGTGACTATGTGGTCATTCACCGCAACATCACGCACCGCTGGCGTCTCGATCCGTCGCAGGGGCCCACCAAGCTGCTCGTGATGGAAAGCCGCGGCCATGTGCGATTCCCCAAGCGCTATCGCAACGAGTTCGGTCAGTTGCTGGAAGGCGCGCCGTACTGCGAACGGGACATTCGCCGGCCGGAACAACTCGCCCCACACGACGAGAAGGGCGACTTCCCGATCCTGGTCAAGCAGTATGACCAGATCAATGAACTCGTGCTTGATCACCACCCGCTCGATGTGGTGGGATGGGATGGCTACTTCTATCCGTGGATCTTCAGCATCCACGATTTTGAGCCGATCGTCGGACGCATTCACCAGCCGCCGCCAGTGCACCAGACGTTCCAAGGTGATGGCTTCGTGATCTGCTCGTTCTGCCCGCGTCCGTACGACTTCGATCCGAATGCGATCCCGGCGCCGTACAACCACAGCAACGTGGATTCCGATGAGGTGCTGTTCTATGCCTCGAGCGAGTTCATGAGCCGCAAGGGCATCGAATACGGCTCCATCACGCACCATCCGGATGGGTTGCCACACGGGCCGCATCCGGGTCGCGCAGAGGCCAGTATCGGGGCCACGCACACCAACGAACTCGCCGTGATGATGGACAGCTTCCGTCCGCTCCAGGTCGCGAAGCAGGCCATGCCCATCGAAGACGAGGCCTATCACCAGAGCTGGATCGACGCGCAGCACGCGCAGTTCAATCCGCCGACGTCCTGATTCATCCGCTCCTTCACTTCCGTCGTCGATGCCCCGACTTTCCCAGCGATTCAACGAGTTCCCGATCTATCCACTGGCACACATTCCGGCCCGCAAGAAGGCACTGCTGGTGGCCGGTGTGGATGTGATCGATCTCGGGGCCGGCGATGCGGATGTGCCGCCACCACCGAAGGCGGTGGCGGCACTCCAGGCAGCGGCCGAGGTTCCGGCGCTGCAGCGGTATGGCTTCGGGCTTGGCCACGTGCCATACCGCGAAGCCATTGCCGCGTGGATGCAGACCCGCTTCTCACAGGCGGTCGATCCGATCAGTGAAGTGGTGCCGTTGCTTGGCAGCAAGGAAGGGCTCGCGCACATCGCGTTTGCATTTCTGGGGCCTGGTGACGTGGCCATCATCCCCGATCCGGCCTATCAGGCGTACATCGGTGGCACGCTCATGAGCGACGCCACGCCGTATGTATACCCGCTGCGCCCGCGCACGGAATTTCTCATCGATCTCGACGAGATTCCGGCCGACATCATGGCGCGCACGCGGGTGTTGTACCTGAACTATCCGAACAATCCCACGGCAGCGATTGCTCCGCGCGACTACCTCGAGCGCGTGGTGCGGACCTGCCGTGAACGCGACATTCTGCTGGTGTACGACAATGCCTATTCGGAGATGGGGTTCGACGGGTATGTGCCGCCGAGCATCTTCGAAATCGATGGCGCGCGCGATGTGGCCATCGAGTTCCATTCGTTGTCCAAGACGTACAACATGACCGGCTGGCGCTGCGGATGGGCGGTGGCCGCGCCGCCTATCGCGTCGGCCCTGACGAAGGTGAAGTCGTTCACCGACACTGGCCAGTACATGGGTATTCAGGCCGCTGGCGTGGCCGCCATCGAAAGCTGGGCTGAATTTGTGCCGCAGAACCTGGCGATTTTTGCCGAGCGTCGTGACGCGTCGGTGGCGGCGTTTCGCGCCAACGGTTTTGCCTGTGATGTGCCGAAGGCCACCATGTATCTCTGGATCCCGCTGCCGGGGGGGATCGCCAGTGCGGCGTTTGCCGACCGCTTGCGTGAAGAAGAAGGGGTGATCGTCATGCCGGGATCTGGCTTCGGCGCCGGTGGCGAAGGGTTCTTCCGTGTGTCGTTCATCCAGTCGCCGGCGCGCATCGCCGAAGCGGCGGCGCGAGCCGGCCGCGTACTGCGCTCCATGGTGGCTGGAGAAGGCGTGGAGGCTGTGGCGAAGTGAAGGGGATGCGCTTTGCGCTGATCGCGATCGGCGCCGTCCTGATCTCTTGTCAACGGCGTTCCCCCAAGCCGGAAACGCCGGCACCGGTCACACCACCGGTGGCGGCCGCGCCGGCTCCAACGGTGTCGCCAACGCCCACACCATCCGCGCCCAAACCGGCCGCACCGGCTCCACGCACCCCCGCCAAGCCCGCTCCGCAGGTGGTGAGTGCAGAACCGCCTCCGGTGCTGCGCGAGTTTCGTGGTGTCTGGGTGGCCAGCGTGGCCAACATCGACTGGCCGAGCAAGCGCACGCTGAGCACGGCGGAGCAACAGGCCGAACTGCTCGCACTGCTCGATCGGGCCGCAGAGCTCAAGCTCAATGCCGTGATCTTCCAGGTGCGTCCGGCTGCGGATGCCTTGTACGAATCGAGCATCGAGCCCTGGTCTGAGTATCTCACGGGTGCGCAGGGACGTCGTCCGGAACCGTTCTGGGACCCGCTCGCCTTTGTGATACGGGAAGCCCACGCGCGTGGCATGGAGCTGCACGCCTGGTTCAACCCCTATCGGGCCCGCCACACGGATGCGCGCTCGCCGTTGGCGCGTTCGCATATCGCCCGCACCAACCCCGCGCTGGTGAAGCCCTATGCGGGGTACCTGTGGATGGATCCGGGCGAGCCGGCGGTGCGCGCACGCACCCTGCGGGTCGTGCTCGATGTGGTGAAACGCTACGACATCGATGGTGTGCACATCGATGACTACTTCTATCCGTACCCGGAGAACGATCGGCGCGGGCGGGCCATCGCCTTCCCGGACACGCGTAGTTGGACCCGCTATCAGAAGAGCGGCGGCAAGCTGACACGCAGCGACTGGCGGCGAGACAATGTGAACAAGCTCGTCGAAGAGTTGTACGACGGCATTCACAAGACCAAACCGTGGGTGCGCTTTGGCATCAGCCCGTTTGGTATCTGGCGTCCGGGGTTCCCCGAGCAGATTCGGGGGCTCGATGCGTACGAAAAACTGTACGCCGATGCGCGGAAGTGGCTGCATGAAGGTTGGCTCGACTACTTCACGCCGCAGTTGTACTGGCCTACCACCAAGCGTGAACAGGCATACCCGGTGCTGCTCGACTGGTGGGCCACCGAAAACAAGCGCGCGCGCCATCTCTGGCCCGGCAATTTCACGTCCCGTGCTGGTGGCCGCGGGTCGGGGGCGTTTTCGGTGGCAGAACTGATGGAGCAGATCCGGGTGACACGCCTCAATGCGGCCGCCTCAGGGAACGTCCACTTCAGCATGAAGTCGTTTCTGATCAATCAGGCGGGCATGAACGACACCTTGCGTGCCGATGCCTACACCGCGCTGGCCATTCCGCCGGCCTCGCCATGGCTGACGGCCGCGCCCCCATCGGCGCCCTCCGTGCGGCTCACGCAGAACGGCGGACTCTGGCGCGTGGTGCTGGCCCCTGAGGGACGCACGACACCGTGGCAGTGGATGATCCGGCTGCGGACGGACTCGGCGTGGGTTACCATGATTCTGCCGGGCACCACCACCCAGTGGACGGTGCCACCCGCACTTGGTGCCAACACCATTGCGGTGACGTCACTCAATCGTGTTGGTACCGAAGGCTCCACCGTTACAATACCGCTCGTGTTACCATCAGGCACTTCGCCCGCCACTTCTCCTGCTTCTTCGCCTACAAGGTCGGGACGTCGCGATGGCCGCTGATCAATTGCCGTTCTACTACCGCATCACGTCGGGTATCCGCATCACCGTGCGCCCGTCGTACTTGCGCGAGCGCTCCAATCCGCTGCTCGGGCAGTTCGTGTTTGCCTATCACATTCGCATCGAAAATGTGGGAGAGCAGGCGGCCCAACTCCGCACGCGACGTTGGCTGATCCACGACGAATCGGTGGGTGATTCGGTGGTGGAAGGTGAAGGTGTGGTGGGCGAGCAGCCCCATCTCGTGCCGGGGCAAGTGCATGAATACCGTTCGTTCTGTGTGCTCAAGGCGCCGAACGGATGGATGGAAGGCAGCTACCGTTTTGTGCGTGACGACGGCAGCTCGTTCCTCGCGGTGATTCCGCGCTTCATGCTGGCGGCCGAACCACGCGCCGACACCGTGTCCTGAGCTTCGTTACGCTCACGCGGCTCACGGCGTGAGCGCATCGAGTGGAATGACGTGAGCCAGCGGCTCGTACAGCGTGGCAAAGTCGCGTGGTTCGAGCAGATCGCGCACCACCAGTGCCAACAATGCGGCAAGTGCCGGTTCGGCCATTGGTTCGAGTGTGTCGAGTGCCGCTTCGGCCGATTCGGGTACCTGTGCCGGCGCCTGCGGACGTCGGACGAGTTGCAGGAGCGGACCGGCCAGCGCTTCCTGCGCACCACTGCGTCCACTGCGATCGATCACTTCGCCCAGCGCGGTTTCGGCAATGTGCCAGGCCCGTGTGTCACGAGCGGTGCCGTAGCTGGCGATGGCCGATTGCCGTTCCGACGCGCCCAAGGCTGCCAGCCGTACCAGAAAACGACGGATCGCCGGAGTGGCAGGGCCATAGGGCAGCGACGAAGGCGTGGTCTGGCTCACGTGGTGGGTTCCTGTGCTGCAGATGGCTGTACATGATGACCGAGCAGTGCGAGTCCGTGAAAGATGCTCGACACGGACGGTGTCCACCCGGTCGCCTGTAATCTGTCGATGCGCACACGCTGGTTGCTGCGCGTTCGGCGTGGTGTTGCAGAGATGCCGATGACAGGAACGGCGGAAGTCAGTGCCGCGGTGATTGCGCCCGCCCGCACGGGGTGACCGTCCGCGCAATTGAAGATCTCGAATAACGTGGGCGTTTGACGGCTGATAAGGTGGGTGATGGCCGAGACCACGTCATCGCGCCAGACAAAGTTGCACCACGCGCCGTCTGCGGCGGCGTCGATGTGGGATGCCATGGCCGTGAAGCGTGAGGCCGGATCGCGGCCCGGGCCATAGAGCCCCGTGGCGCGCAGAATCTGTACGGCGCAGTGCGGACCACTCGCCTGTCGTATGGCCAACTCGGCGTCGTGCAAGGCACGCACTCGGGGAGAGTCCGGTGTGATGGTCGACGATTCATCAACGTCGCTGCCGTCGGTCCGGTCGTAGATCCCGGTGCTCGAAACGTACACAACAGACCGTACCCGCAGATGCGTGGCCAGCAACGCTGCGCTGGCCGCCAACTGCGGATACACCGCCGCGTCTTCGCCACGTGCGAACGCCGGTGCCACACAGACCACCAGATGATCCGCTGTCTCGGGCAGTAGGTGGTGGAGCATTTCCATCGCCGTGGGTGCGAGCAGGTCGGCCGCAATGGCAATGGGTGCCAGTGGTGACACGTCAGGCTCTGATCGCGCACTGTCGGCCGCCGGTGACGTTGTTGGTGTCGTCGGCGTGGTGGATCCCCGCCGGGAAATCGTCCACACCTGATGGCCCCGTGCGGACAAATGCCTGGCTGTGGCGGCCCCAAGCCAGCCGGGGCCGAGCAGCACGATCCTGGCACGCATCAGCGCAGGAAAAACCACCACGCTGCCGCGGCAGCGACTGCGGCGACTCCACCACCCAACGGCAACCACGGCAGCCCCGACGACGCAGGTTTTTCACGCGTATCTCCGAAGGGCGACGAGGGCGGAGACGCGTGATCGGGCAGTTCGGAGCTGTCGAACGCGCGTGAACCTGAATTGGGCGTGGGAAGCACCACCGCCATACCACGTGACGGCGTGGCGGCCGCGAGCGATGCACTCGGCGCTGTGGTGATCGGCGCCTGCAGGACCGGCATCTCGGCGATGGGCACCTCCTCGGTCGAGGGGGCTCCTATCGTCGTGTCCACCTCCATCGCGACCACGACAGGGTGTACGATATCCACCACCGCCTCATCGGCTGGTGGCTCCGCGGTTGGCGGATCGACCAGGTCCAACGTTGGGGTCGCAGACGAATTCGAGAGGTACTCGTCGTCGATCAGACCGTGCTGCACGGAAAACTCGAGGACCAGCGGCGCCGCTGGTTCCTCGTCAGCAGGTGCCGGCTCGGACAGGGAGTATGAGAGCGGCGTGAGGTCTGCGGTATCGACCTGCGCGCGGTCCGGGATCGCCGGCACGCCGGATGGTGTGGTCCGCAGCAGCACATCAGTCAACGCCACAGCATCCCGCAGCGGTTGGTCGTCCCATTCGCCGGTCGTGTCGAAGCTGGCCTCGACCTCCGGCATGTCGGGCATGTCCGGAGCGCTCGCAGGGGCTTCTTCCGGTACCTCGGGCAACCCGATTGTGTCGTCAGGCAGCCGCGGTGGCGCGGCCTGCATCGCGCGCACCTCTGCAATGCGGGCCAGCAAGTGATCGGCGGATTGTGTGGATTCCTCGTGCAACGACAGCAGAGCGTGCAAGCGCAGCAGGAAGGGCTCCGCGCTGCCTGCGGCACCGGCAGACAGCGCGATGCGAGCAGCATTCTCCAGCACCACTGTGAGACGCGGATCTTCCTCGCCCACGTGATTCTCCACGGCAGCGATGGCACGCTGCACCAACTGCATGGCTTCGTCGCGGCGACCGGCCGTGGCCAGCATCACGGCGAAGTCCATGCGCGCACGTGCGGCGGACATGCTGTCTTCGCCTGTCAGCGCCACCCGCAACGCGCACGCACGCTGCGCATGGCTCAGGGCTTCCTCGGCGCGACCTGACCGAAAGCAGGCCTGGGCGAGGTTGCCAAGTACCAGCGCCAGCGGTTCATGCGGGGTCGGCTCTGTCGGATCGTCGGCGAGTGCCGCCGCTGCGGCAGCAAAGGCGTCGGAGGCTTCCACCCAATCGGCAGCCGCGGCGAACGCCAGCCCGCGCCGATTGTGATCTTGCCATCGTTCGTGCGACCGACGCACGTCGCCAACATCCATGAGCGGGTCTGCCATCCAAGGTTGACGCACAATTCGGGACAATGTCACCACGATCTGCGCAGGTGGGCCGGGGACGTGACAGCGCTTTCGCCCCTGTCAGGCTAGCCGGGTGTCTTGTCCTTCCCGGCAATATGCGGCTTCGCTCTCGATGGCGGCAGCGGAGAATGTGCAGTTGGGGTCGCCAGTACACGGATCGACGCATTCCGGATCACACTTCGGTCAACACCGGCATCGTAACGTTGACGGCGCCCTGAGAACCCATAGGTTCTCAGTATGCGCGATCGCATGCCTACCCACCGTCATTCGAGTGTCCGACCCGGTACGATCCCCGTGCTGTTGGCCAGCGCTCTGCTCGCGGGATGCCTGGGAGACAACGGCTCGGTGAGTGTGAAGGGGGATGTCGCCGGTCTCGATTCGCTGGCGCTCCGAGGGGATTCGTTGATTGCCCGCGCGGGCCGCAGCGCACCGACCTCACTCGACTCCGTGCGCGCCGCCGTGGAAGCGCAGCTCGCCAGCGGGGCGTCAGGTGTTACGCCGGGAGGTGCCGTGGGCGGGTTGACCACGGGAGCTGGCGATGGGGTGTTGGTCACCACGCCAGCAGCGGCGCCGCGTGAGATGCCACGAACCTCCAGCCTGGGCGCGGAAATGTCGCGTCGGGCACAGGCTCTGGGAGACTCTATGGCGCGGGCCGCAGCCGCTCGCCTGGTGGGTGGCACCGGAGCCAGTCGCAGTCGCAGTGATTCGCTGCGCGGTGTGTTGGCTTTTCAGGGCAACGAGCCGGCCCGCCAGGTCGTCCTGAAAACCGCCGAGGCAACGGTGGCGTTGAGTGGGATGGCCACCAACGGCATGTCGCGGCTCGTGGGTAAGGAGGTCGTGGTGCATGGGGTGAAGGTCACGCCCCGCGATATCGTCGTGGCCAACTACGTGGTCCGAGCTGCCGACGGCGTGCCGGCCATCGATGGTGTGCTGGACGCCGAGGGCGGGCTCAGAATGACCGACGGCAGTGGCACACGCCGGGTGTCGGTTCCTTCGACCTTGCGCCCGTATGTGGGCGCGCGTGTCTGGATCGCGTTGCGGGACGGCGTCGCGGTGAACTACGGCGTCATCGGATCGCGCTGACCGAACAACATCTGAGCCAAAAGACAACGGGCGCCCCAGTGCAGGGCGCCCGTTGTCTTTTGGTCACGATGTGTTGCTCACGCCGATTCGCGGATCGCGATCATCGGCGTCTCGCGATAGACATCGCGACTGGTGAGCAAGCCGATCGCCATGGTCAGCAACAGCATTCCTGCCGCGATGATGAACGTGGGACCGACGGCCGGGTTGAAAGTCTCCTCGAAAACAAAGTGGGTGAGTGCCCAGGCCCCCGCGAACGAGAGCAGCATGCCCGTGAGTGCGCCCAACGCACCCAGCGCACCGTACTCGGCCAACAGGACACGTGCCACCTGCGCCTGTGAGGCGCCCAGCGTGCGCAGCAACACCCCTTCGCGCAGGCGCGCGCGCCGTGTGGCTGCAACGGCGCTGAAGAGCACCGGGATGCCCATCGCCAGCGAGAACAACCCGAGGAATCGAATGGCCAGTGTGACGCGGTTGACGATGGAATTGATCGTCTGACGCACGAGCGACAGGTCGACGCTCGATACGTTCGGGAAACGTCGCACCACATCGCGTTGCATCGCGGCCACGGCGTCGCCCGCAGGCACATTGGCCATGATCACGAACTGCTGTGGGGCCCGACGCAGGGCGGCCGATTCGAAGACGGCAAAGAAGTTGGCTTCGAACCGTGCCCAGTTCACCGTGCGCACATTGGCGATCACGGTACGCACCGGCACGCCCTGCACATTCCAGGTGAGCGTGTCACCGACGTTCACCGCCATGTCGCGCGCGAGCTCTTGCTCGAGTGACACGGCAAACGGCAGATCGGGGTTGGCTTCACGCGCTGCCGCGCGCTCGGCCGCCGGGGCAAACCAGGCACCGCCCACCAATTTCTCCGACGAGACCAGTGTGTCGCGATAGGTGGAGCGGAATTCACGACGCAGCGTCCAGCCCGCGCGACGCACCGTCGTGTCGGCGAGCAGCGCACTCACGCTGCGACCGTTGATGGCATCGAGACGCATCGTGATGATGGCGGTCTGCTGCGCCACCGGATGGCCACGGGCCCGGAGCAGGGAATCGATGGGCGCCGCCTGATCGTCCTGCACGTCGAAGAACAGCAGATTACCCGCTGCGCCCTCGGCCGACGCCTGCACCCGACTCAGCAGGTTGGCCTGCACGAGGTACACGGTGCTGAGCAGAAATGCGCCAAAGCCCAGGGCCAACGTGACGGCACGGGTCTGATTGGCCGGGCGGTGCAGATTGGCGACACCCTGTCGCAATTCGAACGGCCACGAGGGGCGCGAGCTGCGCCGCGCGGCGGCAATGAGCAGCGTCGCTGCCACCCACAACACGGCGACCACCCCGATGATGCCGGCGGTGATGCCAAGTCCTTCGCGCACATTGCCGATGCGTGTGATGACGATGGCGACGATGCTGCCCACGAGCAGCGCGTCCACGATCAGCCGCGCCATGTCCTTCCACTCCTTCGGCAGGGCCGACGGATCGGCATTGCGACGGATGGCCTGCAGTGGAGACACACGTCGCAGGGCGAGCAGCGGGCGCAAGGCAAAGACGAGCGATACCCACACACCGGTGGCGAGGCCAAGGAGTAACGGCCATGGCTCGAGCGCCACATTCACATCGAGTGGCAGGAAGTCCGACACGATGCCCGGCAGCAGAAACTGCACCGCCACGCCAAGCAGAGCGCCTGCGGTGGCGCCCACAAATCCCATCGCGCCAGCCTGCACCACGTAGAGCGTGAGCACTTGCCGGCTGGTCGCCCCAAGACAGCGCAGCACAGCGACCGTGTCGATCTTCGACGACACAAAGGCGTTCACGCCGCTGGCCACACCGATGCCACCCAGCAATAGCGCGATCAGGCCGATGACCGAGAGGAAGTCTGCCAAGCGCGACACGGCTTCCGTGAAATCCTCTTCGGTGTCGGCGACAGTGCGGATTCGCACGCGGGTGCGCGGCGCGGAGCTGGTGAGTCCGGCGGCCGCCGACGCGCTGTCGGCCAACGTATCGGTCGCCGACAGTGTGACGGGCATGTCGCGACTCGGCGCGGCCTGCGTGGCGCCACCGGTGCTGTCGCTGGCCTCGTCGTCGCCCCCCTGGCGCTCTTCTTCACCACGCGCTTCACGGGCTTCGTCGAGCGCTGCCTGACGAGGGTCGATGCGCCGACGCAGATCCCGCTTGAGCGTTTCCGCGCCTTCTGTCGATGCCAGTTGTGCCGGCAAGCGCAGGATGAGGTCGTGCTCCACCCGGCTGCCGAAGGAGAGCAGACGGGTGCGCTCGAGCCATCGATCGGACACGTAGATCCGCGGGCCGATCACCGCCGTGATGCCAGCGTCACCGGGCACATTGCCCAGCGTGCCGCCGATCGTGAAGACCTGTTGGCCCAGACGTAGCTGATCGCCCACCTTGGCTTCGAGCGACACCAACAACGACGGATCGACAAACACCACGGTGTCTTCGTGCACCCGTCGCCACGCCTCGGCGGGGACGGTCTCGATCTCGCCGTAGAACGGATAGCCCACCGACACCGCGCGCACCTGCACCAATCGCGTGTTGCCTGTGGACTCCATGAGAGCCATGGAGGTGAAGTTGGCCACCCGGGCGTGTTGCACGCCAACCGTGGCCAATGAATCGACCAGTGTGTCGACCACGGCAGGGAAGGCCGCGCGTGCCTGCAGCGCCATGTCTCCGCCCAACAACGTGCGCGATTGCTCGCGTACGGAGCGGGTGACGTTGCTGGCAAACGAATCGATGGCCACGAGGGCCGCGACGCCGAACGCGATCGACGACATGTACAAGGCCAGACGACGCCTGGCGGAACGGCTCTCCCGCCAGGCCAGTCGCAGCATGGCGCCCGCGGACATGCCCGGAGTGCTCATGCCGGGCTCTGGTCGTGACGGATGTCTTCGACGATGACACCGTCGCGCAAACGGATCGTACGCTGTGTACGGGCCGCCAGGGAGGCGTCGTGCGTGACGAGCACGATGGTGCAGCCGCGCTCGCGATTGAGCTCCTGCAGCAGCTCGACGATGCGTTCACCCGTGGCGCCATCCAGATTGCCGGTGGGTTCATCGGCAAACAGGATGCGCGGGTCATTCACGAAGGCCCGTGCCAGTGCCACGCGCTGTTGTTCGCCGCCCGAGAGCTGCTGTGGGAAGTGATGCACCCGATCACCGAGTCCCACACGTCCCAGCAGGTCACGGGCCCGTGATGCCGCTTCGCGCACGTTCACGCGGCCGGCCAGTTCCAGTGGCACCTGCACATTTTCGAGGGCGGTCAGCGTCGGGATCAATTGAAAGCTCTGGAACACGAACCCAACTTTCTCTCCGCGCAGTTTGGCGCGCCGGTCTTCATCGAGCACACCAAAATCGACGCCGTCGAGGGACACTGTTCCCCGTGACGGGGTATCGAGTCCGGCGAGCAGACCGAGTAGGGTAGTCTTGCCGCTGCCGGAGGGGCCGACGATGGACACGAACGCGCCGGCCGGCACATCGAAGGTCACATCGCGCAGCACCGTCAGGGGCTGCGAACCGCTCAGGTACTCCTTGGTAAGGCCACGGGCAACAAGCATGCGTTGGCAATCAGAGGTTCGACGGATCGGACAGGGACTGTGGGGCGCGGCTGTGGTGCTGGTCGCGGCCTGCAGCGCGGATCGTGCATCCACCAACGGCAGTACGGGGGCGGCGGATTCAGCGGCGGCTCCGGCGTCCGTGGCGGAGAATACACCCGAGGGCACAGATGGCGCCGCTTCGTCTTCGGCGGGCGGTGCGCGGCGTGTGCAGCGGGTGGTTTTCCTGGGCACCAGCCTCACGGCCGGTCTGGGACTCGATCCCGAAAAGGCGTATCCCGCACTGCTGCAGGCCAAGGCCGATTCGGCCGGGTATGCGGTGCGGATCGTGAACGCCGGCTTGAGCGGTGAGACCTCGGCCGGGGCGCTGCGTCGGGCGGGGTGGGTGTTGGACCAACCCGCCGCCATGGTGGTCCTGGAAGTGGGGGCCAATGACGGGCTGCGCGGCGTGGATCCCGATTCCACCTATGCCAATCTGGTGAAGCTGGTGGCGGCCGTGCGGGCCGGTCAGCCGGGTGTGTCGCTGGCTTTGGTCCAGATGGAGGCTCCCACGAATCTCGGACGGAGCTACACGACGCGCTTTCATACCGCCTACGAAAGAGCGGCCCGTGAGACGGGCATCCCGCTCTGGCCCTTCCTGCTGGACGGGGTGGCGGGTGACGCGACGTTGAATCAGGCTGATGGCATTCACCCCAACGTGGTGGGCTCCCAGCGTGTGGCCGAGACCGTGTGGCGGTCACTGGGACCGGCCTTGGCGGCACTCCAGGCCGCGCCGTCTGGTATGCCGTCTGGTACGCCGCCCGCGACACCCTGAGGCGTGGTCCTTCGGCGCGCCGGTGGGGCTGTCACTTCCGGAGCGCGGTAGGACGCGCTATGTATCAAGGCTTGACTATCCGGGCTCTGGCTGAGACTGGTGTTCCGTCAGGCATTTTCACGTGGCATAACCTGTTCGCAGGTCGATCGATATGGCTTTTTCCGCAACCCAGATCCGTCGTGGCATGGTCCTCGTTTTCGAGGGAGATCCGTGCCGCGTCATCGAGTTCCGTCACCATACGCCGGGCAATCTGCGCGCGATGGTGCAGGCGAAGCTGAAGAATCTCCGCACCGGCTCCAACTTCGAACATCGTTTCCGTGCCGCGGATACGATCGTGAAGGCGGACATGGAAACGCACGAGCTGGAGTTCATGTATCAGGGTGGTGATACGTACCACTTCATGAACAGCGAGAACTACGACCAGCTCGAGCTCGACGACGAAGCGCTTGGCGACTCGGCACCGTGGATGCAGCCCGGCCTCAAGATTCTGGCCGAGTACTACAACGGGCGTCCGATCGGCATTCAGTTGCCGAACTCGTTGGTGTTCGAGATTGTCGAGACGGCGCCGGTGGTGCGTGGTGCCACGAAGACGGCGTCTTCGAAGCCGGCGAAGCTCGAAAACGGCGTGACGGTGAACGTGCCGGAATTCGTGGAGCAGGGGACCCGTGTGCGCGTGAATCCGAGCACCGGTGAGTATCTCGATCGCGCGAAGGACTGATCACATCGGTGATCTCGTGGTGCGTGGATATTTCGTGAACGTTTTGCGCAATTTCCTTCGCACCACCGCTTGAAATCGATCGTTCGACCGGTTACCGTTTGCGTCTCCCGGGGAATGCGCCGCTCGACGGTGTGGACCAACGGGAGTGCCGATTGTGCTGAAACGACTGGGATCTCGTTCCCGGTGCCGCTGCTCGATCGTCCATGGTGGCCGTAGCTCAATCGGTTAGAGCACCGGATTGTGGTTCCGGGGGTTGCGGGTTCGATTCCCGTCGGTCACCCTGAGTCACACAGTATCACTGGGGGGCGCGAAGCACTGCCGCCCACCGGAGGTCCGTAGCTCAATTGGTAGAGCACCGGTCTCCAAAACCGGCGGTTGGGGGTTCGATTCCCTCCGGGCCTGTCTAGGATGTGTTGGGCGTTTGGCGGTATCGTCTAGGGGACTAGGACACGGCCCTCTCAAGGCTGGAACACGGGTTCGAATCCCGTTACCGCTACTGAAGGTGCTGGGTACGGTCGGAGTTCCAACGGCTCCATCGTCTATCGGTTAGGACGCGACCCTTTCAAGGTCGAGAGACGGGTTCGACTCCCGTTGGAGCTATCGGCTCAGTATGAGTCGTGTAGGACGCAGGTGCAGGTGGTGTATCGGTGTTGGGGGCGTAGCTCAGTTTGGTTAGAGCACTCGACTGTCACTCGAGAGGTCGCGGGTTCGAGCCCCGTCGCTCCCGTAGTTGTATGGGCTCAGTACGTGTAGTCGTAGGTTCTCGGTCTGTTCGGCCGAGCCCCTCGCCCTGGTGGTGAAATTGGTAGACACGCCATCTTGAGGGGGTGGTGCCGAAAGGCTTCGCGGTTCGAGTCCGCGCCAGGGCATGGTCCGTTGTACGCGGTGAGTTGGGTTTCACCGTATGCCACAGTAGCTCAGTGGTAGAGCACCCGATTCGTAATCGGGCGGTCATCGGTTCAATCCCGATCTGTGGCTCTTATCGAGGTTGCATCAAGTACCTCGCGATTCCGAAAAGGCGCCCAACGGCGCCTTTTCGTTTTTGTGGGATCTGCGGTCGCGACGCAGGGGTGGTCGATCTGTGTCTGTTGGGCGTAGGGGAGACGCGCCCGCGTGTGTCAGCGCAGTGACCCCGTTGCATCCGCCCGGGTATTCTGGGGTACGTGTTCCGCGTGCAGGCCCCTGCTGATGATCGAATGCCCCGTGCCTCTAGTTCGGAGACGCTGATGTCGTTGTCGTGCAAACCGCAGTCGTTCAAGCCACTGGCCGCCACGTCGTCGCCATCTGGGTCGCCATCTGGGTCGCCATCGGGGTCGCCATCGGGGTCGCCTCGTCGGGCCGCTACACGGCTCGCGGTCCTCTGCGCTCTTGGCATTGCCGGCATGGTCGGTGTCAGTGCCTGTGGGAGCAGCGAGTCGGTGGCCAGCAATGGCCCCGTGGCCACGACGATCGTGGCCACACCAGCCACGGACAGCCAGCGCGCCGGCGTGACCACCACCTTGGCGAGTCCGATCGGTGCTCTGGTGCGTGACCAGAACGGTGCCTTGCTCGAAGGCGCTCCGGTCGCGTGGGCCGTGTTGTCCGGTGGTGGGTCCGTCAGCCTCGGAATCTCTGCCTCGGCGGCCAACGGGGAAGCTGCGACCGTGTGGACCCTCGGCCGCACGGCCGGTGTGCAGCGGGTGACCGCGACGCTGGTGAGTGGCGTGTCCGACACCATCATTGCCATCGGCACGGCCGGCGCCGCGGCGGTGTTTGCACTGGTCGATGGCGACAACCAAACGGTGACGGTCGGGCAGACCAGTGCGCCGCTGCAGGTGCGGGCGCTCGATCAGTACGGCAATGTGGTGCCGTCGCTGGCCGTCACCTGGAGCACCACGGCGGGGACACTGAGCGCCCTGCAGAACACCACCGGAACCAATGGCGTGGCCTCGGTCACGCTGCAGCCGGCGATGGGTGCGCAGGTCGTGACCGCGCGTCTGGCCACCGGTGCGTCGCTGACGTTCAACGTGCGCGGTCAGTAGTCGTCGTCGCACACGGCATCCCCTTACTTCGGTCTCACGCGACCACTAAGTTGCGTTGACGTGACGGCCGCAGGGCTGCCGTGTTGTTTGCGGGTGTAATTCAGTTGGTAGAATGCCAGCTTCCCAAGCTGGACGTCGCCGGTTCGAGTCCGGTCGCCCGCTCTGTGTCTTTCCGTATCACCAGTGTTTGCGTGTGTCGTGCTGAACGGTGTCGGTGCCCTCGGGGCCGACACCGTTTTTTTTTTATTGCTGCCCTTCGTGGAGAATATGGCCCCTAAGGGGTGCTTGACGGGTTTTGTCGCATACGCAATACATGTACCAGAGAACATGTGCGCCCATGTGGCGACTCGCCTCCTCGCGGAAGTCGAGTGTCCAGCGGGTCTTGCCGTCGACGTGACCGTGTCCAGCACCGCGCAGCAATCACTGCACGGCGCGCTGTCAGTCTGTGGTTAGGGCCAATCGTCGACGTCCGCCGATTCATCGGCTGCCGGCTGCGCACAATCCCCTCGGTGATGGGAGGTTGAGTGACCATAGGCAGCGATCGCAACATGGAGCTGGAAGAGGCGCTCGAGATGGCCGCGCGCGATCGACCGCCTCTGCAACACGCCAGAGATTTCCAGTCGTTTGCGGTCCTCGAGCAGATGGTGCGGATGCTGCCGCATGGCATTCTGGTGGTGAGTGACAGTCACGGTGTCGAGTTCGCCAATCAGGCGTTTTGCGATCTGTACGGCCTCATGATTCCCCCCGCCGCCCTCTTGGGGCACTCCGCATCGGACATCCTGCAGATGATCCGCTCGCGCTGGTTCGATCCGCTCTACGAGCAGCAGCGCGTGCGTGACTGGCAGGCCCGTAGCCGGGCGCGACGCAGCATGGAGGTGGTGCTCACCGACGGGCGTGTCATCGCGATGGACTGGACGCCCCTGCAGGTGGATGGTCGCATCAACTGCCGGGTGTGGCACAACTACGACGTCACCGAACGCAAGCATCTCGAATCGATGCTGCGGGAGCGGGAGGTCGACTTCCGGGTGATGGTGGAAGGCACGCCCATGATTGTGCTGCTCTCCGAAGGGGAAGAGCAGACCACGGTCACCGTCAACAGCCACCTCACCGAGATTCTCGGATACACGGCGGCCGATTTCTCCGACGCAGCCTCCTGGTGGCCGCTGGCTTATCCGGACCCGGTGTATCGCGCCAAGGTGGCAAACGATTGGACGGCGCGTGTGAATGCGGCCATACGCACGCAGGGACGTATCGAGCCCATGGAAACGCGGGTGACGTGTGCCGATGGGTCGGTGAGGGACATCGAGTGGGGCTTTCTCTCGGTGGGAAAGCGGAACGTGGTGTACGGAGTCGATCGCACGCCGCGCCGCGATGCCGAGCGGGAACGGGCTCGTCTCGAGACCCTCACCCACCATCTCGAACGCTCGCAAAGCCTCGATCGCATGGCGGGGGCTATTGCCCACCACTTCAACAACCAGCTCCATGTGGTCATGCTGTCGCTGCACATCGCGGCGGATGAACTCCCGCGGCTGACCGAAGTCACCCGACTGATCGATTCGGCGCGTCAGGCCGCCGCCAATGCCGCGGAAGTGAGCACCAAGTTGCTCACTTACCTGGGACTGTCGCATGCCACCATGAAGTCGCTCGACATGGCGGATATCTGTCGACGCATGGTGCCCATTCTGCAGGCTTCCGCGCCGGCCGGTGTCCGGCTCACCACCTCCTTGCCCACCTCGGTACCGAAAGTCACCGCCAGCGAAGCCCAGTTGCAGCAAGCCCTGCTCGCCTTGCTGTCGAATGCCTGGGAATCGGCGCGTGTCACGCCGCACGAGATCGAAATCGCCGTGGAAATGGTGGACGGCCGCGAGGTGCCGAACACACACATCTTCCCCCGCGATTTTGTGCCGCAGTCCGGTCGGTACGTCTGCGTGCGGGTCACCGATCGGGGGGTTGGCATCGAAGCGCCGGACATCGATCGGATTTTTGATCCGTTTTACACCACCAAGTTTGTGGGCCGGGGGCTGGGGCTCCCGATGACGCTGGGGATCGCCCGGACCCACGATGCGGCGATCCATGTGGAGAGCGTACCGGGGCAGGGGAGTGTTTTCCGGATGTATCTCCCCACCTCTGGCTGACGCCGCGACCTCTTCAGCATCCCGGGGCCGACAACGTAAAGGGAGTGTGTCCTTTCCTCCCGCCCTGTCCACGGATCCACGCCGCTGCCCCTCCTGCGGCGTGGAGAACGGGTGCACCATGGCGGCCGGCGCGTGTGATGCGTCGGCCTGCTGGTGCAGCCGGGCAGTGGCTTATCTTCCGGGGTTGCTGACAACCGAACGTCCAGCCCCTTCTGCCGCGCCAGAACCGATGTCCTGCTACTGCGAACCGTGCCTGTCGGCCATTCGCGCACGCGGGGCGACCCGGCTCTCCTGATATCAGGTCCAATCCTCATGGCGACAACGATCTCTCCTGCTCCCCAGTCCCGGCCCGCGCCGACGGATTCGGGCATCTATTCGGCCCAGCACAAGATCCGGATCGTGACGGCCGCGTCCCTGTTCGACGGCCACGATGCCGCGATCAATGTGATGCGACGCATCATCCAGGCGAGCGGCGCCGAGGTCATTCACCTCGGACATGATCGCTCGGTGGACGAGGTCGTGAACTGTGCGATCCAGGAAGACGTCAACGCGATTGCGATGACGTCGTACCAGGGTGGGCATGTCGAGTACCTCAAGTACATGCACGACCGGCTGCAGGAGGCGGGTTGCGGGCACATCCGCATCTTCGCGGGCGGTGGTGGGGTGATTCTGCCCGACGAGATCGCCGAGTTGCATGCGTACGGCATCGAACACGTGTACTCGCCGGACGATGGGCGTGCGATGGGGCTGCAGGGCATGATCAATGACCTCCTGCGTCGCTGCGATTTCCCGACGGGCCGCGATGTCACGCAGGACGATGTGGAGAAGGCCGCCGGGCGTGATGCCCGTTCCATCGGACGCCTCATTTCCGCCGCCGAAAACTTCCGCGACGAACATCTGGGATTGTTCGACCAGATCCGCGCCGATGCGGCCACGCGTCGTACACCGGTGTTGGGCATCACGGGCACCGGTGGTGCGGGCAAGTCGTCGTTGGTGGATGAACTGGTGCGTCGCTACCTGCTGGATTTCAGCGACAAGACCATCGGCATCATCTCGGTGGATCCGTCCAAGCGCAAGACGGGTGGTGCGTTGCTCGGTGATCGCATCCGCATGAACGCGATCAACAATCCACGTGTCTACATGCGCTCGCTGGCCACACGTCAGGCCAACCTCGCGTTGTCGTCGTATGTGCAGGACGCCGTAGCGGTCCTCAAGATGGCAGGCTTCGACCTGATCATCCTGGAAACGGCGGGTATCGGTCAGTCGGACACGGCCATCACGAACCACTCCGATGTTGCGCTGTACGTGATGACGCCCGAGTATGGTGCGGCCACGCAGCTCGAAAAGATCGACATGCTCGACTTCGCCGATGTGGTCGCGCTGAACAAGTTCGACAAGCGTGGCGCACTGGATGCACTGCGTGATGTGCGCAAGCAGTATCAGCGCAATCATCGGCAGTTCGATCGCGCCGTGGATCAGATGCCCGTGGTGGGCACGATCGCGTCGCAGTTCAACGATCCGGGCACCACGCGTCTCTATCGCACGTTGATGGATCGCATCGCGGAGAAGTGCCAGGCGCCGTTGCGGTCACAGCTCGATGCCGGTGACGACGAGTCGGAGAAGATCAACATCATCCCGCCCGAGCGCGTGCGCTATCTCGCTGAGATCAGCGAGTCGGTGCGTCGCTACAATGCCTGGGTGGGCACGCAGTCGGACGTGGCCAACAAGCTGCAGGCGCTTACCGAAGCCGAGCGGTTGGTCGAAGACAATGCGGCCATCGCCGACGCCAAGGACAAGATCGGTCTCAAGCTCGATGGCGAGAATCGTCGCATCCTCGAGCAGTGGCCCACGCAGCATCAGCGGTACGACGGCAACACGTTCACGTACCAGGTGCGCGGCAAGGACATCACGGTGCCGCTCACCACGGAATCGTTGTCGCACCAGCAGGTGCCCAAGGTGGCGTTGCCATCGTACCAGGGGTGGGGCGATGTGCTGCGCTGGGTGCTGCAGGAGAATGTGCCGGGTGAGTTCCCGTTCACCGCGGGTGTGTTCCCGTTCAAGCGCGAAGGTGAAGACCCCACGCGCATGTTTGCCGGTGAAGGGGGACCGGAGCGTACGAACCGTCGTTTCCACTACGTGTCGCAGGGGCAGCCGGCGCATCGCCTGTCCACCGCCTTCGACTCGGTGACGCTGTACGGCAACGATCCGGCCACACGGCCCGACATCTACGGCAAGATCGGCAACTCCGGTGTGTCCATCTGCTGCCTCGACGACGCCAAGAAGCTGTACTCCGGCTTCGATCTCGCGGATGCGAAGACGTCGGTGTCGATGACGATCAACGGCCCGGCGCCGATGCTCACCGGCTTCTTCATGAACGCGGCCATCGATCAGCAGTGCGAGAAGTACATCCGGGCCGAAGGACTCGAAGCGGAGGTGAACGCGAAGATCGAGGCGCACTTCGCGTCGGTGGGACAGGCGCGCCCGACCTACGCGGGACCGCTGCCGGCCGGCAACGATGGCCTGGGCCTCATGTTGCTGGGCGTGACGGGCGACATGGTACTGCCGGCCGAGGTGTATGATCGCATCAAGCGGGAAACGATCACGAAGGTGCGTGGTACGGTGCAGGCCGACATCCTGAAGGAAGATCAGGCGCAGAACACCTGCATCTTCTCCACCGAGTTTTCGCTCAAGCTGATGGGCGATGTGCAGGAGTACTTCACGAAGAACGACGTGCGGAATTTCTATTCCGTGTCGATCTCGGGCTATCACATCGCCGAGGCCGGAGCTACTCCGGTGTCGCAGTTGGCGTTCACGCTGGCCAACGGCTTCACATACGTGGAGTACTACCTCGCGCGAGGCCTGCCCATCGACAGCTTTGCGCCGAACCTGTCGTTCTTCTTCTCGAATGGTACCGACCCCGAGTACGCCGTGATCGGTCGTGTGGCGCGGCGTATCTGGGCCAAGGCGCTCAAGCTGCGCTACGAGGGTGCGCCACGGTCGCAGATGCTCAAGTACCACGTGCAGACCAGCGGACGGTCGTTGCACGCGCAGGAAATTTCGTTCAACGACATTCGCACCACGCTGCAGGCGCTGTACGCCATCTTCGACAATTGCAATTCGCTGCACACGAACGCCTACGACGAAGCCATCACCACGCCCACCGAAGAGAGTGTGCGTCGTGCGATGGCCATTCAGTTGATCATCAATCACGAGTTCGGGCTCGCGAAGAACCAGAATCCCATCCAGGGATCGTTCATCATCGAGAAGCTGACCGACCTGGTGGAAGAGGCCGTGCTGCAGGAATTCGATCGGATCAGCGAGCGTGGTGGCGTGCTGGGTGCCATGGAGACCATGTACCAGCGCGGCAAGATCCAGGAAGAATCGCTGTACTACGAGACGCTGAAGCACACCGGTGAGTTGCCGGTGATCGGCGTGAACACCTTCCTGTCGGCCGACGGCTCACCCACGATGTTGCCGAAGGAAGTGATCCGCTCCACGACCGAGGAGAAGGAACAGCAGATCGGCACGGCGCAGGCGGTGCAGGCGCGCAATGCGGAAAAGGGCAAGGCGGCACTCGAACGCCTGCGCAAGGCGGCACTGCGCAATGGCAATCTGTTCGAGGAACTCATGGAAACGACCAAGGTGTGCACGCTGGGACAGATCAGTCAGGCGTTGTTCACCGTGGGTGGCCAGTATCGTCGCAACATGTAACAGCCATTGACGCCAACCGGCGGCCATGACACAAACGGCGGGCACTCTCTGGAGTGGCCCGCCGTTTTGTCGAAGCGCCCCTGCGCGCCGTCAGTTGGAGGGGCCGAGGTTCAGGCGCAACAGGCGACGGCCATCACGACTGACCGGCGCGATGGCGCCCGAGCGCAGTACGACGGTGGCCCCGCGATCTCGTGGCGATCGCAGCTCCACGACCTGATCGACCGCAACCACGATGGATCGGTGCACACGCACAAACCGATGCGGATCGAGCATGGCGGCCAATTGACCCAACGGAATGCGTGCGATGATCGGCCGCTGATCGGCTGGCTGGTCCATCAGATGCAATCGCACGTAATTCCCATCGGCTTCACACCACGCGATGGAGGCTGTTGGCACCACCAGCTGACTCTCCCCCACCCGGACAGTGATGTGCGAAGGGAACGTGGCAGAGGTGTCGGCAGAAGTGTCGGCTGGGCGAGCGTCGGATGGTGACGAGGCGGTGTGCGCCTGCGGGGCCGCCTCGGCGCGCAGGCGCAGCACCAGGAGCAGCATGCAGAAGAGCGTCCCCGGACCCAGCCAGCGCAACCAATAGTCGCGGGCCCGCACCATGAAAGACCGCTCGGCGATCCATTCCGGCGGCGCGAGGGTCGGGATCCAAGGATCGATCGCGGCGCGTAGTGCGCCAGCCACAGCGATGACGAGCATCGTGCCGACGACTGCGATCAACGCACCCATGATGCGTCGATGGCGAACACGGTCAGACCAGCGACGCAAGGCGAAGAGGGCCGGCATCAGCGCGAGGCCCCACGCGGCGACGGTGGCCAACGACCACGCGAAGGCCATGGGCGTTGGGGTGTGCCTCCCCGTGGCGCCGTGCAGGATCAGCGTCTGGGTCGTGATCAGCACGATGGCCAGCACCCCCAGTTGCATGAGGTGCGGCCATCGCGCGATGGCGGTCAGGGCACGCATGGGGATTCGCTCAGGTGTGGTTCGGTGCTCATGTGGGCGGCGGTCCCATGACCAATGGCAACATGGGGACACCCGCCCCATAAAACAGCGGATTCGTCACCGTGCGGTTGTCGAGAATCTGTGAGGTCGGAATGATGCGCTCCACTCCTGGGCGTCGGCCACGGTACGCGGACAGGGTACGCGGACACGGTACGTCGATGGTCAGGGGAATGGATGCGACTCTTCACCTCCAACCATCGGCTCGTGATCCAACTCTACTCCGCTGACCGCGCACGGGTTGCACGTGCGGGGCACGCATGGCGGCGATCGATACTCCCGGCGTTGGCGGTCGGGCTCATGGCCTGCCACCGCGCCGCCTGGCCGGATGTCACGCTGGCCACTCCGGCATCGGGTACGATCGAGCGGCTGGTCGCCCCGGGCATTCTTTCGCGGGATCGTGAGTTCATCGTGGCCCTCTCACTGGACGGCCGCGAAGCGGTGCTGTCGCGCCGCACATTTTCCGGCCCTCAATTCGAGCGCCACATCCAGCTCGTCCATGCGTCACGCACCGGTAGGACTTGGGAGATCCCCAAACCGTTCACCTGGGCAGACACGTCTGCACTCGAGATCGATCCGGTGGTGGTGCCCCGTACCGGGGACCTGTTGTTCAACTCCACGCGCGCGGCCGTCGGTCGGGCGGCCAACCGGTCTGATTTTGACATCTGGCTCGCCCCGCGTACGGTGGGCGGCTGGGGTGCGCCACATCGGCTGGAGGCACCGATCAACGGTCCGGACGACGACTACTTCGCCACCGTGAGCTGCCGCGGCACGCTCTACTTTGCGCGTGCGGCTGCCGGGCCGCCGCGCAAATCGGTCATCATGCGCGCCCGTTCGCTCGATGCCGGAGGCTACGCAGCGCCGGAAACGCTGTCAGTGGTCAACACCACAGGTCGGGCGAGCAATGCGGCTATCGCGGCGGACGAATCGCTGATCATTCTCGTGGACCAGCGCTCCGACGGCTTGGGTGATTCCGACCTGTACGTGAGCCGCCGGGCAGGGGAGTCGTGGACGGAACCGATGCCATTGCGAGCGGTGAACACGGCGGCCGCAGAGTTCGCGCCCGCATTTTCGCCGGACGGCGAATGGCTTTTCTTTGCGCGCATGCAGCGGGGAGCCGCCGGTGGACCGCCCATTGTGGCGGAAAACGTGTATGCGATCCGCCTCCGTGATGCGCTCCCACCGGACATCCCGCTCCCTTCGCGCAGCCCGGCGCATTGCGACTGACCGTGTCGATCGGGATGGTCGACGGGTGGTTGGGGGACGCCGGCATGGCGCCCCCCACGCTGCGAGCTCGGTCGGAGAAACACACGGTCTCCGTTCACGGCGCACCGTCCGCCTGTTCACGAAAGTCCGGATGATCCCGCATGGCCGCCGGTGCCGCGGCATGTGGTGCCCGTTCCACGAACGGCGATTTCTGGTACTCGGCGTGCTGGTGACTGCGGGTGGTCGGCTGTTTGGTGCGATCGAATGGCATGAACATCGGAACCTCCGGATATGAAGAAGGCCCCTCCTGGGAGGGGCCTGCCGGAAACTCCGACCAGGTCGCCCCTCCCGAACGTGATCGGGAGAGGCGGCGATGGCGTCACATGGCGACGATGCGGCTCAGCTCTCCCGGGGTGCGTACGACAAGAATCGTCGTAACCAGAATGGCTACGACGACCGCAAGGGGCCGGCTAAGTCGCGTCGGGGACATGGTGGGCGCGTTCATCTTTTTCTAGTCTCGGCACGAAGGTCGCCGTTGTCAATACGGTTTCCTGAAAATCATGAAACAGAAGAATCCGGCTCTTGTGTAATGGAAGATATGGTTGAACACTTCTTCAATGGCCATCAATATCAAGAGTCCGGAAGCGGAAAAGCTTGTGCGCGAACTCGCCGAGCTGACGGGAGAGAGCATCACTGACGCGATACAACACGCTGTCCGTGAAAGACTTACGCGTGAACGTCTGAGAAAGCTTGGAGCCGTCGAGCGGTCCTGGTCTCGGGTGCAACGCATTCAGGAGCGCATCGCGGGAGGCGCGGCCGCCAGCGACGTCACCACCGAATCCGTGATCGGATACGACGATCAGGGGGTGGCCCGATGATCCTGACCACGTCTTCGTTGGTCGCACTCTGGCGGAATACGGCCGAGGCGTCCGCATTGCACACGGCGATCATGCGGTCACCCATGCGGCTCATTTCTGCGGCGACGGTGGTCGAAGCGGCCATGGTGCTCATGGGGGAGCGGCGCGGTGGCAGTGATCTGGAGCTCGATGCGTTGCTGCGGGAGCTCGAGGTCACGGTGGTGCCGTTCACGGAAGACCATGCGCACCGGGCGAGAGAAGCTGCCCGCACCTATGGCCGAGGACGCCATGCGGCTGGTCTCACATTTGGCGATTGCATTGCCTACGCGCTGGCGGGAGCGACGGGAGAGCCCGTGCTCGGTGCGGGCGATCAGTTCACACGCACCGATATCGAACGCGTCGCGATCTGACCGGCTCGCATTGGCGAGCCGGCCGGCGCCCTGTCTACTTCTTCGTGAGCACGCGAATCACGCCGTTGGCGCCATCGGCACCGTACTGTGCGATCGCGGCCTGACCCTTCACGATCTCCACGCTTTCGATGGTGCTGGGATCGAGCTTGCTGAGGGCGGTTTCGGTGCTGCGCTTACCGTTCAGGATGACGATGCCGTCGAACGGCTTCCGGTTCCCCGTCGCAAAACCGTTCCCAGGCGCGGCGGTGGGACGGTCGGCGACGATCAGGCCCAATGAGTCTGGACGACGAAGGCGGATCTGGGACGTCTGACCGGAAGCCCGGGCCGCAGAATCTGAACGGACCACGAAAATCTGCTGCTTGCCGTCCTGCTTGCGCACATCGATGGTGGCGATGCGGTCGGCGCTGAGCCCCGTGGCTTCATCCCGGTCGACACGCTTGCCATCGATGTAATACTCGGCGGAGGCTTCATCGAGCGTCACGACGCGACCGATCTGCTGCTCGGCTTTCGCGACATCCATGGCTTGCAACTCCGCCGCGGTTGGCAGTTCGGTGCCACAGGCGGCGAGCGCGCCCACGGCCCCGAGTCCCACAACGGACAGGCGGCGGAGGACGAGGAACCTGGTCGTGCGTGCGGTCATGGTACGGAGTCTCCGTTCGAGGTGGGAAGCGCGATACGAGAAAGCCGTTGCCGACATCGGCATCGCGGCCGGGTTGCCGAGCATCGAAGGCTCGGCGGAGAGATCAATGAGCAGTTTGCCGTAGCTGCGCGCGGACACTCCGTGTGCCAGCACGCGGGCGTCACAATCGAGCTCGATGGCGAGGCGCAAGCGGGACAGCATGTACCACACCGCGAGATTCCAGGGCAGCAGGATCGCGGTGCCACATGCCGCCAGCAACAGGAGCGGGTCGCGGGCTTCGATGTGCGACTGTTCGTGCCGCACGACCAACGCCTGTTCTTCGCGCTCGCGGGAGAGCAACCACTCGGGCACGGCGATGCGTGGGGCCATCACACCAAAGACCACCGGGCCACTGACTGCACAGACATGTACCGGCACACCGTGCAGGCTCACGCGGGTTGCGTCACGGAGCACGCGTGATTGACGCCGATAGCTGAATCCGAAGACCACGAGCAGGGTGAGCGAGGCGACGGGCCAGGCCAACACCAGCGCCCACTGTACAGCGATCGGCGCACGTGATGCGCGCCCGGCGCTCCACGTGGCGGCCGTTTGCAAGGTGGTTTCGGCGGAACGCGCGGCCGATTGTGTCGCGCGCATGGCCCGCTCGCTCCAAGTGAGCGATGCGGTGGCCTCGTCCGGACGTTCAACCAACGACAGGTTCGTCGTTGATCCGGATGCCGGTGCATTGTCTGCTTGCCGCAGCGGCAGTCCGATCGTCACCAGCAGCGTCAGGGCCAGGCTGGTGGCCCACACCAGTCGCGAGGGCAGTGCCTTGCGGGCCAGTGGTTGCGCCGCGAGTGCGAGCAGCAACAACACCGCGCCCACGATCGCGCTGGTGCCAGCCCATGCTGCCACGAGTCCGGCGGTCTGTGAGAGCGTCATCATGATTCGTCTCCCAGCCGTTCGGCGAGCATCGCGTGCATGCGCTCGAGTTCCGCGCGACTCAGTTTGCGGTCGCTGACCAGTTGCGCAAACATCCGCTCGGACGACCCCTGAAAGATGGCGTCGCGAATGCGGCTGATGGCGCTGTCACCGGCACGTTCGGCGGCGACGGTGGGGAAGTAGCGATAGGCGCGCCCTTCAGGTTCGTGGCGTACGTAGCCCTTGTCCTCGAGCGTCTGCAGGGCCGAGAGCACCGAGGTGTAGGCCAGGTCTTCGTCGAGGCCGGAGCGTACATCGGCGACCGTGGCGGAACCGAGTCGCCACAGCACGGCCATGACGGCGAGCTCTCTGGGGGGGAAGTGGTAGTCAGTCATCGGCGGGGAGAAAGCGTCATGTACTGAATTGTCCGTAGTATCTGGCCGCAGCTTCCGTTTGTCAACGGCTTTTTCAGTAGTTGGCGATATGCGAAGGCACGATCGGGGCGGCTGGTCAGACGGTGCAGAGCTCGACAGCTTCGCGCAGGGACGTCATGCCGTCGCGGCGCGGGATGAACTCGTGGGCGAACACGCCTTGATAGCCACTGCCGGCGATGTAGCTGGCGATGCCGCGATAGTTGAGCTCCTGGGCGTTGTCGATCTCGTTGCGCCCGGGCACGCCGGCGGTGTGAAAGTGGGCGATCCACGGCAGGTTGGCCTTGATGGTGGCCATCACGTCGCCCTCCATCACCTGCATGTGGTAGATGTCATACAACAACCGGAACGATGGACTGTTCAGGCCCTTGGCGACCTCCACGGCCCATGCCGTGTGGTCCGCGTGATAGTCCTTGTGATCCACTTTGCTGTTGAGCATTTCCATGCACAGCACCACGCCATGGCGTTCCGCAGTGGGCATGAGGCGGCGCAATCCGGTGATACAGTTGGCAATACCCTCCGCGTCGCTCAGCCCGGCGCGATTGCCACTGAATACCACGATCTTCTTCACACCGGCTGCTGCGGCGCGTGGGATGTAGTTCTCGCCATCGGCCACCAGCTTGTCGTGGTGGTCGACGCGATTGAACCCCACGGGGATGGCGCCGAAGCTGTTGCCCATGGTGCAGAGGAGGCCGTGCTGCGCAGGCACGCTCCATTCGTCCGGCCCAAGCAAGTCCACACCGACCAACCCGAGCGACTTCGCGGTCCCGCACAATTCCGCGATGGGGGTCTTGGAGAAACACCACCGGGCGACTGATTGATGCAGTCGCCCGGCGGGGAGTGATGGCGCGGAATGGTTGGTGCCTGCTGCGATGCCGGCGGCCGATAGCGGTGTCGTGCCGATGGCGGTGGCCACTGCCGAAAGGCCCAGTGCGGAGAGCGCATCGCGACGCGAGCGGGATGCCGGAGGAGACTGTTCCATCGCACGGGCCTCGGTGGGGAAACGGCGCGGGGCAGGGTGGGTGACTACTGAAGCTGGATGTACAGCGGCACCGGCCACAACCGCAAGATCGCTTCACGCGACGTACGCGGATTGTCGTTCTTGGGCTTGGTGAACTGCTTCCAGCCGGCGAACTGCACGGGCTCCTTCTTCACGTAGGAGTAGTACGAATCGCGCTTGAGCCACGGAGCTCCGAAGCCATCCATCTGGATGACCACCTGCACGCGCGGATCGAGTTTGATGTTCTTGTAGTTTGTGAGGCCACGCTGTGTAAAGCGATGTACCACAAGCACCTTGGGCGGCAGGTTGTGTTTCTCCACGAGGTTGCCGAGGAAGCGGATGGCCACGTTGATGTCCTCCGCGTCGTAGCTCCCCACGCGCTTGCCGGGAATGCCACCGGTGCGCTTCATGGCAAATTCGGGATCGATGCCGAGGTGCACATCAGGACGCATCAGGAACTTCTCGATCCACGGCAGCTCTTCCTGCAGGGTGCTGGTGCCGATTTGGATATCGAGAAACAGCACGGCATTCCGGCTCTTCGCCCAGCCGTACACCTTCTCGATCATCGCGCTGTCCATGCGCGTGCGATACTTGCCGCTGGGACCGGGATGTGGGTTGGCGACTTCAGCGATGAGATGCAATGCCGGCTGCACCGGCGTTTTGGGATCGAGCTTGTTCCACTCGGCCACTTCTTCGTCGAGCTTGCGCAGCATCTCCTGCGGTTCGAACTCGCCGAGGATACCCATGCGGGTGCTGAGCGGATTGCCGTAGAAGGCAATGATGCGCTTGTTGGGCAGCAGCGCGTTGGCCGCATACGTGGGCATCTTCGGCGGCCAGAGCGAATCCAGATCGCTACCGGTGCCACGGAATGCGAGATGTCGATCGCCGGCCTGTGATCCGAGGGCACCGGACGGACGACGTTTGGTCGTGTCCTGACTGGCCGTCGCGGGCTTCGGGGCAGCGGGTTTGGCGGACGCCGGTTTCGGGGGCGTGGGCGGAGCGCTCTGTGCGGCGGACGTATTGGGCGCCAACAGGGTCGCGCCGAGCGTCATGCCGAGCGCCGTCGTGAGTACGCGGCGCGCGGCCTGAGTAATATCGTGCATCGGGATATGCTGAAGGAAGAACGCTACAGACTAGCGTCGTGACGGCCCAGCACCAACCCCGCGACGGATCGGGCGGTCGATGTCGAGCGCGAGTTTTCCAGCCGCTTCAGCACGGATGACCAGCCATCGCGGATGCACGAGCACATCGATGAGACGACCCGTGGTTACCGTGCCCGATAGACGTACCCCTTCAGTGAGGTCACGGTTCAATGCGCCTTCCACTCGGTTCCGTGTGAGCTCCAGCGCATCGTCGAGCGGGAACTCGGCGCTCGCGCGCAGGCGTTCCAGCAGATCACCCTTCTTGAGCCAGGCCAGGCCGGCCACCAGGGCATCACTCGTGGCCACGTCGAAATCGAGATCGGCCACCACGAGCGCGCGACGGGTGTGATCGATGGTCGGAGTGCCCACGAGGTAGGCCGTGCCCCGTACGCCGCCGCCCACCTGGACGGCCAGCACCACCCGTCCATCGTCGAGCGGATACAGGCGCACGGAATCGATCGCCACCACACGACCGAAACGATAGAAACGCTTGGAGCCAAGCTGCTTCTGCATCAGGGCCGAGGCGTCTGCGTAGTCGAGCAACCCCTCGATAAAGAGGCGGGCACTGTCCCCGATCTGACTGAGGGCCGGTGTGAGCCGCGGCAGTGGCACGATCATCTGCTGCGGTTCCGGGCCAGTGATCATGCGAGGGTGTGCCCACAGACGCACATCGGCCACGAGCATGCTGTCCTCGATGGAGAGCTTGCCCAAGCGAATCAGTTCCGGCTTGAGTTGCAGCCACAGGCTATCGGTAACCCGAATGTTGCGCTGCATGGCGGTGAACCACTTGGTCACCCGGGTGCGCACATCGATGGTGGCCATTTTGCGGTCGACACGCGGCATGCGCGAATTGATTTGCGGCATCACCGCCTTGACCACGTGATCGGTGACATCGATGCCTGCAAAGGTCACGCGGCAGATGTCCCGTTCGGTCGTGGTGAGCGGTTTGACGGACACCACCCGTGTGCGCGCGGCCAGCTTCCATTCCGGTGTGAGCGACACGTCGCTGTGCAGCACCACCTTCACCCGCGGGCGCCCTTCATTGGTGCCGGCCTTTCCGTCCTTGTTGGTGTCTTTGGGCTCTCCACACCCCGCGCTCAGGGTGGGCCCGATGAAGGGGCGGTACCAGGCACGGGCCTGATACGACACGACCGCCTCGAGTACCACCTTGCCATTCTCCACCCCCACCGTGAACGGGGTACGCGTGGCTTCGAAGGCGATCAGCTTGCGATCACTGCCGGCCGGAATGCGCTTGTCACGATCACCAAAGGTGCGCGGTACCGCCTTTTCCAGTTCGGTGATCAATGGCTCGAGCGCGTAGCGTACTGGCGCGTCCACGACCGAAGCATCGAGCGTGGGCAGCGTGGGAATGATGCGGGTGCCTGGGCGGGACTTGGGCTGGTCAGGGGTGAGCGCGTCCGACCCGCAGCCGTAGAGCGCCGGGAGTGCGAGGAGCCACAACGTCATGCCCAGCATTCGCGCAGTGCGCTTGCTCACTGCGGGGACTACCGTAGGTTGACGGCTCATGCAAATCGACCTGACTCAGCGAAGCGCCGTCGTGACCGGCGGCGCAAATGGGATCGGCCTGGCGACGGCCCGTCGTTTGGCAACCAGTGGAGCACGGGTGGCGATCTGGGATCGCGTCGCCGCAGTGGGGACAGCAGCCGTACAGTCGCTCGTGGACGCGGGGCTGGACGTGATCTTCGTCGAAGTGGACGTCACTGACACTGCCGGTGTACAACACGCCGTGGCCGAGACAATGACCCGATTCGGTCGGCTGGATATCCTCATCAACAATGCAGGAATTGTCCGCGATGCGCAGCTAGTGAAAGTACGCGACGGCGTGGTCACGGGAGGCATGAGCGAGGCCGATTTCGACGCCGTGATGTCCGTGAACCTGAAGGGAGTGTACACGTGCACCCAGGCGGTGGTGCCCCACATGCTGACCCGGCGCTGGGGGCGCATCGTGAATGCCACGTCGGTCGTGGCGGCCAACGGGAACTTCGGGCAGACCAACTATGTGGCGGCGAAGGCCGGTGTCATCGGCATGACCAAGGTCTGGGCCCGGGAACTGGGGCGACGCGGTATCACCGTGAACGCCATTGCACCGGGGTTCATCGCTACGGCCATGACCGAGGCCATCCCTCCCACTGTGCTGCAGACCATGAAAGACGCCACGCCGCTCTCGCGCCTGGGCACTCCGGACGATGTGGCCAATGCCTACTGCTTTCTCGTCTCCGAGCAGGCCGGCTTCATCAACGGGGCGGTGCTGGGCGTCGACGGGGGGCTGGTGATCGGGACGTAACCTCCGGGGCCACCTTGGGTGCCGGGTACTGCATGCGGGCGAGAATGGTGCCGACACGCTGGCTGGCGACACGCCCCTTGGCTGGCCAACGACGTGGTGCCGGCAGGATGGCGGCCATACGCGCCGCCTCTTCACGCGTCAGATTGCGCGCGCTCTTGCCGAACTGATAGCGCGCACCCGCTTCGGCGCCAAACGCGTTCGGGCCCCACTCGGCCAGGTTGAGATAGAGATCGAGAATGCGTTCTTTGCTGAGCAGGAAATCCATGCACAGCGCAAGATAGGCTTCGAAGCCTTTGCGGATGAATGACCGTCCGTTCCAGAGGAACACGTTCTTCACCACTTGCTGCGTGAGTGTCGACGCCCCACGCAGGCGACCTCCCTGACGGCGGCGTTCGAGCGCCTTCTCGAGCTCCACGAAGTCGATGCCGCGATGCAGATAGAACCGATCGTCTTCCGACGCCAGCACGGCGCGGCGCAGATAGGGCGAGAATTCCGCGCGCGAGACCGGATCGTGGGCCGGCCACACGGGGCGTTCACCGCTCAGCAATCGATCGGTCACGCGTCCCAGCATCACCATGGTGATGGGCGGGTTGACCACACCCAGCAGCAGGATGCAGGGGATTGGTGCAAGGACGATGCAAAGCATCACCAGTGCGATCTGCTGCCACCAGCGGCGGGCGCGGAACCACCCTTTCGCGCGGCCCATCAGGGTTCGCGCAAGTGGGCCGGTGTATCGGGCGGCTGTCGGCGCCAACGCCGGTGCTGCCAGAAATACTGGTCCGGGTACTCACGCACCCGCGCCTCGAGCATCTGCGTGAACCGCAGCACGATGGCGTCGACATCGGCCTCGCGGTCTCCGGTGCGTGTGACTTCCACCGGTTCGATCAGTAGCGCGTAGCGTCCGCTTGGTTGGCGCACCGACGCGATGAATACCACCGGCGCGTCGAAGCGCAGGGCAAACACCGCCGGCCCGCGTGGGGTTTTGGCGGGGCGCCCGAAGAACGGCACAAAGGTACTGGCCAGACCCAGCGCATCATGATCGGCCACGAACACCACCGCGCGATTCTCCTTCAACGACCGCGGCGTGCGTCGTACGGCATCACGATCGTGAATCACCTCCATGCCGATCTCCCGGCGGGTGCGATTCACATACGCTTCGAAGAGCGGATTGCCCATGCCACGCACGACCGCATCGAAGGCCAGTCCACGGGCTCCGACATAGGCGCCGCCGAGCTCCCAATTGCCGATGTGACCGGTGGTGATCACGAGACCCTTGCCACCGGCGACGGCCTGCTCGACGTATTCCCACCCTTCCACACGCTCGTACCGCGCGAGGATCTCTTCACGACTGGTGCCGGGCAGCACCGCCGTCTCGATCGACGTGCGTCCAAGACTGTCGAACGAGCGCACGGCCAAATCCGCCACCTCGGCGGGCGACCGGTCCGGGAACGCCGCCGCAATTTGTCTCGTGGTCACGCCACGCCGAATACCCAGTGGCCAATAGGCGAGGCGGGCGATCTGTCCGCCGATCCAGCTCGCGGCGCGCCAGGGCAGCAAACGAAGCGCGCCCACGACGAGACGTGTGAGGGCGTATTCGAGGCGGTGGGAGAGTGTCGGGACACGCGGGGCAGTGGACTCAGTCATCGACGGGGAATGTAACGTGACATCGCCGGTGTGCCCTGTAGTCCCTCACGTCGATACCCGTATCATATTTCGGTCATGAGCACGCCTACGCCCGCCCATGGCGTTCCGGGAGCACCGGGACGCGGCCACGCATCCGTCCAACGGCTGGCGCAACTCGGGCTGGTGGTGAATGCCCTGCTGGCCGTGGTGAAGCTGGTGGCCGGATTGCTGGGCAATGCCTACGCGCTGGTGGCGGACGCGATCGAAAGTTCGATCGATATGGTGGGGTCGCTGGTCGTGTGGGGTGGTCTGCGGATCGCGAGTCGTGATCCCGACGAGCGCTACCCGTTTGGTTATGGCCGCGCCGAGGCCATTGCGGGCGCGGTGGTGGGCGCATTGATGCTGGGGGCGGCGGCCGGCATCTCCATCGAAGCCATCGCCGAGATTCGCACGCCACATGACGCACCCGCGCCGTGGACGCTAGGCGTGCTGGTGCTGGTGATCGTGATCAAGGAACTGCTCGCCAAGCGCGTCTTGAAGGCGAGTGAAGCCACGGGCAGTGTGGCCGTGGCCGCGGATGCCTGGCATCACCGGGCGGATGCGATCACGTCGGCGGCCGCCTTCATCGGCATCTCCGTGGCCTTGATCGGTGGACCGGGGTGGGAGCCCGCCGACGATTGGGCCGCGCTGGTGGCGGCCGGGGTGATCACCGTGAACGCTCTCCTGCTGTTTCGCACCGCCGCCCATGACCTGATGGATGGTGCGCCCGCGCGTACGGTGCAGGAAGACGTGGCGCAGGCAGCACTGTCCACGGACGGTGTGCTGGCCATCGAAAAACTCAAGATCCGGAAATCCGGTATGGCCTACTATGTGGACATTCACGTACAGGCCGACCCGACGATGTCGCTGCACGACGCGCATATCCTGTCCGGGTGCGTGAAGACCGCCATCCGCGCGCGCATTCCCTCGGCGGCCGGTGTGCTGATTCATATGGAGCCCTACGAACCTGTGCACGCTCCGGCGGGTACCAGAGAGCTTGGCACACGACCCGCTCCGAGGGAGGGCACATGAGCATCAATCCGCAGTTTCATATCCTCAACGTGGCCGAGTGTGAGGCATTGCTCGCGGCTCATCATGTCGGACGATTGGCGTACACGTTCCGTGATCGGGTGGATATCGCGCCGGTGCACTACGTCTATCGCGAAGGGTGGATCTACGGACGTACCGGTTCGGGCGCCAAGGTGGACGTGCTGGCGCATCATCCCTGGGTCGCGTTCGAGGTCGACGAAGTGGATGCGTTGTACCGCTGGCGCAGTGTGGTGGTGCATGGCCGCATCGAGATGCTCGATCCGGATGGCACACCGCCGGATCGCGAGCGATACGAGATCGGGCTCGCTGCCGTGCGTTCGTTGTCCCCCGCCGCGTTGACGCTCGACGACCCGAGCCCACTTCGCGACATTCTCTTTCGGTTGCCTACGCACGAGATGACGGGACGTGCCGCTACCGATGATGGCGCCGATACCGTGCCTGTTTCCGACCCTGCATCCGGAGTATGAACGCGTGAGCCGCAAGGAAGGTCGTGCCGCGATGTTGCTCGATGGATTGCGTCTCGAACCGGTGGACCCGGACGCACGATTGTCGCTAGGGAGCAAGGCGGCGGAGGTGAAGGACGCGCCAGCCAAGGCGGTGCTCGAAGCGGCGACGGCACAACTGCTCGAACGGCTGCACGAGTTGCAGGACCTCTTCCATGCTGATGGGCGCTATGCGCTGCTGGTCGTGTTTCAGGGGCGCGATGCGTCAGGCAAGGACGGCGTGATCCGCACGGTGTGTGGTGCCTTCAATCCCACCGGCGTGCAGGTGTCGGCATTCGGGCCGCCCACGGCGCTCGAACTACGGCACGACTTCCTGTGGCGGGTGCATCAGGTCGTGCCACCACGTGGCGTGATCGGGGTGTTCAACCGGTCGCACTACGAGGATGTGTTGGCCGTGCGGGTGCGAGGACTGGCGCCGGAGGATGTGTGGCGGGCGCGATACGATCAGATCAATGCGTTCGAGCAGATGCTGGCACAGAATCGGGTGATCATCCGGAAGTGTTTCCTGCATGTGTCACGCGATGAACAGCGCGCGCAGTTGCAGGAGCGGCTCGACGATCCGACGAAGAACTGGAAGTTCCGACTGGACGATCTCGAAGACCGGGCGCGTTGGGATGCCTACACGGAAGCGTACCGCGATGCATTGACGCGCTGCACATCCGATGTGGCGCCGTGGTATGTGGTGCCATCCGATCGGAAGTCGGTGCGGAACTACCTCGTGGCGCGCATGCTGGTGGAGACGCTGGAATCGCTGCCGCTCGAGTATCCGCGCATCGACGACGAGGTGCGTGAGGCGGCCAGGGACTTCAAGTAAACACGTGTGACGACGTGGCCGGTCAGTTGCCGCCCGGCCACTTCTTTTTGATCAACTTGTTGATGCCCTTGTTGATCCCATCCTTGGCCTTCTGCTCGGTCTTCTTCGACGCCCGCTGCTTGATTTCGTCGGACGTCATTTTCACGAAGGCGCTGTTCGGATATTTGGCCACTACCGGGGCGATCTTGAAGGTGGCGCCACCGTAGTCGCCGGCATCGGCCATGCTCATGGCGTTGGACACTTTCACCATGGCGTCCATGTCGTCCACCCGATTGGCCTGCTGACGTGCATCCAGCTTGGCTTCGCCTTCGGGGCTGAGCGCGATGTCGAGGTCCTTCACGAGCTGCTTGGTGAGCCGCTTCTGCAGGTCGAAAAATTCTTCCTGCTTGCCCGACACCTTGGCGGTTTTCACAATCGCGCCGGTTTCCACGCGCACGATGCGAGTGTCGATGCGCACTTGCGGTTCGACCGCGGCGAGTGAACCGACGATGATGTACTGCGCGCCGGCCAATCGTCCGACCTTCACCGCGGTGGTGGAGTCGAAGTACTGCGAGCGCTGGTTGTCGATTTCTTTGGTCACGTCGGCGAGACGTTGCCGCTCGAGTAGCTGGATCTCGTCGACGGCCGCCAGATCGGTGGTCATCATGGCGGCCATGCCTTGCCCGAGATGGTCGTAGTCCGTCTTGCCCGTGTTGTTGTCGAAGGCGAGGACGGCCACCGTCTTGCGAGCGGGGGCAGCGGAGGGACCGGTCGGAGCGGGGAGGAGCCCGAGAGCCAGCAGGGCCAGTGCGAGCAGGGTAGGCATGAGATGAAACCTGCGGGACCGGCCGTAGAAGTCAAACGAAATGTGGGGAAAGTGTGATGGGGTGGGCTGGGGATGTGCTTGGGATGCGGTTGGGATGTGTTCGGGACGTGCGACGGCGTGTGGATGGGCCTGGGGACTGGTCCGCGGGTGTGGAGCGGGTTACGTTCTTCAGTCTGTTCGCGCCGGGCTGGAGACGGAGCGGGCAGGGCAGTTGACGGGACGTAGCGCAGCCCGGTAGCGCACCTGAATGGGGTTCAGGGGGTCGCGGGTTCGAATCCCGCCGTCCCGACTGTATAAACGAAAGCCAGTCAACGAGTTATCGTTGGCTGGCTTTTGTCGTTTCGGAACCTGATGTGGTGGAGTCTCAGCGGGCGACTCGTACGGGTGTTGCCGCGTCGCCCTCTGCGCCGGCGCGCCCCAACTGGCCTTCGGTGCCAACTCCCCAACACCACACCGTGCGGTCCTCGGTGAGCCCACAGCCATGGGCGTTGCCTACGGTGATCTCCACGAACCGATGACCGCCCGCCACCGCAATGGGAAGCGTGCTCAGTGCGATATCGGTGCGACCGCTTCCAAGTTGTCCGCGGTAGTTGTTGCCCCAGCAATAGGCCGCTCCGCCTTCGGTAAGCCCGCACACGAGAGCTCCTCCCGAATGGACTTGGCGAAACCGGAGCCCCCCGCTCACTGGCACCGGGTCTATGGCGTGCACGCCGTCGCCGGCCGTTCCATTTCCCAGCGTCCCAAGTCGTCCTTCTCCCCAGCAATAGGCAGCACCTTCTCGATCCAAAGCACACTTGGTCGGACCTACGGTACGACCAAGTGAAGCGAAGGTCATGTTGGTTCTGACTCGTGTAGGCGTCGAACACGGCGCGTCGACAAACCGCATGACGTAGTAGTCCGCACAACTGCCGGGCTCCACATGCGCCAGCGGATCGAATGACCCCGAAATCGCACCCCAGCAATAGACGGCGCCATTGTTCACCAGCCCGCAGAACATCCAACCCGGCGACAGCTCGCTGAACTGCAAGGACGTATTCACCCTGGCAGGAAGCAACTGCACTTCGCCTTCCCGTGCCGAACCTGACGCGATGTGTCCATGATCATTCCGTCCCCAACAATGCAGCTCGTTGGCCACGGTGCGACCACACACACTGTAGACGCCTACGCCGACCTCTGTGAACCGTGCCTCGGACGCCACTGCCACAGGCGTTGATCGTGGGGTCCGTGTGCCATCACCCAGTTCGCCGTAAATGTTCGATCCCCAGCAATACAGTTTTTGGCTGCCAGCAATCGCGCACATGCTGCTGGCGCCAGCACTGATATCGGAGAACCGGAGATTCGCGTCCGGGAAGATCAATCGACGAGGCGGGGTTTCTTCGAGGCCTGACCCGCTCGTACTACCCACCCAACCCCAGCAGACGATTCCACCGCCCAGCTCGATCAGGCACGTTTGCGTTGCGGTTGCAGCCAGGCTGTTCTTCGGGGGCGCGTCCGAACGTGGGGGTTCAGTGGTCGCATCACCACAGGCGAGTACCAAAAACGCCAGCACCATCACAATGCTCAACCGCATCGAGGTGTTGACCACGCCAGCACCCGTTGTGGCGCACGGCTTTCCGGTGTCGGGCCGCCATGCGTCCGCTTTCATTGGTTGACCTTCGGCAACGGCCCAATGAGCACCCGGTCTACGCGCCGCCCCTTCATCCGCAGCACGCTGACACGGCGCCCATCCCACTGGAACTCATCGCCTTCACGCGGTAGACGTCCGAGACGGTTCATCACCCAACCTCCAAGCGTGAGAATCTCCGCGCGCTCCCGTTCTGGCACTTCGAGATCGAGTCGCGCTTCGATCTCATCGAGCGGCGTGGTTCCGTCGATATCCCACGAGGCATCGGGTCGCTTCACGAACGGCGCGATGTCGCCCGGTGCACTGGGCACATCACCCACCAACGCCGACAACAAGTCATCGAGCGCCACCAAGCCCGCCACACCACCATACTCGTCGAGCACCACCGCAGAATGCAGGCGCGCGGAACGGAACGTGGCCAGGAGCTCGTAGACAGGCATCATCGTGGGCACGTAGATGGGCGTCCGGGCAAGGCGCCGCATCGCATCGGCGTCGTCGATCCTGACACCCTTCACCGCCTCGAGCACCAGATCCTCGGCGAAGACCACACCGATCACATTGTCGATTTCGCCATTGCAGACCAGGAATCGTTCACGCGCCGCGTCGGCAATCTGATCCCGCACGGCGTCTGCTGAATCGGCGAGATCCACCCAGAGCACATCGGGGCGCGGTGTCATGATCGACTCGACCGTGCGATCGCCGAGTCGGAAGGTGTTTTCGACGATCTCCTGTTCCGCCGACTGCACCACGCCGGTTTCGGCGCCCTGTTCCACCAGCGCGCGAATGTCCTGCTCGGTCACACCAGGCTCCGAGACGGTGCCCAACCCCAACATGCGCAGAATGAGATTCGTGGAGTTGGTGAGAAACCGGACCACGGGTCCGCCCACACGTGCGATCACCCGCATCGGACGTGCGACCAGAGATGCGACGCGCTCCGGATTGCTCAGCGCGATGTTCTTCGGTACCAACTCGCCAAAGATCAGCGAGAGATACGTGATAGCCGCAACGACGAGTGCGAAGGACAGGGTCGATGCATAGGGCGCCATCCATCCGATGGTCGCGAGCTGCGCCGCCAATACGGCGGAAATCCCCGCACCACCGAAGGCGCCGGCCAGTACACCCACCAGCGTGATGCCCACCTGCACGGTGGACAAAAACGCGGTGGGTTGTGCGGCGAGCTCCAGCGCGGCCCGCGCACCATCGTCACCATCTTCTTCCGCCCGGTACTCCAGTCGTGAACGCTTGGCGGTCATGATCGCCAGCTCCGACATGGAGAACACTCCATTCAGGACCAGCAGAATCAGGATGACAATGACCTCGTTCACAATCGCGCCCATCGGACGGCCTCGGATACGGAGTTTGGAGATGCCACTTACCCTGTCGTCTCGGTCACCGTGTATCGGACCGATCAGAGCAATGTAGTGGAATGCTCTCTGTGACTTCGTTCCTCTGTCGCCTTTCGCGTTGTTCGCTCGGTCGGGACGGGCGGGCGTGCTATCGGAGGTTGTTCGCCACCACGATCCGGATTTCGTCGGAGCGAACCACCACCGGTCGTTCGAGGTCGGATTCGAATGTCTCGATCGTCGCGCTCACACGATACGTGCCCGCATCCACCGGAGCGCCAGTCCGATTCTTCAGCGGCCACACCAAGGTCATTTGCACGCTCTCCTGCGGCGCAAATGTCTTGTCGGAGAGCAGTGGCAGCACACCGCCGGGATGAAACCAGAGCGTGTCGCCCGTTTCATTGCGCACCAATACTCTGAAATGCGGCCATTCCAGACTACCCGGGATTCGCGCAGCGTATGCCGATGCCGAACTGTTCTTCAACGACATGGTCAGGACCGCCGAGTCGCTGATGGAGATGCGCGTCGCGGTGACAATCGACAGCGCAAGCGGAGAGGAAACCTCTGGTGCCGTTCCCCCATCCCCGCAGGCCACCAACATACCAGTCAGAGCAATGATTGCGTGGGAAGCGCTGCGCATGAATGCTCCACTGTTCAGAGAATCGTCAGGACATCACATGATCGTCCTGTAACAACCTCTGGTCGCGCGATCAGGTCACCGTGGCGGTCACTGCCGTGATCACGGCATCCCGTTGGCGGAAAACTGCACCGGATTGCCACGCGCGATCGGTGCTTGCACCGTGGCCGTGAGGCGATTGATACCGGGCGTCTGACCCATCACCCATGCACCACCCGATGCGATCCCGTTTTCGTCGGTGAGCACGCTGGTGGATTCGATGGCGCCGCCACCGGCGGTCACCCGAAAGATCACGGTCACCCCTTCCACCGGATTGCCGTAGTTGTCGGTGACCTTCACGGCGGGTTCCGTGCTGAGCGTATCACCAACATCGGCTCGGCCTGTGGTGGCGCTGGCCGCCACCACGACCTTGGGCGCGCCAACGGTCACGGTGCTCACGAACGTCTGTGTGGTGCCGGCAACTCCCACGAGTTCTGCGGTGGCTTCCTGCTCGCCAAGCACACCACCATACGCCCAGGTACCTCGAGCGATACCATCTCGGCCCGACTTGACCACACTGATCTGCATGCTGCCGCGACCTGTGATGGCTTTGAACTTCACCGCCGCGTTGGGAAATGGATCACCATCGGCGTCGAGCACCCGGACCTGCAGCACGGCGCTTTCCCCGCTGCGCCCGGATATCACGGTGTCGCTGACCGCCACGATCTCTGTGGCGGTCGGCGGTGCCTTCACCGTGGCCACGAAACGCAGTGTGTCGTCGACTCCCTGCGCCGTCACGAGCACGGTCTGCGTGCCGGCCTGACGTCCAAAGGTCCACGTGGCATTGGCAACACCTGTCTTGCCTGATACCGCGGGCGAGGGCAACACACTGCCACTGTTGTCGAGCGCGCGGAATGTCACCGCGGCGCGAGGCATGGGCTGTCCACGCTGATCGCGCACCAACACACTCAGCGTACGACTGCTGCCGGTGATGCCGGTGAGTGAACTGTCGGTGACCGTCTGCAATGCCACGGCCACTGGAGGACCGTCCACGGTGGCCGTGAATACGAGGGTGTCGGTGAGCCCGTCCACACGCACCCGCAGGCGTTGCGTGCCGGCGCTGGCCGTACCGAAGCTCCACGTCACTTTGGCTTCGCCGCGGTTGTTCGTGCGCACCACGGGATAGCTCACCGTGCCGGCGTCGGAATCGGGGGCAAAGGTCACACTGGCTGACTGGAACGGACTGCCCGACGAATCGGTCACGAGCACGGTCACGAGGGCATTGCCGGCATACGCGCCGTTCAACGTGGTGGCGCTCACGGCGCTCACATCGTGGGGACCGGGGAGTGTGGCCGTAAAAATGAGCGTATCCGGAGCGCCCTGCACCCACACACGCAGGATCTGTTCACCCACCGACGGACCGAAGCGCCAGATGTTCGCTGCTTCGCCGCGCAGCGTGGAGTTCACCGTGGCGCGTGTCATGGCGCCGTGCCCCGCCGCAGGCTGAAAGCTCACGACGGCATTGTGGATCAGCCGTCCGGCCGTATCCGATACGACGACCTTGATGGCCGCCTGACCGCCGAGGACCCCGTCAATGAGGGTATCGGTGCTCGCTTCGAGGCGCAGGATACCCACCGAGCCGAACGCCGACGCGACGCTGCCGGAGGTGGGCAGCGCGCTCGCTACGGATGCTGCAGGTGTGACCGGCAAGTCCGGTTCAACGGTGGACGGATGTTCTGCGGCACATGCCGCCATCATTGTCATCGCCAGGCAGCCGGCGAGGTACCGCCCATACATCCGAGCCCTTCGCATCCGATCTCCGAAGACAGTCACCATTCATGCCGGTCGCGCACGGGGCGCCACATCATCCGGTACCAAGTATCGGGCCAGCATGCTGTGCTTCTGCAGTGGTTGGTCGACACAGGACCAACACAGGCCGGGACAAGGGTGTCACGGTGTGTGCATGAGGGGGAAAGTGGGCGTGTTGCGCGTGTCCTGATGACCACCATCGCGCTGACCACCACCAACACTGTCATCATGACCTCTCCCGTTCGCTCTCGACTGGGTATCGCGATCAAGGCCCTGGGTGCCCTGCTGATTCTTGCGGGAGCTGCATGGTGGTACCTCGGTGCTCCCGGATGGCCTCACGACGAACACTGGGCAGAGCGCGTGGAGCAAGATGTGGTGCGCGGCGTCGTGGAATCCCAGGTGAACAACGGCCGGCCGCTCATCTATCGGTCAAACAAGCGCCGCGAGGTCGGTGGTGTCGTGTATGTGTGCGGGGAGTACTATCTGCGTGCCGATGGCGACACGGCCGGACCGCGCGCCGGATATGCCGGTACGTTGAGTGACATACTGGTGGAGGCGGCACTCCCGGACAGTGCGCGGGAGCGCTATCAGCAGGCCTGGACCCACTGCAATGCGCGACCTTGAGCGATGTGCAGCCGTCGGCGCCTGATCAGACCGCCTTGCTGGCCGCCCGGCCGGCGGTTCTCCCGCTGAAGAGGCATCCCCCCAAGAAGGTGCCTTCGAGCGCGCGATAGCCGTGCATGCCGCCGCCACCAAAGCCCGCCACCTCACCGGCGGCATAGAGGCCCGGGATGGGCGCGCCGTCCTGATTGAGCACACGCGCATCGAGATCGGTGGCGAGCCCCCCGAGTGATTTGCGCGTGAGAATGTTCAGCTTCACGGCGACGAGTGGACCATTGGCGGGATCGAGCAGCGGGGCAGGCGTGGCAATACGCATCACCCGTTCGCTGAAATACCGACGAGCACTGTGAATGATGGCGAGTTGAGGATCTTTGCCACCGCCCTGCGTGAGCTGCAGATCGCGGTCGCGCACGACCCGTTCGACGGTCTCGAAGCGCACCTGCGGCTGCTCCGTGAGCGCATTCATACCGTCCACCAAAGCACGCAACGAATCACGCACCACGAAATCCGCGCCCTTGTCCATGAACGCCTGCACAGGTCCTGGTGGGGACTTGCCGAGGCGCTTGAGCACGAGTGGGATGTTGCGCCCTGTGAGGTCCGGATTCTGCTCACTACCCGAGAGGGCAAATTCACGCTTGATGATGGCGCGGTTGAGCAGAAACCAGGTGTGTGTAAATCCGTTGGTGGTGATGTACTGCAGGGTGCCAAGGCTGTCCGAGCCCGGCACGTTGGGGAAGGGCAGCCGTGCGCCGGTGGGATCGAGCCAGAGACTGCTCGGGCCGGGGAGAATGCGGATGGCGTGCTGTGGCCAGATCGGCGCCCAGTTGTGGATGCCTTCGGTGTAGTGCCACATGCGATCCGGATTGATCAACTGTGCCCCCGCGTGCGCCACTTCCTGTTGCAGCAAACCATCCACGTGCGCCGGGACGCCGGTGATCATGTGCTTCGGCGCCGCGCCAAGTCGATCGGTGGGCCAGTAACGACGCACCAGATCGTGATTGCCGCCGATGCCGCCGGAGGTGATGATCACCGCCGATGCGTTGAGCGTGAAGTCAGCAACCACCACGCGGGAACTGCTCTCTCCGCGCGCGACGGTGGTGGACTCCAGTACGTCGCCATGCACACCGCTGACGCGACCGTCGGTGAAGTGCAGCCCGCGTATGCGATGACGAAACCGCAGCGCAATACGTCCACTGTTCACGTGCGCCTGCACCCGCCGAAGAAACGGCTCCAACACGCCCGGACCGGTGCCCCATGTGAGATGAAAGCGCGGGACGCTATTGCCCGATGCCGCGGCGCCGGCGCCACCCCGTTCCGCCCACCCCACAATCGGAAACCAGCGCATGCCCTGCGCATGCAACCATGCTCGCTTCTCGCCCGCCGCGAAGTCCACATAGGCTTCCGCCCAGCGCCTGGGCCAGGCGTCTTCATCACGATCAAATCCGGCGGTGGTCATCCAGTCACGCAGTGCGAGCTCGTGGGAGTCGCGGATGCCCAGTCGGCGCTGCTCGGGCGAATTCACGAACAACAGCCCACCCAGCGACCAGAATGCCTGGCCGCCCAGATTCTGTTCGGCTTCCTGATCGAGCAACAGCACCCGGCGACCCGCGTCAGCGGCTTCCGCGGCGGCCACCAGTCCGGCCAGACCCGCACCGGCGACGATGATATCGGCTGCGGATTCGGCGACGGGGGCAGGCATGCTCAGTGTGTCAGGGCGTAGACGAGATAGTTGGTGGCGAACTTGTAGGCGTCGTTGGTGAGATTCACCGCGTACCACCCCTGTCCGGACCACTCCATGTAGTCGCCAATGTCGTTGTTGTAGTTCACGATCGCCAGCATGCGCTTGGCCGGATCATTGTCTTCGAAGATGCCGTAGTACTCGGCCCGCGCCGACCGATTGTCCGGGTGCGTCATGCCGTCCAGCGAGGGGATGCGAAAGAACGCGTCGAAAATCGGATGCGATGCCTCGAGGCGGATGAACTGCGCATCGGGCAGCACCTGGCGCATGGAGAACACGAAGTTCTCCCATTGCCGGAAGTAAAAGTCATCGACGATGAGAAAGCCGCCTTTCTGCAACCAGGTGCGCAGCCCCGCCGCTTCTTTGTCGGTGGGGCGCCAGTACCCGGGTTCGGAGAGATAGGCGATGGGATAGCGCGACAATTGTGGGTCGTCCATGTCGTGCACATTGCTGCCACGGGCATGGACTCGCATTGTGGTGAGGTCCTGCACGATGGTCATGAAGTTGCGTTCCATCGCCGGATAGTCGTACGACCACCCTGGTGGTCCGTATTCGATGTACCGGAGGCGGACAAACGCGAAACGCCCGTCGTACGGCACATTGGGTTCCACACGTACCCACCGCTGCGATTGCACGACGGCGGCGCTGCCGATGAGCAGCAGCAGTCCGCACAACCAGGCGCGCAGCGGGCGGCGGTGCATCATGACTCGACCAGCAAGGTGGCGAGCGCGTCGCGCGTGGCCGCTGGAATGGGCGCGGGGCGACGGGTGGCGCGGTCGACGTACACATGCGTGAAGTGGCCGGCGGCGGAAGCTGTTTCGTCGTCGTTGCGAAAGAGCGCGATTTCGTAGCGCACGCTGGAGGTGCCAATACGACTGACACGCAGCCCCGCCGTGATGCGGTCGGGAAATGCGAGCGGTGCGAAGTAGCGGCATCCGGTTTCCACCACCAGGCCAATCACCGGACTGTGCTCCACATCCAACAGACCACGTTCGATCAGCCAGCGATTGACGGCGGTGTCGAAGAAACTGTAGTAGACGACATTGTTCACATGACCATACGCATCGTTGTCCATCCATCGGGTGTCGATGGTGGTGTGATGGACAAACGCCGTGCGCGCCAATGGCTGGTCCATGCTCAGGTCGTGATGGCCGAGGTTGTCGGAGTGGCTCGTCGATGTTGGCGTGCCTGCTGCCACTTGCGCCAGCCTTCCCAAAGATTGGCCGCCAGCAGGCCGCCCAACAGGAAATACACCGCACCCACGGTCATGTAGAGCACCATGCTGACCACGGCGGCGATGGCGCCGTACTTCAATTGGTCACCATAGCGTGGCGGAGAGGTTGGCGGATCGGTGGCCATGAACCCCGCGAAGAACAGTGCCATGTGGACGTCGGGAGCCCGGTAGAGCGCGACCACACGTGCCGGTTCGCCCACGAAGGCGAGCCCGGTCGCAATCAGGTAGTACACTCCGAGAAAGCTGAGTGCGAGCGGTGCCTTGTGCAGACGCCAGGTCATGAAGACGCCGGTGATCAGCAGGAGCGCGATCCACGGTGTGGGCATTTCCGGCAGTGCGCCCCACCAGCTCTGGCCGGAGCCGAACAGGAAGTAGGTGGCGACCACGCCGGCGGCGGCCGGATTCAGCACATTGGCCCGTTTGACACGTAGGGCGTGTTTGGCACCGATGCCGATGGCCGACGCGGCGGCAGCCACATACCACGGTTGGTGTGGGCTCAAGACCAGCGCCACCAGCCATCCGGTGAGCATGGCACCATCGGGAACACTCCACGAGTCGTCGCGCCATCGCAGCAGCGGCAGATCGCATAACGCTGCGGTCACGATGGCGGCGAGCAAGGAGGGCCAGACCAATGCCCAGCCTGCATGCAACACGGCTGGCACACTCAGGACCAACAGCACACCGGTGAACAGCCCTTTGGGCGATCGCAACCAGCGAAAAAGATGAGGCCAATCGGCGCGCAGGTGGCTCGTCACGGGGTGGGGAAAGTCATGCGGAGGGCAGGGCGGGGCCCTGATCGGGAAAGCGGACGCGGGCACCAGCATGCACGGTGTGCCAACGGCCCCCTTCATCTACGAGCAGCGCGTCGACTTGCTGATCGGCCAGAAACGATGTGCCCCGTTCTGCGCCCATGATGAACGCCGCGGTCGCCAGACCGTCGGCGACGGCGGTGCCTTCGCACACCACCGTGCAACTCACGAGGCCACGCGATGACTTGCCGAGGGCGGGATCGATCAGATGGTGGCCACCATCGGGCAGCCGGCGTTCATATGACCCGCTGGTGCACACGGACAGTCCGTCTACGGCGAGTTGCAACAACAGGCCCCCGTCTGAGAACGGGTCGCGAATGCCAACCGACCACGGTTCACCGCGCAGATTGTGGCCACGGCAATAGAGGTCTCCTCCGGCATTGATGGCCACGTGGGGCAGATCGGCGAGCGCGCGGGCGAGCAGGTCCACGGCAAACCCTTTGGCGATCGCGCCCAGATCGAGCCGCATCGGCCGATGGAGTGTGACGGTGCCGCGCACATCATCGATGGCGATATCCTGCCATCGGGCGGCGGGAACACTGCCCACGGTCGGATCGAACGCCCCGTCGGATGCGGCCGCCGTGGCGCAGGCCAGCGCCAGAAGCTGGCCGAGCATCGCGCTCACCGGAACGGCCTGCCCGTGTTGTGTGGTGAGCCGGGAGAGTTCGCTGGTGGCGTCGAAGCGTGAGCAGGTGCGTTCGACTTCACCCACCCACAGCATGGCCTCTTTGGCGCGTTCGAGCAGCGTGGGGCCGTCATCACCGACCAACTGAATGGACACCACCGTGCCCATGGCCGATACCGCATGTTCGACGAGCTCCGTCACGCGCGCTTCACTTGGCCTTGTTGAGCGCGTCGATCACGGAATAGTAGAACGCGTTGGCACTGTGGGTGGCCCCGGAGACATTGTCCACGTCGGGGCTCTGGCGCGTCACGACCTGCTGTTGCAGGTGGGCAATCCACGAGCAGGAGTATTGCGTGAGGCACCGGCTGATGGCCGCGGCGACGATCTTGCCTTTTTCGACCATCACGGTGGACTCCACATCGCCGTGCCGCGAAGCCCCGTAGCCGATATAAGTCCCGTCCTGCCAGCCGGCCGGCGCCGGTACGGAATCGGCCGCTTTGGCGGCTGGCGCTGCGGCCTTGGGGGCCGCGGTGGCGACCGGCTTGGCTGCCGGGGGCGCCGGCACCGGGGCCGGCGCGCTGGGCGCGGCAATGATGGAGGGATTGACCGCGACGATTCTGGTGGGCGCGGTGAGTGCGGCTTGTCCCAGGGATGACTCCTGTCGGACGCTGGTCCCGGCCACTACCGTTGGCGCTTTCTGCAGGGATGTCTCAGCACCGAACGTTTGTGTTACCATATCCGTACGTTCGGCTGGTACCTCACGGCTGAGCGTTTCATCGAGCTGTTTCTTGCCGGCGACGGAGTCGGCACGTGGACTGTTGGATGTGCCGGAAGCGGTCTGTCGCGTGGCCTGGGGCTGTCCCGTGATGTCTTCGGGACCGATGGACTGGGGGCTGTCCGGTCGTGGCGCCGTATTCGCTGCTGCTGGGACGACCGTGCCGGCGTCGCCGTGTTGCAGCGGTGCACTGGCAATTGGTCGGCGGCGCGCCGTGTCCTGTGCGTCGAGCGATTCGGCGATGGCGCGGGTCCGGTTGAACCCGGCGGCATAGACGGAAAGCACGGCGGCTGATCCCAGCGCCAGGAGGCGTGGTGTTGGACCAGTGACGGCCCGCGGGGATGGCCTGTTGTTGGTGTGTCGCGCAGGTGGACGGTCAGCGTGGGACACGGCGGGATGGAAAGGGGGCAGGTCGTTCTCTCTTCGCTCTACGTGCGAGCCGCGCCCGGTGTTCGTGTCCAGCGCGTATCCGGTGTGCCAGTACCCCGAACGGACGGGGAGAGTCCGACGAACTGTACGGATTCGATATGGACGGTCGCGGGACGATCGGTTGGTGATGGTGGTTGTCGTACTGCAGGGCTAATGTCGCGCTGGTCAATGCTCGTCGCTGCATGGTGACGGTGAGACCCGGGCGTGGTGTCGGGGCCTCAGCGCACCTCTTTTCATCCTGAGGAGATACGCTCTATGCTCCACTCCTGGCGCCCAGTGTTGGCGCTCGCGGGACTGTTGGCTTTGGCCGGTGCGCCGGCACAGGCCCAACAGTCGTCGGTCGGTTCTCTGTCCGTCACGGTGACCGATGCGGCCAATCAGCGGCCGGTCGAAGCTGCACGAGTGTTCGTGGTCGGAACCTCGTTCGGTGGTCAGACGTCGACGGAAGGCAAACTGGCCTTGCGGAATCTGCCGGCTGGTGAGCACACCATTCGTGTCCTGCGCGTGGGGTATACGGAACTGTCGCGTCGCGTCACGATCGCGGCTGGACAGGTCGCGACGGTGGACGTCGCCCTCGCGACGGCTGCCGTGAACCTCGCGGCCGTCGTGACGACGGCCACAGGTGAACAGCGTCGCGTGGAAATCGGCAATGCCACAGCGAACATCGACGCATCGAAGGTCACGGAAGCGGCCGCGGTCAGCAACGTGAGCGATCTGCTCAACTCCCGCGCGCCTGGCGTACAGGTGACCAGCGGTTCACAGACCGGTACCGGCGCGCGCATCCGTGTGCGTGGCACCAACTCGGTGAGCTTGTCCAACGAGCCGATCTGGATCATCGATGGTGTTCGCATGACCAGCGATCGTGGCAGCTTCACCACGGCGACTGGTTCGGGCACCACCACAGGCGGCAACAATCCGAGCCGCACGGGTGACCTCAACCCGGAAGAAATCGAAAGCATCGAGATCGTGAAGGGCCCGTCGGCGGCCACGCTGTACGGCACCGACGCCGCCAACGGCGTGATCCTGGTGACCACCAAGAAGGGACGTGCGGGTGCGCCCCGGTGGACGATCTACGGCGAAAACGGCACGGTGTTCGACAAGAACTGGTACCCGACCGCCTACTCCCTGTGGGGCAAGCGTACCGGCCAGACGGTGTCGGCGCGCGACTTCTGCAATCTGCAGCGCGTGGGCCTGGGCCAGTGCTCCGTGGACTCGGTCAGCACGCTGAACATCTTCGACGAAAAGGACCTGACCCCCGTAGGCACTGGCAACCGCCGCCAGATCGGCCTGCAGGTGGCCGGCGGCTCGGAGTCGGTGCGCTATTTCATGTCTGGCGAGGATGAACTCGAAGTCGGCGTGCTCGAACTGCCGGAGTTCGAACGCAACCGCATGAACGCGGAAGGTTCGAAGATCTATCGCTGGACGGATCGTCCCAATCAGTTGGGGAAGCGGTCCCTGCGGTCGAATGTGAATGCCACGTTCTCGCCGAAGCTCGATATCGGTATGACGGGCAGCTTCATGAACATCAATCAGCGCTATTCGCTGGAATCGAACGCCACGGCCGGCTTGGGCTCCCACGTGTTTGGTGGTCCGGGTACGCGCAACAACGGTACGGTGTCCGGCCTGCCCGGTGTGCCGCTCAACGGCTATCGCGGCTGGACGCCGGGTTTGATGTGGCAGGAGCTCACGGCCCAGGAAGTGAATCGCTTTATCTGGTCGAGCCAGGCCAACTACCGCCCGACGAGCTGGCTGTCGACCCGCGCTACGATCGGTAACGACTGGAGTGGCGAGAACAACGAAAACCTGCTGCGTCGTGGTGAAGGTCCGCCGCTCTCGGCGACCACCCGGTTGGGTGCCCGTGGTCTTGTCCGTCGGCAGATCAACACGCTGTCGGCTGACGTGGGCGCCACCGCGCAGTATGGCTTCCTGGGCTTCCAGCAGAAGACCACGGTTGGCGCGCAGTACATCGGCTACAAGAACACGCGTGCCAACACCGGTTCCCAGCAGCTTGCCCCTGGTGGCATCACGGTGGACGCCGGCAAGATCCTCACGGTGAGCGAAGCGACCACCGATCAGCGCACATTCGGTGCTTTCATCGAACAGTCGCTGGCGTGGCAGGATCGCCTGTTCCTGACGGCCGCGGTGCGCTCCGACCAGAACTCGGCGTTTGGCACGAACTTCCAGAGCATTCTGTATCCGAAGGCCTCCATGTCCTACCTGGTTTCGGAAGAGGACTGGTGGAAGGCACCGTCGTTTGTGAACTCCATGCGTCTCCGGTACGCGTACGGTCAGTCGGGCGTGCAGCCAGGCCCGAATGATGCCCCGCGATACTACTCGGCAGGTACCACGAACCTCAATGGCGTGGACGAGCCGATCATCGAACAGGCGGCGCTGGGCAACCCGGACCTCAAGCCGGAACGGTCGGCGGAACACGAAATGGGCTTCGAAGCCCAGCTCTTCGGGTCGCGTGTGACCTTCGACTACACGTACTACAGCAAGATCACGACCGACGCGCTCATCCAGGCCGTGCTGCCGCCGTCCTACGGCACGGTGGCGAACCAGTATCGCAACCTGGGCTCCGTGAAGAATGCCGGTATGGAACTCGGCATCACGGCGCAGCTCGTGCAGAAGAATGCGTTGGGCTGGGACATCAACCTTGCTGTGGCGGGTAACGACAACAAGGTTGTGTCGCTCGGCAACACGCCGCCGCAGATCGGCACGAGCTCGCGCACGGTGGCGGGTTACCCGGTGCAGGGCCTCTGGGCTGCGCCGATCACCGGCTGGGAAGACAAGAACGGCGACGGACTGCTCACGTATTACGCGGACGCAGCGCGCAACGAAGTGTTCGTGGCCAACGACACGATCTTCCGTGGTTATGCCACGCCGCGCTACAACACCACGCTCACGAACGGCATCGACCTGTTCAACCGCAAGCTCCGCCTGCAGACCATGCTCGACTGGCGCAGCGGCAGCCGCTGGTACAACAACACGGAGCGCATTCGCTGCACGCGCCCGAACTGCAACGGCCGTCTGAACACGGGTGCATCGTTCGAAGAGCAGGCCATGAACATCGCGGCCAACGAACATTCGCAGCGCACGCTCGATGGCTTCTTCCAGCCAGGTTCGTTTGTCCGTCTGCGTGAAGCGTCAGCCCAGTACACCTTCTCGCCGGAAGTGACGCGCAAGCTCATTCGTGGCCGCTCGCTGTCGCTCATCCTGACCGCGCGTAACCTGGCGTTGTGGACGAAGTATCGCGGTAGCGATCCGGAATCGGGCTTCAACACGACGGCGACGAACAACGCGTCGGACGCGCCGAGCGAGTTCCAGACGATCGCTCCGCCGAGCTTCTTCATCATGCGCGTCAACATCGGATACTGAGGACACCCCGACCCATGACATCATTTCGACTTTCGGGCCGGCGCCCGTTCCGCCGTGTGGTTGGTGCTGGAGCGACGCTTGCGCTCACGCTGAGTGCGTGCTCGTCTGCCAACGAGCGGCTGCTCGGTGTAGTGGACCCCGATATCATCAATCCGGCCGACATCACCAACGCCGCCAGCGCGATTGCCCTCGGCAACGGCGCGCTGGACCAGTTCCGTCGCATCACGGGCGGGAATGAAAGCACATGGTTGTTCGGTGGTCTGTTGGCCGACGAATGGTCGACCAGCTCCACGTTCATCCAGAACGACGAGACCGATCAGCGTCGTATCGCCGAGAACAACTCCTCGGTGACGGGCATGCTTCGCACGATCTACCGCACCCGCACGCGTGCCAACGAAGCGTTGACCTCGCTCCGGCAACTCAGCCCGGACTCGCGTACCCTCATGGGCGAGCTGTATCTCGCCCGGGGCTATGCCGAGCTGCAGGTGGCGTCGGACTTCTGCAACGGCATCCCGATGAGCAACTCGGGCTTGTCGGATCCGGTGGATGAAACACCGAAGACCACCCAGCAGGTGTTCCAGTATGCTGCGGCCTCGCTCGATAGCGCGATTGCCATGGCGAATGGCACCGACGCAACGAGCGTTGCGGTGAACCGGGCGGCTCGCATTGCGCGTGCCCGCACGGCGCTGGCACTGGGGGCATTCACCGAAGCGGCGCCGTTTGTGGCCGGTATCCCGAGCACGTTTGCTTACCGGCACTCGTTCTCGTCGGTGGCGGGCGCCAACATTCTGTGGTCACAGCCGCTCAGCCAGCGTCGCTACAGCGTTGGTGACAGCGTGGAAGGCAATTCGCGCGACATCCTGGTGACCAACGCGCTTCCGTTTGCGTCGGCCCGCGATCCGCGCTTGCCGGTCACGATCCCGACTTCGGGTGCGATCAACGGTCAGGACGGTCAGACGTACACCCGTACCACGGCGATGTGGGGGCAGTTCACCACGGTCGACGTGGCCATGGGCGTTGATGCCCGCATGATCGAAGCAGAAGTGGCGCTGCGTGCCGGCAACGTCACGCAGTGGCTGGCGATTCACAACGCGCTGCGCGCCGCGCCGCCCAAGCTCCATGAAATCCAGCCCGCCGCGATGCCGGCGCTGGTCGATCCGGGCACGGAAGCCGGCCGCGTCTCGCTGCACTTCCGCGAGAAGGCGTTCTGGACGTTCAGCCGCGGCCAGCGCCTGGGCGACATGCGCCGCCTGATCAAGCAGTATGGCCGCACCCAGCAGCAGGTGTTCCCGCAGGGTGTGCACTACAAGGGCGGCAACTACGGCGTTGACGTGAATCTCCCGATCACGCAGGCCGAGCAGAACAACACCAACTTCAAGGGCTGCACGGATCGCGCGCCGTGATCTCCTGAAGGACCGTGGAAAACACAACGCCCCCCGATCCACTGGATCGGGGGGCGTTGTGTTTGTGGTTCGCGATGAAGCGTGGAGACGTTATTGCAATCGGAACAGATAACTCAGCTTCGCGAAGAACACATCCGACGTACGACGCAGTGACTCGGGCCCCTGCGGGCTGTTGGCCGCCAGCGCATCGCCGTAACCCACATAGAACACGGTGCCCGGATTCGGCAGGTACGAGAACAACACGTCGATACGGGCCCGCGTGCGCTCGAAGCCGGCCGCCCGCGAGAAGGTGCCGTTGGCGGCGCGCAGGTAGATGGGCAGCTCGGTACGCGAATCGTCACGCAGACTGTCCTGCTTCACCTTGGCGTATTCGCCAATGGTCCGAATGAAGAACTGACGCGTGAGCTGATACTCGAGGCGCAGGCGTGGGGTGCTGCGACGCAGCACGCTCGAGCCATCGGTCTTGCGGTTGAATTCCTCATAGACCCACGTACCGGCAATGCGGATCTGTTCGGTGGGACGCAGGGTGAGCGTCTGATTGAGATTCAGGATGTTGGCCGAACTCCACTCCTGAAAATTCTCGTCCTGTCCGAACACGGCCACGCTGCTGAAGCTGAAGCGCCGGAACTCCGGCGTGCCCACCGAGATCACCCCGTCGTAGTTGGGCAGATAGGGCGTGCCGGTGTAGGCCACCGTATCCACACCACCGCCCGTGCGCGGACGGAACAGGTAGTAGTTGCTGTACAGCGCCTTGTCGTAACCGAACTCCTCACGCAGGAACTGCGCGCCTACCTGCCAGCCGCCCTTGAAGCGTGTGTTGGTGCGCAAATGCAGTTGCACGTCCTGCGCGGGCCGGCGGGTGACGAGATCGGCATAGCGGTAGCGGCCGAGCATGTAAATTTCGGGGCTGAACACTTCGATCAGCCCACCACGCTTGGGGAAGATGTTCACCCGATGGGTGGCGTTGATCAGCGACACGCCCGTGCGGGCAATGAACCCGCTTTGTGCATCGAAGCCGTCGGAGATCGCGCTGAATCCGTAGCGTGCATAAAACTCACGTCCGTTGCGGAGCAGGGACACGTCCCACAGCGGGGCATTCGTGCTTTCCGTGTTGCCGCCCGTGAAGCTCGACGCGAGCTGCCCCTGCAGGCTGTACACGCCACGCACGAGGCGACCGTCCACGCCCAGTACCCGGTTCCACGCCTTGCCGTCGGCCTTGTCGGTGTAGACCATGCCGAGGCGGCTCTGCTTGCCCATGTCGCGCTGCAGACGCACGATGTTGTACATGGGCGAATGGTCCCCCGTGGCGGAGACGTCGCGGCTGTCCACGGCCGAGAGCACGCCGATATCGAAGCCCTGATGTTTGCCCGTGAGTTTCGTGGCAAACACGGGCTGCGCGATACGGCGCGTGTAGATCAGCCGATTGGGCGTCTGAAACTGCTCCTGCGACTCCAGAAAGAACGGTCGACGTTCCGCGAAGTACACCGCTGCACGCGGATCGAGCGAGTACTGCGTGGCGTCGGCTTCGACTTGTGAGAAATCGGGGTTGGCGGTGCCGGACAGCGTCAGGTTGCTGGTGATGCCCCAGCGGGCACTGCCGCCGATCTCCGGGTTCTCCGCGCTGTACTTCCAGGTGGCACCGTTACCTGGCCCAGCGGGGTTTGGGGCGCCGGTGGCACTCGACGTGATGGTGGGGATCAGGTCGACCGTCAGGCCACGCTGCAGGTTCTTGAGGCCCGTGAGGGTGCCGGACTGCGCGAGGAAGCTGGCATTGGATCGACGTGTGGCCGTCCAGGTCTGCTCATGCCCTGTGGCCTGTACCGTGCGCACCACGTTGAGCTGCCAGGTCTGCTGATCACCAGCCCGGTACCGGAGGCTCTTGAACGGGATGGTGATTTCCACTTCGAAACCGAAGTCGGTGAGCTGTCCCTTGGAGCGCCACACGTAGTCGGGCGCGAGATCATTGGATTCGCGGCCACGAGACGCACTGCTGAGGAAGCCACCGCCCGACGAGGCGCCCGTTTCGGTCAGCACGCCATCGCTCTGGATGCCAAACGGGTTCACGGCAAACACCATGGCTTGCCGGCTGTCGTTGTAGGTGCCCAGGAAGAGCTGAATGTTGTCGTCCTGGGTGATCTTGTCGCGATCGGCCAGAGTGGCGCGCACGGTGCCCTTGGGGGCATACGCCCGTACGCCGACGTGCAAGGCGGTGCCGGTGTACCACACCAGTACCTCGGTGCTGTCCTGCGCAGCGATGCCATCGTTCGGGAAGAACTGCGAGAAGCCGGTGAGCGTCGCGGCCTGCTGCCAGACCGGTTCGTTCAGGACGCCGTCTACCGTGTTGGTGCCTTCGAGACGCGGGATGGCGACGGCCACGGCCCCGCGGCGTCCATCGTAAATCGGGCCAGGTTCAGGGGTGGCGGGTGCGGCAACGGCTACCGGGGGGACGGGCACACCGGGAACGGCCAATGGCGCCGCCTTGGCCAATGCCAGCAGGAACAGAGAGGTGACCACGTGGGAGGGGTGGTGGAGAGCGAACGACCGGGTGGAGGCCGGCGGGGAGGGGTGGCACGGGCGCGCGTGGCAAATAACTCGGGAACGATACGTACAACCGGTCTTTCACGCTGCTATCCGGGGACGAAGCCCTTCGCCGTGTGACGAGACCGCTGTGGAGGCTTGCTCGCTGACACGTAGCGCCAAGTGAGCCACTGATCAATAGTTACGGCACGGTGTGAAAACCGTCTCATCACGGGTGGCGCAGTCCGGCGTCGTCACGGCTTCAGGGTCCATGGCATATCTCCGTTGCACCGAGTGCGGATCGAAAGCGTTGCGCGCGGCATCACAGTGCCCGCGATGCGCCCATCCGTTCAACCTCCATGACGCGCGTGGCGAACGCGTGAAGCTGAAGGCGTGCCGTGGATGTGGAATTCTGCATCGGCCCGACGCGGTCTGTCATTGGTGCGGCGAAGTGAAGTCGACGTGGCGCCTGAGTGGACCGGCGCTGCGCAGTGCGGCGGCCATTGCCCTGACTGTGACCGCTGCAGGCGGTGTGTGGCGCTACGGGCCGGCCTTGCGTGATGTCACGTCCGCCCTGGCGGCCACCGCCATCGATCATGCGCCTGATCGCGTTCGCACGGTGGCCGCTGGCCCGACGAACGCGGCATCGGTTGCCGTTGGTCAGTCGATCGCTGCTGATGCCGCGTTGGAGGCCGCATTGGATGCTTCGGCCGGTGTGCTCGACATGGGAGACAGCTCGATGGTGGCCAACGGGCTCACCACCGCTGATTCGATTCAGTGGACACCCGCGGTGGCGCGCACCTGGGTGAACGTGCGCAGTGATGCGAGCCGAGGCGGTGAAGTGGTCGGCGTCATCAAGCCGGCGTCACGGGCCATGCTCGGCACTGATCGCGCGGGCTGGCGTCAGGTGCGCCTGAGCGACGTCACCGGTTGGGTGGATCCGCGCCTGTTCGAACCGGACAGCCTGCGCACGCGTGGTGAGTAAGCGCCGTATGCGGCTGTTCCGCATACCGCCGGTTCGCATATCGCAGGTCCGATCGCCACGTGGATTGACGCTGATCGAAGTCCTGGTGGTCATCGTCGTCATTGCCATCCTCGCCACTCTGGTGGCCCCCAATCTCTTCCGTCATGTAGACGATGCGCGCGTGACCACCGCTCGCGCACAGATCGAAAGCCTGGTGACGGCGCTCGATGCCTATCGCCTCGACAATGGGCGATACCCCACGACCGCACAGGGACTTGGTGCGTTGTGGCAAAAGCCGACGATCGAACCGCCCATGAACTGGACGGCGCCGTACCTGCGCAAAGCGGCACCCAATGATCCCTGGGGGCGACCATACGTGTATCTCGCGCCGGGGCTGGTGAATCCGTCCACCTACGATCTGCTGTCGTATGGTGCCGATGGCACCCCGGGTGGCGAAGGGGAAAACGCCGACGTGATGAGCTGGAAGTAGCGGGAAACAGCGGCGGGGCCGTAGCGGACACGGTTGAGGTGTGGGGAAATACCTGACATGTGTGTCGGGTTTGCCGACGTAAATCCGCACCGTTCCCCGACTTTGCCGAGCGAAGGAATCGACGAATCTCAGTGCACCATGCGGATTCAACGCGTTTGTCGACCTTCACCCGATCAACTCCATGCTTTCGGCGACTGCTGAACATGCCATGCGCGCCGTGTTGCTGCTCGCGCGTCACGGCAACGCCACGGCGCTCTCGGCCGATGCCATGGCCGACCAGCTCGGCGCCCCCCGCAACTATCTCGCGAAGACGCTGAACGCGCTGGCCAAGGCCGGTGTGGTGCACAGCGCACGCGGAGCGGCGGGTGGTTTTACACTGGCCGTGCCTCCCGATGTGCTCACGGTACAGCGGATCATCGCGCCGTTTGATGATCACTCCCGGGTTCCTGCGTGCCTGCTGCGCAATCACGCCTGTGATTCGCTCAATCCATGCGCGCTGCATGATCGTTGGAACGCCATCGTGGGTTACGCCGGGCGGCAGTTCGCCGTGACCACGGTGGCAGATCTGCTGTCCGATATCCCGGCACGTGCGGGGCAGCCGGAGTTGGCGGGAACGCTCTAACGCCCGCTGCGAGCCGTCCGCCGACATGCGTTGAAGTTGAAGCCCCCTGCGCGTAGCGTGGGGGATGTCCCTGCGACCTGTCTGGTGTGAATCGTTGGCGGCTCGTCTTGGCCAGGCCGAGGGTGGGCGTCCATGGCGTACCCGGTTCGCGCCGGCCCCCACGGGCTACATGCATCTCGGACATCTGGTCAACGCGATGCACGTGTGGGGCATTGCGCGCGCGCACGGTGGCGAAGTGTTGTTGCGCGTGGAAGACCATGACCGTACCCGCTGCCGTCCGGAGTACGAGGCGGCCCTGCTGGAGGATCTCGAGTGGCTGGGCTTCGAGGCGGACATCCATCCGGTGTCGTCGTTTCGTGGCGCACCGCAGGGGCTGAGTCACCCAGCGCGACAATCGCAGCAAGGGGGCCGCTATGCATCCGCATTGCACCGATTGGACGCTGACGGATGTGTGTACGCATGCCGTTGCACGAGGCGCGACATCGCGCAATTGGTGCCACACGCCCCCGGCGAAGAACCGCGCTATCCGGGCATCTGCCGCGATCTCCGTGTGGCGGACGCGGAGAGTTGGGCGCGGCGTGTGCGGCTCGATCCCGCCACATTCAGCTTTGATGACCTGCGATTGGGACCACAGAGCCAGTCACCTTGGCGGCAGTGCGGCGATGTGCTGGTCCGCGATCGGCACGGTCAATGGACGTATCAGTTTGCCGTGGTCGTCGACGACCTGATACATGATGTGGATGTGATCATCCGCGGTGAGGATCTGCTCACCAGCACGGGGCGTCAGTTGCAACTGGCGTCGCTGCTGGGCAGAGAGACCGCGCCACTCTTCCTGCATCACACGCTGCTCGTGCACGCCGATGGCAGCAAATTGAGCAAGGCCAATCGTGACACGGCGCTGCGTGATTTGCGGGCCGATGGTGCTACGGCTGCCGCACTCCTTGGTGAAGCGGCCGTGCGTGCCGGACTCCTGTCGGCGCACCGATCCCTGACGGCGCTCGATGTGCCAGCTTTGTTCGTCTAGGCCTGACTGAGCGGATCACTGAACGGCTTTGCCGCGGATGACACGGAAACGCGCGGAAACGACACGGATGCCAACAAGTATTTTGATCCGTGTTGTTTCCGCGCGTTTCCGTGTTATCCGCGGCAAAAAATGCTGTTACTTCACACCCAGCAGGCCGAGCACGACCAGCATGACCCACTGCGGACCCTTGTAACCATCGGTGCGGTCGTCGTAGCTCTCATCAAGCGAGTGTGCACCACGACCCACGCCACCCCCATCGAGCGTGACTGCCGGTCGGCCAAGATTCATCGGCACGTTGGCGTCGGTGCTGGACGTGGTGAGCGGCGTGTACACGTTCATCGTACGCGCTGCGGCGAGTGAGGTGCGCACGATCAGCGATGTGTCCGGCGTGGAGCCGGCTGGCCGGATGCCGATGGTGTCGATCACCAGATCGAGCGCCGCCTTGCTCTGCGGCCAGCGTGCCTTCTCTTCGGTGATCGCCTGACGCAGCGCCTTCTGCAAGCGGGCGTCGATCTCGGCCAGTGCCGTGGCTGATTCGCTGCGCAGATCGATTTCCATGATCCCTTCGAAGGGAATGGAGTTCACCGACGTGCCACCGGAAATGATGCCGACGTTGAACGTGACCTTGGGCTTCGTGGTCGCTTCCAGGTCGGCGATCTTGGCGATGGCACGACCCATGGCATGAATCGGGTTGGGCATGCCGAAGGCGCCGTAGCTGTGACCGCCCGGGCCCTTGTAGTGCACACGATAGCGGTTGCTGCCGACGCCACCGTTGGTGATACCAAAGCCGGTGCCGTCCACCGAAATGAAGAGATCGATGGAGTCCTTGAGCGGACCGCTGAACAGCGCCCGCGTGCCACGCAGATTGCCCGGACCTTCTTCACCCACGTTGCCCACCACCAGCAGGCGGCCACCAAACGGCACCTTCTGCGTGATGATCTGACGGGCGACCGAAAGCACCACTGCCAGACCGCGGCAATCATCGCCGATTCCGGGGCCGGTGAACTTGGTGCCCTCGCGCTTCACCGTCACGTCCGTGCCTTCGGGGAACACCGTATCGAGGTGTCCGGCCAGCAACAGGGTCGGGCCCGGGCGTGTGCCCTTGATCTCACCGATCACGTTGCCTTCGCTGTCGAGACGCACGTTCTGGATACCCAGCGCTTTCATGCGATCCCGATAGGCCGCCGCGCGGGCAGCTTCCTTGAACGGCGGCGCAGGGATCTGGCACAGCGACACCTGCTGCTCGAGCGTCCAGGCATTGTCCGACTGGATCTTGCCCAGCGCCGCGACCACGGTGGGATGCGTGGCCAGTTTGTCGATGGAGGCTTCGAGCGGCGTGGCCGTGGTCTTCTTGGCCTGGGCCGGCTGGGCGCTGTTCTGCGCCACGGCTGCGGCGGGGAGCCCCAGCAACAGTGCAGAGGCACGAAGCGCCGGAAGCAGGCTCCCGGCGCGGGTGGCGAGTCGGAAGGATCGCATGACGTCGGAACGAGGTCGGATGGTGCAGGCGTCCGTCAGGCGGAGCGCCACTCGACAGGGAACGTCGCGCGTGGTGACGGTCAACGGAAGCCCGGCCGGGCGATCCGTGGCCGATCGTGCTGTCTTCGAAAGCCTAGAGCTTCACGAGGGCAGCAGCCCAGCGGGCGGGATCCTTGTCGCTTTCGAAATAGCGGTCGGGATCGACCACGAGCGCGTCTCCCTCACGGGTGATCGGCAGGCGGTCCATGTTGCGCGTGGCGCGGCCGCTGATGAAGGTGCCGTTGGGCTGGTACTTGGACTTGTGCTTGGGGCACTGAAAGCCGCCATTCCTGGGCAGCGTGCGCAGCGCGGTGTTCTCGTGCGGACACGACAGCGCGAAGGCATACACCTCCACGCCCACTCGGCACAGGATGATCTCGTTCTTTTTGTCGATGGACACCCCATCGGCCGCGGGAATGGGGTAGCGCACCGCACCGCCCACGACACGCGGCTCGAGTGCGTCGAGGGTGCGCCACGGGCCGGCAAGCAGTGTGCTCCCCAGCGCGCCCAAGGCCAGTGAGCCAGCGCCCGCGCGGAGGAAATCACGCCGCGTGGTGCAACTCACGCAGGCGTCGTGCGACGCATCAGGAGATGGCGTGGACATGTGTGGTGTCGGCGTGCAAAAAGGCGGAAACGAGAATGTCGACGGACGATGCCTCAACCTGTCGATCAGGTGTTCCCGAGAATCACACCCAACACGACGAGACCCATCCAGCATCCGAGACTGATCCAGGCGAACCGACGCAACGCGCCCCACGGCAGGGCCGGATCGGAGCCGTCGATGGCCCGCTCCATGGTGGAACGCGCCGCGGTGATGACCTGTGTTTCGGTGCGTCGCATCAATGCCCCGTTGATCAGCAGCATGGCAAAGAGTGCCATCTTGGACCAGAACAGGGGTGAAATCGCGAACGTACCGAGATCCGCGGTCGCCAGTGCGAGGCCACTCACCACGGTCAGGCAGAGGGCGATCAGTACGACCCCATGGGTGGCCTTGAGATCCTCGCCGGCCGCCAGATAGGCCTCGCCGGTGCCGGGCTGCGCACGCAGCACGCGCCGATCGGTGCCCAGCGCAATGCCGCCCCCCACAAACAGGCTGAGGATGTGCATCACCAACACCGACGTGGAAAGTGGGGTGCTGGAGATGTAGAGGTCCGCCCACGGTTGGGTGAGCGTGATGAGTGCATCGAGCATCGTGGGGGTCTGACGGTCAGTTGCCTACCAGCATGATCAGCCAACTCGCCGTAGAGACACCCATCGAGGCCAGGTTCACGTTGCGGTGCTGTCGACGTTTGGTATCAGACTGCTCCGCGTCATCGGCCAGCTTCGTACCGGCATACGTGAACCCGCCACTGGCCGCCATGAACAGCGCCGCATGCAGGAATCGCCGCTTGCGCCGGATGGGGTCGTGACGGCCTTCCCACAGATTCCAGACACCGGTCACGGTGTTGGCGCCGAACAGGACCGCCGTGGACGTCGCCGCAGCAGGGTGCACATTGCGAGCCCACGACGGCGCATCACTGCCGTCCTTGAGGATCTGGTCGCCGGAGAAATACGACGCCGCGAAGAGCGGCAACATGGCCCAGCTCAGCGTGCGGTGAATCATCAGGCGGGTGCCATAACCGTCGGAGTACTGCACGGCGCGCGGGCGGCGGCGCACCGTATCCTGGGGCGTGGTGTCCAACCGTGCGAAGGACCGGCGCAACGCCACGGGACTCAGGACCACTCCGGACGACGGGGTGGGGTGCGGGTCGGCGAGCCCAACGATTGTGTCCACCGTCACGCCAGCATCCACGACCAGCGCCGAATCCCGGACCATCGAGGGATCCCCGACGGGGGCCCTGAGGGTATCTCGGTCCTGCGCCGCCATCACCGTGGGTGTGGTGATCACCCCAAGCACCAGGATGAGCAGGCGGAGTCGCAAATACATGTAGGGCTCCTGAACGTTGAGGTGACTCTGCAATCTACGCCGTCTCGCGGCCCCGGCACTTAGATTCGTGACCACATGACACTCCGCCACGCCCCTTCGACTTGATGATGCGGTTTCGGACGCACCTGCGTGACTTTCTGCGGGCCTGGGTACCGGTGGCGCTGCCACTGCTGCTGCTACTGTCGGTGTTGCCGGGTGTCGCGATGGCACAGGGCACGACCCGTTGCGACGACGATGAACGGGTGCGGGCGGTCTCGTTCAGTGGCAGCCCGGCGTTCGACGACATGACGCTGGCCGCCAGCATCCTGACGCACGAACCGGGCATCCTCAAGCGCTTGCTCGGTATCGGAACCGCGCCCTGTCTGGATTCGCTGGAAATGCGCCGCGATGCGCTGCGTATTGCGGTGCTGCATCGCCAGGCGGGGTGGTTTCGTGCGTCCGTCACGCCCGATCTGCAGCAGCGCAAGGACGGCGTGCGGGTGCGCTTCATCGTGATACCTGGCCCGGAAGCGAAGATCGATACGGTGGATGTGTCAGGGCTGCCGGAAGCGCCTCCGGGTCGTCGGCCATATGGGCAATCTTTGCTCGCGTTGCAGGGAAATCGGTTCGACCGGACCGCGGTGGATGCCACCGTGATCGCGGTGCTCGGTCGACTGCGCGAGGTTGGGTTTGCGCGGGCCCAAACGCCAGTGACGAAAGTCACGATCGATTCCGCGACGGCCAAGGTCTCGCTCGGGTTCGTCTTCGAAACGGGATCACGGCTGCGCATCGGTGAAGTGAAGGTCAATGTGCAGCCACGCAAGGAAGGCGACCGGCAGCGCATCGATTCGAGCGAGGTGGCGCGCCTGGTCGCCATCGATCCGGGTGATCGGTACAGCACGTCGGAAATCGTGGATGCCCAGCGGGCGCTCTATCGCTCAGAAGCGTTTCGTCTGGTGCTGCTGGACACCTTGCCGATGCAGGGGCCGGGCGCCGATACGCTGATCGGACTCAAGGTGTCGGTCGCCGAAGCCCAGACACGGAGTGCGCGTGCAGGCGTGGGTTGGGCCACACTCGATTGCATGCGCGTACAGGGCCGTCTGGTGGACCGTGGTTTCCTCGGCGTGGGACGCCGTGTGGAATTGACGGCGCGGGCGTCGAAGATCGGCGTCGGTGATCCGGCGGGATTTGCGCCGTCGCTGTGTGCGCCGGCCACCCGAAAGGACCCGTTCAGTGAAAAGCTGAACTACTACCTCGGGACCAGCATCTCCAACTCGCGACTGTTCGGATTGCCCGTTGCGCCAACGGCATCGGTGTACAGCGAGCGGCGCAGCGAGCCCTTTGCCTACCTGCGGGAAACCACGATCGGCGCCATGACGGAAGTGAGCCGCCAGTTCTCGCCGCGTCTGGTTGGTTCGGCCGGTGTGCAGTACGAGAATGGCAAGACCACTACCGACCCCATCACATCCTGCACACGCTTTGGACAGTGTCAGCCGGAGGAGATCATTCTCTCGGCTTTCGGGCGTGGTATCGGCATTGCCAGCACGTCGGTGTCGTACGACCGCACCAACGATGTACTGAATCCCGCGAGGGGCTGGCGCGTGCGGGGTGAGCAGCGAGCGGGTATCACCTACTCGGAGCTGGTGTCCACCCTGCGCTTCTACCGCAGCACCATCGAAGGCGCCACGTTCCTGCGCGCCTTCAAGGGGGTACTGGCCCTCCGGGTCCAGGCGTCGGGTGTGTTTGCGCCGGGGGCAGATCTGGTGGATGGTACGCCGCTGCTGCCGCAGCAGGAGCGATTGTTCGCGGGCGGTCAGAACTCGGTGCGTGGCTTCCAGCAGAATCTGCTCGGACCGGTGGTGTACGTAGTACAGAACGTGGACACCATGCCGCTGCCCAACGGCGACTTTGGTGTGGAGGCGAAAGCTGGCGCGGTGGCCGACCGTGCGGTGCCACGCGGTGGTACCGCCATGGTCGTTGGCAACATCGAGTATCGCCGAGGCTTTCGTTTTCTCGCCGAAGAGTTGCAACTGGTGACGTTTGTCGATGGTGGCTCGCTGTGGGAAACGAGTTCACATCGCTTCAGTTGGAAGGATGTGCGCTACACCCCTGGGGTGGGGATACGCGTCGTCACCCCACTTGGCCCCTTCCGCATGGACGTGGGGTATCGACCGTATTCCGCGACCGCAGGACGCGCGCTGTACATCAATCCCAGTACCACGGAGGGGGACATGTTTTATTGCGCGAGTCCCCGTACGGACCCGGACGCCGACTACAGTGATGTGCTCTCCTGTCCGGCAACATTCCGTCCGCCCAGCGGTCGCGGTTTCCTGTCCAAGCTGGTCTTTCACTTCGGCCTCGGGCACGCCTTCTGATGACGTCCCTGCGATCGAAGTTCAGCTCCGCAAAACAGCGTCGCTTCTGGTGGGCGGCGGCCTTGTTGCTGTCACTGGGAGCGGGGGTGGTCACCACCTATTGGTGGCTCACCGGCACCGAAGGCGGTCGGTCGTGGCTGCTGGCCAAGGTGATCGAAAGCGCCAATGGCACCTTCGACGGACGTGGCGCGCTACGCATCGGTGCACTGCGTGAAGTGAGCCGCGGGCGCATCGTAGCCGAACAGGTGGCATTGGTCGATACGGCGGGCGTACCGGTGGTCACGGCCGAGCGGGTGCAGGCTTCGATCTCGTGGAGCGCCTTGCTGCGGAAAGCCATCCGCGTGAACGACGTCGTGGTGGACAGTCTGGTCATGGATCTGCGGCAGGATGCGCCCGGCACCCCGTGGAACATCGCGCATATCATTGCCGGCGACACCACCACAAAAGTCCCGTCGATCACGCCCGGATTCGGTGACGACGTACGCATTTCCTCGGTGGCGATCACGGGGGCGCACATCACCACCTTTGCGCCATGGGAACCCCACCCGATCTTCACGGGCGCGGCGCGAGACAGCATCATCGCGCTCCGCGACAGCACGTCCGACCTCACGGCGGCCAGTGGTGGGCGCTGGTTCGAGCGGCGCACGATTGCGCTCAACCGGGTGAAGGCGCATGACATCGTGGTCGTCGATCTGCTCAAGCGGCCATCGTCGCTGGAGATCGATTCGCTGAGTGGGGCGATCTCCGCGCCGCCGGTGTCGATCAAGCAGGCAGCGGGACGTGTGACCTGGACGTCGGATTCGCTGATGCTCGACTTGCCGCGTGTGGAGCTGCCCGCATCGGTGGGCAGTGCGGTAGGTACCGTGGCCTGGAATCAGCCGGGGGCCGTGCGCTACGACGTGCTGGTGAAGGCCGACGCGGGGTTGTCCGATTTGACCTGGGTGTGGGATGTGTTGCCCACCGAGGGTCGTGGGCAGGCCACGGTTCGCATGCGCACGCTCGAAAATCCGGACGACGCGGAGTACGCACTCAGCAATCTCGATGTCGAGACGGGTGGGTCTCGCGTGCGTGGTGGCATTGCGATCACCGTGCGGCCGGCCGACCTGCTGCTGCATCGGGTGGATCTGGCCTTTGCGCCGCTGCGCGCCGACCTGTTGCGGCGTATCAGCTACGATGCTGTGCCGGAGAGTGTGAAGGGCAGCCTCACTGGCCGTTTTGTGGCAGCCGAAGGCGGGCCGCTTTCGGCGCTCAAGATCGATCTGCTCGATGCGCGCTTCACCGATGAAGCCGTGGTGGCCGGCACGCAGGGTACCGCGGTGTCCAGCGTGACGCTGCGAGGCACCGTAGGCATTGGCGCCGAGCCCAGTGCGCGTGACATGAACGTGAGCAGTCTGCGGGTGGATCTGCGGTCGATCAAGCCGTTCCTTCCCGATACGCTGGCATTGGACGGCGTACTCACGGGTGCCTTGCAGTTACGGTCGGCCGATCTGGCACGGGCCGACGTGCCGCAGCTCGCGTTGGTGTGGACCGACGCGGCCAGCAATGTGTCGTCGGTGCGAGGACGGCTCACCGCGCGATATGATCGCGATGATATCGAGGTGAACACGAATCTCGCGTTTGAGCCGCTGTCGATGCGTGCGATTGCCCGGATCGACACCACGATCCCGTTGCAGTCGCGACTGGCCGGGCGCGTGGCGGTGGAAGGCACGCTGTCCGCGCTGACATGGCGCGCCGAGCTGGCGGCGTTGGGCGAAGAGCAGGCCGTGCCGACGGTGAGTGAATTCGCGACCGCGGCGCCCGTTGCGCCGTCTCCGGCGGATTCGACCAAGGCCATCGCCAACACCGTGGCGGACGTCAGTCCCCGCGACACGGCTGCGGCCTGGGCACGCACCGTGGCCCTGTCCGGCACGGCTTCGATTGGCCAGCGCACCTGGCGCGCCACGGCGGATGGATCGCTGCATGGGGTGGATGCGCGTCAGTGGTTCGGACGGACGGATATTCCGTCCACGTCACTGCGCGGGGAGCTGCACGTGGCGGGACAGGGTCCGCTCGATACCCTGGCTGCGCCGGCGGCGGCGGATTCCGGCGATGTGCGTGTGCTCACCGGACGGGCCGTGGTGCAGTTGCAGCAGACGCAGAGTGATGGTCAACCCTCGTTCGATCTCGTGGCCAGTGCGCTCCTGGATCCGCGGCGCCTGGTGGTGGATTCCGCGCTGGCGCACTTGGGTGGTGTCACGTTCGAAGCGCGCGGCGGACTCTCGCGTGATTCCCTGCAGTCGGACACGCTCCAGGTATCGGCGCGCAGCGATTCGCTCGATTCGGCGCGCCCCGAACTGACACGACTAGCAGGCATGATGATGCCGCTCGATTCCGCTTCGGCCGTCACGTTGCGCGATATCGCCGCGGACACGCTGCAGGGCGATCTGTCGTTGTCCGGCTACGTCGTGGGCAGCTTCACGGCCGCCGATGCCAACGTGGCACTCGGTGGGCGTGCGTTGCAGGTGGGTGCCATCAAGGTGGGGCGCATCTTTGGATCGTTGCACGCCGAAGATGTTTTCCGCCGACCCACCTTCGAAGGCACGGCCACATTCGATGAAGTCACGGGCATTGGTGCCGTGCGCATTCAGAGTGCCACGGCGCGTGTGACGGAAGCGAGTCCGGACAGCGGTCAGCTCGTGTTCGATGTGGGTACGGAAACCGATGCGCAGTTGGTGGCGCATGGAGCCTATGCCATCAAGGCGGGCACCAGCACCATCACGTTGGATACGCTGCGGTTGTCCTACGACGACATCACCTGGCGTTCGCAGCAGCCGATCGTGGTGGCTTCGGATTCTGCGGGCCTGCGTTTGCAGGCTGCGGAACTGCGCTCCACGGTTGGTGGTGTGCTGGCGGTGGATGCCGATGTGCCTTCCACCGGTGACGTGCGCGGGAACCTGCGTCTCGAGCGATTCCCAGTGGGTGAGGTGGCCACCTTGTTGGCCGGTGTGCAGCCGTTCAATGGCACGCTCACGGGTACGGCGGAGTTGCGTGGCAATCGCCAGGCACCGCTGATCTCCTGGCAGTTGACCGGCGACTCACTCGGCGTGAACGGCTACCAGCTTCCCGCGGTGAATTCGAAGGGCAGTTATGCCGAGCAGCGCCTGGTCGCCGAAGCGTCATTGGCCGATTCGCTGGGCGGTGCGTTGCGCGTGACGGGGCGCATTCCGATCGACTTGCGTATTGCGTCGGTGGAGAAGCGTCTGCTCAGTGATGCGGTGGAAGGGGCCCTCATTGCCGATTCGTTGCGTATTCAGGCTCTGCCGGTACGCATCGATGGGGTGAGCAATCAACGTGGTGTGCTCTCGGGTCGGCTTTCACTCGGCGGCACGTTCGAACGGCCCAGCGCCACCGGCACGATGATCCTCGACGGCGCCGGCGCGAGCCTCGATGATCTGGGTATCGCCCCTTCAGAAGGGCGCATCGTCGTGCGCGCCAATGCCGATTCCGTGGTACTGGAGTCGCTGCGCCTGCGTAGCGGGCGTTCGGCGGCCGATACTCTCGCCGCGCGGGGCGTGTTGCTCATGCCGGCCAACGATCCGATGCAGGTGGATGTGCGCCTGACCGCGAACAACTTCGAAGCGTCCCGTCAGCGCGACGGCACCGATCTCGATGTCAGCGGCAATGTGCGCATCAATGGTGCGCTCAAGCGGCCCACCGTGAGCGGCAGCCTGGCGGTACCTCGGGCCAATATTGTCGTGGATCCCCTGGGCGAGCGCGTGGCACTCGATCTCTCGTCGCAGGCGGCACGTGAGTTGCTCGGTGTCGACGAGGTGCCGGTGGCGGAGTCGGCCGCGCAATCACTGTCGGCGTTGGGCACTCTCATTGCCGTGGAAAACGCGCGCGTGGAACTGGGCCAGGAAGTGTGGGTGCAGACACCCGAAGCCCGCGTGAAACTGGGCGGCAATCTGACGGTGGCCATGAGCGATGACCGACTCGTGCTCGATGGCGAGATCACTGCCAATCGCGGGCAGTACCGTCTCAAGGTTGGCCCGGTGGTGCGCGGCTTCTCCATCGACTCGGGAAGCGTTCGGTTCTATCCGAATGCGGAACTGGCGCCCACGCTGAATATCAATGCCTCCAACACGTTGCGCGTGACAGGAGGAGAGGAAGTCCCGATTCATCTGCGCATCAGCGGTGGCTACGACCAACCTGTGCTGACCCTTTCCAGTAGCGATCCGCTGTACTCCTCAGCGCCGGAGTCGGAGATCATTTCGCTGCTGATTTTTGGTGCGCCCACCTTTGCACTCGATGGGCAGAGCCAGAAGGTCGTCACGGACGTATTGCTGCAATCGGTGGGTGGGGCCTTTGAAGGCCAGTTGCAACGCATCTTGCCCGGAAACTTCAACACGGTGCAAGTCAGTACTTCGGGCAGTGGTGAGACCGATACGAAGGATCTGCTCAGTGCTCAGACCTTGCTCAATCTCAACCTGAGCATTTCGGCCGGTAAGCAACTTGGTGATCGCACCTATCTGCGATTGAATACCGGTGTGTGTCGGGGATCGGCGCAGAATGCCGCGCGCGCCTCACAATTCTGGGCCGGCATTGCCGCCGAATACCGCATTGCACGCGGCTGGTTGGCGCAGGTGGGTGTGGATCCCGGTTCGGCTCCCTGCACCCAGTTCAATATCGCAGACAGGCCGCAAATGCAGCTCGGCTTCGACCTGTTCCGCAACTGGGTTTTTTAGTCGCGGAACAGATCGAACATCGACTCAGGCGCCGATCACACGGCGCCGACGACGCGCAACGCCGATGAGCACCAAGCCACTGCCCAAGAGGGCCCAGGTGGAAGGCTCCGGAACAGAGCTGCTGGGCACACTCGTGAGATACTCCTGGCTCGACACTTCGCCCTGGACGTTGTCATCACTGAGCACGTACCAGTTGTTCGTGAGCGTTACGGCGTCCGCCGCCGGCAGGAATCCGGCGAGTGACGAGAAACCGGTGACGCTGGCACCGAACATGTTCCACAGTGTGCCCTGGATGTTCACGGCATTGAAGACGGCGCCGCCCACACCATCCAGCGAGGGATCGTACTGCTCGATGAGCCATGCGGCCTGACGGTACAGACCCGGGTCGTTCGTGCGCGTCTTGCTGAAGTCACCGTCGCCGGCGATACCGGTGGGGTTCGAGACAAACGCCGTGGAGTAGTAGCTGTCCAGGCTGGGGTTGGCAGGATTGGGCAGATCGATGCACCACACGATGCTGTTCGTGAGGACGGACGTGCCCGTGAGACCGAATTGCAGGTTGAACCCTTCAAGGTCAGCGAGATACGGGCCGGCCAGATGGCCGGAGAGCACCCCGTTGGCGGCCTGATCACCCTTGTAGGTGACATTGCCCACCACCGGTGCCTGTGCCGAGGCGCTGGACGCCACGAGTGTCAACGCTGCTGCGAGTGTTCGGAGCCGGATCATTGTTTTGGGGGAGAGAAGTGAATGAGGTGCTACCTCCCCACGGTATCGCGACCGTCTGCATCCGGACATCCAGCAGTGTGCGGCAACGCACGCTGTGATGTGGCGCAACGTTGCGAGTAACGACAAGTCACGAAATGTGTCGTTCCCCTGACGCCGACTGCAGACGCTTGCTCCATCCGGTGACCCAACTCATCGCCGTGCCGGCCAGTGCTCCAAGTGTCGCGGCAAATGTTACAATCGGCTCCCGATGCCCATCATCGCCAAGGAGCGCCGAGAGCAACTCGCCACGCAGTCGAAGCACCACCGGTGATGCCACGCGCAGGCTGTTGAAGTGACTGTCGTACCGCACGCCCACGCCTTCGATCAGCGCGGCGGTGCGGGCGAAATACACCAGTTCTCCCGGCAGCACGATGGGCCAGTTGAGCAGCTCCCGCATCACCCGTTCGGCGAGCACCTTGGCCCGATCGGCCATGGAGGTGTCGCGGTAGGCGATATCGAGCAATGTGGCCACCAGATCCCGCATCGCCTCCGGTGGCGTGGAATCGGTAGCGATCATACCCAGCGCGTAGAACCCGGCGGCCGTGGCATCGGGATCCCGATTGATCGCTGCCAGAATGGTATCGAACAGCGCCTTGCGGGTCGTGACCGAGACATCGATAACCATGCCAAAGTCGAGCAACACGAGGCGATTCTGGCGGTCCACCAGCAGGTTGCCGGGGTGAGGGTCCGCGTGAAAGACCCCGTCGCGCAGCATCATCCGGGCATACGTCTCGATCAGCGTTTCGGTGAGCATGCGCGCCGACACCCGACCGGCCGCAATTTCGGCATCGAGCCGATCGATGCGCGTGCCTTCAAGAAACTCCATGACGATGACGTCGGGGCGGGTGAGCGCCGCCTCCACCGCCGGGATGCGCAGTCGCGGCTCGTTGGCAAACCGTTCCCGCATGCGCATGCACTGCATGCCCTCGCGCACGAAGTCCATCTCTTCCGGAATGTGCCGGTCGAATTCTTCCAGCACGATGGCGAAGCCGCGCACGTGGTGGTGCGGCCACTGTCGGTACAGCCACGCCACAATGGCCCGGGCCAATCGGGCGTCCCGCAACACGATCACGTCCACGCCCGGGCGCAGCACTTTCACCACCACATCGCGCCCCTGGTATCGCGCGCGGTGCACCTGGCCGATGGATCCTGCCGCCAGCGGTACCGGATCGAGGGCATCCACGATGGACTCGGGCGCCGCCCCCCACGACCGCTCGAGCGCGGCGCGGAGGATTGGCCAGGGAACCGGCGGCACCTGATCGGTGAGACGGGCGAGCTGCGTGAGATACGGTTCGGGCACCAGGTCGGTGCGTGCCGAAAAGACCTGCGCCAGTTTGACGAAGGCCGGCCCGAGTGCGGCGAGATGATGCACCATCGCCCGCGCACGACGCTCATGGAACGCGGCCGAACGGGGGACCGGATCGCCCCACCGGATCCAGCGTCGGCGGTCGCGCAGGAACGAACACACAATCGGGGCTATGCGCCAGACGATGACGAAGAGACGCGGGACGTCACGCCATTGCAGTGGTGTCCTGGGACGTTCGGTGCTCAAGAGCTCTCACCGGCAGACGACCGCGTGGCACTCGCCGACAAGGCGCTGTCGGCCACCAATCGATCGGCATCCAGTTCCGTCAGCGAGGCACTCATGGCCCACAACTGCTCGGCGCGTCCGTCATCGCTGGCCGCGCGCGACAGCGAACCCGGACGACGTTTGTACCAGTAGCCGCCCGACGCACGAAGCACCGATTCGTCCAGGGTCGTGGCGAGCCATACCATCGTATCGGCACCCTGCTCAGGCGTGACCGAGCGCAAATCCATGACCCGACGCAGGAATCGCCCCATCGATCCGTTGTTCGTCGCAAAGCGTGTGCTGACCACACCGGGATGCATCGTATGCACCACCACGGCGTCATGAGGCAGTCGGCGGGCCAACGAGCGCGTGAACCAGATGTTGCACAGCTTCGAGTTGCAGTAGGCGCGCCAGCCACCAAAGTCGGTGGCGCGTGCCAGGTCGGCCAGATCGACGCGGGCGTTTTTGTGCGCCCGGCTGGCCACATTGATGATGCGCGCCGGTATGCCGGGCTGTGTGGGAGATTGCGCCGCCGCCTGCAGGGAGGGGAGCAGCTCCAGCGTCAATGCGAAGTACGCCAGATGGTTGAGCGCAAAGGTGCGCTCGATGCCGTCCACCGTGAGCTGTCGCTCGAGAAACATCGCCCCCGCGTTGTTGCACAGCACATCGATGCGCGGATAGGTCGCGCGCAGGGCGCTGGCCAGTTCCTGCACGCCGGTACGCGTGGAGAGATCGGCAATGCGCCAACTGACCGTGCGACTGCCGGTCTCCGTCATGATGCTGCGCGCCGCGGCCGCCGTCTTGGCTTCATTGCGGCCGACCATGACCACGGTGGCCCCCTGCTGCGCAAAGGCCCGCACAGCCGCGCGCCCGATGCCGTCACTCCCGCCGGTCACCACGATCACCGGCGCGTGCCCGGTCCGGTCGATCATCGGCATATGGGGCCAGGGGCAGGGGCGGAAGAAACCATGAATGACAACTAGCCGCGTGGGGCGTAACGGAGAAGGGGAGATGACTCGCGGACGCGCGGGAGACCCGTCGCGTTCGCCAGCCATCTCCCCATACGCCGATCCCAGTCAACGAGATCCAGTGCGGACACTGGACCAAGGCGCCGGATCAGCGCAGCGGCCTCCTCCTCAGTTGGCCACAGCAGAAATCGTGATCGGTCCCACGGCACCGGACGTTGCGGTGGCCATCTGCAGGCCTGCCTGCGGGCCGAGCGTCCAGCGGATGGTGACTTCACCGACGGCGTTGGTCACGGCCGATTGCGGCGAGAGGCTGCCACCCCCGGCGGAGATGGCCAGGGCCACGGTCTGGCCGGGAATCGGCACATTGTTGGCACCGACCACACGCAGCACCAACTGCACGGGAAGCGCCGTGCTGGCCTTGGCCGACTGGCCATTGCCCTGGGCGATGATGATGTCACTGGGCAGGACACCAAACGCCGTCAGGGTGACCGGATCAACGCCTGGGGCGCTGCCCACCAGGGTCTGCACCTGGGAGCCGGGGCCCAAGGTCCACCGGGCCTTCACTTCCCCATTGGCATCGCTGATGGCCGTGGCCGGGTCGACCGCACCACCACCCGCCAGGATGTTGAAGCTGATCGGCACCTTGGCCATCGGGTTCCCGTCGCTGCCCATGACACGGAGCACGAGGGGGGTCGGCAGGATGGTCCCAGCCGCCGCGGTCTGGGTAGAGCCCTGGACAACACTCAACCGCACGGCGGTCGGCGCCTCGGTCGTCTTGGTGCAACCGGGGAACGCCAGCAGCACCGGGATCGTGGTGAGCAGGACGGCAAGCAGAGTTGTGGGTCGTGCGGAACGCATGGGTCGATCAGTCAGGGTACTCCTCTCCATCTGACCAGTATCGGTCGCTCCTGGCAGGAGTTGAGCGTCCCGGTGAGCTGTCCCATAGATTTCGGGGCCATGACTGTCACCCCCCTCCACGCTCCCCGGCCCGGCCGTCCAAACGACCCGGCGGAATCGGCGGCCCCACGTTGGCCATCGGGGCTCGAACCGGATGTGCCCCCTGTCCGCGTGCCGATCGGTGCGCTGGATATGGCGTTGGTCCGCCATACGCGCGTCAATCGCAGCGCAGTGGAACGTCGCGTCGCATCATTGCCTGCTCGTCGCACCGTCAAGAAGGAGTGGCAGGCGGCGTGGCTGTTGCGTGCGATCGCTTGCATGGATCTCACCACACTGTCGGGCGACGACACGGCCGGCAATGTCCTGCGTTTGTGCGCTAAAGCACATCGTCCACTGCGGCAGGACATTGTCGACGCACTCGGAATTGGTGATCTGCGTCTCACAACGGGCGCCGTCTGCGTCTATCACCAGTACGTCGCGACTGCGGTCGACGCGCTGCGTGGCACCGGCATTCCGGTCGCGGCCGTGAGCACGGGATTTCCCGCCGGCCTGTCGCCGTTCGAGCAGCGGCTGGCGGAAGTGCGTGCCAGTGTGGCAGCCGGCGCCGCCGAGATCGATATCGTCATCACGCGCGGCCATGTGCTGACCGGCAACTGGCAGGCGTTGTACGACGAAGTGCGGGCCTTCCGCGAAGCCTGCGGCGACGCGCACCTCAAGACCATTCTCGGCGTGGGTGAACTGGCGACCCTGACCAACATCGCGCGGGCAAGCCTCGTGGCGATGATGGCCGGATCGGATTTCATCAAGACGAGCACCGGCAAAGAATCGTCGAATGCGACGCTGCCGGTGGGATTGGTCATGACGCGCATGATCCGTGAATACGGCGCACGCACAGGCCACGAGGTGGGCTTCAAGCCGGCCGGTGGCATTCGCACGGCCAAACAGGCGCTCGATTGGCTCATTCTCATGAAGGAAGAGCTCGGTGATCGTTGGCTGCGTCCGCACCTGTTCCGCTTTGGTGCGAGCGGTCTGCTCACCGATGTGGAGCGTCAGCTCGAGCACTACGTGACAGGTCGCTACGCTGCGGCCTATCGCCAACCCATGGTCTGAGACGTGCCCTCATGACAACTCCGACCGGTACCACTGTGGATGCGCGTTCCGTCCGCGCCCTGTACGACAGCATGAGCTATGGTCCCGCGCCCGAGGCCGATGGTTCCGTGCGGGAGTGGATCCGCACCGCCGCCACCGATGGCGCATTTGGCCACTACATCGGCGGGCGGTGGGTGAAGGCCACCGAGCAGTTCGAGGTACAGGAGCCGGCCACCGGCAAGCCGTTGGCGCAGGTCGCGCAGGGCAGCGGTGATGACGTGAACGCGGCGGTGGCAGCCGCGCGCGCCGCGTTGCCGGCGTGGCAGGCGCTCGATGATCATGCCCGGGCGCGGTGGTTGTACGCTATCGCGCGTGGTATCCAGAAACATGCGCGCCACTTTGCGGTGCTCGAGTCGCTCGACAACGGCAAGCCGATTCGTGAAACTCGCGATATCGATATCCCGCTGGTCGCGCGGCACTTCTATCATCACGCCGGCTGGGCGCAACTACTGGCCAGTGAGTTTCCCGGCACACACGCCTATGGTGTGGTCGGCCAGGTGATTCCGTGGAACTTCCCACTGCTGATGCTGGCGTGGAAGGTGGCTCCGGCACTGGCGGCTGGAAATACGGTGGTGCTCAAGCCGGCGGAGTTCACGCCGCTCACCGCACTGCGGTTTGCGGAGCTGATGCACGAGATCGGGCTGCCGCCGGGCGTGTTCAATCTGGTTACCGGTGATGGGCGCACCGGTGCGGCGCTGGTCGACCATCCGGACGTGGACAAGATCGCGTTCACCGGCAGCACCGATGTCGGGCGCGCCATTCGCAAAGCCACAGCCGGTAGTGGCAAGGGGCTGTCGCTCGAACTGGGCGGCAAGAGCCCGTTCATTGTCTTCGAAGACGCCGATCTCGATAGCGTGGTGGAAGGCGTTGTCGACGCGATCTGGTTCAATCAGGGGCAGGTGTGCTGCGCGGGATCACGATTGCTCGTGCAGGAAGGTGTGGCTGACCGATTGTATGGCAAGCTGCGCGACCGTATGGAGCGGCTGCGGGTCGGGTCCCCACTCGACAAGTCGATCGACATGGGGGCGATCGTCGCGCCGGTGCAGCTCGACCGCATCCGCAGTCTGTGCGCACAGGGTGTGGAAGAAGGCGCGACCTGCTGGCAGCCATCGTGGGGCGTACCGGCGGAGGGCACGTTCCATCCGCCTACGCTGTTCACCAACGTCTCCCCCTCGGCGACGATCGCGCAGGTGGAGATCTTTGGGCCGGTGCTGGTGAGCATGACGTTCCGCACCCCTGAAGAAGCGGTGGCGCTGGCCAACAACACCCCGTTTGGGTTGGCCGCGAGCGTGTGGAGCGAGAACATCAACCTCGCGCTCGACATCGCGCCCAAGATCAAGGCCGGCGTGGTGTGGATCAACAGCACCAATCTGTTCGATGCGGCGGCCGGCTTCGGCGGTTATCGCGAGTCGGGCTTTGGACGGGAAGGTGGACGGGAGGGCATGTGGGAGTATCTCAAGCCCGAGCGCGCACATCACGGTGCTCCCGTACCGGTCATCGATGTCGTCATTCCGGAACAACACGACGACAGCGCGCCGGCTTCGTCCACCGGACTTCCCGGTATCGATCGCACGCCGAAGTTGTTCATTGGCGGCAAGCAGGCGCGTCCCGATTCGGGCTACACCCGTACCGTACGAGCGCTCGATGGACGGGCCGTTGGTGAAGTCGGTGAGGGCAATCGCAAGGACATTCGCAATGCCGTGGAAGCCGCGCACGCGGCGTCAGGCTGGGCGAAGCTCACGGGACATCAGCGCGCGCAGATTCTGTACTACATCGCCGAAAATCTTTCGGCACGCGCTGACGAATTTGCCACACGCATCACGGCGATGACGGGCGATGATCGCGCGGCCGGTGATGCCGAAGTGGCGGCATCCATTTCGCGATTGTTCACGTATGCGGCCTGGGCCGACAAACACGACGGGGCGGTGCACGATGTGCCGCTGCGTGGCGTCGCCCTCGCGATGCATGAACCGATCGGTGTGGTGGGCGTAGCGTGTCCCGACCCGTACCCGTTGCTCGGTCTCGTCTCGTTGATCGCGCCACTCATGGCCACTGGCAATCGAGTGGTGGCCATTCCATCGGTCCGTTTCCCGCTGGCGGCCACGGATTTCTACAGTGTACTGGAAACCTCTGATGTACCGGGCGGCGTGGTGAATCTGGTCACCGGCGAGCGGGATGCGTTGGCACGCACCCTGGCCGATCATGATGATGTGGGGGCGCTGTGGTATTTCGGCGCACACGCGGGCGCCGCGGACATCGAGCGCGCGTCGGCGGCCAATCTCAAGCGCACCTGGACCGAGTGGACAGGCCGCGAGTGGCTCGATCCCCGTTCAGGCGAGGGACGGGAGTTCCTGCGTCGCGCCGTGCAGGTGAAGAATATCTGGATTCCGTACGGTGAATAACCGTTGGTGACGAAACGAATGACGCTTCGGCGACGCCTTTGCACCAGATTGTCGCTCTCTCAGCTTCCGACTCTTCGATGATCAAGCTTCCTGCCTCTCCGGAGGCGTTTCGCGATGCCGCATGGGACAATGTGGTGTCGTACTATGATGCATTGGCTGACGTGCCTCTCGAGGCCACGGCAGCGTCTATCGAGCCGTGGCTGGCCACGTGGTCGCGGCTCGACACGTTGGTGGGTGAAGCGGGCACGTTGTCCATGATCGCGTATACAGCCAATACGGCTGATACCGCAGCGGAGCAGGCGTATCTGCGGTTCTCCATGGAGATTTTCCCGCGTCTCGAAGAACAGCAGGTGCGTCTAGCGCGCCGACTGCTCGACATGGGCTGGAGTCGCCCGGATCTCGAAATCACGCTCAATCGGTTTCGCAGTGATATCGAGATCTTTCGTGAAGCCAATGTGGAGCGCTTTGCGCAGATAGAGGAATTGTCGGCTGGCTATCAGAAGCTGACCGGCGGACTCAGTGTCGATTGGGATGGTGAAGCCAAAACGATTCCCCAGTTGCAGCCGTTGCTGAAATCACGGGATCGGGACGTGCGTGAGCGCGCGTTCCGTCTGGGGGCCACGGCGTACCTCGATCGGCGTGAAGAGTTTGCCGACCTGTTCGATCGTATGTATGGGCTGCGCGTGGCGGTGGCCAAGGAGGCCGGTTTCGCCGACTTCCAGCAGTTCTGCTTCACCGCCAAGCACCGCTTCGACTACACGCCCAGCGACACGGTGCGTTTCCACGACGCCGTGCAGCAAACCGTCGCGCCGGCGGTCGAGCGTCTGATGAAGCATCGCAAGGCCAAGCTCGGGGTGGATGTGCTGCGCCCATGGGATGTTGGGGTCGATCTCGATGCCAAGGTGCCGCTCAAGCCGTTCGATGACATCGGCACGTTTGTCTCGCAGGCCTCGCGCATCTTTCAGCGGGTCGATCCGGAACTGGGTGCGCAGTTCCGACTGATGGCCGATGAGCAGTTGCTCGATCTTGAAAGCCGTCCAGGCAAGGCGCCGGGTGGCTACTGCACCGACCTGTCCTTCCGCGGACGTCCGTTCATTTTCATGAACGCCGTGGGCGTGCCGGATGATGTGAACACGCTGGTGCACGAAGCCGGTCACTGCTTCCATGATTTTGCCACGCACGGTCTGCCATTCACCTGGCAGCGGCGTACGGGGCACGAAGCCGCCGAGTTGGCATCCATGAGCATGGAGTTGCTGGCCATGCCGTATCTCGTGAAGCCTGACGGCTATTACTCGCCGGAAGAAGCACGTGTGGCCTGGCTCGAACATCTCGAAGAAGTGCTGAGTGCGCTCATTCACATTGCCAGCGTCGATGCCTTCCAGGCTTGGATCTATACCGACCCCGCCGGTGCCGATCGTGACGCTCGCGATCGCCGGTGGCTCGACATCCGTGCGCAGTTTGAACGCGGGGTCGATTGGTCCGGCCTCGAGTCTCTGCGCATTGCGCGCTGGTATCGGCAGTTGCACATCTTCGAGTTGCCGTTCTACTACATCGAATACGGATTGGCGCAGTTGGGCGCGTTGCAGGTGTTCCGCAATGCGGTCCACAACGCCAGTGACGCCGTGGCGTCCTACAAGCGATTCCTCGCACTCGGCGGCACCCGCTCGCTTCCCGAACTGTACCGTGCGGCCGGCGTGAAGCTGGTGTTCGACGCGGCCACGATGGCTGAGCTGGTGGAGTTCACGGAAGAGCGCATCGAGGCGCTGCGGGCCGGTGCCGATGCGCCTTTTCAGGGCGTCGTGCCCGCCTGAGGGCGGCCCCGTCATCGAGCGGTGATTGAACATCTCACGCGGGGCGGTGTCAGAAACGCGACGCCGCCTCGTGTCGTATGGTAGTGTGCAGGTCCAACAGGTCTCCCTCATTCAGGAGTTGTGATGCAACGCGTGGTGCAGGTGGCCATGGCCGCCGCGATGCTGGGAAGTGCCATGGTCGGTAGTGCGACCCGGGCCGAAGCGCAGTTGCCGACGGTGCAGCAGATCTATGACAAGTACGCCACCGCGGTCGGCGGACGGGATGCCTGGGCCAAGGTTGCCGGTCGCACCGAGAAGGGCACCGCGGATATCACCTTTGCCGGCTTGTCGGGCAGCTATCTGCGGTACATCGGCGCCCCGAATCGCATGCGCATGACGATCGACCTGGGCGTGGTCCAGATCGATCAGGGGTATGACGGTGAGAAGGGTTGGGCGCAGCAGGGGCAGGGGGCGCAGCGCATGCCCGCCGATCAGGAAAAGAGCATGGCCGACAACATGCAGACGGGATCGGCGTTTCTCGACCCGAGCCGATTCAGCAAGGCCGAAGTGCAGGGCAAAGAAACCTTCGATGGGGTGGAAGCCTACAAGGTGGCCATCACCACCAAAGGGGGCATCGAACAGGTCGAGTTCTTCGATGTCGCCACGGGTCTTCGTATCGGGACCGTCGCCACGACGCCTGCCGGTCCGCAGCGCGTGACCTATCGCGACTACAAGGACTTCGAAGGCAAGAAGCTGTCCACCAAGGTGGTGCAGAACACAGCACAGGGTGATGTGATCATCAACATCGCCTCGGTGACATTCGGTGCGCCGGATGCGGCGGTCTTCAGGGCACCGGTGGATCTCAAGTAAGGCGACGGCGCGTAGCGAGGGGCTGTGCCCTCGCTACGCCACAACTCACCGATTGCCGAATGCCTTGCCCGGCACCGAACGCAGATACATGATCGTCGCCCGCATCTCCACCGGCGTCATCATCGCCGTGTAGCGCCACGGCATTGTCTGTTTGATCGCCGAGCCGTCCGGGCGTTTGCCGGTACGCAGCATCGCCTCCACCTGGGCATCGGAGAACTGCCCGATACCCGTTGGCGTGATGTTGGCTGCGGGTGGTGCTTGTGGCGGCATACCGGGAATGGGACCGCCACTGAGCCCGGCGCCATGGCACCCGGTGCATCCACCCACGTTGGCGAGGTATTCGCCGTAGGCCAGCGTGCTGTCTTCCTGCATGCTGGCGGGCGGTGTGCGCGAGTGGTCGATGCGCGCGGCAGGGTAGGCCGGTAACTGATTCGTGGCCACCAGCGCGCGTCCAACCGGGCGCAGCATCGACGTGCCCAGGTCACGATCCACCGATGGCACCGAGCGCAGGTACGCCACGATCGCGCCCACATCCGCATCCGAGAAATGCTGATAGTCGTCGGACGGCATGACGAACGCACCACGTCCATCGCGCTTCACGCCGTGACGGATCACGCGCACCAGCTCCTCGTCGGAATACGTGGCCAGTTTACCACCGCTGGTGATGTTCGGACCGATGGCCACACCCAGCGCGGGGTCATCGATCATGATCTGGCCCCCCAGGTCATCGCTGTGGCAGTCCACGCACTTGCCGATCGCCGTGGTCAGATGCCGGCCACGAGCGAGCGTGATGGAGTCGCTCGTGATAGTGACATGTTGCAATGGGACATCGTACTGCTGATTGCTTTTGCTGTTGCTTGCGGCATACACGTACCCGGCGACGCCGCCGAGTAGTACGACCAAGATTCCTGCAGCATATGCGATCCAACGCATGACGCGTTTCATTGGTTCTCCATGGTAATGCCCGGTTTACCGCCGGACGACGGTTCCTCCTTTGACCACGAGTCGTACGGAGCGCAATGCGGAAATGTTTTGCGTCGGATCGCCTTGCACCGCCACCAGGTCGGCCAGCAGGCCTGACGCGATACGGCCGAACTCGCCTTCCCGGTGCATGATCCGCGCATTCACACTCGTGGCCGCCTTGAGGGCTGCGAGCGGCGTCATGCCGTACTCGACCATCAATTCGAGCTCCAGTGCATTGCTACCATGCGAGAACACGCCCACGTCACTGCCGTTGCAGATCGTCACGCCTGACGCCAACGCCAGTTTGAACATCGCCTTCTTCTGCGTGATGTTGGCCGGGTCCGGATCGACCCCCTTCTTCCAGCCGCGATAGCGCGTCGTGCTTTCGGTGGCCGACAGCGTCGGGCAGAACGCCGTACCACGCTGCTTCATGAGGTCGAAGACTTCGGCCGTGGCCGCATCGCCGTGTTCGATGGTTTCCACGCCGGCCATGATGGCGCGGCGCATGCCTTCGGCGGTGCTGGCGTGTGCCACCACCGACCGGCCACTCGAGCCGGCCACCGACACGATCGTGTTCCATTCGGCCTGGTCGAAGGTGGGACGCGCTTCACCGCGTGGTCCCCAGCGATAGTCGGCGTAGATCTTGATCCAGTCGGCACCATGCCCGATCTGGTCGCGCACCACCTTCGTCAGCCCCTGCACGCCGTCGGCCTCCTCGGCGCCCTGCGGCACGCCGATCTCGGTGCCAAAACCCTTGGGGCCATACGAACCTGTGGCCACGATCGCCTTGGTGGTCACAAAGAGCCGCGGGCCCGGGATGATGCCCTGGTCCACCGCCTCCTTGAGGCCCACGTCGGCATAGTCCGCCCCCTCGGTGCCCAAATCGCGCAGCACCGTGAACCCGGCATCGAGCGTGGACTTGAGGTGATTCACGGCCCGCGCGGTGCGCAGGGCCAGCGACTCACGAAGCACCTGATCGTTCCACGGTGTTTCGTCGTAGGGGTGCAGCAGCACATGGCTGTGCAGGTCGCTGAGGCCCGGCAGCAACGTGGTGCCCGGCAGGTCCATGCGTTGGGTGCCCCGCGGGACGCTGAGGGCGCTCAGCGGACCTGCCGCCGCAATACGCTGGCCCTGTACCAGCACGGCCCACCCGCGGTGCACCTGATCGGAGGTGCCGTCGAAGACACCGTCCGGCACCAGGAGCAGCGAGGGGGCGGAAGCGGCTGCTGCGGCCGGCGCGGTCTGCGCCATGAGCGGCGACGGCATCACGGTCGCGGAGACACACACGACGGACACGGCGGCGAACCCGAGCGCGGACAGGCGGCGATTGGGCATAGGAGGCATCGAACGATTGATGAGGGATCGGACAGGCGCCGACAGGAAGCCAATGTTGGTTCCGCAGCAGCGTGGCCCGCAACCAGCGGCTCGAGCAGACAATTCGTAGACACCCATTTCCACATTGGAGGCGAATCTCCCTCCGAGGCCATCATGTCGACGATCTGTCACTGCAGTCGTGAAGCCGGTGTGGACGTGCAGCGCCTCCGCGCGCAGCGTGCACCCATGTGGTGTGGTGCCCTCCTGTCGGTCCTGGTCTCGCCGCTGATCCTGGTGTCCTGCGGCGAACGCCAGGCAACAACGCCGGACACGCACACCCCGCCGACCAGCATCCCCACACCGATCCCGCCCTTCGCGCCAGCGCGGTTGCAGTTCACCGGGAACACGGGCGAGGGCGTGGTGGGCCAGGTGCGGGCGATCCTGGTGCAGGCCTACGCCAGCGACGGCGTACCGATGGATGCCGATGGTGTGGTGGTGACGACATCCGATGCCTCCATCGTCTCGGTGCTTTCACGTGATACCGTTTCGCTGCGAGATGGAATCGGTCGCCGGTGGCGCGGTCTTCAGTTGTCGCTGCAGGACCGGGCGCCGGGTTCCGCGCAGATCGCACTGCGGACCGCAGGCGCGTCGGCCTATATCGACTTGCAGGTTTTGCCAGTGCCGAACCGCCATGCGGTGTTGGCCGTGGAGCGTTTGCAGGTGTTTGGCTACCCGGTGCGATGTGCATGGGCCTGCCCCTATCTGGCGTATGCCCCGTTGGTGCATCTGCGCTCACCCGTCGGAGGCAGCGGCGGTATGGTCGAGGCCATGGAGTTTTCGATTCCAACGCTGAGCACTGGCTGGTGCAGTGGCAACATGCGCTTCCGACCGGGCATGACGGAGCGTGTCAACGGATTCGATCCGTATCCATGGGCCAACGAGTTTTTGCTGGTGAAGGTGGACGGCGTGCAGGTACCCGCGGGCCTCGCACGGCTTCGGGTGCTCGTCCGGGATTCCGCCGGAGCCTTGGGATTGATCGATACCACCACCACCATCGAGTACCTACCGGCACAACCCGAGTTGCCTCCTCTGACGCAGCCGGGACAGTGGTGGTCCTGTGTCCGTCACCTGTCAGGGCTCTGACGCGCGTCCAGCGGTGGCTTGACGACTAGTCGGGTTGCCCGCACGATCAGACGGTGTCCGCGATCCCGGCTCCTCCATTTCGTCTCGCCGCACTTGGCACGGTCGCCGTTCGGGCACACGGTGAGACGGTGTGGTCGTCACTCGTCACGCAGCCACGGCAGCTCGCGCTGGTCTGCTATCTGACGCTGGCCCGCCCACGTGGGCTACAGGCGCGTGAGGTCCTCATGGCCTTGCTCTGGCCCAACGTGGACGCGGCCACTGCGCGCCGCGGCTTGCGCAACGCGCTGCACGGCGTGCGCTCGCGCCTCGGGGAAGCGGCCATCCTCTCGGTCGGCGATCAGTTGATCGGCGTGAATCCGGCGTTGCTCAGTTGCGACGTCCACGATCTCGAGCGCGATGGACTGCTGGGTCTCGACAACGGCCCCTTGTCGGGGGAGAGCGTGCAGCCGCTCCATGGCCTGCATGTGCGCGGCGCGGCGGCGTTCGACCGATGGTTGGCCAATGAGCGTGCTCGCCTTCGCGCCCTATGGCAACAGGCGGCGACGGATCAACGTGAGGCCAACACGCGCGGCGCCGTACGGGCGATAGAGCGGGTGGCTCACGTGAGCCGCCCCTACGCTCCCGATACCTGGAGTCTGCAAGCACGAGTCCACTACCTGTTTCTTCGCGCCGCGCATGGTGGTACCGCGCAGGATCTGTTGCAATGTCGAGAGTATTTCGAACAAGCCCGTGCACTCGATCCGACCTTTGCTCCGGCGGTCGCCGGTCTGGCCAATTTTCATGCGGTCGCCGCGCGGCGTGGTCTGCTGACGCCATTCGACGAACAGTTCGGACGGGCGATCACGTTGAGTCATGAAGCGTTGGCGCTCGACCCGACACTGGCCGTACCACATGTGCACTTCGGGGTGCAGGCTCTCTACCTGGACGACGACTTTACCCGTGCCGGTCATGAATTTGCGAGAGCCGTCCGCAACGACCCGTCGTATGCGGAGGGACATCGGTTCCACGGTATCTGGCTCGGCATGGCCGGTCGTCGGGGGCAAGCCGTTGAAGCGATGGAGCGCGCCGTGGCGTTGGAGCCGGACATTGCCCTGTTCCTGAGCTCACTCGGCGCGGCGCGGCTGGCGGCCGGTGACAGTCGAGGCGCGGAGGACGCGTTGCGTCGCACCTTGCTGCTCGAACCCCGGCACCGGGCGGCGCGGGAACGGCTCGTGCACCTGCTCGAGGATGAGGGCCGTCTCGCCGACGCGGTCGGCGTTCGGGAACAGGCGCCCGACCTACCCAACGCGGAACGCTTTCGCGCGGCCCTCAGCGAGGGGGACGCGTCGTACCGCGCACTGGTCCGGGCGCTGCTCGCTGAGGAAATCGACAGAATCGAACAACGGGTGCGGTCTTCGGAGGCGCCAACCGTGGAGGAACGATTCGCCCCTCCGATCGTGAGGCTGGTCCAGCTATTTGGACGGATTGGCGATGCCCGGCGTGCGCATAGTTGGACCCTCCAGGCCAAGGCGGCCCGTCCAGCACTGGCGCATTGGTTCACCTGAAGCGGTTCAGGCCTCGTGTGGTCCAGCTCCCACGCGCCGCGATTCCGCCGGTGCTGCCGGCACCGCACCACCTGTCACCAGCCCCGATACGCCGCCGGACACCACGAAGGCCATCGCATCGGCACTGGCGACATCCAGCGGTCGGATCTTGCTGGCATGCACCACATACAGTTGGCCCGAGAAGTTGTACGAGTGCGGGCAGTAGACCGCCACCTGGTCCTCGAGGTCGAGGTGAGCCAGCGATTCCTGGGTCACGAATCCCATGAGGTGCACCCGGTCATCCGGGGTGATGCTCACGATGACTGGCTTGTCGAAGCGCCGCTTCTCGCCCACGAACGCATTGAGCAGATCCTTCGTCGACCCGTACAGCAGCCGCACGAAGGGGAGCCGCGTCATGATGCTCTCCAACCCCGAGACGAGGGTGCGGGTGAGCAGGTTCGAACCCAGGAAACCGACGGCGGTGATCAGTACGATCGTGGCCACGAAGCCAGCGCCCTGGACGGGCAGACCCAGCCAGCCATCCACTCTGGTGAACACGATCCAGCACACCCAGATCGTGACGGCCAGGGGGGTCAGCAACACCAGTCCACGCACGAAATAGCCAAGCAACCGCCGCATCATGCTCCTCACGCGGCGGGGGCCGCGCCGTTAGTCTAGAGAGTTGTAGATGTTCCGGTTCCAAGTTGGGCACCGGGCCCGCGCGCGACCAGTCCGCCCCTCTCACGTCTGCACCCGCTCCGATGCGATCGACAGCGATGCACCCCTCGACCTCTCCTGCAGGCACGCGTGTCCGTTCCGCGTTTGCCGCGCTCACCATCGGCAGCACGCTGTCGCTGGTGGCCTCACCGCTCGCGCTGGCCGCCCAGCCGGCCAATCCATACACGGCGGTGAGCCGATGGACGCCGCCACCCTTGCCGGCTGGCAAGAAGCCAATCACGCAGGACACCTACGACGAGTGGCGCACCATCGGTGGGTCCACGCTGTCCAACGACGGCAAGTGGGCCGTGTACACCCTGAGCCCCGTGGTGGGTGAAGGCGAGCTGGTGGTGCGGGCCACGAGTGGCACCACCGAGTATCGCGCGCCACGAGGCTTCACCGGACGTCCGCAGTTGCAGGCGGGTGCCTCCGGTCCGGCCAACTTCACGGCGCAGGCAGCGCAGGTGAGCGCCGATTCCCGTGTGGTGGCGTTCCTCATTTATCCGACCCGTGCCGACGTGGATGGCGCGCGCCGTCGTCGTGGTAGCACGCCACCACGCACGGCGCTCGGCATCCTGAACACGGCCGATGGGGCCGTGACCCGGGTGAGCAACGTGCGCTCCTTCCAACTCGCACGACGGGGCGGTCGCTTTCTCGCTTACCTGCTCGAAGACACCACCGCCGCGCGTGGTGGGGCCGCGGGTGCGGGCGCGGGGGCCAATGCCGGCGGTGCGGCCCGCACCGACTCGACTGGCCGTCCGCGGCGTGAGTACGGTACGACGCTGGTGTTGCGCGATCTGTCCAACGGCACCGACACCCGCATTGAAGGCGTGACGAACTTCACGTTCGATGAAGGGGAGAAGTGGCTGGCCTATTCCGTCACCACGCGCGATGGCGCCAACAACGGCGCGTTTGTGCGCGCGCTGCCGACGGGCGCTGTCACCTCGCTGCTCACCGGTGCGGCCACCTACCGCAGCCTCGCCTTCGATCGCGCCGGCACGCAGCTCGCGCTCGTTTCCGATCTTGGTGACAGCACCGCGCAGCCGCGCTTCGCGCTGTACCACGCGTCGTTGGCACCGGCCAAGGGCAAGACGATTGCCACGCGCAAGCTGGTCACGTCGGCCGATGTGCAGGCCGGGCTGCTGATCGCGGACCGTGGTCCGGTGGAGTTCACGCGCGATGGCAGTGCACTGACGTTCTCCATCGGCGTCGTGCCGTTCGACTCCATTCCGGCCGATTCCCTCGCCGAAAAGGCCGTCTACGATCTGTGGCACTGGCAGGACGCACAGACGCAGCCGCAGCAGAAGCTCAACGCGACCCGCGACCGGAACCGCACGTTCACGGCGCTCTACACGTTGGCCACCAACAAGTGGGCGCAGCTCGCCAACGACAGCATCCGCGTCACGGTGAGCAACGACGGCAAGCGGGTCCTCGGCATCAATGCGCTCGAATACGCCATCCCCCAGTTCTGGGGTGAAGGCGCCAGCGATGCGTACATGATCGACCCGACCACCGGTGCTCGCACGCTCATCGGCCGCAAGCTCGATGGCAACGTGCAGCTCTCACCGGGCGCCGGTTATGCGATCTGGTTCGAAAACGGGCAGTGGCAGGCGTACGCCACGGCCACGGGCAAGCGGGTGAACCTCACGGACAAGCTGCCGGTCAAGTTCCAGGATGAGGAGTTCGATTCGCCCGATGTGCCGCCTCCGTACGGCATCGGCGGCTGGACCACGGGCGACAAGCGCGTCCTCATCTACGATCGCTTCGACATCTGGGAAGTCGATCCGAGTGGTGTGGCCGCGCCGCGCAACCTGACTGAAGGCGAAGGGCGTCGTGGGGGCATGACGTTCCGCGTGGTCAACCTCGATCGTGACGATCCCTTCATCGACGTGAACACGCCGCTCCTGCTGCGTGCGGTGGATTCGCTCACCAAGGCCAGCGGCTTCTGGCGCGAGAAGCTCGGCGTGGACAGCCGCCCCGAGCGCATCGTGATGGGCGATCGCAACTATGCCGGCCTGCAGAAGGCCCGCGATGCCGAGCAGTATCTGCTCACGCAGAGCACGTATCGTGAGTTCCCCGATCTGTGGACCGGTTCGGATATCGCGCAGACCACCAAGATCTCCAACGCCAATCCACAGGACAGCCAGTATCCGCGTGGTACGGTGGAATTGGTGTCGTGGTTCAATGGTGACGGTATCCCGTTGCGCGGTCTGCTGTACAAGCCGGAGAACTTCGACGCGTCGAAGCAATACCCGATGGTGGTGTACTACTACGAGAAACTCACCGACGGGCTGCACGGGTATCAGGCGCCGAGTGGCCGCAATACGGTGAATCCGCTGGTGTACAACTCGCTGGGGTATGTGGTGTTCATGCCGGACATCGTGTACACGGATGGTCAGCCCGGGCCGAGCGCGGCCAAGTCGATCATCCCCGGTGTGCAGTCGCTGATCCAGAAGGGGTTTGTCGATCCCAAGCGTATCGGCATCACCGGTCAGTCGTGGGGTGGCTACCAGTCGGCGTATCTGGTCACGGTGACCAACATGTTCGCCGCCGCGGTGCCCAACGCCACCGTGGTGAACATGACCAGCGCGTACGGTGGCATCCGCTGGGCGTCGGGGCTCGCGCGCGCGTTCCAGTACGAGCACACGCAGAGCCGCATCGGCGGGTCGCTCTGGCAGTACCCCGAGCGGTTCATCGAGAACTCACCGCTGTTCCGCCTCGATCGGGTGACCACGCCGGTGCTGTTCATGGCCAACGACAACGACGGCGCCGTACCCTGGTACCAGGGCATCGAGTTCTATGTGGCCATGCGCCGCCTGCAGAAGGAAGCGTACATGCTCGTGTACAACGGCGATGAGCACAATCCGACCAAGCGCGCCAACCAGAAGGACATCGACCAGAAGATGCAGGATTTCTTCGCGGTGAAACTTCAGGGGGCCGATGCCCCGTCATGGATGGTGCGTGGCATTCCCTATCTGGAGAAAGGCCGCGATCAGGTGAAGATGGCGCCACAGCCGGTGCGGACGATTACGCCCACCGGGGAACCCAACGGGAGCAACGGAGGCAGGTAATGGCGGCAGACGAGATCGACTACCAGATCATCGGCGATGACTTGCAGGCAGTCATCGTCACGCTGGATCCGGGTGAGTCGGTGTTCGCGGAGGCCGGTGCGATGATGTTCATGCGCGAAGGGATCACGATGGCCACGACCCTCGATCCCAATGCGCGCAGTGGTTCGTTGTTCGACAAACTCGTGGGCGCCGGAAAACGGGTGCTGGCCGGCGACTCGTTTTTTGTCACGCTGTTTGGCAATGCGGGGGCCCGTCGATCCGACGTGGCCTTCGCGGCGCCGTACCCGGGCAAGATCGTGCCGCTCAATCTTCGCGATTGGGGCGGCACGGTGCTGGCGCAGAAAGACTCGTTCCTCTGTGCGGCACGTGGGATCGACATCTCGGTGGCGTTCACGCGGCGCATTGGCGCGGGCTTCTTCGGTGGGGAAGGCTTCATCCTGCAGAAGCTGCAGGGCGATGGGCTCGCCTTCCTGCACGCCTCTGGCACACTGCACGCCATCGATCTGGCGCCGGGCGAGCAACTGCGCGTGGACACGGGTTGCCTGGTGGCCTTCCAGCCGACGGTGAACTACGACATCCAGCGTGTGCCAGGCATCAAGACGGCATTGTTCGGTGGCGAAGGATTGTTCTTCGTCAGCCTGACCGGACCGGGGCGTGTGATCCTGCAGACGTTGCCGTTCTCACGGCTGGCCGATCGCATCATCGCGGCGTCACCGCGGGCCGGCGGGCGCGGGCGGGAAGAAGGCTCGGCGCTCGGCGGGCTTGGCCGGTTGCTGGATGGTGACAACTGAGGCGCAGCGGAGGCGCAGTCGGCCTCTGACACCGCTGCTCGCGGTGTCACAATTCTGACGGTCTCTCTGACGGTTCGCCCCGGCGGCTCCCCCCGCCGATGCGAACCGTCTAGCTTTCCGCCCCTATGGCAACTCGCACTCAGCCCATCGTCGAACCCGCGCCACCGAAGCCGTGGTCGCTTGAATCCGCGCGCACCCTCTACAACGTGGAAGGGTGGGGCGCCGGTTATTTCGACGTCAACGATCGCGGTCATGTGATCGTGCGCCCCGATCCGGGGCACCCCAATCGCACGCTGGATCTGCGCGATCTCGCGGCCGACCTGGAAGGGCAGGGCGTGCAGTTGCCCATCCTGCTGCGCTTCTCCGACATTCTGCGCTCGCGCATCGAAACGCTGAGTGAACGATTCGGGGCGGCGATCCGGGAATTCGAATACACCGGTGGGTATACCACGGTGTATCCGATCAAGGTGAATCAGCAACGTCATGTGGTCGAAGAGATCGTGCGCTTCGGCAAGACACACGGCGTGGGACTCGAGTGTGGTTCCAAGCCGGAGTTGCAGGCCGTGCTGGGGCTGTCACACAGCACCGAGCATCTCATCGTCTGCAACGGCTACAAGGACCACGAGTTCATGCGTCTGGCCCTCATGGGGCAGAAGCTCGGGCACACGGTGTTCATCGTGCTCGAGCAGGTGAGTGAACTCGATGTGCTGCTCGAAGTGGCCGATGAGCTGGGCGTGACGCCCACCTGTGGCGTGCGTATCAAGCTGGCCAGTGAAGGCGCCGGACGTTGGGCGCAGAGTGGTGGTGAGAAGAGCAAGTTCGGTCTCAGCTCGGCGGAGCTCATCAAGCTCATCGACAAGCTGCAGGCAGCCAATCGGCTCGACATTCTCAAGCTCATTCACTTCCACTTGGGCAGCCAGATCACCGATATCCGCTTCATCAAGTCGGGGCTGCAGGAAGTGGCGCGGTTCTATCTCGAGCTGCGCGCCGTGGGTGTGGATATCACGCACGTGGACGTGGGTGGTGGACTGGGCATCGACTACGACGGCACCAACTCCACGAACAACGCCAGCGTGAACTACACGTTGCAGGAGTACGCCAACGACGTCGTGTACACCATCGCCGAAGCGTGCCGTGAAGCCGAGCTGTCGATGCCACACATCATCAGTGAGTCGGGGCGTGCGCTGACGGCGCACCACGCCCTGCTGCTGATCAAGGTGATCGATGTGGAGTCGCAGGCCGAGCAGCCGATTCCGGCGCTCGACGACGACGACCATTCGTTGCTGCACGAGATGTACGAGGACTGGCGTACGCTGACCGAACGTGCGGCGCGTCCGCGCAAGGTGCTCGAAGTGTTCCACGACGCATCGTTCGACAAGGATCGTGCGCGCCAGTACTTCAACTCGGGTGTGTTGAACCTGCGCGGGCTGGCCAAGGCCGAGGTGCTGTGGCTGGCCACGATGAACGCGACCTATCGTATCGCCAAGGCCGATCCTGATACCTATCAGGATATTCTGCCCGAACTCGAGTCGGCGTTGGTGGACCGGTACTTCTGCAATTTCTCGCTCTTCCAGTCACTGCCGGATAGCTGGGCCATCGATCAGCTCTTTCCCATCATGCCCATCCACCGCCTGCTCGAAGAGCCGGCGCGTCGCGGTACCCTGCAGGACGTCACCTGCGACTCCGATGGCAAGATCGATCGGTTCGTGGGGGGGAAGAACGGCCGGTCCAGTCTCGAACTGCATGAGTTCCGCGACGGAGAGGACTACATCCTCGGCATCTTCCTGACTGGCGCGTACCAGGAAATCCTCGGCGATCTGCACAATCTGTTCGGGGATACAAATGCCGTACATGTGCGACTGAACGATCAGGGAAACTACGAGATCACCGATCTCGTAGAGGGGGACACGGTGACCGAGGTGCTCAACTACGTGCAGTTCGGCGCATCGCAGCTCCTCGCCACGTTCCGTCGCAAGGTGAATGGCTCCTCACTGCTCACGCGGGATGAGGCCAACGCCTTCATTGCCGACTACGTGGCGGGGCTTGAGGGATACACCTATCTCGAGGGAGAAGCGGCTCGATGAGTGAATTCACCACGACAGCCCCAAAACAGTCCGGTGTGATCGAGGATCTGCTGGAAGTCCTGTGGTCGCCGGCGGCCGTGTTCGACCGTACGCGCGATCGTAAGGCCGGCATGTACCTGCTCGTGCTGGCGATTGTTGGCCTGGTGATCGTGGTGGCAACCGGCAGTCTGGTGCAGCCGTACATCGACGCGGGCGCCGACCTGCAGATGGCCCTGGCCGCGAAGTCGGGCAGGCCCATCCCCGAAGGCGCGGCGAACATGACGCGCAACATCTCGACGTATGCATACTATGCGTCGCCGTTGCTGTTCATCCCCATCGGGGCTCTGCTTTCCGCCCTGTTCATCAAGTGGGGCGGCAAGACCATGTCTGCCCCATTGCGGTACGGTCAGGCGCTCACGATCGCGGCGGTTTCTTCGTCGCCCCGTTTGTTTGGCTATCTGACCACGGCGGTACAGGGCGCTGTGCTGGATACGACAAATGTGCGTTCGTTGGCCGATGCGTCACTCGGACCGGCGCGTTTTGTCGATCCCTACGCGGCGTCCACCGTGCTCCACACCTTCCTCATGACGATCGATGTGTTCAGCGTGTGGCAGTGTGTGCTGATCGCGATCGCGGTGAGCGTCGTGGCACGGGTGGAACGCACGACCGGCGCGCTTGTGGCGCTCATTGCCTGGGCGTTGGGTGCGGCGCTGACGTTGATCCCCGGACTGCTGGCGTCCTGAGCGTTTCTGCGCGATTGTTGGAGGCGACCGCGGAGGCATCTGCGGTCGCCTTCGTATTTCCCTCACCCCTCCCACCGCATGCCGCTCGACGCCACGCGCCTCCTGCTCGCCGGCCTCGCTATCGCCGCACTGTATCACATCGTCACGCTGGTACGGGCCATGAAGCCGGCGCCGACGGTGCGGCCCACGCCAGTCGGCATCGGCATCGGGGTGGTGACGGCTTTTTTTGACACACTGGGCATCGGGTCGTTCGCGACCACAACGGCGCTGTTCCGGGCGACGAAGACGGTGAAGGACGCGCTCATTCCCGGCACGCTCAACGCGGCACACACGCTGCCCACCCTGGCGCAGGCGTTCATCTACACGCAGTTGGTGGAAGTGGAGCCCGTCACGCTGATCGCCATGATCGTGGCCGCGGTGGCCGGGGCATGGTTGGGCGCCGGGATCGTGGCGCGGTGGCCCACCCGCCGCATTCAGTTCGGGATGGGACTGTGCCTGGCCGCCGCGGCGGCCCTCACCGCGGCACAGGCGCTGGATGTGTTGCCCGGTGGCGGCACCGCCATCGGCGTGAGTGGTGGCAAGCTCGCGATCGCGCTGGTCGGCAACTTCCTGCTCGGCGCCTTGATGACCATCGGCATCGGCCTCTATGGGCCGTGCATGATGCTCGTCTCCCTGCTCGGCATGAATCCCGCGGCGGCGTTCCCGGTCATGATGGGATCCTGCGCTTTCCTCATGCCCATGGCATCGGCGCGTTTCCTGCGCCTCGGCAAGGTGGATCTGCGCGCCGTGGTCAGCATCATCATCGGTGGTGTGCCCGCCGTGCTGGTGGCCGCGTTCATTGTGAAATCACTGCCGCTCACGGCGCTGCGGTGGCTGGTGGTGATTGTCGTGGCGTACACCGCCTTCACGCTGTTGCAGAGTTCCCGTCGTCCGGCCGAGGACACGCCCGCCGCGGCCTGAGCACCACCTGACACGAGTACAAAACGAAGGCCCCCGTCTCGCACAGGAGACGGGGGCCTTCGCAACGACGTGAGTGCCTTACTTGGCGGCGTAGCGCTTCGCGACCGCGCTCCAGTTCACCACGTTCCACCAGGCGCCGAGGTAGTCCGCGCGACGGTTCTGGTAGTGGAGGTAGTAGGCGTGTTCCCACACGTCCACGCCGAGCAGGGCGTGCTTGCCTTCCATGAGTGGGTTGTCCTGGTTCGGCGTGCTCACGATGGACAGCGCGCCATCGGTGGAGACCAGCCACGCCCAGCCGGAGCCGAAGCGGCCCATGCCAGCCGCCTGGAACTGCTCCTTGAATGCGGAGAACGAACCGAACGCCTTGGTGATGGCGGCGCCCAGCTCACCCGTCGGCTCACCGCCGGCCTTCGGCGCCATGAGTTCCCAGAAGAGCGAGTGATTCCAGTGTCCGCCGCCATTGTTGCGCACGGCGGTGCGCACCGCTTCCGGCACTTCGTTGATGCGACGGCAGAGGTCATCCAACGACCAGGAGGCAAGCTCCGGTGCCTTTTCGATGGCGGCATTCAGGTTGGTGACGTACGCCTGATGGTGCTTGCCATGATGAATGTTCATCGTCTGCGCGTCGATGTGCGGCTCGAGCGCTTCGGGCGCGTACGGCAACGCGGGCAGGGTATGAGCCATCTCAGAATCTCCAGAGTGGTATAAACGAAGTTGGACTGCGACGACGCAACGACGACCTCAGGCCGCCGCCTTGGACTTGGCACGTTCCCGCATCCAGGCAATGATGCCCGGCAGGATGGAAAGAAACACCACGACCAGAATCACCTTCTCGACATGCTGCGCCACGGCGGGCACAGTGCGAGCCAGGATCCATCCCGTCAGCAGCATGCTCCAGATCCAGAGCACGCCACCGACGATGTTGTAGATCAGAAATGCACGATACTCCATGCGACCAACGCCCGCGACCACCGGCGCAAAGGTGCGCACGATGGGCATGAAGCGCGCGATGATGATGGTCTTCCCGCCATGTTTCTCGTAGAACGCCTGCGCGCGCAGCAGGTGGTCCTTGTGAAAAAACAGCGAGTTCTCGCGATTGAAGATGTGGGGACCCGCTGTCTTGCCGACGTTGTACCCCACAGTGTCGCCCACGATGGCGGCCACGGTGAGGATGGCGCCCAGCAGCCAGACATTGAGTCCAAAAGCGGGGTCAGCCGCCAGCAATCCTGCGGTCACCAACAGGGAATCACCGGGCAGGAAAAAGCCGATCAGCAGCCCCGTTTCGGCGAAGATGATCAGTGTGAGACCGACATAGCCCGCCCATTGCACCAGGGCAGGCAGGTCACGCAGTCGATGATAGAAGTCGGTGAGAAATTCCAATCGCGGATCCGTGTGGGGCGGGAAATGATCGTTGCCGGGTGAAAGCTCGACGGACGCCATGTCGTGGTCAACCATGGCCGGGGCCCGAACACCTTGGGGGCAGGAGACGGCTGGCCCATGGGCGACGCGTCAAGGTAGCTTGCCCGGGTGACTGTTGCTGCCGACTCTCCGGGCTGCGTCCTGCGGGTGTGTGTGGTGTCCCACACACACTGGGATCGTGAGTGGTATCATGGCGTCGACCGGTTTGCTCAGCGGCTGACCGCGTTGATCGACGCCTTGCTCCTGCCGCCCGCTACGACGGTCGACCGAGCACCGTTCCTGCTCGATGGGCAGGCCATCACCCTGCGTGACTATCTCGTTCGGCGGACGGGTCAACGAGAGGCGCTGCGGCAGGCCCTCAGCGCGGGGCGCATCGAGGCCGGCCCCTGGTTTGTGTTGGGGGACAACCTCATCCCCTCGGGAGAGGCCATCGTTCGCAACCTGGAAGCCGGGCGGCGGGTGCTGACGGCGCTGGGGACGTCGGCGCCGGCCGTGGCCTATTGCCCGGACACCTTTGGCCACCCGGCCGCGATGCCACTCATTGCCCGCGGTTTCGGGTTGTCGGTCGCCGTCGTGTGGCGCGGAGCCGGTAGCAAAGATGGGCCGCAGGAAGACGCCTTCTCGTGGGCGGCTCCCAATGGAGACCATGTTGCCACCTGCCATCTCCCGCCCGACGGCTACGAATACGGCAGTGCGCTCCCGGTCGATGCCGAGGCGGCGCGGGCCCGATGGGCGCGATTGGCATCACTGTATGCCGTGCGGAATCGTATCGGGGTGACGCTGCTGCTCAATGGCGCGGACCATCACGCTCGACAGCCCGATCTGGACCAGGCACTTGCAGTCTTGCAGGAGGCTGCCGGTTCTGGCGTTCATGTGGACGCGGTCTCGTTGTCGTCGTGGGCAGCGCATTTCCGCGACGCCGTCGCCGCGCGGAGAGAGCCGATCCCCACGGCGCAGGGAGAGCTGCGCGACTCGTACGGCTACACGTGGACCTTGGGCGGCACGTTGGCAACGCGTGCGCATCAGAAACGACAGAACGCACGTCTCGAGCGTGGACTGTTGCGCGATGTGGAACCGTGGTTGGCGCTGGCTCGGCTTCAGGCGCACGAACGGCCCGACCGGTCGACGGCGGCGTCCGATGGACGTATCACCATGGTGCAGCTTCCCGACCTGCTGCACCACGCATGGGAAACGTTGTTGGAGACCCATCCGCACGACACATTGTGCGGGTGTTCGATCGATGAAGTGGCCCGTGCGATGGACCATCGGCAGGAGCAGGTGGCGAGCGCCGGTCGCGGTCTGCGTGAGGCCGCGTTGCATCTGGTGATGGGACACGATGCCGTGAGTGCGCGACGTCGCGTGGCCACATTCGACTGGCGGCGGCTGGTATTGCGCAATCGAAGCGCCCGCCCGCGTGGTGGTGTGGCGGTGGTCGATCTCATCGAGGTCGTGGGTGACGTACCCGTAGGGCCGGGCAGTGGAAATGCCTCCATGCCTGTGGTGCTCCCGGGGACGCCGGCACTCACCGCGGCAGGCTGGCTGATGCAGCCCGTGTCGGTGGCTGCCGAGTACCGTCGACGGGAGTCACCCCAGCACTATCCGGACAACGACCTCGTACGGCGCCAGCGCACGTTGGTGTGGGTGCCACCGATGCCCGCATGGGGGGTGGCGCTGCAGGATCTGTCGGCACCGCCCAATGGCAACGAGCACACCTCGATGCCATCCCTGGTACACACTCGGTCACACACGGATGGCGCAACGACCACCATCCTGATCGACAATTCCATCGTCTCGCTGCAGGCCGTGTTCGATGATGCGGACCAGAGGGGGCTGCGCGGCTCCCGACTGCGGTTGTCGTTGCGTCACGGTGCACGGCACCTCGAACAGCTACTCACACTCGAATCGCGTCAGGATGTTGGCGACAGCTACACCCCCGCACTCCGCGGCGTGACAGAGGTCCTGATTCCCACGCGCTGTGACCTCGTCGAAGAGGGTCCACTGCGTGGGAGTGTGCGCATCGCATGGCGATCGGCCGCTGGTGATATCCGCGCCGATACCACGGTGTCATTGCAGGCCGGTGAGGCATTGCTGCGCTGTCAGGTGCGCGGCCGCAATACGCGCCGTGATCACCGTCTGCAATTCGTGTGGCATACCGACATCGCGTCGGGTGCCGTGATGGCCGACGCCGCCTTCGGGCCGGTTCATCGAGGGATGGCGCCTCGTGTGCCGACCCAAACACCACCGCCCGCCGAATCACGCACGGACACATTGGTGGAGACCGTACCCGCTGGTGAACCGATGCATCGCTGGGTGGCGCATGTTGCGCCTGCGGCCAGTGCGGTGATGATTGCCGATGGCCTGGCCGAGTATGAGGTCGGGGCTTCGCGCATGGCCCTGACACTGCTGCGCGCGGTGGGCGCATTGTCGCGCGCCGACTTGCCGGAGCGGCCCGGTCATGCGGGGTGGCCGGCTCCTGTTCCGGCAGCACAGGCCGCGGGAGCCTTTCGGGCACAAGTCGCGCTGCTCCTGTCTGGCGGGTGGGATGAGCATACCATTGCCGGCATTCGTGATGCCGCCGACGATGTGTTGCTGCCGCTCACCGGCGAGTCGTGGCCCGACTACGAGTCGGATGCTGGCACGGTCTGTCAGGCCGGTCCTCGGTTGCACGGTGCATCGCTCGAAGCGTCGGCCGTCACCGTCTCGTCGGTCGACGAACAGGCCATCGTGTTGCGCGTGGTGAATCTGTCGGACCACCACGCGGAGGGGGCATGGGAACTGCCCGACTCCGGACCATGGCAGGTGTCGCGCTGCCGTCTCGACGAATCGCTTTTGGGGCCCGAAGATGCCGTGCGTGGCAGTGCCACCGAGGGCATGCTGGTCAGCCGACACATCGCATTGCAGGTGGCGCCCCGTGACGTGATGACGCTCAGGGTGCGGCGCGCAGACGACCTCGATCACTGAGATTGATGGTGCGGGTGTCATCGTCACGCACACTCGTGGTGCGTGACTCGCTGAGCCCTTCGCCAAGCATCGTGCAAGCCACCACTGTGGCGATGAGCAGCAGGCCCGGTGTCAATGCAATCCATGGTGCCGTCAGCAGCCATTCCCGGCCGCCGGCGATCATGTTGCCCCAACTGGCTGTGGGTGGCTGCACACCCAGACCGAGGAACGACAGACCACTCTCGAGCACGATGGCATTGCCCACACCCAGCGTGATCGCCACCGTGGCGCTCCCCACGGCATTGGGCAACACATGCCGGGCGAGTACCCGCCACGACGGCACCCCCAGCGCGTCGGCACCTTCCACGTACGATTGTTGACGGACCTGCTGCACCTCGGCACGGCCCAGGCGCATCACCGCCATCCATCCGGTGAGCCCCAGCACCACGATCACCACCCAGAGGCCAGGGCCCCACAGCGCGGCGATCACCAGCAGCAACACGAGACGCGGGATGGCCAGCAGTGCATCGCCCGCCGCCGAGATCACGCGATCGAACCAGCCCGCACGCCAACCGGCCACTGCGCCGAGGGCGATGCCGATGACACCGGACAGCGCCGATCCCGCCACCGCGACCGCGAGCGAGATGCGTGCGCCCACCCACAGGCGCACGAACAGATCACGACCGAAGGCATCGGTGCCCAACAGATGCCAGTGCCCCAAGGCATCACGGCCGAGTGGTGGCACCAGTCGTGTGGCAATGACATCACCGATGCTGCCGGTCGATGCCGGGGCAAACAACGGCACGATGATGGCCAACACGACCATCGCGGTCAGCGTGATGCCGCCAAACAATACGCGGCGATCCGCAGTGCGCAGGGCCGCGAGCATGTGTCTGGCGTTGCGCGATCTCGTCATCGGGCCGACTCCCGCTGCCGCGGATCCAGCCACCACAGCAGCGTGTCGGCGAGCAGATTCGAAAGAATCACTGCCGCCGCATACACCACTGTGAGGCCCAGAACGACCGGGTAGTCGCGACCCGCGATGGCGGTGAGCATCGTGCGCCCGAGACCGGGCCACGCAAAGACCTGCTCCACAAAAACCGAACCGGCGATCACGCCCGGCAAGGTGAGCCCGAACAGCACCACCAGCGGTGTGAGCGCATTGCGCACGATGTGGTGCCACTCCACGCGCGGCGCGGACAGACCGCGCGCCACGGCACTTGTCACATGAGGAGCGAGTGCGGCGTCGCGAAAGCTCTGCCTGGCATATCGGGTCACACCCGCAATGCCGGGAACGCTGAGCACGATCAGCGGCAACACCGCGTGGCGCCATCGATCGGACCAGGTCGATTCCACCGCTCCCGGGTCCTGCATGCCAAACGCCGGCAAACGGAGCCAGGCCGGGGCTTCCAGCCATACGGCCCCCGACGTGAACAGGGTGACCAGCGCCAGCGCCAGCCAGAAACTCGGCGCGGAATACAGCACCGTCCCCACCACGGAAAGCAGCCGATCGGCGAGCGCACGAGCACGCAGGGCCTGCCAGACCCCAAACATCGTGCCTACGAGGAACGTGAGCAGCACAGAAACGCCGCCCAGAAACAATGACACCGGCAGCGCTTCGGCGATGACGGTGGTGACCGGGATCGCGCGCGTGAGACTCTCGCCAAGGTCACCGGTCAGCACACCGCCCACCCAGCGCGCATATTGGATCGGCAGCGGGGCATCCAGCCCGAACTGTGCTCGCAATCGCGCCGTTTCTTCGGCCGATGCTGTGGGCGCCACAAGCAACGTCGCCGGATCACCCGGCGCGAGGTGGATCAGCGCGAAGGTGAACGTGATGACGAGCCAGAGCAGCACGAGCGCATCGAAGACGCGCAGCGAGAATCGGCGCACGGCAGGATGATCGCACCGGGCACCGGTACGTCAACCCGTGGGGCGGGATTGTTCGGCCATGGCATGCGGGCAGGCCGGTATGCCCTGACGCTGGTCGTGTGTCTACTTGCGGCCTGCGGTGCCCCGACACGCGCTCCGGGCACGGTGGTGATGGCATCGGGCAGTGATCTCGAGTCGGGCAATCCGCTGGTCACCATCCATCCGTTGTCCAGGCAACTGCAGCGCCACGCGCTGTTTGTCACGCTGGTGCGTCTGGACAGTGCGTTGCAACCCGTGCCGTACGCTGCCCAGCGTTGGCGCTGGGATACGGATCAGCAGGCCGTGGAGTTTTCGCTGGCGCCCGGACTGCGCTGGCACGATGGCGTGCCCACCACAGCGGCGGATGTGGCCTTCACCTTGGACGCCGCTGCGGATTCGGCGCTGGGCTCACCGCGCCGTGGCGATGTCGGCATCGTGCGTCATGTGGCCGTGCTGGACAGCCTGACCGTGCGCGTGGAGTTCACCGCACCGCAGTCGGTGTTGCCGGTGGTCTTCGCCGAACTGCCTCTTGTTCCCCGGCATCTGCTCGATTCCGTGCCCCGGGCGCGATGGCGTGGGCATGCCTTTGCCACGGCGCCGGTGGGGAACGGCCCGTTCCGTTTTGTGAGTCGCACTCCGGGACGTCGGTGGGAGTTTGCGCGCAACACGGAATTCCCCACCGCACTGGGCGGGCCGCCACAATTGCAGCGACTGGTCGTGGCCGTGGTCGACGAAGCAGCCACCAAATTTGCGGGGCTCGTGAGCGGTGAAATCGATCTGGCGGGCGTGTCACCGGCCATGGCGCATCTGGTTGCGCGCGACTCCTTGCTCACCCTGATGACACCGCCGGTGTTGTTCTCACAAGTGCTAGCGTTCAACACCACGCGCGCGCCGTTCGACGATGCGCGCGTGCGTGAGGCCCTTTCGCTGTCCATCGATCGTGTGCGCCTGGTGCAAGCAGCGGTCGCCGGATACGGAGTTCCGGCAGCGGGCGCTATTCCTCCCGGTTTGCCGTTCTCGAGCAACGCCGCCGCGGCCACCGACACCGCCGCGCGTCGGCAGCAGCTCACACGTGCCGACGCGCTGCTCGACGCCAGCGGGTGGCGTCGCGTCGGTACCGGCGGCACGCGACAACGCCAGGGATCACCATTCACCATCACGTTGCTGACCGTTGGCAGCGGGGACATGGCCGTCGAGCAACTAGTGCAAGCGGATCTGGCCGAGCGGGGCATCACCGTGAACATCCGTGTCATGGAACTCGCCACGTTTCTTGCCACGGTCCGTGCCGCGGACAAGGCCGGGCAGGCGGCCTACGACATGGCCGTGACCGGCGTTCCCGGAGATATCGCACTCGGACATCTTTCTGCGATGTTTGCCTCGGCACAGCGCGGCGGTGCGCTCGACTACACCGGCTTTCACGACGATGGGCTCGATCGGGCGCTGGCATCTGCGCGCACCGCCTCAGCCGTCGATGCTGCTGTGGCATGGCGCGTCGTGGATTCCACGTTGCAAGCCTCCATGCCGGTGGCGTGGCTGTATCACGCCCGGGGCGTTCAGGGGCGCTCGCGGCGTCTGCACCACGTGGTGATGGATTTGCGCGGCGAGCTCACGTCGGTGACGCGGTGGACACGCGAGTGAGTGTATTGCTCCCGCTCGACGTGCATGAACGACGGGCCGCCGTCACCCCAGGACAGTCGCTGGCCGCTCTGGCCGATGGTTTGGCTGCGGAGTTGCAGCCGCTCGAACAGGCGCTGGCGCGGGAGCAACTGCCTGTGCCCGCACAGAAGGCGCGCCTCACACGCCGTGGTGGCCGGTGTCCGGTGCATGGCGTGCTGCTCGACTTCGATCCGTGGCAACCGCATCACCATCACTGCTCCCGATGTGGGCAGGCCTATGTCGGGCAGGAGCATGACGACTGGTGGGCCATGAACGCGCAGTTGTGGACGGTGGAGCGGGCCGTACATGCCGCGGCGCTGCATCTGCTGCGCGGCGCACCGTCACATGCCCATCTGGCGGAGTCCATTCTTTGCCGGTTGGCCGAGCAGTACACCAGTTGGCCGAATCGCGACAACGTGTTGGGCCCTTCGCGCCCGTTTTTCAGCACCTATCTCGAGTCCATCTGGTTGCTGAATGTGGCGCATGCGCTGGCTTTGCTCGAGGCGTCGGGACGCACGCACATCGGCGGAACGGTACGCGACCGGTTGCTCGATCCGTCGAGTGCACTCATTGCGGGATTTTTCGAAGGCCGCTCCAACCGTCAGGTGTGGAACGAGATCGCGATCCTGAGTGCCTGGACGCTGCTTGGCCGAGAATCCGATATCGCGTCGCGTCTGAACAAGTCCGGTTCGTTGCCATGGCTGCTCGAACACGGCCTGCTCGACGACGGAAGCTGGTACGAAGGCGAGAACTACCATCTGTTTGCGCATCGGGGTCTCTGGTACGGTGTGCAGTGGATGCGGGCGACGGGCCGTGACCTGCATGCCGATCTCGACGCGCGTTTTCATCGAGGGTTTGCTGCGCCCTTCGTGGGCGTATTGCCCGACGAAACGTTGCCGGCTCGTCGGGACTCGCAGTACGCGGTCTCGATCAGGCAGTGGCGGGTGGCCGAGTATCTCGAACTCGGCCTGGCCCATCGCCCACAGCGCGAACTGTCGGCCTGGCTCGCGCGCCTCTACGCGCCGATGCTTGGTGGGCACGACGTGCCACGAGCGGGGCGCCGGCTTTCCACCGCTGATGCGGAACGGCATGATCCGCCGGGTTCCCTGTCACGCGCCGACCTCTCCTGGCGCGCATTGCTCATGGCCAGCAACACGGAGGTGGCTGCGGGCGCGATGCCGCCTACCAGCGCGTGTCTGCCATCACAGGGGCTCGCGGTGATCCGGCGCGACGCGGGGCGTGTGTACGTCGCACTCGAAGGCGGCGCAACCGGTGGTGGCCACGGGCATCCCGATCGGCTGGCGCTCACGTTGCAGTCGGGTGGGCATCGGTTGCTGGACGATCCCGGCACCGGGAGCTATGTGGAGCGCCGGTTGCATTGGTATCGCAGCACGCTGGCCCATCACGCACCGCTGATCGACGGTCAATCACAACAACGCCAACCCGCCACGTTGCTGGCGTTCGAAGATCGTGGTGGCGCAGGTTGGATACGCAAGACCGTCGACGGACTCGCTCCGGGCGTAACCGCTACGCGCACCGTGGTGGTGTGTGATGGTCACCTGGTGGATGTGCTGGAATGGGACGCCGATCGGGTGGTGACCCTTTCGCTGCCCATTGCCGCGCAGGCACAGGTGCATGATGTCCACACGTGGCGACCCGTGGATCGTGCCGGCGCCGGAGGACTCGAAGACGGATTCGATTTTCTCGAACAGGTGTCCAAGGCCGGTGATGTGGACGGCGATGCCTGGCGTCGGGATGGCACACCGTTCGCACTCTCAACGGCCGCCGCGCGAGCCTGGTATGCCACCAGCGTGCCGGCGCGCGTGCTGCGGGCGGAAGCACCCGCTCCACCGCTGGCGCCCTCGCACCGTTCGCCCGAGCAGCCCGCCGATACGCCACGGGCGCTGGCCCGCCACTGGCTCGAGGTTGAAGCCGCGCGGGGCTGTATTGTCGGTGTCTGGGCCTGGGCCGCTGATGGGCCTGTGGCGGCCTCTCCGGCCCACGTGACGGCCGTGCGTTTTCCTCGCTTCGACCCCGCCCATATCGGTCCGGATCGTGCTGATGTTGCGCACGTGCATACGGCCGATGGCACCATCAGTGCGCACCGCGCCACCGACACCGGTTGGCAGATCGGACTGACCGCTCGCCATGCCCGAAGCAGCATCGATCTCGATGTATTGCCTCCCGCTCAGGGAAGGGCGGGCCAGGGGCCGGATCTCGAGGAGGGCTTCGGATCTGCCCTCACGCCGGGCGCGATCGCGGCACGTGGTGCGCTCGCCGTGCCGCGGGTCTCTTCACCCACGGTGGGCATACCGCGGCTTACCGATCCGATGCTTGGTGCACGGCTGCTGGAGTTGGGTGAATCGGCCTATCGGCAGACGGAGCAGCCCTGGCACGATGCGCATGCGCCACGCGCGCAGATCCTGCTGGCCACCACGCAGACGCACTTTGTGGTGCGAGTGCGCATGCACATGGGTGACACAGCGGCGCTGTTTGGCACGGGTGCGGAAGATGAGATACCCGACAATCCGCTCGACAACGAACGCGCCGATGTGAATGTCAGCGGTGTGCAGTGGTACGTCACCGCGGATGGCGGGACCTGGCAGGACGCGGGCCTGGTGGTGCCATTGTCCACCCCCGACGGACGTTGCCGGGTGACGCCGCTGGTCCCCGCCAGCCGCGCCGGGGTGTTGGGTGCGTCGCCCACCACCAGTTGGTGTCGTCTGGAGCAGGGCTGGCAGTTGCAGATCGCCTGGGAATTGCCCCGCGTCTTTCAGGCCGAGTCGCATGCGCTCGCGGAAGTCGGTTTTCAGGTGGTCATCAACGAGGCCGCCGTTGGACGCACCCGCCGACTCGGTCAGCTCGCGCTGGCCGGTGGCGGTGGATTTGCCTACCTGCGGGGAGACCGGGAACAGGTCGGCGACACCGTGACACTGCGGTTCGAGTCGGCCCTTGAAATGTCGGCTGGGCCCGAACGGACGACGCCCGGATGACGGGACGTGCTATCTTGGGCAGATGACCGACTCGATCCTCAATGCCGTCACCGTCGTGCTGTACGAATCCCAGGATTCGATCAATATCGGCGGTGTGGTGCGGGCCATGAAAAACATGGGCGTCCGCGATCTGCGCCTGATTCGCCCCTGTCCCTACGATCCCAACCGCGTCGAGCAGGTTGCGCATGACACGCGGGACATCGTCGAGCGCATTCAGCACTTCGAAACCATCGACGAAGCCCTCGCCGATTGTGTGTACGTGGTGGGCTTCTCCGGCCGTCGCCAGGCGGCGCGGTGGCAGCGTCATACGCCGCGCACGGCGGCCGTCGACCTGCTCGAGTTTGCCCAGCAGGGTCGCGTTGCCATCATGTTCGGCCGCGAAGATCATGGCTTGCCCAACGAGGCGCTCGATCGGTCCAACGCCATCTGCACCATCCCGACCACCGAGCACTTCTCGCTGAACGTCGCGCAGGCCTGCTTGCTGGCGCTGTACGAACTCCACATGCTGGCCGGCGATGCCACCAAGCGTCTGCCACCGCCGCGTCACGCCGCCGGCTCGCCCAGCAAGGACGATGTCGAGCGCACCTTTGCGGATATGCGCAACGCGCTGACCGCTATTCGGTACTTCGGGACACGCAACGAAGAACTGATGATGCGCACCTTCCGGTCGCTGGTCTTCCGTGCCAATCCCGATCAGCGGGAATTGCTGCTCATTCGCACGGCCAGCATCGAAGTGTTGCGCACCATCGAACGGGAAACACGCCAGGCGGTGCAACGCGCACTGGCAGCCGTGGGGCACGGTGATACCACGGCCGTGGACATCGATGCTGATCCTGTCACGGTCAGCCAGGCCGACGACGGACCGGCCGCATGACACGCAGCATTGCTTTCGGTGGACTGCCCGATGACGGGTGGCGCGCTCGTGCGGCCGATGTCATCCCGGGCGGGTCGTCTACAGGAAGCAAGCGCCCAGAGGCACTCTATGGCACGCGGGCGTTCGATGCGGCCATGCCCACGCATTTCGAACGGGCCCAGGGGTGCGCACTCTGGAGTACCGATGGGCGTCGTTTCATCGATCTTGGCATGGCCCTGGGAGCGGTGGGCATCGGATACGCGGATCCGTCTGTCACGCAGGCGGTGCACGAGACCGTGCTGCAGGGCAACGTCTCCATTCTGCCGCATCGATTGGAAGTGGAGGTGGCCGAACGGCTCATCGAAGTGATTCCGTGCGCGGAGCAGGTGCGCTTTCTGCGCACCGGCGCCGAGGCCACCGCAGCGGCCGTGCGTCTGGCCCGCACCGCCACCGATCGGGATCGCATCATTGCCTGCGGATACTTCGGCTGGCTCGACTGGTGCAGCGATGCGGCCGGTGTGCCACAGGACGTGCGGGATGCGGTCACCTGGGTGCCGTTCGACGACGTGCTCGCGTTGCGTTCTGCCGTCGCATTGGGGCCGGCACCGGCGGCCATCATCATCGAGCCGCTGGTGCATGACATCGCCTCGTTGGAGTGGCTGCAGGTGGCCCGCGACGAAGCCACACGGGTGGGGGCGGTGTTGATCTTCGACGAGGTGAAGACCGCCTTTCGTGTGCGCACCGGTGGGGTGCAGGCTCTGCGTGACGTCACGCCCGATCTCACCACACTCGGCAAGGCGATGGCCAATGGTTATCCCTTGGCCGCCGTGGTGGGACGCGCCGATGTGATGGATGCGGCGCGACGCACGTGGATTTCCTCCACTGCCGCGTCAGAGGGGACAGGACTCGCGGCGGCACGTGCGGTGCTCGAATGGCATGATCGTCTCGACGTGTGTGACCGCATGGCCTCCGCGGGTGGGCAGTTGCAGCAGATTCTGGGCACGGCGCTCGCGGAAGCGCCATGGGTTGGTGTGCAGGTGGCTGGGCCGCCGGTGATGTGGCGCCTCGTGGCCGATGTGGCCGAGCAGCTCGATGCGTTGGTGGCCGCAGCCGCGCGCAGTGGCGTGCTGCTCAAGCGCGGCGCCTATCAGTTTGGTGCCTTGGCCCATGATGATGCAGCCTGTGACGAAGTCGCTCGTGTACTGCCCGAGGTGATGCAGAGCCTCGTTCCCGGTCCGCGCATGGCCACCTGAGTGACGCGCGAAATCGACACCCGAACAACGTTGCACGAACAGAACCCTCGTTGAACGCCATGACCGCGACCACGCACGCGATCGCATCCCACCATCCCGCCGCGGTGCCGCTCGGCGGATCGGATCCGCTCATCGATCCGCATGCGCACTTTCACACACCGCACACCAACCGCGGTGATTGGCAACGGTACAATCAATCGCGACTCGAGGCAGGACATCGTATCGGCGTGCGGTGTCACGTCGCCTCGGTGCTGGGGTCGTGGGGCCACACCTCACCCACCTACTTCGCCTCGCCGGACGATCAGACGCAAGCGAACGATTGGATGTTCGACTTCGCCGATGCGCAGGGCGCGCGCGTGAAAGCCTACGTGGCCGTGAACCCGAACTTCACCCAACACGCACTCGGCGAAATCACGCGCGGATTGCAGCGTGGCGCGATCGGTATCAAGCTCGCCGCCGGCCGTCGCGCCGATGATGTCTTGCTCGACGATATCGCGCAGGCCGCGGCCGCCGCGCGTGTGCCTGTGTTGCATCATGTGTGGCAGCACCGCCGTCGTGACTGGCCCAATCAGGATGCGTCCGATGGGATCGAACTCGCACGCCTCGCGCAGCGACATCCCACGGTGACCTTTCTGCTCGCACACATCGGCGGTGGTGGCGACTGGGCGCATACACCACCAGCCGTACGTGACGTGCCGAATGTCGTGATGGATCTCTCTGGCAGTGGCATCGATCGAGGGATGATCGATCAGGCGCTGCAGTGGGTGGGGGCCAAGCGCCTGTTGTGGGCGGCCGATCTCACGCTGTGCACCGGCCTCACCAAACTGCGTGCCCTGTCGTACACCGGCGCTTCACCCGACGAGATCGCCGACATGCGTTGGCGCAATGCGGTGCGGATCTTTCCACCGGGCGCGTTCGACCGCGCCGTCGCGCCGGGCGCGCCTTCGGCCGGTGCCTGCCTATGAGCACGACCGCATTGCCTATCGATGTGAGTGCCTGGATTGGCGGGTACCCGTTTCGTGATATCCCGCATCCAGAGCCACAGATCCTCGTGCGGGTGTTGGAGCGCGAGGGGTTTTCCGGGGCGTGGGTGGGACATCTACCCAGCACGTTCTTTCGGGACCCGGAACCCGGCAATCGCACGCTCTATGCGACGCTGGCGCCTCACCGCGAGCACCTGTTGCCCGTACCCCTCATTCGTCCCGACTGGCCTCGCTGGGAAGAGGCGCTCCGGCACGCGCGCGACGAAGGGGCTCCGGCCGTGCGGGCGTGCCCACCGCAATGGGGATTGGGCGCCGGACATCCCGCCATGGCGGAGCTTGCTTATGCCTGTGGAGAAGCGGGTCTCGCGCTGCATCTGACGGTACGCTTCGAAGATCTGCGGCAGCGTCACCACCTCGACACGGCCGGCGATCTATCGGCCGCTTCGGTGCGGGCGCTCGCGCGGTTGCCGGAGTCCAGATGCCGCATGGTGGTGGCTGGTGGGAGCCGAGAGCTCGTCGAAGAGGTGCATTGGGGGCTCACACCCACCGAACAACGCCGGGTTTGGTATGACTGGCATTGGATCTGGGGGCCGCCGGAAGATCATTTTGCGCACCTGGTGCGGACCCTTGGACCAGAGCGGCTGACCTGGAGCAGTTGGTGGCCGTTGCGCCTCACGCAGCAGGCCAGGGCCCTGGTCGACCTGTTGCCAGCCGACCTCTCGCAGTGCGAGCCGTACTTCGCCGATGGTCGCTCGATTGCCGAAGATGCTCGCGGCTGAGCAATCGTCTGGCTACATCATGCGATTGCGCGGCGAATCGCGTGAGCAAGCAAGGCAACGCCTGCGCAAACCCGTATTTTTCACTCGGGTATCTACCCACGTTGTTGTACGCTTTACACTTGCGTACAAATACGGGGCCGGTAATACTTCGCGCTTGCAAGAAACGAGTTGACAGCGACTTACACGGCTTAGGCCGTGGCCACAACGCATGACACGGACATCGCCTTTGCACCGCGGCAGAGGGACGTTCGTTGTCGTGCATGTCGTGCGTCTTCCGCCACCTACGCCTTCCCGGCCCAAAGTCGATGACGGTCAAGAAGAAGTGGACGGTGATTCCCGGGTTCCTCGCGCTGGCTGCAGCAGCCACGCTGCTCTCGGCCTACAGCGGCGCATCGTCGTCGCAGGGGCTTCGCGTCGAGCAACCGGTCAAGTTCGTCCACGCGCCGCATGTGCAGAAGGCAGGCATGAACTGCCTGTATTGTCATAGCGCCGCCAACAAGTCACCCGATCCGGGTAACGCCTCGGTTGCGACCTGCATGGGCTGTCACACGCTCGTGAAGGCGCAGTCCGCGGAAATCAAGAAAGTCGCCGCGTACGCGCAGAAGAATCAGCCGATTCCCTGGAACCGCGTGCACAAGGTGCCGGACTATGTGCAGTTTCCGCACATGCGCCACGTAAACGCCGGCGTCACCTGCCAATCGTGCCATGGTCAGATTCAGAACCAGGGCGCGCAGGGACCGGATACCAATTATGTGGCTGTGCAGCAGGTGAACTCGCTCAACATGGGCTGGTGCATCAACTGCCACGTGCAGGGCTACAAGCCTGCTGAGGGTGCGCGCCTGGCTGGTGAAAAGGTGACGCCCGAGCTGGAAGCGATGCCCCCGAAGAAGGCGCGGTATGATTGCGCCGTCTGCCACTACTGATCATCGACCCTCCACAACGATGACCACAGAAGCGGGGACCGGCGTCAAGCGCCGCGAGTTCCTCAAGATCCTCGGCGCCACTGGCGCCACGACGGCCGTGGTTGGCTGCTCCTCCGAAAAGGTGGGCAAGCTGATCCCGTACGTGACGTCGCCTGACAACACCGTGCCTGGCGTATCGCAGTACTACGCCACGAGCTGCCGCGAGTGTGCAGCCGCGTGCGGTGTGCTGGCTGAAGTGCGCGATGGCCGTCCGATCAAGCTGGAAGGCAATCCCGAGCACCCGCTCAACCGAGGCGCCATCTGCGCGACCGGTCTGGCGGGCATTCAGGGTGTGTACAATCCGGATCGGTACCGTTCGCCAATGGTGCGTGAAGGCAACGCCCTCAAGCCCACCACCTGGGACAAGGCCTACGAGCTGCTCGCGCAGAAGCTCGGTGAAGTCAAGTCGAAGGGGCAGGCTGGCAACGTGGTGTTCGTCAATCAGCACGAGACGGGCACGTTCCCGGGTTTCCTCGATCAGTGGCTGTCGGCGCAGGGCATGCCGGCGCACCTGAGCGTCGACAGCACGGCGCCCATTGCGACGATCGCCGCCAATCAGAAGGCGTACGGTGCCGCATGGCCCGCGCTCAACTTCAGCGCCGCGAAGCTGGTCATCAGCTTTGGCGCCGACTTCCTCGATGGCTGGGGCCACAGCGTTCCGCAGCAGCTCGACTGGGCGGATGCGCGCTCGAAGCTCGATGTCGCGCCGCGCCTCGTGTATATCGGCGCGCGCCGTTCGCTGACCGGTCTCAATGCCGATCAGTGGATCGCCGCGAAGGCGGGCAGTGAGATGGCCATCTGCGCCGCGCTCACGGGTACGGGTTCGGCGGCCGCGGCTGCTGAAGCCGCGAACGTGCCGGTCGCGACCATCGAAGCGCTCGTCAAGGCGGTCGCCGATGCCGGCAACGGTATCATGGCGCTCTGCGGTGTCACCGGGAACGACGCGGTGGAATGCGGCGTGATGGTGGCCGAGATCAACAAGAAGGGTGGTGCCGTGGGCACCACGATCAACACGGCCAAGGCGCACGGTTCCTACACGGGACTCGCGTCGTACGCGGATCTCGCCGCCGCCGTGAAGAACATGGACGCCGGCACCGTGCCGCTCGCCTTTGTGCGTGGCGCGAACCCGGCGCACACCATGCCGAAGTCGGCCGGGTTTGCGGCAGCCTTCGCCAAGGTCGCGTTCAAGGTGTCGTTCTCGTCGATGCCTGACGAAACGGCGCAGTTGGCCGATCTGGTGCTCCCCGACAATCACTGGCTCGAAAGCTGGGGTGATGCCGTCGGTGAGAACGGGCAGATCAGCCTGCAGCAGCCGACGCTCGATCCGGTGTTCGACACGCGCGCCACGGCCGATGTGCTCATCGACCTGGCCAAGAAGGATCAGACGCTCGCGGCCCGCTACAACGTCGCGAACTTCCGTAGCTGGTACATCAGCCAGTTCCCGGGCGGCGCATCGGCGTTTGCCACAGCGCTGACGAAGGCCAGTGTGTCCGGTGCACCGCTGGTGGCGACGTCCACTCGCACACTGGCCACCACGGCCTTGCCGGTCGCGGAAGGCGCGGGCGAATTCTTCGTGCAGGTCTACCCCTCGTCCACGCTGGGCGACGGTGCCGGTGCGAACAAGCCGTGGCTCCAGGAACTCCCGGATCCCGTCACCAAGATCGCCTGGCAGTCGTGGATCGAAGTGCACCCGTCCACGGCCAAGAAGCTTGGCATCAAGGAAGGCTCGCACCTCACGATCGAAACGGCCGCCGGTAAGGTCACCGCGCCCGCCTACATCTACATGGGCGTGCGCACCGACACCGTCGCCATCGCCCTGGGTCAGGGCCACACGGCGTACGGTCGGTTTGCGCAGAACATCGGTGTGAACGCCTACGACCTCGTGTCGCACGGCTGGGACAGCGCCGGTAGTCTGGCAATCGGTTCGGTGAAGGGCAAGGTCACCGTGTCGGCGGACAGCTCACCGCTGGTCACCACCGAAGGCTCCGCCCGTCAGCATGGTCGTGGCATCGCGCAGGCGATGACGCTGGCCGCGCTGCTTGGACAGGAAGCCGAGGACGAACACGGACACCACAACATTCCCGGCCTGCCGTCGCAGGATTTCCGGACCGGCCTCAAGGCTCCGGTCGCGGCGGATGCGCAGGGTGAGTACGCCAATCCCCTGTCCAAGGACAAGGGGATGTACGACGCCGGACACTCGAGCAAGATGGAGAGCCGCCGTTGGGCGATGACCATCGATCTCGCGCGTTGCACCGGCTGCTCGGCGTGCGTCACCGCCTGCTACAGCGAAAACAACATCCCGACGGTGGGTGCGCCCTACCAGGGTCGTGCCCTCAGCCCGATCACGTGGGATGAACGTCCGGGTGCGAACATCATCAAGGGCCGCGAAATGGCCTGGTTGCGTGTCGAACGCTACTACGAAGGCAACGAGAACACGGAAAACGAGTTCTCGCCCGACTTCGAGACGCGTTTCGTCATGATGATGTGCCAGCAGTGTGGCAACGCGCCGTGTGAACCGGTCTGCCCGGTGTACGCGACGTACCACTCGCCGGACGGCCTGAACGTGCAGGTCTACAATCGTTGCGTCGGTACGCGTTACTGCAGCAACAACTGCCCGTACAAGGTCCGCTACTTCAACTGGTTCGGCTACGGCGAACCGGATCGTCGTCAGTATGCCTGGCCGGAGCCGATGCACTGGGGTCTCAACCCCGATGTCACCGTGCGCGGCAAGGGCGTCATGGAGAAGTGCTCCTTCTGCGTGCAGCGTATCCGCGAAGCGGAACACCGGGCACGGTCCGAGGATCGCGATCTCAACCCCGACGAGTTCACGGTCGCGTGCGCGCAGGCCTGCGCCTCGCGGGCCATCATCTTCGGCGATGCTGCGGATGAGAACTGGACGGTTTCGAAGCTCGCCTATGATCGGCGCGCCTACCACGTGTTCGAAGAACTGAACACGTACACGGCGATCGTCTATCTCAAGAAGGTCAACTATCCGGCGCCGGCTGCACCGGCGACGGCCTGAGGAGCGCACGCATGGCATCCGTCGCACATCCGGTGCGTGAGGGCATCCGTGGGCCGAACATCGCGTCGGCCGACGTGCAGCTCCCCGCGGTCCGTGATTACGAGCAGGTCGATCGCGATATCATCGCCACCCTGGGATTCACCAAGAAGTGGTTCCTGGGGCTGTCGATTGCCGTGCTCGCCATGCTCATTGGCGCATCATCCTGGATCTACCAGATCTACTGGGGACTGGGGCAGGCGGGTTACGAACCGCCGGTGATGTGGGGCAACTACATCATCACGTTCGTTTTCTGGGTCGGTATCGGTCACGCCGGTACACTGATCTCCGCCATTCTGTATCTCTTCCGCGCCGGCTTCCGGACCTCGATTTATCGAGCCGCTGAAGCCATGACGGTGTTCGCCGTCATGACGGCAGGTCTCTTCCCGATCATTCACATCGGGCGTCCGTGGAAGTTCTTCTGGCTGATTCCGTATCCGAACTGGCGCCTGTTGTGGCCGAACTTCAAGTCGCCGCTGGTGTGGGACGTCTTCGCCATTTCGACGTATCTCACCATCTCGACCACGTTCCTCTTCATCGGCTTGATTCCCGACATCGCGGTGCTCCGCGACAAGGAAACCAACCCGATGCGGAAGCGGATCCTCAGCATCCTCTCGCTCGGCTGGCGTAACAGCGACCGCGAGTGGCGTCACTTTGCGAAGGCGTACCTGTTCCTCGCCGCCTTCTCGACGCCGCTGGTACTCTCGGTGCACTCGGTCGTTTCCTTCGACTTCGCCATGGCGCTGACGCCGGGCTGGCACGCCTCGATCTTCCCGCCGTACTTCGTCGCCGGTGCCATCTTCTCCGGCTTCGCGATGGTGTGGACGATTGCCATCCCGATGCGGAAGTGGTTCAAGCTCGAGCACTACATCACGCTCAACCACCTCGACGCCACGGCCAAGGTCGTGCTGTTCACGTCGCTCGTGGTGGGCTCGGCGTACATGATCGAGTTCTTCATCGCCTGGTACAGCAGCGTGCGGGCGGAGCAGGAGTTCTTCTGGAACCGCGTGTTCGGTCAGTGGTGGTGGGCGGCCTGGACGCTGCTCCTGTGCAACATGGCGATGCCCATGTCGCTCTGGTCGCAGAAGCTCCGCCGCAACCCGACCTGGCTGTTCATCCTGTCGCTGTTCATCAACCTCGGCATGTGGTTCGAGCGCTTCGTCATCGTGGTGCCGTCGCTCTCCCACGAGTTCGAGCCGTGGCAGTGGGGTCACTACACGGTGAGCTGGGTCGACATGTCGTTCCTCGTCGGCTCGTTCGGTTGGTTCTTCATGTGGTTCCTGCTGTTCGTGAAGCAGTTGCCCGTGATGGCCATCGCGGAGCTCAAGGAAATCGTGGCCCCGCGCGTCAAGCACGCCCACGGACATGGTCATGACCATCATCATGCTGGGGGGCACGAGTAATGCGCGGCGTAACTGGCGCGTTTCATGAGCTCGACACCACGGTGGCGGCCATCGAGGATCTGAAGAAGAAGCGCCTCGGTGATGTCACGGTGTATTCGCCGACCATTCGGCATGAGCTCGATCATGCGATCGACGCCCCCGTCTCCGTCGTCCGGCGTTTCACGCTGGTCGGCGGCCTGCTCGGGGTGAGCTTCGGCTACTGGATCGCGATCTGGTCGTCGAACTACTGGCCGCTCGTTGTGGGCGGCAAGGCGTTCGCCTCGTGGATCCCCTACACGATCATCGGCTTCGAAGTGATGGTGCTGGTCGGTGCACTGTCCACGGTGGCCGGTATGTTCATCAACTCGCGTATTCCGCGCCTCACCACCACCACCGGATATGACGCCCGCTTCTCGGGTGGTTACTTCGGCATCTTCATCGCTTGCGACGCTGCCAAGGCCGACCAGGCAGAAGCCCTGCTGCGTGAACACGGTGCAGCGGAGGTGCGGCGTGAAGCCTGATTCCCTCTCCATGACTTCTGCCGTCACACGCGTGCTGCGTCTGTCGTCCGTGGTGATGCTGCCGGTGGCCTTTGGCGCCTGCAACTGGTTCACGGATTTCAAGACTCAGCCCAGCATCAAGCCGTGGGAGCCGGTCTCGCAGCTCGAGTCCGACACCACCACCCCGCCGCGCGGTCAGCCGGTGGGCTCGGTGCCGGTGCAGGGCATGACGGTCGCCGCCTTCCAGATCAGCTACGCCCCCACCATGCAGGCGGTCGACTCGTTCTCGGTCGTGCCGAATCCGCATCTGGTGACCGAAGCGTCGATCGAAAACGGTCGGAAGCATTACCAGATCAACTGCGCGGTCTGCCACGGCATGGCGGGCGATGGCAACGGTGGCCTCAAGAAGGTCAACGCGGCATACGGCTTCAGCCCGAGCCTGCTCACGCCGCAGGCACTGGGTCGCACCGACGGATACCTGTACGGCATGATCCGGAACGGTCGTGGTTTGATGCCGAGCTACAACCGCATCGAAGATCAGGACCGCTGGGACGTGGTGAACTACCTCCGTGCACTGCAGGGTCAGGGCGCCATCAAGGCGGATACCACTCTGATCGGCTATCCGGGCCAGAACGGCACCACGGTGCCGCGGGCCTCGGCTACGGCGCCCACGCGGCCGTCGCCGTTCGTTCGCCCGACGCAGACCCCCACCCCTGGGTCGCCGAACATCAATTCGGCCACCTTCAAGGGCAACAATGAGTTCGACACCATGCGCAAGCTGCACGTCGGTCCGCCGGCTGAGCATGGCACGCCCAAGGAGAAGCACGAGTGAGCCAGCACTATCACTATCCGGCACGCCAGGAGTTTGCGAAGCGCCTGGCCGCCAAGCCGGTGCCGGCGAGCCTGAAGACCTTCAGTCTTATCGCGGCACTGGTGGGCGTGGCGGTGTTTGCCTTCGGTCTGTTCACCAACCCCGATCGGGCGTGGCAGGCGTTGCACTTCAACTGGATGTACTTCGCGGTGATCTCCACCGCCGGTACGACGTTCGCGGCAGTGCAGCGTATCGTGACGGCGCGTTGGTCGCGTCCGATCATCCGCTTCACCGAAGGCTTCGTCGCCTTCGTGCCGGTGGCGTTCATCATCCTGCTTGGCATCCTGTTCTTCAGCGGTGACCACATCTTCACGTGGGCCGGCCGCGAAGCGGTGCCGACGATCGAGAAGGCGACCTACCTCGATCCGACGTTCTTCCTGCTCCGTGGCATCTTCTTCTTCGGCCTCATCACCGTCCTCCAGTTGCTGTTCGTCTGGCATTCGGTGAAGATGGACGTCGCGGTGCTGCCCGAGTACGGCGCCAAGTGGGCGGCGGGCCTCCGCGCGAAGATGCGCGCGGCATGGTCGGGTGACGAGCGTCGCGAACTGCACACGCAGCATTCGCTGCAGGGCAAGCTCGCGGTCGCGGTCTGCATCGCGTTCCCGATCGGCTGGTGCTTCATGGCATGGGATTACTCCATGACCATCTCGCTGCACTTCCAGCAGACGATGTACGCGTGGATCGTGTTCATGAGCGGCTGGGTGAACATGATCATGCTCACCTCGCTGTTGACCATGTGGTGGCGCAAGCATCTGAACGCCCCGGACGTGGTCACCATGGACCAGCTTTGGGATCTCGGCAAGCTCGGCTTCGCGTTCACGGCGTTCATCGGCTACATCAGCTTCAGCCAGTACCTGGTGATCTGGTACGGCAACTTGCCGGAAGAAACGCACTTCTACCGCCTGCGTCTGTCGGGTGTGTGGAAGACGATGACCACGCTCATCCCGATCTTCGGGTTTGTGCTGCCGTTCTTCGGTCTGATCTCCAAGGCCGCCAAGATGTACCTGCCCACGTTCGTGCTGTTTGCGGTGTGCAGCCTGATCGGTGTGTATCTCCATCGCTACATCGAGATCTATCCGAGCATCTACGGCGAAGCGACGAGCCTTCCGTTTGGCCTGCAGGAAATCGGCACGACGATCGGCTTCATCGGCCTGTGGGCGTTCAGCTACTTCACGTTCATGGATGCCTTCCCCGTGATGCGCGTGTTCATGATGACCACGCCGTTCAAGGATGAAGTGCAGGTGCCGGTTGATCCGCGCACGATGGAACCCCTCCCCGCGCACGAATAAGCTCGGGTAGGAAAGGAAGGAAGGCGCGGGGCGAACGAGCAATCGTTCGCCCCGCGTTTTTTTGTCCTGCTCACTCCGGCCTTTCCAACCCTCCCCCTGATTCATCTTGATATCGTGACGCCGTGGAACCCGCACTCTCCGTAAGCGGAATGGTGCGGCTCGCGGACACCATCGCCGCCACCGCGTCACGATATCAAGAGGAAGCAGGCAGCAGATGGAGAGGACGCAGTTCTATAGCCTACGCGCGTTTGGATCCGTAGTACCGTGTTTCCCTAGGATCCCGTGACGTCCTAACATCGTCGAGCTATTTTCGCATCCCACTACTGCTCCCGCGCGTTCCCCCGACCAGGACGCCAGTGTATGAATGAGCCCCGCAGTCTCCGACGTACGCTGGGATTCACCGACCTTCTGCTGCTCGGTATCGGTACGGTCATCGGGTCCGGTATCTATCTCGTGCCGAGTGTCGTATTGCGAGAAACCGGCATGCGGCCAGGAGTTGCGCTGGCCGTATGGACTGTCGGTGGTGTGCTCTCGTTGCTCGGCGCGCTGACGTACGCGGAGCTCGGCGCCGCCAAGCCGGACGCCGGAGGACTGTACAGCTACCTGCGCGACGCCTTCGGTCCGCTGCCCGCGTTCCTGTATGGCTGGACCATGTTCTTCATCATCGCCTCGGGATCCATCGCCACACTCGCCGTGGCGTTCTCCAGCTATCTCGGCCAGTTGGTGACCTTGTCGCCACTCGGCGCTCGCGTCACGTCGGTGGTGCTCATTCTCCTGTTGGCCGCCATCAATGTGCGTGGCACACGAAACAGTGCCAATCTGCAGAATTTCACGACGGTGGCGAAGGTCGTCGGACTGCTGGCACTCGCCGGCGTGCTGATCACCTTGGGGAAAGCGTCGAGTACAGAGCGGATAGACATCGCATCCCCTGAGCTCACGATGACCGGCATCGGTGGAGCGATGATCGCCGTGCTGTGGGCATATGAAGGGTGGCAGTATGTCACCTTCTCAGCCGGTGAAGCGCGCGATCCGCAACGGGAGTTTCCGCGCGCCATCAGCATGGCGACGGCGGCGTTGGTCGCGATCTATCTCGTCGCCAATATCGGGTATGTGGCGGCGCTTGGGCCGGAAGGCGTGGCAGGCAGTGAACGCGTGGCAGCGCAGTCCGTGGCCTGGGTACTCGGCACGGCAGCCGGCAATGCCGTTGGCGCATTGATTCTGATTTCCATTCTCAGTGCCGCGAACGGGCTCTTTCTCACGACACCGCGCATGTTCTTTGCGATGGCGCGTGACGGCGTGTTCTTTCGCCGCCTGGCGGATGTGCATCCGCGATTCGAAACTCCCGCATTCGCCATCGGTGCGATCGCCGTATGGTCGATCGTGCTGGCCCTCACCGGCACGTTCCAACAATTGCTCACCTACGTGGTGTTCACGGGCTGGGGGTTCTATGCACTCGGCGGCGTGGCGGTGTTCGCCTTGCGCCGCCGCGCCCCGAATATGCCGCGCCCATTTCGTGTGCCAGGATATCCGGTTACGCCGATTCTCTTTGTGCTCGCAGCAGTGGCACTCGTACTGAACACCATGATCACGCAGCCGTCGCGCGCGGCGGTTGGTCTCGGCGCCGTACTGCTTGGCGCGCCAGTGTACTACCTGTGGCGTAGGCGTTCAGGATACAGTTGATTCGCCTGGGGCTCTGGACCGATGCAAGGAAAGCAGAGCGGGGACGACACATAGACCACGTTCCGTCCGCCGCTCTGTATTTCGTCAGTGCAGCACCACGCGCCGAACCGTCAGATTGTCGATACGATCGACGTCCACGGACACACCGAGTCCTGGTGCATGGAGAGGAACAGGCACCATGCCATCATTGGTCATGGTCCATTCCGGTGTGACGACATCCTGTGACCAATAGCGCGCACTCGGTGAGAGATCACCTGGTTTGGTGAAGCCGGGTAGCGAAGCCAGGGCCACGTTGCAGGCGCGGCCGACGCCACTTTCGAGCATGCCACCACACCATACCGGAATGCCCTGCGCGAAGCAGTAGTCATGAATGGCCAAGGAGCTCGCAAACCCACCAACACGTCCGGGTTTGATGTTCACAATGCGGCCGGCGCCCAACGTGACCATGTCCCGTGCACGATCGAGAGACGTGATGGATTCATCCAGGCACACCGGCGTGCGAAGACGCTGCTGCAGTGTGGCGTGTTGTACGAGATCGTCCCAGGCCAATGGCTGTTCGATCATCATCAGATCGAAGGCATCGAGTTCCGCGAGCAGATCGAGATCGTCGAGCGTGTAGGCATTGTTGGCATCAGCCATGAGCGGCGCATCCGGCAAGGCTTCCCGTGCCGCGCGGACATAGGCGATGTCCTGACCGGGGGCGATCTTGATCTTCACCTTGCGATAGCCTTCGGCGATGGCTGCCTGTGCCTTGGCGACGAGTCGCTCCGGCGACGATTGAATACCAAGAGAAATGCCGGTGGCAATGGCATCGCGTGTGCCGCCGAGTAGCGAGGCCAGCGGCACACCGCGCCGCTGCGCTTCGAGTACCCACAATCCCATCTCCACGGCGGCCTTGGCCATCATGTTGCCGCGGAAGTCGGCTTCAAGGGCGGGGAAGACGTCACGCGGATGTGCGAACTCGCGCCCCAATACCCGCGGCGCCACCCAGTTGGTGATCGCGATCCATGCCGTGTCGATGGCCTCAGGGCTGTAATTGGGGAGTTCACCAGCCACCCCTTCGCTCCACACCGTCACCCCATCCACATCACGCAATTCGAGCAACGTGATGCGCCGTTCGGTGACTTCACCGGAGGAGATGCGAAACGGTTCTCGCAGCGGCAGCCGAATTTCACGAAGCGTGATCTGTTCGAGTCGGATCATGACGATGTGGAAGAGGAATGGGAAAAGCCTGCGGGAGCGATGAGTTCATAGAACGGCGGCTCGCCCTCGTGCGCACGATGAAAACCAATCACGTCGAAACCGGCGCCAAGATGGTCCATGAACGCCCGGCGGGTGGCGTTCCGCCAGGCAGTGCGTTGCAGCACCCCCAGTGATTCGAGATCCACTGGTACGGCGACTCGCACCACCGTGGCGTTCGGGTGTGCTTCCTCGATCGGCGTGCCATCCGTCGGAGAAGGACGAACGACGTACACGCCGTCACGATGTGGAGCGGCGGGAGACGGCGGTGTGGTGGTTGCCGCCAGCTCCCATCGCGCGACCCAGCGATCGGTGTCGACCGCTCCATGCAGCGGGCTTCCGGTATTGTTGCCATACATGTTGACGACATACTCGGAGGCGGTGGCTCCGAGTCGCATCAGATTGAGATGGGCGTTGCGGGCGACGAGAGGATCGAATGTCCAATACATCGTGGGCAGACCAGAGGCGATGCACAGCGCACGTTGATAGTGCTTGAGCCGCTCTCCGATGTGTGCCCCACGCGCATCGGAGCGTACCGCGAGGAGGTCTGACCAATGCGCAAGCTCGCCGTCCTTGATGCCGGTCAGGCCGAAGACAAACCCCAACATGCGTCCGTCGGGGGCAAAGGCGGCCGCGCAGATGCCGCCGAGTTTCTGTGCGACGAGCAGGATGGCGACAGGGACGAGCTCGCGGAAACCGGGGCCCCAGATCTCTTCCTGGACCTGCACACATTCCTGGTATTCCTCGAGCGATACCACTCGGCGAATGATCACGCCGTCAGTGCCGACGAGAGGAGGGAGAGGCGTTTGAGACGCCGTCGGTAGCCAGTTGGTAGGCCGCATACGCAGAGACGGGAAGCGGGCGTCGGCAATGCGGACCTCGAGGCAGCGAAGAACGAGGGCCGAAAGACTCTTGCCGAACGAGTTTGGGCAACATACCTTCTCGTGAGCTTGTATACAATTAGGTGTACAAAACAGCGTGCGTAACTTCCGCCGTTGACCGGCCGACACGTCTCCCTCCTCGTCTACGCCACGGCCTCCACGGCACACAGAGCTGCTTCCCGCTCCCCGATGTGCGAGCGTGTGAACACCCCCAACATCATCGAGTGAATCGGTCATGAGACGTTTGGCGCTACTGCTCTGCGGATTGACGACCTTGGTGACCGCTCCGGCTGTCGGTGCACAGGCCCCGACGCCCGCCGACAGTGCTCGCCTGGCAACGTACGAGCGTCGGGAAGTCATGATCCCCATGCGGGACGGCGTGAAGCTGCACACGTTCGTTTTCACGCCAAAGGATCAGCAGGGGGCATTGCCATTCATCCTGACGCGCACACCGTACGGTATCGGCGGGGCGGCTGGCAACTTCATCACCTCGTACGCGGAGATGGCCGACGAACGCTACATCTTCGTCTTTCAGGACATCCGCGGACGATTCGATTCCGAAGGACAGTTCGTGATGTTGCGCTCACCGCGCGACAGAAAGGACAGCAAGGCCATCGACGAGAGTACCGATACCTGGGATACGATCGACTGGCTGCTGGCCAATGTGCCGCGCAACAACGGGCGTGTGGGACAACTGGGAGTGTCTTACCCCGGTTGGCTCACCGTGATGTCGATGCTCGATCCACACCCGGCACTCAAGGCGGTATCGCCGCAGGCATCACCCGCCTCGATGTTCATCGGTGACGACTTCCATCACAACGGCGCGTTTCGGCTGGCCTATGGCTTCGAATACGTCGCCATGATGGAGAGCGGCAAGGGCATGAACCGATTTGCGTTCGACAAGGTGGACAACTATTCGTGGCACCTCGAGAATGGTCCACTGTCGAACATCGACCGGAAGTACTTCAAGGGTGAACGTCCCACGTGGAATGATTTTGTGGCGCATCCAAACTTTGATGCCTTCTGGAAGCGGGAGGCGTTGGCGCAGTATCTCGATCGGGTCAATGTGCCCACCCTCAACGTCGGTGGCTGGTGGGACCAGGAAGATTTTTACGGACCACTCACCATCTACCAGGAACTCGAGAAACACGACACCAAGGGCATCAACTATCTCGTCGTGGGCCCATGGAATCACGGCGGATGGCGTGGGCGTTCAGGGCAGACGTTGGGCAATATCGATTTTGGCAGCGAGACGGCGCCGTACTTCCGGCGCACGATCGAGGCGCCATGGTTCGCGTACTGGCTGAAAGACAAAGGCTCGTTGTCGCTGGCTGAAGCCACCACGTTCGAGTCGGGGACCAACGAATGGCGCCGGCACGAAGCCTGGCCCCCCAAGCAGAACGTTGGAGCGCGTCGCCTCTATTTCCATGCCGAAGGGAAGCTGGCCTTCGAACCGCCACCGGCCCGTGATCCAAAGCCGTACGATTCGTACGTTTCCGATCCGGCCAAACCAGTGCCGTATCGGGCACGTCCTATCCTGGCGACGTTCGGCCCGGGATCGACATGGTCGCAGTGGCTCGCCGATGATCAGCGCTTCGTGCAGGATCGCCCCGATGTGGTGGCGTGGGAAACGCCTGCACTCGACCACGATGTCACGATTGCCGGCGATATTGTTGCGCGTCTGATGGCGGCCACCACGGGCACCGATGCCGACTGGGTTGTCAAACTCATCGATGTGTATCCGGAAGATCACCCCAAGCTCGGTGGTTATCAGTTCATGGTGGCCAACGAGGTGCTGCGTGGGCGCTTCCGCGACAGCTACGAACATCCGAAGGCCATCGCGCCGGGAAAGGTCACCGAGTTCAAAGTCGGGCTGCACACGCAGAACTATCGCTTCCAGAAGGGGCACAAGATCCGCGTGCAGATCCAGAGTAGCTGGTTTCCGTTGATTGATCGGAACCCGCAGACGTTCGTGCCCAACATCTTCAAGGCGAGTGCATCCGACTATCGGGCCGCCACCCAGCGCATCTATCGCTCGCCGACGCTGTCGTCGTATCTGCAACTGTCGATCGTGACCCCCAACCCGATCGTACCGTGATCACGCCTTCCCGATTCATCCACCAGGTGCCTCGATCTTCGTCGTTGCTCCAACGGGGCTCTCTATCGAGCATGCCGGACGGCTGGTGCAGCGGCTGCAAAGACTTCGCGATTAACTTGCGAGGGGCGTGTATGGTGCCGTGCTGACAACGGTGCGGGCACCTGGGCACGCTTCCGGTCATCATCGGTCGTTCGCACGCAGCCTCCCACCCTCCGCTTGTGTCCTCTGCAAGAACCTCTCGTCGCGCTACGGCCGGTGCGATCAATCAGCCGCCGACCACCGTGTCAGCCAATGAAGGTGGCGGACGTGGGGCGAGCGTGGGCCGTGCCTACGATGAGATCCGGGAGCTCATCGTGCACGGTCGACTGGCGCCCGGTAGTCGGATCATCGAGAGCGACATCGCCGAGCGTCTCGGATTGAGCCGCACCCCGGTACGGAGTGCGCTCCACCGGCTGCAGCAGGAAGGGTACGTCGCGATGATCGATCGGATGAAGGAGACCCGGCTCATCGTGGCCCCTCTCACGCAGGCCGATGCGCTCGAGCTGTTTCAGATGGTTGGGCATCTCGAGGGGCTGGCCGCCCGTACGGCCGCAGAACGTCCGCAGGAAGAGCGGACTGAGATCGTCACCCGGCTGCGCATGCTCAACGGACACCTGGCGACGGCGGGGTTGGCCGTACCGTCGGACCCGCGCCGTCTGTTCGATCACGATACCGCCTTCCACCGTGCCTACGTGGAGGCCGGTGCCGGCCCGCGACTGCAGGCACTGCACGATGCGATCAAGCCGCAAGCCGAGCGGTATGCGCGGCTGTACGTGAATTCCCTGGTCGACGAAATCGGCAAATCGGTTGAGGAGCACGAGCTCATCAATCGAGCGATTGAAATGGGAGATGCCGCAGGGGCCCAGTCCGCCGTGGAGAACAATTGGCGGAACGCCGCTGTCCGCTTGGCGCGGGTGATCGACAGCCAAGGGGAACGCGGGAGCTGGTAGTGGTTCCGGCACCCAAGGCGGCTTTGGGGTGCTGATGTTTTTCTTGCCACGACCACCATGTGGTGGTAGTTTGGCGAATATTGTTCTCAAAACTGTATACACAGGTCGCGATGAACTCCACCCGCCTGCGATCCTTCGCCTCCACCGTGCGCCTTCTGGCCCTCTTGGCGGCCCTTGCCCTCCCGATGGCTCCCGCCGCCGCTCAGCGTGATGTCATCACTCGCCTCGACACCGATATCGCCACCGCGGTCAAAGCTTGGAAGACGGCGGGCTTGGCCGTCTCCATCGTGCGGAATGACAGCGTCCTGCTGGCCAAGGGATATGGCTTGGGCGAAATCGGCAAACCCACCGCGGTCGATGCCGACACACGCTTCGCCATTGGATCCACCACCAAGGCGATGACCTCATTGGCGCTCGGCATGCTCGTCGATGAAGGCAAGGTGCGGTGGGATGCCCCGGTCATCGAATATCTGCCGGCCTTCAAGCTGTCCGATCCGTGGGTGACGCGCGAACTCACCATTCGCGACATCCTCACGCATCGCGCCGGACTGGGCAACGCCGACCTACTGTGGACGGGTACAGACTTCTCTACGGAGGAGATCCTGCGTCGCATCGGCACCGTGCAACCCGCCTACTCGTTCCGCTCCGGTTGGATTTACCAGAACATCATGTACGCGGTGGCGGGTGCGGTGGTGGAGGCGGCATCGGGTCAGACGTGGGATGCGTTCCTCGAGCAGCGCCTCTTCGCGCCGCTCGGTATGAACAGCACGATCACGCGGCTTTCCAAGATCGAAGGCAAGCCCAATGTCGCGAGTCCACATGGCTTGGTGAACGATTCCATTCGTCTGATTGAGAATCGTGCCGTTGATCCTGTGGCCGCAGCGGGCTCGGTATGGTCGTCGGTGAACGACATGGCGAAGTGGATGCGCTTTGTGCTCGACTCGGGGCGTGTGAACGGCAAGCGGTTGGTGAGCGAGACGACCTTTCGCACCTGGCTTTCACCGCAGGTCGTCGCCGATCCCGCGACCTATCCGGCGCTCGCGCTCTCGCGTCCGCACTTCTTTCTCTACGGACTGGGCTGGTTCCTGCAGGACTACAACGGACAGGCCGTAGCGATGCACACCGGCAGCATCGATGGCATGAGTGCCATCATCGGTCTCATTCCCGACAAGCGCCTTGGCGTGTATGTGCTCGCGAATACCGATCATGTCGAACTGCGACACGCCATCATGTACGAAGTGTTCGATCGACTGGGTGGCGCGGCCGGTGCGAAGAAGCGTGATTGGAGCGCCGATCTGCTCACGCTGCTCTCCAGCGAAAGTCAACGCGCTTCGCAACCACAGCGCGCTATCGACACCAAACCCTCACTGCCGCTGGCGTCCTATGTGGCCACATACCGCAATCCCACCTATGGCGATGTGGTGATCACGCTGGCCGATCAAACACTGCATGCCCGTTTTGGCAACCTGTACGACGGCGATCTGTCGCACTGGCAATACGAAACGTTCCGCGCCCGATGGACGGGGCGTGGCGAAGGCAACCTCACGTTCCGCCCCGACGGGACGGGGCGCATCATCGGATTGCAGCTCCTCGGCAACACCTTCACTCGAATCGCACCCGCGCGTTGAGACACGCCATGGCAGACCATTCCGTGACCCGCCGCTCGCTGCTCATGCAGACAGCCGTGGCCGGCCTCGCCACCATCGCGGCGCCGATGATCAATCTCGGGCGCTACCAATTGTTCGGGCAGGGGACGCCACAATACTCCAAGCGGGCCGTCGACATCGTGCAGCGCTCGCTGGTGATCGACATGTTGAGCGTCTTCACGCTCAACTTTCCTGATCAAGACAAGTGGGAGCGCGATCCGGAGTCGTTCACCGAAGCGGAGTTCCAGACGTTCCTCGACTCGGGAATCAACGTGTTTCATCCGGCGGTCGGTCAGGGCGGTCCGAATGCCTACGACTCGGCCATTCGATTCTTCGGTGGATGGAACGCGTTCATCGCTGGCAGCGATACCCGTCTGATGCGCATCGATTCGGTGGGGGACTTCGGGCGGGTGAAGGCCGCCAAGAAGATCGCGGTGATCCTCGGTCTGCAGAACTCCGAGCATTTCCGCCGGCCAGCCGATGTGGATTTCTTCTTCAATCTTGGACAGCGCGTCTCGCAACTCACCTACAACAGCCGCAATCTCATCGGGAACGGATCCACGGAGCGCCGCGATGAAGGGATCAGCGACTTCGGTGTGTCCATCATCGAACGCATGAACCAAGTGGGCATGGCCATCGATGTGTCGCACTGCGGCGATCGGACCACGCTGGATGCCTTTGAGTTGTCCAAGAAGCCGGTACTCATCACGCACTCCAACGCCCGTGTGCTTGCCAATGGCCACCCGCGCGACAAGGCCGATGAAGCCATTCTGGCGGTGAAGAAGAATGGTGGAGTCATGGGCATCACCGGCGTGCGCATGTTCGTGCGTGACCGCGAACCCACCACCATCGAACACGCCCTCGATCACTTCGATCATGTCGCGAAGCTGATTGGCCCAGAGCATCTTGGTGTCGGCAGCGATATCGACTTGCATGGGTACGATTCCATGCCGCCCGAACTGAACAAGCAGTTGCGGAACAGCTACAAGGGCAGCTACGGCTTTCGCGAGCGGATCGATATCGAGGGACTTGACCATCCACGGCGCATGTTCGATCTCACGGAAGGACTCATTCGTCGCAAGTACAGCGATGCCAATATCGAGGGCATTCTCGGCGGGAACTTCCGGCGTGTGCTGTCGGAGATCTGGACGACGTGAGATCACTGATGCAGAAGACCATCACGAAGAAGATGAGAACCGCACACAACATCCTGGTGGTGGCGGTCATGACTTTCGTCACGATCGCTGCGAATCCGCTGCAGGCACAGAACGCCGCCGAGTACGATGTGGTGATCCGCAATGGTCGCGTACTTGATGGAGCCGGCAATCCCTGGATTCTCGCTGATGTGGCGATTCATCAGGGACGATTCGTACGCATAGGCCGGGTCACGGGCCGCGGTGCTCGTGAGATCGACGCTCGCGGCAGGTATGTCTCGCCTGGCTGGATCGACATGATGGATCAGTCGGGGAGTGTACTGCGGCGCAGCGGACTGGCCGAAAACAAATTGTTGCAGGGTGTGACCACGGCCATCGGCGGCGAAGGAGGCACACCGGTTCCCGCGTCGGGCATTGTCGAGTACTTCACGGCGCTCGAGCAACAGGGCATCAGCATCAACTTCGGCACGTACTACAGTCAGGCCCAGACACGGGTCGCCGTGCTCGGCCCGTCACCGCGCGCACCGAGTGCCACCGAACTCGATCGCATGAAGGCCAGCATGGACACGGCGATGCGTGCCGGTGCGATGGGCATGACGTCGGCACTCATCTACGCGCCATCGAGTTGTGCCACGACATCCGAACTGATCGAGGTGGCACGGGTCGCCGCACGTTACGGTGGTGTGTACGCCAGTCACATTCGTGGTGAAGGGGCCGAAGTGGTGCAGTCGGTGCGGGAAGCCATCGAGATCGGTGAACGCGCCGGGTTGCCAGTGGAAGTGTTTCACCTCAAAGTCGCGCACCAGCCAGGGTGGGGAATCCTGATGGATTCCGTCCGGCAGGTCGTCGATGCGGCGCGCAGTCGCAATGTGGATGTGGCCGCCGATCTGTATGTGTACACCGCGGGCGGCACGGGACTCGAAGCCACTATACCCACCTGGGCTCACGAGGGAGGCCGGGATTCGTTGCGGCAGCGTCTTGCCGATCCGGTGGTGCGGACTCGGCTCAAGGGGGAGATGCGCACCGGATCCCCAGGGTGGTGGAACATCATCGAAGCGGCCGGCGGATGGAACGGCGTCGTACTGGTAGGGGCGCAGAATCCCGCCAACGCCAAGTGGGAGAACAAGTCCATCGCGCGCATCGCCGAAGAGCAGGGACGCGAACCGGCCGATGTGGCGTTCGATCTGGTGGCGCAGGGCAATGGTCGGGTGATGGCGGTGTATCACATGATGTCCGAGCAAGACATCGAAACCGCGTTGCGTTTCCCCTGGACCAGTATTGGCAGTGACGCTGGTGCGGTGGCACAGATTGGTGTGGCGGACGCCGGACAGTTCCCGCATCCGCGCGGCTTTGGCAATGCGCCCCGGGTCATCGCACGTTACGTTCGTGAGCGAAAGGTGTTGTCGCTCGAAGAGGCGGTGCGCAAGATGACCTCATGGCCGGCCACACGGATGCGACTGGCTGACCGTGGCGTCATACGCGAGGGGGCCTGGGCCGATGTCACCATCTTCGACTATGAGACGCTCACCGATGCTGCTACCTACGACCAACCCACAGCGCTGCCCAAGGGCGTCGAGTATGTGCTCGTGAACGGCGTCCTGGTCATCGACGCCGGACGTCACACTGGTGCGCGGCCCGGCAAGGTGCTGCGTTGACCCGGGGCGCGTCCGTGAGCGCTGGGCAGGGCGATGTGGTTGATGGTGCGATGAGCGGCGTGCCGACCGCCGTCGGGGGGCAGTTCGATGCGGGCCTCCGCAACGGTCTGCTCGCGCTCCGTCGCGATTTGCATCAACACCCCGAACTCTCGTTCGCCGAAGCGCGCACGGCGGCGCAACTCGAGGCGGCCATCCGTCAGTTCGCGACACCTGCCGGCGACACCGTTTCGGTGCAACAGGTCGCTGGCACCGGACTGGTGGCCCGCATTCCCGGTCTCTCTCGCAGCGCACCGGTGGTCGCGATTCGTGGCGACATCGATGCGCTACCCATTCAGGAAGACACCGGGTTGCCGTATGCCTCTGTGAATGCGGGCGTGATGCACGCGTGCGGGCACGACGTGCACGCCACGTGGGCCATCGGGGCCGCCAGTTTGTTGGCTCGCCGCCCAGCTCACGGTGATGTGTTGATTGTGTTGCAGCCCGCCGAGGAGATAGGAGAAGGTGCGTCAGCCATACTCGCGTCTGATGCACTCGATGGCGTGTCGGCCATTTTTGGCGCGCATGTCGATCGACGTTTCCCCGTTGGGCAGGTCGTCGCTCAGGCCGGCTCACTGGCTGCAGCAGCCGATACGTTTTCGATCACGTTGCGCGGTCGCGGCGCGCATGGCGCACGACCACATGAATCGGCGGACCCGATCCTGGGCGCAGGGATGCTGGTCGTCGCACTGCAAAGTGTGGTGTCTCGGCGGGTAAATCCTTCGGTGCCAGCCGTGCTCACCGTGGCCACCCTGCAGGCCGGTACGGCGTCAAACATCATCCCCGATCATGCGACGATTGGGGGCACACTACGTACAATCGACCCGCAAACACGTACGCTGGTGGCCGAGGAAGTACGGCGCATAGCGCACGGCATCGCCGCAACGCATGGACTCGAAGCCGACGTCCGTATCGAGTTGGGCCCGCCGCCCATTGTGAATCCCGAGCGGGAAGCCATGTGGGCACACGCCGCTGCCGTGTCGCTGGTGGGGAGCAACAACGTCGTGCCGCTCGGCATCACCAACATGGGCGGCGAAGACTTCGCGTACTACATGGAGCGAATACCGGGCGCCTTTCTGCGCATCGGTGCACGCGAAGCCGGTGGTGAACCCACACCAGCCCACTCACCGAAGTTTTTCGCCGACGATGGCGCCCTGTTCATCGGAGCCGCCGTCCTCGCCGAAACCGCTCGCCGCGCGTCCGCCGCGCTGGCCACCAGGTAGCCAGTGGGTACCCGGGGCAAACCAGCCGTTTCGTGTGTCCTGCCTACTGCCACCTCTCCAACTTTCCCCCTGACTCCTCTTGATATCGTGACGCCGTAAAGCCAACGCCGTCCGAAAGCGCAACGTGCCACTCGCGGACGTCCTCGCCGCCACCGCGTCACGATATCAAGAGGGAGCAGATGGAGAGGACGCAGTTCTATAGCCCAACGATCAACACACGCTCACTGCTGCCTCCTGCTGCCTACTTCGCGGTACTCCACAACTTCCGCGTGACCTGCAGCAACACCACGCCGCTTACGGTGAACACCCCGGCCAGGATCCACGCATTCGTCGTCCGGCTCGGGTCACCCGACAGGTACAGGAAGTTTCCGATCGCGAACAGCGACGACCAGATCACCACGCAGCCGGCCACCCAACCGAGCAGTGACGTCCCGATCTGATTCTCCCGCGCCACTTCGGCGTCCGAGAGACCGGCCGCGGCCCGCTGTGCCGTCCAGCCGGGACCAGATGGCTTCACCTTTTGCACAAAAGCCACCAGCGTCGCGCGGTCGGTCGCCGGTCCCACGAAGGCGGTGATCAACCACGCGATCGTCGTCAGCCCAACCTGCACGATGGTCGTCACCGCAAACCCCGCTTCAGGCATGAGACGCGGTACGGCCAGCGACGTGATCAGCGAGACCGCCATGGCGACGATTTCACACCATGCCGACACACGCCACCAGAACCATCGGGCGATGTACAAAAGCCCCGTCCCCGCGCCGATGGACAGCAGTACCTGAAACGCCTGTTGCGCCGAACTCATGCCCAGACTGAGCAGGGCAGAGAAGGCGAACAGAAACACCGTGGTCAGACGTCCCGCGGCCACATAGTGCGCTTCTGTTGCGTCTCGGCGAATGAAGCGCCGATAGAAGTCATGTACCAGATACGACGATCCCCAGTTGAGGTGCGTGAGGATGGTCGATGAATTGGCGGCAATGAGGCCACCGATCATCAGTCCCACGAACCCGACCGGCAAAAACTTGAGCATCGCCGGAAACGCGGAGTCGTGTCCGATCAGCGACGCATCAGCGGTTGGGAATGCTGCCTTGATGCTGGCCAGGTCGGGATACACGATGATCGAGCACAACGCCGTGATGATCCACGGCCACGGGCGCAGGACGTAGTGCGCCAGATTGAAGAACAGGGTGCCGCCGAGAGAATCCTTTTCGGATTTGGACGCCAGCATGCGCTGCGCGATGTAGGAGCCGCCGCCCGGTTCTGCGCCCGGGTACCAGTTGGCCCACCAACTGATGGCGATGGGCATCAGGAAGATCATCAGCACCAGATCGGACATGGCGAAGTTCGGCATCATGTCGAGAATCGGCTGCCCCGATCCATCCTTCATGGACATCACAGGCTGTGCATCGCCCGCGCCTTGCACCACTTGCTGGGTGGCCAGTGTCCCGACCAGCGCCTTGAGACCGAGCCAACCGTCTGGGGTGCCGGCCAGGCGTCGGCCGACTTCCACCAGAGAAAACCACGCTGCGGCAAACACCGCGGTCATCTTGATGAAAAACTGGATCATGTCGATGACCAGCACCCCCCACAGTCCCGAGTGCGCCGCGAACACGACATTCAGGACGCCGGTCAGCAGGATGGTCTGCCAGGGCGCGAGGCCGAAGAGGATGTTGGCGATCTTGCAGGCCGCCAACGTCACCATCCCCATGATGAAACAATTGAAGAAGAGGCCGAGGTACACCGCGCGAAAGCCACGCACCCACGAGGCCTCCTTCCCCGAGTACCGCAGCTCGTAGAACTCCAGATCGGTGAGCACCCCGGAGCGGCGCCACAGGCGTGCGAAGAAAAACACGGTGGCGATACCCGTGAGCACAAACGCCCACCACTGCCAGTTGCCCGCGACGCCATAGCGTCGGACCTGCTCCGTCACCCAGTTGGGCGTGTCCGAAGAAAACGTGGTGGCCACCATCGAAAGCCCCGCCAGCCACCAGGGCACCGAGCGGCCGGAGGCAAAGAACTCCGTCGTGCTCGACGCCGAGCGTTTAGCCAGGAACAGGGCCGGGACGAAGCACACCAGAATGGTGACCGCCACAATGACCCAGTCAATCCAGGAGACGTTCATGCAGGGAGAAGGGAGGTGGGGAGTCGAAGGTCCCGATGGCAATAACCGATCGCGAGAATGTGTGGGCCGGCGACCCGCACGGCAACGCGATACGCCGTGGTATTCCTCCGGCGATGGCCGGGCGTCCGCCACATTGGCCAAGTCGACCCGGTCCCCCGCTTTTCTGCGGCCCGTGGCGGTGCTACCTTGCTGGAGTAGGGGCGTTAGCTCAGCTGGGAGAGCGCGCGCTTTGCAAGCGTGAGGTCATCGGTTCGATCCCGATACGCTCCATTCAATAGATGCATGAGAAAGCCACGAGGGCGAAGATGATCATATCTTCGCCCTCGTGTGCTTTCATGACCGACAAAAGAACGGTCAGGGCGCGATCGCAATACCCCGCAGCGGCGCGCTGTTGGCGACGCCGCCCACCGGGAACAGGGCGCCGGACACGAGGTTCATCTGATACAGTGTCGAGCCGGTGAATCCGCCGCCGACGGTCAGGGTCACGTAGGCTGATCCGTTGTTCCCGGCGATGTCGAATCCCACATCGCCTGTCGTGTTCACGCCGAGGGCACCCACGGTCGTCATGACCCCGCTGTTGGGATCCGCCATTGTCACCAGCACATCGCGGCCATAGTCGATGGCATAGATGGTGGTGGTGGTCGCACCGGTCACGCTGTTCGTATACGCCGTGCCTCCAATGAGGGGCGTCATGGACGCACCGGCATCACCCGGCGCATAGGCCAACATGCCATCCGTGGCCGCGACGCTGCCATCGGTGGCACCTCCCAAACGCGGTATCAACCGCAGGTTCTGCGCAGCGCTGCTGTGCACACGGATGCGATTCGGCACCGGATTGAAATCGAATCCGAAGGTGGTGCCGGTCAGTGCTGGCGTGAAGGCGGTGGGGCTGACGGCCGTGGCGGCGCCGGTCAACGTATCCAACGTGTAGATCCGACTGGTGGAGCCGAGCGCATAGAGCCGACCATCGACCGGGCCGAAGTCGATGCCCATCACCGACTCTCCCGTCTGCAGCCCCGCGATGGTCACGCGGCGCAGGATCAGATCCGGACGAACGGCCCCGAACATCAACAGGGTGTTGGTGCCATCAACACCGTAGATACTGCGGCCATTGGCTGCGCCCGAAGGGCCCTGCGGACCTGCAGGACCCGTCGGTCCCGTCGGTCCCGTTGGGCCTGCTGGTCCGGCAGGCCCCTGTGGACCACTGGCGCCCTGTGGCCCTGTTGGGCCGGCGTCGCCCTGACACGCCATGACCATGGTCAACGCCAGCGCACTCCATCCGCGTCCCATCCACGTTCTGCTTGGCATCTTCGCACTCCCGGCTTCACAGCCTCTGGTCGCAGTTCACAAAACGTCCTCACCGGCTACGCCGGCGGCGCGCGACTGGATTGGATCGAGGCGGTGTTTCGTGACGAGGAATGCCGGTCGTGTCTGGCATGTCGTGGTGCAGGGGGACTTATTACCCGTGTGTGATGATTCCCACGGAACGGGGAGCGACTGCCTATGTGGTGGGTGTTTGTGGCTGCGCTGCTGTTTGGCGGTGCGTTGATCGCGATGAGTTTGTTCGGCAGCGATGGCGATGGGCTGGGTGGGCACGATGCAAATGCCCACCACGATGTCGGTGACGCGGGCCTCTTTGCGGTGTTTTCTCTCCGCAACCTCACCTGGGCGTCGTTTGCCTTTGGTGGTATCGGCCTGCTGGCGGTGCTCACGCATCGGAGCCCTGCCACCACCTGGATCACCGCGTCGCTGGCCGGCGTGGGCACGCTGGTGGGTGTGCACATGCTCTTTCGTGCCCTGCAGACCAGCGAAGCGTCGTCTGCGCCGCTCGATGCGCTCGCCGTCGGTACCACCGCGGCGCTGGTGTTGCCGTTCAACGATGACGGATTTGGGTTGATCAGCTTCCGCGCCAACGGGCAACTGCATGAGATGCCGGCACGCCGCGCCGACGAGGTGGCGGATATGCCCAGCGAGTACTTCGCGGAATGCCGCATCGGCTGGATCGAAAACGGCGTAGCGGTCGTGCAACCCACGGCCAACTGAATCGTCGGCTGCAGGTCAAGTTCACATCAACGGAGTGATGCGATGAATCAGGTGCTCGACGGAATCGGCGGAACCGCTCTCTTCTCGCTGGGCGGCGTGGTGTTCGTGATCGTGATGATCATGCTGCTCATCGCCTCGCTGAAGCAGCTCCTGCTCATCGTGCCGCCGAACATGGTGGCCGTCATCACCGGTCGGAAACGCGCCCTCAGTGATGGCACGGCCGTGGGCTACCGGGTCGTGCGGGGCGGCCGGACCTTCCGCATCCCGATTCTCGAGCAGGCGCAGTGGATGACCCTCAACACCATCCCGCTGACCATCAGCGTGCGCAATGCGATCGCCCGAGGCGGTATCCCGATCGACGTGCAGGCCGTGGCCAATGTGAAGATCGCCTCCATGCCGGAAGAGGTTTTCAACAACGCCGTCGAGCGCATTCTGGGCAGTGAACGGCAGGTGGCGGACCTGGCCCAGGAAACACTCGCCGCCAATCTGCGTGGGGTGCTCTCCACGCTGACGCCGGAAGAAGCCAACGAAGATCGTGTGAAATTCGAAACCGAGCTGATGAAGGAGGTCACGCGTGACCTGCAGAAGCTCGGATTGCAGTTGGACATGCTGAAGATCCAGAACATCAGCGACGATGCCGGCTATCTGCGCGCCTATGGCCGTATCCGGACGGCGGAAGTGTTACGCGACGCCCAGATCGCCGAGGCCCGCACCAAGGCGGAAACCGAGCGTGAACAGGCCAGGGCCTCACAGGAAGCCGACGTGGCCCGCGCGCAGTCGCAGGTGATCATCGCCGCCGCCCAGAACGACCTCCGGGTGAAGCAGGCAGAGCTCGACCGTCAGGCGCAGATCGCGGAGCGCACCGCCCGTGCGGCGGCGGATGAAGCCCAGGCCCGCGCGGAAAAGGCGGTGGAAGAAGCCCGTGTTGAAGTGACGCGGGTGCGGTTGCAGGTGGAGCAGGTGGAACCGGCCCGCGCCCGCGCCGAAGCCGCACGGGCCGATGCCGAAGCGGCCGCTGCACCGGTCATCGCCCAGGGTGAAGCGCAGGCAAAGGCCCTGCAGGCCATCCAGCAGCAGTTGCTCGCCGCCGGTGACCGTGGCCTTTCACTGCTGTATCTGCAGCAGCTTCCGGACATGATCGACCGGCTGGCCGAGGCGGCCAGCGATGTGAAGATCGATCGTCTGGTGGTGCTCGATGGGGGCGATGGAAAGGGCGCGGCCAACGCCACGCAGCAGAAGCTTGGTGTGATGATGAAGCTGCTCGAAGCCGCCAGCGCACAGTACGGCGTGAATCCGGACGATCTGATTCAGGGGCTCAGCCAGCGGCTGGGCGGGGGAACGCCGTCGAAGAACGACTGATACTGAGATGGGACCGGGGACTGCTGCCGATGCGACTGTGCAGCAGCCCGGTCATTTGTTCGAGGGGCAGGGCGTCGCTGAAGTGGCGCCCCTGCTGGGCAAAACACTGCAGGCGGGCAAGCCGCTGCGACTGTTCGGCCGTCTCCACGCCCTCTGCCGTGACTTCCAGGCCAAGGCCGCGGGCCAAGCGCACCATGCCCGAGACGATCGCCATATCCCGTGGATCGACCATCAGTTGGCTGACAAAACGCCGATCGATTTTGATACCATCCACGGGCGCTTCACGCAGAAAGGTCAACGACGCGTGACCCACGCCGAAGTCGTCGACCACCAAACGCAGCCCTAGTCCCTTCAAGGCACGTAGCGTTTCCATGGCGGTTTCGCCGTCCACCATGGTGCTGCTCTCGGTGAGTTCCAACGTGAGGGCATCGGGCGGACATCCTGTTGTAGCAAGGACTTGCGCCACGCGACGTTCGAAACCGTGTTCGCGCAGTTGCACCGCCGACAGGTTCACGGCCACACGCAGTGATCCCAGCGCCGCGTTGGCAAGACGCCACTGTACAATCGCTCGGCAGGCCTGCTCCAGCACCTGTTCACCGATCGGCACGATAAGCCCGGTGTCTTCGGCCAACGAAAGAAACGCCGTTGGAGAGATCAAGCCGCGATCGGGATCCCGCCAGCGAAGCAGCGCTTCGGCGGCGATGACGCGATCACCGATGACATCGAGCACCGGCTGAAAGTGGACCTCGAACTCGCCTCGGCCCATCGCGGCCCGGAGCCGCGCTTCACGCCGCCGCGATACCGTTTCCGCCGCTGACGGCAGCGGCTCCAGCTCGGCGTTCATGGCCAACACCCCCAAGGTCGGGGTGTGAGCGCGGCCCCGCCGGCGCTGGTACTTCTCGCGGTACATGTCCGCGTCGGCGGCATCCAGCAGATCCTGTGCGACCGCACCATCGAGTGGGGACATGGCCCCGCCAATGCTGGCTTCGACCGTGAGGAATTCGCTGTCCGAAACCTGAATCGGGGTGCGGAAGGCGTCGATGATGCAGTCCTTCACGAACGCCACGTCACGACGGCTGGTCACGTCGGGCAACAGAACGACGAACTCGTCACCGCCCAGACGGGCCACCGCGTCGGAGCGACGCACACATTCGAGCAGCCGGCCCGCGACCACCTTGAGCAGCAGGTCACCAAGGGCATGCCCCCGCGTGTCGTTGATGGCCTTGAAGCCATCCAGATCGACGAAGATCAGGCCGGTCTTCCGATTGTATCGACTGCCGAAGGCGAGCGCCCGTTCGAGCTGGTCCTGAAAGAGCTCCCGGTTTGCCAGACCGGTGAGCGGATCGTGGGTGGCGCGATGAGCGGCCTCCACCCGCGCCGCTTCGAGCATGGCCAGCCGCCGCTGACGCTCGATCGCAAACCCCAGCATGCGCACCAGAGATTCCGGAGCCATGCCCTTTTCCGTGCACTCCTGAGCACCGGCACGCAGGGCACGCAACGCGAGCATGTCGTCAAGGACGGCGGTGTGCACCACGATCGGAACGAGCGGGGCGGCACTGCGCACGCCGACCACCGACGCGATCCCGCCCGCGTCGGGAAGACCGAGCTCCAACAGCACCGCGTCCTGTGGGGTGTCCAGCATGGCCCGTATCGTCTGGGCCAGTGTCGCGCTGCGTGTGAACTGGGCGCCGGTACCCAGGCGGCGACGCAGCGCGGCTTCCGTCTGCGTTGCCGAGACCGGATCGTGGTCGGCAATGAGAATACGAAGCTGCTTCAACGAGGGCGCGCCGGGCTCTGTGGACACTACAGGATCGTGATAATGTGGGCGTGGATCGAGGGCATGGCACTACGTTACCTTTGATTTCCACAGCCGCCAGTGCTGATTCGGAATGTGACGCCCCTGGTGGTGTGGCACGTGACACTCTTTTCCCAAACGATCTCCATGACAGCGAATACCACGGCTCCGCTTACGGCGGGCACGGTCGCACCGGACTTCACGGTCGCCTCCACTTCAGGGCAGAACGTCGTGCTCTCGGGCTACCGCGGGCAGAAGAACGTGCTGCTCGCGTTCTTCCCGTTGGCCTTCACCAGCGTGTGCACCAGTGAGTTGTGCGGCTTCAGTGACGACTTCGATGCGTTCACGCAGGGAAACGTGGAAGTGCTTCCCATGTCGGTGGATGCCGTGCCTTCACTCAAGGAGTTTCGCAGCAAGTATGCGATGAAGGTCGAGCTGCTCTCGGACTTCAAGCGCGAGGTCTCCGCCGCGTACGGCGTGTTGCGCGAAGACACCGGGTTTTCAAACCGGGCCTACTTCCTGATCGACAAGGAAGGGGTGATCCGTTGGGCACACGTAGAAGAGACGCCGGGGCAGAAGCGCGAGAATGCGGAAATTCTCGAGGCGATCAAGAACGTGATTGTCTGATCGGTGTTGGCAATTTCTGTGCTGTCTGTTGTGTGATGTGCAAAAAGACGGAGACCCACCAGAGGGTCTCCGTCTTTTTTTTGCCGCGCGTCGTGTGTGGCGCTGCGTTTGTTTATCCGTTGGCGGTCGAGGCCACGTTCACCGGCACCCGCACCGGCCGAACCGGCTCGGCCTTTTTCACCTGAATGGTCAGCACGCCCAACGCCGATGTGGCGCTCACCTGCTGAAGATCCGCCGACTTGGGCAGGCGGAATGTCCGGGCAAACCGGCCAGCACTGCGCTCGCGAATGATGGTCCGTTCGCCGTCCACCGTGTCACGAGCCGGCCGCGTGCCACGAACCGTGAGGGTGCCCTCGGCGGCCAGCACTTCCACCGTGTCCGGGTTCACGCCGGGCAGGTCCAGTTCGAACGTGAAGTGTTCGACCGATTCGCGCGCTTCCACTGCGGGCTGCCAGGCCACCGGCTCTTCCGTCGCAGCGCCAGGTGTTGGCGTCTGAAAGGCCTGATCGAAAAACCGGTGCAGGTCGCGGCGGACAGCATGACGGGTAAACGGCGAGGATGAGGTATATCCGAAATAGGTCATGGGATCTCCAGTTGGGGCAGTTGGGGAACGCCTTGCGGCAAGACATCCGGTGGTGCATCAGGCGTACCGCTCCGATCCCGCCACCTGGACCGGAATTGCCCAGATCCGGATGTCATTTCGGCGCGCGACCTGTCGAAGTGACCTATCGGCGATGGGGAATGCGTTCGGTCAGCTTGTCCGATCCATACGCCAGCCATACCTTCACGAATGACCACGAACGCGCTCTCGTCGCCCACCCTGGTGGCGCTCATCCGGCGATTGGCGCGGGCCGCCTCGGGCACCGATGGCATCCGGGCGATTCTGGCGGGAACCGGAGAGGCACTCGCTGCGGATCGGGTGTCGTTCGAGCCCCTGGCATCGGGGGCGTCGCCGGTGGTGTGGTGGGCCTCGGGTGTCACCGAGGTTCCGTATACGGCGCGGCAATGTCCGGTCGAGACGGGCGACGGGATGTTGGGCACGGTGGTGGTCCATGCCGAACGACCGCTCACCGGCGAGGAGCAGACCTTACTCGAAGGTGTCTGCGATCTGCTGGCGGTTGCCGTGTCGCGGGATGTGCATCAGCAGGAGCTGGAGCGGCAGATCTCGGAGCGTATCCGGGAGCTCGCCGACCAGCGCGCCTTCATTGAATGCATCGTCGACTCCCTTCCCAACGGCCTCTATGTGGTGGATCGCGCGTATCGCATCCACGCCTGGAACCACAAGCGGGAGACCGGTCTGCAGGGGGTGTCGCGGACCGATGCCGTCGGGCGTTCGATTTTCGACGTGCTGCACAGGCAGCCGGCCGCGATGCTCAAGCGCGAGTTCGACGAGGTGTTCTCCTCCGGCCGTTTGCAGCAGTTCCAGATGGAGAGCAACGCGTACGGAGACACGCGCACGTTTCGGATCTCCAAGATTCCGATGCGCATGGGCGGGGCAGACCGTCCGGTGACACACGTCATCACGATTGGTGAGGACATCACCGACTGGAAAGCGGCCATCGATCGCACGGCGCAGGCCGAGAAGCTGGCCGCGCTGGGGCAGCTCGCGGCGGGCGTGATGCACGAAATCAACAACCCGCTGGCCACCATTGCCGCCTGCGCCGAGTCGATGTCGCTGCAGCAGGAGCTCGGGCCGGGGGCTGCGCCGCCGACCGAACTGCTGCGCATCATCGATCTCGAAGTCCAGCGTTGCAAGAAGATCGTGAACGGACTGCTCGATTTTTCCCGACCCAAGACGGCCGGCAAGGAGCGGGTGGATCTCAATGCCGTGGTGCAGCAGGGACTGTTCCTGTTGCAGCACCATCCCCGGTTCAAGCGTGTCAAGTTGGTCACCGAGCTCGAAGAGCGCACGCCGATGATCGTCGATGCGGATGCCGATCAACTGGTGCAGGTGCTGATCGCGCTGGCGATGAATGCGCTCGATGCCACGCCGGAGGGCGGGCGGGTGACCATTCGCACACACATGCTGGCCGAAGGCACGGACACCCACCCCGGGCCATGCGCGGCGTTCGAAGTGGCCGATGAAGGGCCCGGCATTCCCCGCGCTCTGCACGCCAAGGTGTTCGAGCCCTTCTTCACGACCAAGCCCCCGGGGCAAGGGACCGGGCTCGGGCTCGCGATCTGCTACGGTATCGTGCGGGACCACGGGGGGGCGCTCGACCTCGTCTCTTCCGAAGGGGTCGGCGCGACCTTTCGTGTCGCTCTGCCGGTGACTCTGATGGTGACATCCTGATGGTGATTTCATGAGCCAGCCGATCCCCACGCCCATGCGTGGCGCGGATGCCCTCTCGCCCATTCGGGTACTCATCGCCGAAGACGAGGCACACCTGGGGGCCATCCTCGAGCAGTTCATGACGGCTCGTGGGTTCCAGGTGCGCATCGTGCGGGACGGCAAGTCCGCGCTCGAGCTGCTGCGGAGCGAGGCGTTCGATGTGGCGCTGCTCGATGTGGTGATGCCGGAACTCGATGGTCTGGAGGTGCTGCGCCTCGTGCGCGAGGAGCCCTTGCCGCCGGAGATCATTGTCATCACCGGCAACGGCACCATTGAAACGGCCATCGCCGCCCTCAAACTCGGTGCCTACGATTTCCTGTCCAAGCCGTATCGCATGGCGGAGATCGAAGTGCTGGTGCGCCGCGCGTGGGAGAAGCGCATGCTCGCGCGCGACAATCATCACATGCAGTCGCGGCTGCGGCGTGCGGCGCCGGCACTCACCTTCGTGACGCAGTACGCGCCGCTGCGCGCGGTCCTGGCGATGGTGGAGAAGGTGGCTCCCAGCACGTCACCGGTGTTGGTCACCGGCGAATCCGGCACGGGCAAGGACCTGATTGCGCGCTTGTTGCACGCCCACGGCAGCAATCCCGACGGCCCGTTTGTCGACCTCAATTGTGCGGCGCTCGCCGAAGCCCTGCTGGAGACGGAGCTGTTCGGGGTGGAGAAGGGCGCGTTTCCCGGCGCTGATCAGCGCAAGCTTGGGCTGTTCGAACTGGCAGCCGGAGGCACGCTGTATCTCGACAACATCGGTGAGCTGGACCTGCGGTTGCAGGCCAAGCTGCTGCGGGCGCTCGAGACCGGGAGCTTCTTCCGGGTCGGTGGCACGCAGAAGGTCGAAGTGAATGTGCGGGTGATCGCGTCGTCCACGCTGGACCTGTCCCGTATGGTGCAGGCCGAGGCGTTCCGCGATGATCTGCTGCATCGCATCAACACCATTCGCATTGCGCTGCCACCGCTGCGGGATCGTGTGGTGGACGTGCCCTTGCTGGCGCAGCACTTCCTCGAGCAGTTCGGGTCGCCGGTACCGCGGCTCAGTGATGATGCGGTGACCGTGCTGGAACGCTACCGCTGGCCGGGCAACGCGCGGGAATTGCGCAACGTGATGGAGCGGGCGTCGCTCTTGGCGGCGGACGGCACGGTGTCGGCCGCAGACCTGCCGCTGGGAGCCGATGTGGGGGCAGGGGCTCGTCCCACGCCGGTGATGACGCTGTCGCTCGCCGAACTCGAACGTCGACACATTGCCGAAATCCTCGACCGGTGCCAATGGCACCAGGGTCAGGCGGCAGAGTTGCTTGGTATCTCACCGAAGACGCTGTATCGCAAGATCCGCGAGTACGGCTTCAAGCGTCCTGCCGGGCGCGGAGACAAGGCATGAAGATCCTGGTGATCGAAGACGATCCCACGGTAGGGGAGTTCGTACGACGTGGTCTCGAGGAGCAGCGCTGGCAGACTGACCTGTGCAACAATGGGCTCGAAGGCGAGCGCATGGCGCTGTCACAGCCGTATGATCTGGTCATCCTCGATATGCGCCTGCCCGGACGCAACGGGCTCGACGTCCTGCGCACGCTGCGGTCGAGTGGCTTCGAGCGGCCCGTGCTGGTGCTGACCGCGCAGGACGCGGTGGATGCCAAGGTCGAGACGCTGCGCGCCGGGGCTGACGACTATGTGACCAAGCCGTTTGCTTTCGAGGAGTTGCTCGCCCGCGCCGAGGCGTTGCTGCGCCGGCCGCGCGCGCTGGCCTCACCGCAACTGCGGGTGGGTGATCTCGAACTCGATCAGGGCACACGCGAGGTGCTTCGCGCGGGCGAACTCATCGAGCTGACGCCGAAGGAGTTTGCGGTGCTCGAGTACCTCATGCGCCATGCGGGCCGCGTCATGAGCCGTACGCTGATCACCGAGTACGCCTGGGGGTACCACTTCGATCCGGGCACCAACATCGTGGACGTGGTGATCAATCACTTGCGCAAGAAGATCGATGCGCGTTTCGACAAGAAGCTCATCACGACGGTGCGTGGCGTCGGTTACATGATCCGGAGCTGAGGGCGGGATCGTGAGTTCCATTCGTGCCCGGCTGACGCGAGCGTGGACGGGAGCGTTCCTGCTGACGCTGTTCCTGTTTTCGCTCACGCTGTTGGCGGTGCGGCGCGAGACGCTGTACCGCGAGCTCGAAGCGCGCGTGCAGTTGGAAGCCGATCAGGCCGTGCGCGCGATCAATGTGGCCCGCAATACCGGGACCGAGCCCGTGATGGCGCAGAAGAACCGCCTCGAAGGTCCGTCCATCGGCATGCGCATGAGCGCGTTCCTGTCGTTGCTGGAAGGGTATGTCCTGGTCCAGGACAGTACCGGGTATGACATCTACGCCTCGCCGGCGGTGCAAGCCCTGTCGGCGGCCGATCGCGACTACTTCAGTACTGCGGCGCGCAAGTCGGAACCGGATCGCAAGCTGCGTGAAGTGAAGCTCTACAACGATCAGTTGCTGTTGGCGACGCGCGTGGTGCCGTTGAGCGACAATGCGCGCTATCGCGTCTATGCGGGGCTGTCCACCGCGAACATCAGTTTCACGCCGGCCGAGTTGATGGGGCCGATGTTCGTGATCACGCCGTTGCTGCTCGTGTTGTCGGTGACCTTTGCCTATCTCATCGCGGGGCGTGCCTTCCGCCCGATCGATGAACTCATCGACCAGGTGGAAGCGATCACCGATGGTCGATCGTTGCACTCGCGGCTGGGGGTCACGGCGGCCGGCGATGAACTGACGCGCCTTTCCGAGACACTGAACGCATTCATTGGACGTCTCGAGAAGTCTTTTGGTGCCTTGCGCCGATTCACGGCGGATGCGAGCCACGAGTTGAAGACGCCGTTGGCGGTCATTCGGGCAGATGTCGAGCGAGCCATCTCACCCACGACCAACGAAACGGAACAGGCCATCGCGCTGGAAGAAGCGCTCCAGCAGGTGACGCGCATGGCTGATCTGGTGGATTCGCTGCTCACCCTCGCGCGTGCCGACGAAGGACGATTCGACCTGTTCCGCGAGCCGGTGGAGTTGATGCCGGTCGCACGGGAGGTCCTGGAGACTGCGCGTCTCCTCGGCGAGGACCAGGATCTCGAGATCGAGGCGCCGGTTCTCGAGAACGCTGAAGTGCTTGGCGATCTGACGCGGCTGCGGCAGTTGTTCCTCAACCTGGTCACCAACGCCATCAAGTACACACCGCGCGGTGGTCGAGTGGAAATCTCGTTGGCCCGCGAAGAAGATGTGGTGCGCTTCATCGTGAAGGACTCCGGGATCGGCATCGCGGCGGCGGATCTGCCGCATGTCTTCGAGCGCTTCTGGCGCGCGGACCTGGCGCGTTCGCGCGCCTCGGAGCGTGGTGGGTGGGGGTTGGGGTTGGCGATCTCCCAGTGGATTGCACAGGCTCACGGGGGCACACTGGAGGTGCAGTCGCGTCTGACCCGTGGCAGCACCTTCACGGTGACCCTGCCACTGGCGGGTTCTCCGGGATCCGGCATGACGGGCGAGTTCCAGTCGATCGTGAACATCGAGTCGCTGGTGGCCGAAGACGCGACGTGACCGCCACGTTTGTGTGCGGAGGATCGTGTGGCATGTCACGGTGGGGTTTCGACCCTGCAAATTGTCGACCGTTGTCAATGGCGTGAGAGCAATTCCGTGATCATGGGAATGCTAACGTCGGGTTAATCCGATCCTAATGTTTCTTCCATTGCCTCATCATTTCTGCAGCGTAGAATCGCCAAGTCGGTCTTCGGTCACTCTGATCGGGACCTGCGACTGTAGCCCTACCCCGGACCAGCGAGATGTTCAACAACCTGATTGAGTCTCAGGCCAAGAAGCAGAAGCGCGCCGGTGGGTCCTTCATGTCCCTGGTCGTTCACACCGCCGTTGTTGCCGCGCTCATCGTGGTGACAAAGGGCGCGGGAGCGGCGATCGAGGAGGAGAAGGTCGAGAAGCTTGATTTCGTCGAGGTGAAGAAAGACGAACCCAAGCCACCCGAGCCGGAAAAGCCGCCCCCACCACCGCCTGACGCAGTTGCTGCCCCGCCACCACCCAAGGGCTTCCAGGTGCTTTCCGCGCCTGTCGAAATCCCGAACATCATCCCGGAAATCGATCTGTCCAAGAAGGTGACGGACGAGGCCGACTTCTCGGGTAAGGGTGTGGCCGGTGGTATCGCGAAGGGTGTCGAAGGTGGCAAGGGTCCGATCCCGCAGCAGGGCGACCAGCCGTATTTCGATTTCCAGGTGGAAAAGCCCGTCGTCATGGCGCCGGGTGCCCAGGGACCGTCCTACCCCGACATGCTCCGCTCGGCGGGCATCGAAGGGACCGTGCTTGCCCAGTTCGTGGTTGACACGACGGGTCGTGCCGAGATGGCGACGTTCAAGGCACTCAAGTCCGACAACGATCTGTTCACGACTTCCGTGAAGAATGCGCTGCAGCGTATGCGCTTCCTCCCGGCCGAAGTCGGTGGCCGCAAGGTGAAGCAGCTCGTGCAGCAGCCGTTCCAGTTCTCGCTCAATCGCTAAGCGATTCCGTCACCAACGCACCTCCAGGAGATAGTAAGATGGGTATGGACATTATGGACCTTTGGCACGAGATGGGTTGGTTTGCCAAAGGTATCGTCTGGACGCTGTTGATCATGTCGGCCTATTCCACGGGCATCATGATTCAGAAGTGGTGGCAGATGCGTCGCGCGCAGGGCGAGACGCGGAAGTTTGCTCCGGAGTTCTCGCAGTTCCTCGAAGAAGACAACCTCACTGAGGCCATCAACCTCGCGGAAGGCTACAAGAAGTCGCATGTGGCGCGTGTACTTGGCGGCGCGCTGGGCGAAATCCGCCCGCTCATCCAGGATGGCTCGGTGACGGTTGCCGACATCAACTCGGCCGAGCGTGCGGTTGAGCGCGAAATGCTGATGACGGTGGTGGACCTGAAGCGTGGTCTGGGCGTGCTCGCGACGGTTGGTGCGACGGCGCCGTTCGTTGGTCTGGTCGGCACGACGATGGGTATCGTGAATTCCTTCACGGCCATGTCGACGTCCGGCGCAGGTGGTATCTCCTCGATGGCGGCCGGTATCGCCGAAGCCCTCATCACGACGGCTATCGGTATCGGCGTCGCCATTCCGGCGGTGTGGGGTTTCAACTACTTCCAGACGAAGATTGACAACCTGACGGCCGAGATGACGTACACGTCGAAGGAAATGATCGACTACCTCATCAAGGGCGTTTCGGGTGAGTTCGGCCGCTCGCGCTTCACGCGTGAGTTCAACACCGCTGGCCAGTCCCCGATCTCGAAGTAATCACCGTCGGTCCGGTGCTGCGCTCCCACGTCCGGGAGTGCAGCGGCCGGGCGATATGCAAGGAGTCACGCCATGGGTATGAGCGCAGGCGGCGGGGCCGGGGTAAAAGCCGATCCCAACGTCACGCCCATGATCGACGTGATGCTGGTGCTCCTCATCATCTTCATGATCACGATCCCGCAGATCAACGCGGGCTTCACGGCGGTTCCGCCCGAAGGGCAGAATCTCAAGCCGCATCCGGAAGAAGATGGTGATCAGGTGCTCGGCATCGACGATCAGGGTCGGTATTACCTGAACAAGCAGCCGGTGCGCAATGAGGACCTCGAAACCCTCGTGCGTGAGATCTACGGCAAGGAACGTGATGACTACATCATGTACGTGAAGGCCCATAAGGACCTCCAGTACCTGAAGGTCATCGACGCGATCGATGTGCTGTCCCGTGGTGGCGTGCGCGTGGCCGCACTCATCACCGAGCAGCAGTCGGGTACGGAATCGCTGGTGGAAAGCGATCGCCTGCGCCCGGGAGGGAACTGACCATGGGTATGTCCACAGGTGGTGGCAGCGGCGGTTTGACGAACGACATCAACGTCACGCCCATGATCGACGTGCTCCTCGTGCTCCTGGTGATCTTCATGATCATCGTGCCGATGAGCCGCAAGGCGATCGATACGCAGTTGCCTGATCCGAATCCGCAGCCGGCTCAGCCGAATGTGAACCCGGATCAGATCGTTCTGGAGATCCTCCCGGACGACAAGTATGCGATCAACAAAGAAGACGTGCCGAAGGATCAGCTCTTCACTCGTCTCAAGGGACTGTACGATCCCCGTCCGGAGAAGATCATCTTCGTGAAGGGTGATACGACGGTGAGCTATTCGAACGTGATCTTTGCGATGGACCAGGCGCGCGGTGCCGGCGTCAAGGTTATCGGTATCGCACCGAAGTAACCGGAGCCTCGCGTTCGGGCACACACAGTCCGACGTGGTGTTTCATACGGCGGGTGAACCCATTGGGCTCGCCCGCCGTATTTTGTTGTACCGCTCACCTCTCCCACATGGACGCTCAGTCTCCAATCCCCGGCGCCGGGGAGCCTCAGTCCGAACGCCCTCGATATCGACCGCCGATCGGTATTCCGGTCGACAATCAGCGGCGCACGCGAAGCTTGGTCATCGCGGTGTTGGTGCATGCGCTCATCATCGCCTTGTTGATCATCCCCTTTGCGGCCCCGGAGGCGTTTCGGGCAGCGCTCGGCGCGGGCGGACTCGGACCGGCTGGCGGTGGCGGAGGTGGCAACAAGGGGACTGGTGGTCAGGTCAAGCAGGAACGCATCCAGTTCGTGCATACGCCTCCACCAAAGCCGGCGCCCACGCTGACACCGCCGGTGGTCAAGCCACCCGTACTCAAGCCGCCGGTGGTGCCACCCCCACAGCCCACACCCCCACAACCCACACCGCCAACACCAACCCCGGCGACCACACCGGCGGCCACCAGCAGCACCGCGTCGTCGGTCACACCGGGGTCTGGTGGTGGATCAGGCGGCGATGGCAGTGCCGGCAGCGGACCTGGCAGTGGCGGTGGGGTCGGCGCCGGTGTGGGTACGGGACGGGGAAGCAGCGTTGGGCCGGGCACTGGAGGCGGGAATGGGACAGCCTACCCGCCTGCTCCAACGGAGCTGTTCCTGCCACCACTCCCGGTACCCAGCAAGGCACGTGGCACGATTGTGGTGACCTTCGATGTCGATTCCACCGGCAAGGTGCTCGATTTGCATTTCGAGCCCACGAAGGATGGCAATTACAACAAAAAATTGCGTGAAGCATTGTCTGCAATTCGCTTCCGTCCTGCGGTGAGCGCACAAGGTGTCCCCATTCGGGCCAGGACCGAGATTACCTACTCGCTGTGACCGGTGCGTGGCGATAGGTTGCAGGGCGTTTACCTCCTGCGACCATACCGGGATCACCCGGGTCGTTCCCCTCCTCACAGCCAAACAGACGTCATGAGTCTGTTCGATCGGAAACCGATCGCCGCCGCAGACAATGGCGAGCATGGTATGCGCCGCACATTGGGTGCTGGCGATCTTGTCATGTTGGCGATTGGCGCCGTCATCGGTGCCGGCATCTTCTCCTCGCTCGGAACGGCAGCGGCCGGCGAGACACTCGCCGATGGTACGGTGGTGCGCTACGGAGCCGGTCCCGCCCTCGTCCTGTCGTTCATCCTGCTCGGCGCGGTCTGCGGGCTCGCAGCCCTGTGTTATGCCGAACTCGCGTCGATGATTCCGCAAGCCGGCAGTGCGTACGCGTACTCCTATGCCACATTGGGCGAGATCGTCGCCTGGGTCGTGGGGTGGGCGCTCATTCTCGAGTATGCGGTCGGCAACGTGGCCGTGGCCATCGGGTGGAGTGGATACTTCACATCGTTGCTTTCGGGCTTCGGGATCGATCTGCCCCCTTGGCTCACGCATGGCTACTGGAATGTGAAAGCCAGCAGTGATCCCGCCATTCACGGATTGCTCGAGACGGCACCCCGCATTGGCGGGATCCCCATCCTCGTGAACCTGCCGGCCTTTGGTATTGTCGCAGCCATCACGGTGCTGCTGATGCAGGGCGTGAAAGAGAGCACGCGGGCGAACAACATCATGGTGGTCGTGAAGTTGCTCGTGCTCGCGCTCTTCGTGATTGTGGGCGCGATGCACATCGATCCGGCGAACTACAAGCCGTTCGCCCCCAACGGATTCCGCGGCATCCATCAGGGTGCTGCCATCGTGTTCTTCGCGTACATCGGGTTCGACGCCATTTCCACGGCCGCCGAGGAGACGAAGAACCCGCAGCGCAATTTGCCCATTGGTATTCTGGGTGGCTTGGCGGTGTGTACCGTCATCTACGTGATTGTCGGTGGTGTGGCCACCGGCCTGGTGCCCTACGATCAACTGCGCAGCTCCGACCCGCTCGCCAAGGCCTTGTCGCTGGCGGGACTGTCCACGGCGAGCTGGATCGTGGCTGCTGGCGCCACGGTGTCGATGGCGGCCGTGCTGCTCGTGTTCCAATACGGTCAGCCGCGCATCTTCTACTCCATGGCGCGTGTCGGCCTGCTGCCCAAGTTCGCTGCCAAGCTGCATCCGAAGACGCGGACCCCGCACATCACGACGCTGATCACGGGCGTGGCGGTGGCACTGGGTTCACTCGTGGCTGATGATGCGGCCACCTACGACCTCACGAACATCGGTACGCTGGCCGCGTTCGCGGTGGTCTGCATCGGCGTGTTGGTGCTGCGTGTTCGCGAACCGGACCGTCATCGCCCCTTCCGCGTCCCGTTTGTGTGGGGCGTGACCTTGCTCGGGGCAGGGGCCTGCGTGTTCGTGATGAAGGGACTTCCGAGCAGTGCCTGGAAGGCGTTCGGGGTCTGGATGGCTATTGGCCTCGTGATCTATTTCTCGTACGGCTTCCGGCACTCGGTGCTGCGCAATCCCACTGACAACCGCTGATACCTGATTTCATGGCTCATCTCTCCGTCTCCACCGCACCGGCGCCGCCGGGCAAAAAAGGCTTCCTCGGCATCGGTTTCTCGCAGTGGATCCTGATCTCGATGGTGGTCGGCATTCTGATCGGGTGGCTGGCCCCCGATTTTGCGCCGAACCTCAAGCCGTTCGCGAACATCTTCCTGCGCATGATCAAGTCGTTGATCGTGCCGCTGCTGTTCAGCACCCTGGTGGTGGGCATCGCCGGACACGGCGACGACATGAAGAAGGTGGGCAAGCTCGCGCTGCGTTCGATCATCTACTTCGAGATCGTGACCACGCTGGCGTTGGCGATCGGCCTGGTGGCCGTGAATCTCGTGAAGCCTGGCGTGGGGCTGCAGATCGCGCCGGACGTGGGCGCTGGTGAAGAGTTCCAGGCGCTGGCCTCAAAGACCCCCACGTTTGCCTCGGTGCTCGAGCACACGGTCCCGCAGAGCTTCTTCGAAGCGGCGGCGCAGAACGAAGTGCTGCAGATCGTGTTTTTCGCGATTCTGTTCGCCGTGGCACTGGCGCGCGTGGAAGGTGATTCCAAGACGGTGATGCTCAATTGGCTGCAGTCGTTGAGCGACATCATGTTCAAGTTCGTGGGCATCGTGATGGCATACGCGCCCATCGGAATCGGCGCCGCGATCGGTGTGACCGTGGGCAAGAGCGGTCTCGAGGTGATGCTCAACCTCGCCAAGCTCGTCGGCACGCTCTATGTGTCGCTGGTGGTGTTCATTCTCGTGGTGCTGTTGCCGGTCGCGCTCATCGCGCGCATCAACATCAAGCGCTTCTGGTCGCTGGTGAAGGAACCCTGGTTGATCGCCTTCTCCACGGCGTCCAGTGAAGCGGCGTTCCCGCAGGCCATGCAGGCCATGGAGAAGTTCGGCGTCCCGCGTCGTATCGTGTCCTTCGTATTGCCCACGGGCTATTCGTTCAACCTCGATGGCAGCACGCTCTATCTCGCCATCGCCTCCGTGTTCGTGGCGCAGGCCGCTGGCATCGACATGCCGATCGGCCAGCAGTTGCTGATGATGCTCACGCTCATGCTCACGTCGAAGGGCGTGGCGGCAGTGCCGCGCGCGTCGCTGGTGATTCTCTCCGGCGCGTTGGCGCAGTTTGGCCTGCCACTCGAAGGCATCGCGGTCATTCTCGGTGTGGACGCCATCATGGACATGGCCCGCACATCGGTGAACCTGCTCGGCAACTGCCTCGCCACCGCTGTCATGGCACGATGGGAAGGCGTGCTGGGAGAAGGGGAGCCGGAGGCGGCGGCGCAGGCGTAACGGCGTGAACGGCGTGAACGGCGTGAACGGCGTGAACGGCGTGAACGGCGTGAACGGCGGGGGCTGGTGAAACGGAAGCTGGGACTACGGGAGCTGTAGGGACGGGAGCTGGACCTACGGGAGCTGGACCTACGACAAACAACGGGAGCTGGGAAAACGATGGGGACACGAGGTGTCCTCTGCGTTTCTCCAGCTCCCGTTTTGCCCCGTAGGTCCAGCTCCCGTCCCTACAGCTCCCGTGTCACCAGCTTCCGTAGGTCCAGCTTCCGTAGGTCCAGCTTCCGTAGGTCCAGCTTCCGTCCCTACAGCTCCCGTAGGTCCGTTCTCTAGACTTCCACGCCGAGCAGTCTCCTCGCCCGTCTGATCGCTCCCCGCGCCGCGTCCACTTCTTCGGCCCGGATCATCGCTCCCGGCACGGCGCTCTTGAGCCGCTGCTCGAGGCGTTTGCGCACCAGTGAACCGCGCGACAACAGGCCGCCATTGAAGGCCACCGGGATCGCCGCGCGTTCGTCCTGAAAGCACCGACGTGCCAATGTGCGCACGTGGAGCGCCAGCTCTTCCACGCAGAAGCTGATCAGCGCATTGGCTCGCAGGTCACCCGTTGCGGCCACCTGTGCGACCACCGGCGCGAGCTGCGCAAACGTGCCCGGCGTGGCCTTGGCGGCCCACGGGATCACGTCCTCGAGCGATTCGAGTTCGAGCGCCGTCAGCACCGCGCCGGTGAGGGCGGTCTCCGGCTCACGACCATCCTGCGACGCCGACACCACACCCAGCGCGCGCTTGCCAAGCCACGCCGCGCTGCCTTCGTCGCCCACATACGGGCCCCAGCCACCACAGCGCTCGATACGACCATCCGGGGCGCGCGAGAACGCCACCGAACCCGTTCCGGCGACCAGTAGCACACCTGCCGAATCGCCGAACGCATCATCCATCGCGATGGTCGCGTCGGCCTGCACCGACACATCGTCCGCCACCCGACGCTGCGCCAAGGCCGCCCAGAGCGCCTGGGCCGCCCGTTCCTGACCAGCACCCGCCACGCCCACCACACACACCGCGGGACGGGTATCCGGTCGATCAGCCGCCGCCAGGGCTTCGGCGATCAGCGATTTGATGATGTCGGCGGCCACCGACTCCTGAACCGTCTGCAGGGCGCTGGCGGCGCCCTCCACACGGGCCAGGACAGCGCCCGTCGCATCGCACAACAACACGCGCGTCCGGGTGCCACCGCCATCGACACCGACGACCAGTGGTGTCGGGTCCAGTGGACCAGCACTCATGAACGAATCCCCGCCGTGGAACCGCTGCCGCCAGTCGGCGCAGCGTGGGTGAAGGAAGACAACACGCCGGTGGCAAACGTCAGCGTCGTACCGATCAGCACGTACCACGGCCACGCGATCGAGGCCACGCCACCCAGCGTGGGTTCGAGCGTTGGAAACGCCGCGATGAGTTGTTTGGCGAACACGATGAACGCCATCGCAAAAATGCCCACACTCATGCCGAGAATGGCATCACGCTGGTTGGCACGATCCCAGAACAGCCCCAGGAAAAAGCCACCCAACAGACCACCCTGCGTGAACGAGGCGATGGACAGGGCGATCACCACCACTGGCGTGCCCTGCTCCTTGAAGAACAGCGCGCCAAAGGTGAGTACCAGGCCCCACCCCAACGCGAACATCTTGCCCACCTTGAGCGTGCGCGGATCGTCCGGAGCGCGGCCCGTCAGCGGCAGGTAGATGTCGTGCGTCGACGAAGCGGCCAATGCATTGATCGCTCCCGAATGTGTGCTCATCGTGGCCGCCACAATGGCCGCCACGATCAGGCCAATCAAGCCATGGGGCATGCGCTCGATGATGAACGTCGGGAAGATCGAATCGGCCGTCGCGAAGGCTTGGCCATCATAGAGCACCCAGAGGCCCAAGCCAACGAACAGGAACAGCGTCATCTGGGCGAATACGGCAAAGCCGCTGCCGATGATGGCCACCTGCGCGTCGCGCAGCGAGCGGCTCGACAACAGACGCTGCACGATCAACTGGTCGGCGCCATGGGAGGCCATCGCCAGGAAGCCACCACCGATGAGCCCTGCAAACATCGTGTGCGGACGATCGAAGCCAGTATACCAATCGATCACCTGCAGTTTGCCGGCCGAACCCGCCTGGGCGATGATCTGACCCCAGCCACCGTCGACAGCCTTGCCGATCAGCACAATCGCCGAAATGCCACCAAGCAGATAGATGCTCGCCTGCAACAGTTCGGTCCACACCACCGCCTTCATGCCGCCGCGATAGGTGTAGATCACCGTGAGCAGACCGAGCACCAGAATGGCGGTTGGCATGGCGTACTCTTTGGGCAGTGCCGGCCCGATGATCAATGCCACGGGAATGGCTGTGGCGAATACGCGCACCGCGTCCGCCATCGCCCGCGTGATCATGAACACGACGCTGGTGAAACGCCGGGCCCCGAGACCGAAGCGCGTCTCGAGCAGCGCGTAGGCCGTGACGAGATTGCCCTCGAAGTAGCGTGGCAACAACGTACGGGCCACCACAATGCGGCCGAGAATGTAGCCGGCCACGACTTCGAGAAATCCGAGATTGCCGATATAGGCCAACCCGGGAATGCTGATGAACGTCAGTGCCGAGGTCTCACTCGCCACGATCGAGAACATCACGGCCCACCACGGGATCGCGCGTTCGGCCACGAAGTAGTCGGTGGCGGAACGCTGTTCGCGACCGATCCAGAGGCCGAGGGCCGTGGTACCGCCGAGATACAGCAGCAATACGAACAGGTCGAGGAGATCGAATCGTCCCGTCATGCGGAGCACTCCGGCCGGCAGCCCGGCGTGATCAGGTCAGACGATGACATACGCCTCCATCGCGAAATACTCCGCGAGGCCGAGTTCATCGAGAATGGTGGCCGTCGACTTGTTGCGTTGTTCCACGCGCTGCCAGAACTCGCGTTCGTCCTGACCAGGGAAGGGGGCAGAATCTTTCTGCGACTGGTGCTTGAAGATCGCCTGGATCTTGATCGTGAGTTCTTCCTGGGACAGCGGCACCAGCACCGTGGCTTCCGTAATGGGCCACTCCTGCCACGCGCCACGATACAGCCACACTTCCGGGCGCTTGGTGGTGCCGGGATACACTTCTTCGAGCGCCAGATCGATCGCTTCCTTGCACATGCGGTGCGTGCCGTGCGGATCCGACAAGTCACCGGCCACGAAGATCAGCTCGGGCTGGAGTTCACGCAGCAGATCGGCCACGATGGCGACATCGGCCGGACCGATCGGATCCTTGCGCACCTTGCCCGTCTGATAGAAGGGCAGGTTCAGGAAGCGGGCGTTGGCCTTGCTGAGCCCCATGACTTCGATGCCACTCACCGCTTCGGCTTCGCGGATGATGCGCTTGATGTCCTGCACTTCGCGGATGTCCACTTCGCCGGCCTGCTTGCGGCTCAGGAAGGCATGCACGGTTTCCGTCAGGGCACGTACCCCGTCGCCGGAGGCATGCAACGCTTCGGCGGCGCTGCGTTCGAGGAAATCCATGTAGCGGCGCACATCATGATCGAACACGGCAATGTTGCCGCTCGTCATGTAGGCCACCGTCATGTCGTTGCCGTTCTCCACGAATTTGCGCAGGATGCCGCCCATGGAGATGACATCATCATCGGGGTGCGGCGAGAAACAGATCGTCTTGAGTGAGCGCGGCAACTTGCTCTTGCCACGGATCTTGGCGCCCAGAATGTTGAACACCAGACCATTCACGGCGCCCGGTGAACCATGCTGCGCCACCAGCGACGTCAAACCGTTTTCTGCGTAGTCGTGCTGCGTGAGCTTGAGGATGGCCTTCTTGCAGCGCGCGGCAAGCCAGGTCACGGCGCGCACGGTCAGCGGCTCACCCCACACCACTTCGTCGACCAACCACGGGGTGGCCACACGGGTCAGGTCGGCCGCTGCCGCATCGTCCACATAGAACGTCGTGTTCGCGTGACGCTGCAGGAACGTCGCGGCCACCGCGCGATCGATCTCACCTTCCACCGCACGTCGCACGACGCCGGCTTTGTGTTCACCGGTGGCGAGAATGGCGATCTCACGCGCGCCCAGGATGGTCGCGATGCCCATCGTGATCGCTTCGCGCGGCACATTCTCTTCACCGAAGAAATCGGCCGCGGCATCACGACGCGTGATGGAATCGAGGTGCACCATGCGCGTGCGGCTCGATTCACCGGAACCGGGCTCGTTGAACCCGATATGGCCGGTCTTGCCGATCCCGAGCAACTGGAAGTCGATGCCGCCGGCCGCCGTGATCGCGTCTTCATAGGCGGCGCAGGCCGCATCCACCTCAGCACGGGCCAGAGCGCCGTCGGGGATGTGCACGTTGGCGGCATCGATATTCACGTGCGAGAACAGATTCTCCCACATGAAGCGCCGGTACGAGTGGATGCTCTCGACGCGCATCGGATAGTACTCGTCCAGATTGAACGAGATCACGTGCGCGAAGCTCAACCCTTCTTCGCGGTGCATGCGGATCAACTCGCGATACACACCGATGGGCGTCGAGCCGGTCGCGAGCCCGAGGACCACCTGCCGGCCGGCGGCCTCGCGCTCACGCATCAGCGTGGCGATACGTCCGGCCACCAGACGGGCCAGCTCATCGTGCGCTTCGACGATGATCGTCGGAATGCGCTCGCGTGTGGTGCCGGTGACCCCGGCGTGAAGAAAGGGAGAGCCACTGACGCGCGCAGGCCCGCCACTCGCCTGGAGTGTGCGGGCCTGGGAACCGTCAGAGGCCGCCGGTGTGCCGGAAGCCAGAGACATAGTGCAGAGAGGTAAAAGGGCGAGCGGGCGCACCGACTGGTGCACCAGCCGGGACCCTCAGAGAATCACGCCGAGAACGAGCTGCCGCAACCGCAGCCGCCGGTGCTGTTGGGATTCTTGAAAGTAAATCCTGAACCCTGCATGGACGAGACGTAATCGATCGTCGTACCACTGAGGTACTGCGCGGAGAACGGATCAACAAAAATCTTGATCCCGCCCACATCGACGGTGATGTCATCTTCCGCCTGCGCATCTTCGATCACGAGACCGTACTTGAAGCCGCTGCATCCGCCGGGCATCACGGAAACCCGGAGTCCACCCTTCTCGGCGGTCACGCCCTCGGCTTCCATGAACTTCACCACTTCACCCGCAGCGACTGGGGTGAGCACCACCATGACGTCCGGCTGTTGCATCGTGCTCATCGTGTCCTCCGAATACGGCCGGCGCACACCCGGCCAGATGGACCGCATGGTGAGCCACCGTCGCATCCGCGGACGGTGCCTTCTCCATGTCATGTCTTGCTACTGAGAAAATAACGAGTGTAGTGCTCCCCTTGCAAGAAACCCTGCAACGGGCCCGGAGATCCGCTCTCGAGATCCGTCAGCGGAGGGCACCCACCACGGCATCGGCGAGCCCCGTCCGGACCGCGCCGATCTTCCGGTTCTCCCGGGTCGGATTGACCCGGTTGGTCAGCAGCAGCACGAACAGGTTCTGACCCGGGTCCATCCAGATGGAGGTGCCCGTGAAGCCGGTGTGTCCAAATGCTGATGTGGACATCCGCTTGCCGGCGGAGTTGGTGCCGTTGGCGGTCTCCCACCCGAGCGCGCGATGCGACAGGGCCGGGTTCTGCACGCGCGTAAAGGCTACCACCGTGGCCGAGTCGAAGATGCGTTGGCCGTCGAGCTGACCGTAGTTGAGATACATGCGCGCAAAGCGACTCAGATCGCGGGCCGACGAAAAGAGTCCCGCGTGTCCGACGACACCACCCATCCGATGCGCATTTTCATCGTGCACCTCCCCACGCACCTTGCGGCCACGCCAGGGGTCTTGCTCAGTGGGGGCGATACGGGACAGCCAGGACGTTGGCGGCAGGTATCGCGTGTCCTGCATCCCCAGGGGCCCGAAAATGTGCGCCGCGTCGTATGCGTCGAGCGATTCACCACTCACACGGGCAACGAGTCGGCCGAGTAGCAGAAAGCCGATGTCCGAGTAGGTGTACCGCACACCCGGTGCGGTGTCGGGCGCCGTCGCGAACAGTTGCTGGAAGGCTTCGTCGGCCGTGGTCGCCTCTTTGTAGAACAGTCGACCGGCCTGCAGACCGCTGTTGTGCGAAAGCAGGTTGCGCACCGTGACCCGATTGGCTCCGCGGGCCGTCCATTCCGGCAGGTACCGCACCACGGGACTATCCAGCGCCACCCGGCCGGATCCCACGAGCTGCAGCATGGCGCTGGTGGTGCCAATCACCTTGGTGAGCGACGCCAGATCCCACACGGTGGTATTGCTGGGACGGGTGTTGTCGAGCACATCCAGGCGACCGGCCCCATATTCCGCGATGATCCCCTCGCGTGTCCCAACCACCGCGTAGGCACCCGGGAAAGCGCTGTCGGCGATGGCGCGATCGAGCACGGCGCGCACGCTGTCGGCCACCGCCCGGGCGACGGGAGCGGCGACCGCAGCCGGAGGCGCCAGGGGTGCGGCCGCGGCGCTGGACGTACCACCGGACATGCCGCCACTGGCGCAGCCGATCGCCAGCGCCGGACCGATGACCACCGGGGCCAGCAGCAGGCGCGAGCGGCGATGGGCGTCACGAAGTGCCGTCGGCTGCTTGAGAAAGCCGGGTTTGCATGCGTTCGTCAGGGAAGCGACCAGCGTGACCACTCGTGGACTGTTGCGGGTATGGGGGCGCAGTCGGTTCATGTGTTGGCCAGGGTGGGGAAGGCGCGACGGGCGCGCCACGGACCTTCGGAGAGGATGCGCGTGAAGGCGATCAAGACGCTGCTCGTGCTGTCGGCAGTACTGACCGGCATGACGTTGAATGGCTGTGCCGGTCGCGGTCCGCAGAATGATGGACCGTATCCCGGCGATGACGTGAATTCTCCGGAGGCGATGCGCGGCCGGATCATGGATCGTCGCGTCCGACCCGGCATTACCGTGCTGCTGGACGATAGCATCAAGCTGGTGGCCGGCAAGCGCGTCGCGCTGGTCACCAATCAGACCGGCGTGGACGAGCAGGGGCGTCGCAGCATCGATCTGCTGTTCAGTGATTCCCGGGCCCAGCGTGCCGGAATCAAGCTGGTGAAGCTCTTTGCGCCGGAACATGGCGCACGGGGCACCGAAGAGCGGGAACACCTGGCGGACGACCGGGATGAACGCACCGGGTTGCCTGTGTACTCCCTCTACAAGGAGACCACCGTCGGTCCGCCGGACAGTCTGCTGCAGGATGTCGACCTGTTGATCGTCGACCTGCAGGACATTGGCACCCGCACGTGGACGTACGTCGGTGTGATGCTCTACACGATGCAGGCCGGCGCGCGGCGCGGCATCCCGGTGGTGGTGCTCGATCGCCCCAATCCCCTCTCGGGAGCGGTCGCCGAAGGCGCGTTGCTCGACTCCACGATCGCCGATCCGTCTCCGCCAACACCTGGTGGCAAGACCAACGGCTTTGCGCTGTATCCGATGCCATTGCGGCACGGGCTCACCATGGGCGAGATGGCGCGGCTGTTTCAGGCCCAATTCAAGATGGGCACCCGGTTGAGTGTGGTGCCGGTGCGCAATCTGCGCCGGACCATGTGGTTCGATGACACCAAGCTTCCCTGGGTCCGGCCCTCACCCAATATCCCGAACCTCACGTCGGCGCTCATTTATCCCGCCCTCGTCCCGTTCGAGTCCAGCAACGTCTCGGTGGGTCGGGGCACCAATGAGGCCTTTCAGCGCTTTGGCGCCCCTTGGCTGCGCGCGGATTCGGTGGCCCGCTTGCTCGAGGATCTCTCCCTGACCGGGGTGCGCTTTCGGGCGGAGCGGTTCACGCCGTCCAAGCCGGGCGATGGCAAGTACGATGGCCGGGCCATTCCCGGCATTCGCATCGAGGTGACCGATCGGGAGCGCATTCAGCCGTCCCGGGTCGGAGCGGCGATCTTGTGGGCGTTGGCTCGGGTGCATCACGACTCGCTGCAGTTGCGGCCCGCCGCTTTTGACGAGCGTCTGGGCTCTGCCCGCGTTCGAGAAGCCCTGCTCGGCGGCGCGGATCCCGATGCGGTCCTCGATCGTGTCCTGCCCGCCGTCATTGCCTTCGAGAAGGACGCCAGGCGTTTCCATCTCTACCGTTGACCCCAAGGGGCCTCTAGCTTTCCACGGCTAGATATAAGACCGATCCCGTTCGTCCCCGGGACCGCCCCGTCAACGTCTGCCTGATGCAAGCACTCTGGAGCGCCATCGTTCGTGGCTACCTCGCCGTTATCGCCCCCGTGGCGGACTGGTTGGTAGCCAAACGTGTGCGCCCGAACACCATTACGACCATCGGCACGATCTGCACCTGCGTCGCAGGGGCGATCTTTGCCAAGGGACATATCAGCATCGGGGGTTGGTTTCTCGGGCTGACGGCCCTGTTCGATGTGCTCGATGGCACCGTGGCCCGGCGGACAGGAACGAGCTCCGTCTTCGGGGCCTTTTATGATTCGACGCTCGACCGGGTCGCCGATGGCTTTTTGCTGGGCGGTCTGGTCGTGTTTTACGCGACGCACCCCGTGCACCACAATCAGGGCATGGTGATCGTCGCGGTGTTGGCGCTCATCGCCACGTTCCTCACGTCCTACACCAATGCTCGAGCCGAAGGGCTCGGGTTCACCGCGCGCGTGGGCGTTTTGCAGCGTCCTGAGCGCATCACCCTGCTGGCGGCGCCCCAGGCCTTTTTTGGTCTGGCGTTCCACGGCTGGGTCCTTGCCGGTATCGTGTCGCTGTTGGCGGTGACCGCATGGATCACCTTCTTCCAGCGCATGGCCTACGTCCATCGCATTGCCAGCACGATGCCGGCTCCTACTTCTCCCGGAGAATAAACGCAGTGTCCGATACGACCCGCGGCAATCCCGCGACCATCGCCCCGGCGACGGGGAAGCTCGCCATCTTCACGCCGGGCCTCGGCGCCGTGGCGACGACGTTCATTGCCGGCGTCGAGCGCGTGCGCCGCGGCCTCTCGGCCCCTATCGGGTCGCTGACGCAGATGGCGACGGTCCGCCTCGGGAAGCGCACGGACAATCGCAGCCCGCTGATCAAGGACTTCGTACCGCTCGCGACGCTCAACGACATCGTCTTTGCGGCGTGGGATCCCATTCCGGATGACGCCTACACCGCCGCCGTGAAGGCCGGTGTGCTGACGAAGGAAGACCTCGAGCCGGTGGCCGATTTCCTGAAGGGCATCAAGCCGATGCCGGCCGTGTTCGAAAACAAGTACGTCACGCGGATCACGGGCGCGACCAACGTGAAGTCTGCCAAGACGAAGCGCGAACTCGCCGAACAGTTGCGGGCCGATATCCGCAACTTCATGAAGGCGAATGGCGCCGAGCGTGGCGCGATGGTCTGGACGGGCTCGACCGAGATCTTCATCAAGGCCGGCCCGCAGCACCAGACGATCGAAGCGTTCGAGAAGGCGATGGATGAGAACGACGAAGCGATCGCGCCGTCGATGCTCTACGCCTACGCCGCCATCATGGAAGGCATTGCGTACTGCAACGGCGCGCCCAATCTCTCGGCCGATTTCCCGGCACTCGTGGAGCTCGCCAACCAGAAGGGCGTCGTGGTGTCCGGTAAGGACTTCAAGACGGGCCAGACGTGGATGAAGACCGTCATCGCGCCGGGCATGAAGGCGCGCATGCTGGGTCTCGAAGGCTGGTACTCCACGAACATTCTTGGCAACCGCGACGGTGAAGTGCTCGACGATCCCGCGTCGTTCAAGACGAAGGAAGAGTCGAAGTTGTCGGTGCTGCACACGATCCTGCAGCCGGAGAAGTATCCCGAGCTGTACAAGGATTTCTCGCACGTCGTGCGCATCAACTACTACCCGCCGCGCGGCGACAACAAGGAAGGCTGGGACAACATCGACATCAAGGGGTGGCTCGGCTACCCGATGCAGATCAAGGTCAACTTCCTGTGCCGCGACTCCATTCTGGCGGCTCCGCTCGTGCTCGACCTCGCGCTGTTCTCGGACTTCGCGCAGCGTGCCGGCATGAAGGGCATTCAGGAATGGTTAAGCTTCTATTACAAGTCGCCGCAGGTCGCTCCGGGACTGCAGCCCGAGCATGATCTTTTCATCCAGCAGACGAAGTTGAAGAACACGCTCCGTCACCTCATGGGTGAGGAGCAGATCACCCACCTCGGGCTGGAATACTACCAATGATCTCCCTGCGCGCGCGTCGTCTTCGTCGCGCGGCCTTCGCCACCGCCGCCGGCCTCCTGTTGGCCGGTTGCGGACCGGCAGAGCCGCGTCGCAACGAACTCCGTCTGGTGACGGAGGATTTTGTGTTGCGGGTCTCTCCGGAGAGCCGACCGACGCGTGCGCTGGAACCGATCTATTGGCGGGTGGTGGTGCATGATGTGAAGACCGGCCTGCCGATTCAGGGCGGGCAGGGGCGCATCTTTGCGACCAACCAGGACCGCAAGACCGTCTCCAATGGTCTCGAGGAGACGGAGGAACTGGGCACTTATCGCAGTCACCTCATGTATGTGACGGCCGGGCTGTGGGCGATGGCCGTGCAGTTCCGACGGGATTCGACGCAAGTACTGCAGAAAACCGTGGACTGGACACAGGACATCCTCACGGCCGACGAGCCGGGCGACTTCACGACGCCCACGTCGGTTCGGGTGCCTACGCCTTCCCCCGCCGCGCCGGTTGATTCGGCGACCGGCACGGCCAAGCGGCCGCAACCCTAGAGGACGCCGTATGCGGCACTTTCATCGGACCTCGCTGACACCGGACGTGGTCCTGGAGTTGGCTGACCGTTACTTCGGAACGCTCGGTCTGGCGCGCGGCACCGCCGATGCGCGGACTCGCACCTTCTCTGGCACGCTTGGCACCATGGCGTTGTCGGTGAAGATGGAAGGCGGGCACTACACGTTCGTCGAGGTGCACACCGACCAGGTCGGTGAGAGCCGGATCGACAAGAATGTGAAGAAGTTTTTCAACGTGTTGCACCGCACGGCGGATCCGCGGCATCTCATCGAGGCCGGCTATTGAGCGCGCGCGGCATTTCCGCTGAGCGGCTGGCCGGCGGTCGAGCGCTGAGCGCCCCTTCCGCGTATTGCCGATGAGTTCCAAACCGTCGTCATCCCCTGCGCCGGCGACGCCGCTGCCCGAAGACCGGGTGGGGCGCAACATCGGTGTGGGGTGTTTTACGTTCTTCATCGGCGGGGTGAGCGGCGCGATGTCCGCAGTGGGCGTCGGCAAGCTCATCGGGTTTTTCAATCGCTGCACACCGTCGGCAGGGCTGCCGGCGTGTGAGTGGTGGGTGTTCGCGGGCTATGGTGCGGTGATCGGCGCGGTGACATTGCCGGTCCTCGCCTTGTGGCGTTTGCGGCGCGCAGATCGCGCCGCCGACGCGGCTACTACAGATCGAGGATGAACGAGTGGCTCGTGTAGACGTAATCATGCCGCAGATGGGCGAGTCCATCGCGGAGGGCACCGTATCACGCTGGCTCAAGAAGGTGGGCGACAGCGTGAAGCGTGATGAACCGATCTTCGAAATCTCCACCGACAAGGTCGACGCGGAGATTCCGTCTCCGTCGGCTGGTGTGCTGATGGAGATCTTGGTTGGTGACGGGCTCACCGTGGCCGTGAACACGGTCGTGGCCCGCTTGGAGACCGATGCGGCCGCTGCGGCGGCGGCGCCTGCTCCCAGTGCCCCAGCTCCGGCGGCGGTTGTGGCCGCACCGGCTGCGGCGCCTGTCGCCGCCACCAGCGCGCCCGCGCCGGCGGCCCCGAAGGCGCCGGCCGCGCCGTCCGGGTCGTTCGAAGAACGCGTGCGCACCAAGTCGTCGCCGCTCGTGCGGAAAATCGCTGCCGAACAGGGCGTGGAGATCGGCGCCTTGACCGGCAGTGGTATCGCCGGCCGGGTCACCCGCAAGGATCTCGACGCCTATCTCACGTCGCGTCCGGCTGGTAGTGCGGCTCCCGCCGCGGCGCCGGTATCGGTGTCGCATGCGCCGTCCGACTCGCATGGCCCTGCGGCCACGCCGTGGGCCGGTGACATCGTCGAACCGATGTCCAAGATCCGCAAGCTCACCTCGGAGCACATGTCGCTGGCCCGTCGGGTGGCGGCGCACGTGACCACGCTGTGGGAAGTGGATCTGACGCGTGTGGCGCGGGTGCGTGCTGCGGTGCGCAAGGACTTCGAAGCCCAGTCTGGCCAGAAGCTCACCTACCTGCCGTTCATCCTGCAGGCGGTCTGTCAGCAGCTCAAGCGCCACCCGATGATCAACACCGCGGTGTCGGGCGAAAACCTGATCTACCGCAAGCAGATCAACCTTGGCATCGCCGTTGCACTCGAGCCCACGGGCCTCATCGTGCCAGTGCTCAAGCACGCCGATGAACTCTCGCTGACCGGCCTCACGCGTGGTGTGAACGATCTCGCCGGCCGTGCGCGCAGCAAGAAGCTGAGCCCGACCGACGTGCAGGACGCCACGTTCACCATCAGCAACCCCGGCACGTTCGGCTCGCTGACGGGCACGCCGATCATTCCGGTTGGTACCACGGCGATCCTCTGCCTCGGTGCCATCGAGAAGCGCCCCAAGGTCATCACGGGCGCGGACGGCGAAGACACGATTGCCATCCGCACCTGCGCCTATTTCTCGCTATCCTTCGATCACAAGGTCATCGACGGCGCGGATGCGGATCGTTTCATGGGCGATATCAAGAAGGCCCTCGAATCGGTCACCGAAGCGGTCGTCTGAACCGGGGGCAGCTCCCCCGGGTATGAATCCGGGTCCCCAACGGAGCTGAACACAACATGCCACGCACGCTGTCGATGCAGGAACGCCGCGTCTCGGATGCGGAGCGTGCGGACTACCTCGCCGCGCTGTCGGCGCGCTCTGAGAGCGCGTCGGCAGCGCAGGCGCATTTTTGGGTCTTTGAACACGCCATGGAAGCCGGTCGCTTTCTCGAATTCACCGAAGCCGCTGACGCCGCCACACTGGCCCAGCTACTCGGTACCGGGAATGTGCCCGACCACTGGCGCGAAGTACGAGGAGGTTGAAGATGCCCACGCGTCAGATCCGGATCGACAGCCGTGATTGGCACGTCTATCCATCGGGGTTTCTCACGCAGTCTGTCGGTGATGAGTTCGGACTCATCTTCGTGACCGGCAAGGGGAACGATCGCGAGGTGCGTGTCACGCGCTACACGCCGGAACGCACCCGCGCCCGCGAACAGTCGCTGGCGGAGCTCGGCGAAGCGCAGCTCAAGGCGCTGTTTCGCCAGTCGCAGTCGAGCGCCCGCGCGCCCGAAGCTGGCTATCGTCCGTGACCCCAGTCGTGATATCGGTCGTAGCCCAGCAACAGGAACATCAGGCAGGACACACGGCGTCGACGCCAGCGTTTGTCGATCTGCAGGTGCACACCACGGCGTCTGATGGGGCGCTGGCACCGGCCGTGGTGGTGCAGGCCGCGCATGATGCGCAACTGGCGGCCATTGCCATCACGGATCACGACACCGTCGATGGTCTCGATGAAGCCACCGCCGCCGGCGAAGCACTCGGCGTGCGCATCGTGCCCGGTGTCGAACTGAGCACCCACTTCGAAAACGAAGAGCTACATCTGCTGGGGCTGCACATCGCCAACCGCGATGCCATTCGCAGTGCGCTCCGGGAGTTGCAGGCGCAGCGCGTCGTGCGCGCGGAACGCATTGTGGCGGTGCTCAACGCCCACGGCATGCCGATCACGATGGACGCCGTCCTGCGCGAAGCGGGAGACGGTGCGGTGGGGCGTCCGCATGTCGCCCGCGCCATGCTGGCCGGTGGTTGGGTGCGCGAGTTCCGCGAGGCCTTCGACAAGTGGATCGGCTTTGGCCGGCCGGCGTACATGGCGAAGGATCGTTTCGATGTGGCGGATGCCATCGCGCTGGTGCATCGGGCCGGCGGCATCGCCGTATGGGCGCACCCCGGTGAACAGGCCACGCAGCCCCGCATCCGCAAGCTGATGGACGTTGGACTCGACGGGGTGGAGGTGTTGCACCCCAGTCATCCACCGTACCTGGTGCAGCGGCTCTTCGATCATGTGTCGCAGTTGGGTGTGTTGCCCAGTGGTGGATCGGATTGGCATGGCACCACCGACGGCCCTCGCAAGCTGGGCGGGCAACTGGTGCCCAAGGCGTGGCTCAGCATGCAGGAAGCCCGCATTGCGTCCAGACTCACGGCGGTCTGACCCATGAACGTCGCGCGTCGCACGGCATTGGTGACTGGCGGCGCACGACGTGTGGGAGCGGCCATTGTGCGCGGCATGGCATCGCGCGGCTACGATGTGTTGGTGCATCATGGGCAATCGCCGGAAGCCGCGGCGAGCCTGGCCGCGCAGCTCATGCAGGAGTACGGCGTGCGGGTCGAGATCGTGCAGGGGGATTTGCGCGAGCCCGACGCACCGGCGCGCATCGTGGAAGCGGCGCGGGGGCATTTTGGTGCGCTCGATGTCGTCGTGAGTTCGGCGTCGGTGATGGAGTTCGTCGCATTCGATGCGGTGACGCCAGCACAATGGGCGCATACCGAAGCGGTGAACCTGCGCGCCCCGTTTTTTCTCATGCAGGCCGCGGCGCCGCTGCTGCGTGATGGCGGTGTGATCGTGCAGATGTCGGATCATCTCGCGTTCGAAACGCTGTACCCCGACCTCATTCCGCATCAGGTCACCAAGGCCGCGGTGACTACACTGGTCAGCACGATGGCCGCCGCGCTTGCCCCGCGCATTCGCGTGAATGCCGTCGCACCAGGACTGGTACTCGCACCCGATCACATGAGCGACGCGGCCTTGCAGCGCTTTCTCGCCGATGTACCGTTGGCCCGCAGTGGCACACCCGATGATGTGGTGCACGCCATTCACTATCTGGTGGACGCCACCTACGTCACGGGCGAAGTGCTGCGTGTCGACGGCGGACGCCACCTGCGGCGCTGAGCCGGACGAGCGCGACGATGCCGCGTGGGGATTCACCGCTCGTCTTCGGCCGCATCATCGTGATCGGTGGTGGCTGTTACGGTAGCTGGTACACGCAGCAGATCGGCCGCGCGCACGCGCGTGGTGCGCTGCAGGTGCACGAGGTGGTGGTGGTGGATCGGAATGCGGATTGCACCGTAGCGACGCGCATGCACGAAGGCGCTTACGGCGAGCTCCCCGTGCGACTGCGGGTGGCCGCATGGGACGACTTCCTCGACGAATGGCTCGACGAAGGACCAACAGCGCTTCGTCAGGATGCCATGGTCCCGTCACCGCTCATGCCACACGTGTGCCTCGACTGGCTCATGCGGCGCGCGGCTGCCCGCTGGCCAGGACGCGGCATGCGCGTTGATCCGCTCGATGTGGATCCCGAAACACCATGGCAGCGGGCAGCGCCGGATGGGCGGCACTACGTGTCCTTTGCCACCTGGATGTGTCCGGTCAATTGCATCGAACCGGCCAGTTGTCCGGCGATCAAGGCACCCCGCGACTGGAGCATGCCCGTGGCCATCGGTCGGATCCCCACCGTGGCTAGCGCTGTTCCGGGCGAACCGCGCCGGCCGACGCTTCGCGGAGCAGTTAGTTTTCACTGCGTACATCGCACGTACGGCGTCGGGATGATCGATGCCGCCGCGATCGCCGAGGCCGATGTGCGTGTGAGTGCGTGGGGCGGGGAAGGCCCGTGCCGCGTACTCGTCGGCACCATGTCCCATTGTCACGGCGCGCTCGGCGTACTGGCCCTCGACTGAACGCGCGATTCCTTCTTTTTGCAGCCATGACCGATACGCGCACCGAAAATCTCGTCATCATCGGCAGCGGCCCGGCCGCCTGGACGGCCGCCATCTACGCTGCCCGCGCCAATCTCAATCCGCTGGTGTTCGAAGGGGAACCGGTCGGTACTGAGCTGCCAGGTGGACAGCTCATGCTCACCACCGACATCGAAAACTTTCCGGGATTTCCCGAAGCCGTGAGCGGTCCGGAGCTGATGGATCGCATCAAGGCGCAGGCGGTGCACCATGGAGCGCGCGTCGTTTCCGAGCTGGTCAAGTCGGTCGACTTCTCGCAGCGCCCGTTCCGCATCACGCCGAACTATGCCGAGCCGCTTACGGCACACACCGTGATCGTGGCCACGGGCGCCGCTGCCAAGTGGATCGGACTGGAGAGCGAAATGCGTCTCGCGCAGTCCGGCGGCGGTGTGTCGGCGTGTGCGGTATGTGATGGTGCCATGCCGTTCTATCGGCAGAAGCGACTGATCGTGGTGGGAGGTGGAGATACCGCTATGGAAGAGGCCATGTATCTCACCAAGTTCGCGAGTGAAGTGGTGATCGTGCATCGCCGCGACAGCTTCCGTGCGTCCAAGGTCATGGCGAATCGGGTGCTCACGCATCCCAAGGTGCGTGTGATCTGGAACAGCCGTGTCACCGAGGTGGTGGGCAGCGATTTCATCACCGGTGTGCGTCTCGAAGACGTCAGCACCGGCGCGACCAGTGAACTCGAAGCGGGTGGTCTGTTCGTGGCCATCGGGCACACACCCAACACCCGTTTCCTGAACGGTCAGTTGGAGACCACCGAGCACGGGTACATCAAGGTGGCGCCGTGGCGCACCGCGACGACCGTGGATGGGGTGTTTGCCGCCGGTGACGTGATCGATGACTACTACCGCCAGGCGATCACGTCGGCCGGTACCGGATGCATGGCAGCATTGGAGGCGGAGCGCTGGTTGGCGCATCACGGAATCGGTGAGTCGCCGGTATTGGAAACGGGCGAGTCGACGATCAGCACCGCACCTGGTGGGCACTCGGCATGAGTGCGGTGCCGTCAGGCTCTGACACGTTGAAGGTGCAGCAGCTCACGGTGGGGCCACTGGAGGAGAACTGCTGGTTGTTGGCGGATCCCGCGAGTGGCAAGGCCGTGCTGGTCGATCCAGGCGACGAGGTCGAGCGATTGCTTGCCGCCGTGGATGCGACGGGTTGTACGCTGGAGGCGATCTGGCTTACGCACGCCCACTTCGATCACGTCGGCGCGGTGGCGCCGCTGCTGCGGGAGCGCCCCGTGCCGGTGTGGCTGCACCCGCTGGACCTGCCGCTCTACGGGAATGCTGCGACCAGTGCGGCTCGCTGGGGTATCAGCATCGAGACGCCCACGGGAGCCACCGAACCGCTGGCCGAAGGTTCGGTTGTTTCGCTGGGGCGGTTCCAGTTCGAGGTGTGGCATGTGCCTGGGCATGCGCCGGGACATGTGGCATTCCTGGGACATGGGCTGTGTATCTCCGGCGATCTGGTCTTTGCCGGGTCTATCGGGCGCACGGATCTGCCGTTGTGTGATCCCCGGGCGATGCAGGCGTCACTGATGCGCATCACCACGCTCGATGACGGAACTCGGGTATTGCCGGGTCATGGTGTTACTACCACGATCGGGCAGGAACGTCTGTCCAATCCCTTCCTGCGCGGGGCCGCCAGGCCCATCGGGGCCTGACTGCGGTCGCATCAGGGTTCCGCGCTCTTTTCTCGGATTTGTCATGCGCCCCTCGATCATACGATTTCCCTCGGCTCTGACGGCTGCGCTCCTTGGCGCAGTGGCGTCTGTGAGCGGCTGCAATTCGCTCACCGACAGTTCCGTGGGCAACGACCGGTTCGGCGCCATCAGTATCTCGGCCCGCAATCTGAGCGCCACGCAGGGAAGAGCTTCGGCGACGATGGTCGTGTTCGATGCGTCGTCGGTGTCGATTCCCAACAGTCTGCTGCAGCAGTCGGATCAGTGTGTGTACGCGAGTGTGGATACCACCACGACGACGGTCCGCGGACAATTCCGCGCCGGGGAGTCGGTGGCCCTGGCCGTGGGGACGCAGAGCCTCTCGCTGCCTTTCAACACCACCTTGCAGCGATATGCCACGCCCGAGGCCACGCCGTTCACGTATACGCGCGGTGAAGAAGCACTGATCACCATTCCGGGAGAGGGCAGCTCGTTCCCGGCCTCCACCATCAGCGTCAAGCTGGCGGAGCCCATCATCCCCGAGCCGGTGCCGGCGCTGGTGGCGGGACAGGTGCTGCCGATTCGCTGGAATGGCACGAGCGACTCCACGTCCGCCATCATTCTTTCGCTGCGGTATGCCAATGCCAACACGTCGGTGACCGAGCAGATCTACTGCGCGCTGCGCGACGATGGCACGGTCGACATTCCTGCCAATGGTGTCGCGGTGTTGATGGCCAGCCCGGCCAGTCGTCGGTCGATGGTGCTGACGCGGTGGCGCACGAACGAGAAGGTGCTCAACAACACCACCCTGCTGCACATCGTTTCCACGATCGACACCACGCTCTCCATTCCCTGAGCGCTGCGCCACGTGCGCGGTGCTCGGGAGGCCGACATGACCACGAGAATCGAGAAGGACCCACTCGGCGAGCTCGCCGTACCGTCCGATGCGCTGTACGGCGTGCAGACGCTGCGTGCGGTACAGAACTTCGCCATCAGCGGACTGCGGCCGCTCGAGCCTTTCGTTGTCGCGCAGGTGTGGATCAAGAAGGCCGCCGCGCTGACGCACCGGGAAACCGGACGGCTCGATGCCGAGCGCGCGAACGCCATCGTGGCGGCGGCCGACGAAGTGCTGGCCGGCCAGCATCGCGAGCAATTTGTGGTCGATCCGTATCAGGCGGGCGCCGGCACGTCGCACAACATGAACGTCAACGAAGTACTGGCCAATCGCGCGAATGAACTGCTTGGCAGTGCGCGTGGACGGTATGCGCCGGTGCATCCGAATGACCATGTGAACATGGCGCAGAGCACCAACGACACGATTCCCACCAATATCCGGCTGGCCATCCTGCGCCAGCTTCCGGGACTGTCGGACGCGGTGCAGGGGCTTGAAGAAGCCCTCAGCGAACGGGCGTCGGTGTTCGATCACATCGTGAAGGCCGGACGCACCCACCTGCAGGACGCGATGCCGATTCGGCTGGGGCAGGAATTTGCCGCGTACGCCGGATCGCTGGCACGGTGTCGCAGGCGTCTTCACGAGGCCGCGGACTATCTCAACGATCTCGGCATCGGTGGGTCGGCCGTCGGCACGGGCGTCACGGTGGAGCCGGCCTATCCTGCTCTCATGGTGCAGCACCTACGGGGCATCAGTGGCATTGCCTCACTGCGGGAGGGGCAGGATCGCATCCAGCTCATGCAAAGCATGGGAGACGCCGCGGCGTTCAGTGGCGCACTGCGCGGGCTCGCCATCGAGCTGTCCAAGATCGTCAGTGACTTGCGGCTGATGGTCTCCGGACCGCGCACAGGGCTCGACGAGATCGTCTTGCCGGCAGTGCAGCCAGGTTCGAGCATCATGCCCGGGAAGATCAATCCCTCCATCCCGGAGATGGTGAACCAGGTGTGTTTCCAGGTGATCGGGTGCGACACCACCGTCACCATGGCTGCGGAACATGGACAGCTCGAATTGAACGTCATGATGCCGGTGATTGCGCACAACGTGCTGCTGTCCATGCAGATCCTCACCAATGCCATGAACACGCTCACCGAGCGCTGTGTGCGGGGCATCGAGGCGCATGAAGCGATGTGTCAATACTGGGTGGAGCGTTCCGCGGCGCTGGCCACCGCCCTCATGCCGCAAATCGGGTATGCTGCTGCGGCCGAGCTCGCCAAGCGCTCGGTGAAAGAAGGGGTGTTGATCCGCGATCTGGTGCGGCGGGAAGGGGTCTTGCCGGCCGATCAAGTGGACGAAGTCCTGAACCTGCGCCGCATGACCGAGATCGGCGTGCCGAGTGGAAAACACGGATCGGTGGCGGCAGGCTGAGGGCGCGGAACCCCGGCGATGCCTTGTTTCAAGGGCCCCCGAGGCCTAGACTCGACATATGCGGATTACAACGTGGGCCGAGTATGGGCTGATCTGCGCCTTGCATCTGGCGCGCCGTGGAGAGACGGGACCAGTCACTGGACGCGATGTGGCCACTCGCGAGCGACTGCCGGGCGATTACGTCGAGCAGATCCTGCTCCGGATGCGTCGCGCAGGGATCGTGAACAGCACGCGTGGTGCGCGAGGCGGCTATATGCTGGCTCGCAAGCCCAGCGAGATCTCGGTGCGTGATGTCATTCAGGCATCCGAACTCACGACGTTCGACCTCCACTGTGTGAGCCATCCCGTGGACGCCGGTCGGTGCTCGGAGTCGGAGAACTGCAGCATCCGTCCAGTCTGGATGCTGTTGCAACAGCGGATCGACGAAGTGCTGGAAGGCGTGAAGCTGAGTGATCTGCTCGCCGACGAGTCCGTGGTGCGGGATCGTGTCGGGGTGCCGCATTACGTGGCCCCGTCGATCCCCGGTGGATTGCCCATCCTGCAGCCCTGACACGCGCGATGGGGTTCTGGAGTGATTGGCAGGCGGCCCGTGACCGCCGCCGTCGTGTGGCGATTTACCTGAGCCACGTCCTCCGTGACCCGGATCCGGCGCACCTGCGCTGGCTGAGTGAGTTGACCGGTGAGGCCTCCCGCGCGGGGCGGGAGCTGGCCTTTGTGCGTCGAGCGGTGGGACTGATTGTCGCCGATCGGGACGCACTCGATGACCGCACGGCGGCCGATGTGGCGCACCAGCTTGCGCCGATGATCGCCAGTGAAGCCCGGCAGAACGCGGAGGCCGGCCGGGAGTGGAATGCCCGGTGGCGCGCCTATACCGCCGCTCTGGCCGTGCGCGGCAGCACCGACGTGCCGGCAGCCCGGCTGGCGCGGGTGTTGCTCGAGGGGGCAGGAGCATCCAACCCGTCGTTTGACGACCTGCAGCGCGCGACCGAGGTGGTGCATCAACATCGCGGTGGCCTCAATGAGGCACTCCGGGCCGCCTTTGGCGACGCCGCGCTTCCGGAGGATGTCCGGCCCTCGGCGCTGAGGCACTAGGCGCGGACCGGCAGACGGCGAACGGGGTAAACGACAAACGGGCCATGGATGCGTTAGCACCATGGCCCGTTTGTCGAATCTCAACTACCGAACTCCATACTCGCTCAGCACGAGCAGGAGACGCGAGGTGCCGAAGGCCGGACTCGAACCGGCACGTCCTTGCGGACACTGCGCCCTGAACGCAGCGCGTCTACCAATTCCACCACTCCGGCAGATCCGCACCCGATGTGGCTAGGGAGCGGCAGGGCGAGAAGAATGGCCAGCCGCGGCGCGGAAGTCAACGCCGTAAATCGTGATCCTCACACCTTGACCGCCTTCACAGCGCTCCAGCGATTACGTTACCACGCGTATGGCAACCAAGGACACCGACGAACAGAACGAGCTGATTGCGCGGAACAAGCGTGCGCGACACGACTACGAGATTCTCGAGACGTGGGAAGCGGGCATCGTGCTGACCGGCACCGAAGTGAAGGCCCTGCGTGATGGACGCGCGAACCTGACCGATGCCTTCGGGATCGTGAAGGACAGCGAGGTTTTTCTGCTGAACCTGCATATCGGTGCCTATGGCCAGGGCAACATGTTCAACCATGAGCCCACCCGCACGCGGAAGCTGTTGCTGCATCGGCGCGAAATTCGTCGACTCATTGGCGCGGTCGAGCGACAGGGGCTCACCCTCGTGCCACTGGACCTGTACTTCAAGGACGGTCGCGTGAAGACTCGCATCGCCCTCGCGCGTGGCAAGCAATTGCATGATCGGCGCGAGGACATCAAGCGCCGCGACGCCGATCGTGAGATCGCCCGCGCCCTGCGGCACCGCTGACGATGCTGGTATCGCTGACCTCCCTCGCGCTGCTCCTGCAGGTCGCCGGCCCGTCGGCCCCAGCGACCCCTGCGCAGGCCCTCACGGTACGCGTGGGGGATCGGGTGCGTACGGTGAGCACCGTCCGGCACCCGGAGGGAGGTATCGCCGTCCGAGCGGACGCTCTGGCCGAGGCCCTTGGTGGTCAGGTGGTGAGCCAACGCGCGTCGGCACGCTATCGCTTCGAAGTGGGCACGACCGGACTCGATCTGGAAGCGGGTAGCACGTTGGCCATCGTCGCGGGGGACACGCTGCCGCTGACCGGACGGGTGTATCGTCTGGGAACGGCGTTGTATGTGCCCCTGACCTTGGCCGTGGACGTGCTGCCGCGCATCGGCGCGGGGGTGATGTTCGATGCCGACAAGGGGGAGTTGCGGCGGTTTGCTGCGGTGGTCGCGGCACGAGCGCGCACCGAACCCGCACCAGCCCGTGCGACGCCCACTCGGCAGCAACCTCCCGCCAGTACGGCGGCCAGTACGGCGGCCAGTACCGCCGGCAGCGCACCAGCACCGAATGCGCCGCCCTCGCCGCGGGTGACCACCACCTCGCCCGGTGGTGGCGCGCGGCAGCACGTCGTCGTGGTCGACGCCGGACACGGTGGACCCGACAATGGCATGTCCGGCCCTATCGGTGCGCCGCGCAAGATCTACGAGAAGAACATCACGCTGGCCGTGTCCAAGCAGCTCGCCAAGGCGCTCGAGCAGCGGAATGTCAAAGTGGTCATGACACGCACCACGGACACGCTCATCTCCCTCGGCGATCGTGGGCGCATCGCGAATCAGGCGAAGGGTGATGTGTTCGCGTCCATTCACGTCAATGCCGCCAATCCCCGCTGGAAGAATCCCGGCGGGGCCCGCGGATACGAGACGTACTTTCTCGCCGAGGCCAAGACGGAGGACGAGCGCCGCGTGGCCGCCATGGAAAACGAATCCATCCGATTCGAGACCACGGCCGATGCGAGCCGGGATGATCCACTGGGATTCATCATCCGGGACATGGCCCAGAACGAACACCTCCGGGAATCGGGTCGCCTCGCGCAGTTGGTGCAGGGCGGCCTCAAGGCGGTGCATCCGGGCGTCAACCGCGGAGTGAAGCAGGCGGGGTTCGTCGTGCTCGTCACCGCCTTCATGCCGGCGGTCCTGGTCGAGATTGGCTTTGGCAGTAATCCCAACGACTCGGCCTACATGACCAGTCCCGAAAAGCAGGCCGAGATGGCGGCCTCACTGGCCGACGCGATCGTGCGCTACCTGGCTGAATACGAACGCAAAGTGAGCACCCCGTGACGAGCACCCTGCAAGCCAGTGTGGTGAGTGCCACGCCACCGGATGCCCGATCTGCGGCGCCCCTGACCAGCGGTGGCCCCAAGCCCGGCAGCGTCTCCGTGGCCGGCCTGGCGTTCCGGAACCCCGTGGTGCTGGCGTCGGGAACGGCCGGATTTGGGCAGGAGCTCGAGGATGTGCTCGATCTGTCGGCGGTGGGTGGTATTTCCACCAAGGCGGTGAGCGTGGCCCCGAGGCCCGGCAATCCGGCGCTGCGGGTGAGCGAGTTTGCGGGCGGCATGATGAACGCGATCGGGTTGGCCAACCCCGGACTCGAGTCCGTGCGTCGCGACTATTTGCCGTGGCTCCCCGCTCATCATCCGGGCACCCGGGTGTTCGTGAACGTCGTGGGCAACAGCATCGAGGATTTTGCCACCGTGGTGCGTGGCCTCGATGACGTGCCGGGCGTGGATGCGTTTGAGCTGAACGTGAGCTGCCCGAATGTGAAGGCAGGGGGGCTGGAGTTTGGTGCGGATCCACAGGCGCTGCATGCGTTGGTGTCCGCGGCCCGCGGCGCCACCAAGCGGCCGATTTTTGTGAAGCTTTCGCCCACGCTGGGCGCGGCCATCGCCGACACCGCCCGGGTGGCGGTGGACGCTGGCGCGACCGGGCTGACGCTCGTGAATACCATGCCGGGCACCGTCATCGACACCGACCGCCGCCGCCCCAAGCTGAGCTTTGGCAGTGGTGGGGTCAGTGGTCCGGCCTTGCTGCCGGTGGGATTGCTGGCCACCTGGCGGGTCAGTCGCGCACTGCCGACGGTGCCGTTGATCGGGCTCGGTGGGATCAGTACCGGCGACGACGCGCTGCAATACCTGATGGCCGGTGCGTCGCTGGTGGGCGTCGGGACGGCCGCGTTGCGCGATCCGCGCGCACCAGAACGCATTGTGCGACAGCTCCAGCGGTGGTGCGACCGCGAAGGGGTACGCGACATCACGACCTTGATCGGAACTCTGCAGTGGCCCTCGTGACAGCCGAAAGCTCTTCTTCGACCTCCGCGCGATCTCAGACGGTCATTCCGATCGTGGCGCTGGATGTGCCGGATCGGATGGGCGCCGAAGCCGTGGTGCACCAGTTGGGAGACGCGTGCGGCTTCTACAAGGTGGGACTCGAGCTGTTCGCCGCCGAGGGGCCGGCGATCGTGGCCTGGCTCCGCGCACAGGGCAAGGAGGTCTTCGTCGATCTCAAGCTGCACGACATTCCCAATACGGTCCGGGGGGCAGCGCGAAGTGTGGCCCGCCATGGCGCGTCCTTGCTCACGATTCACGCCAGTGGTGGCGCGGAGATGATCGCGGCGGCGGTCGCGGGGGCGCAGGAGGGTGCGCCGGACGGCCGGTGCGGTATTCTGGGCGTGACGGTGCTGACCAGCACCGACAGCCACGGTCTCGCTGCGGCCTGGGGCCGGACGGCCCCGGTGGATGTGCAGGAGGAAGTACTGCGACTGGCGGGCACGGTGGCCGAGCAGGGCGGGGCTGGCATCGTGTGCTCGGGTCACGAGGCTGCGGCGGTCCGGAGCGCCCATGGTGACCGGCTGGGGCTGCTCATCCCCGGCATTCGGCTCCCAGGCGGCGACGCCCACGATCAGCGCCGCGTGATGACACCCGCGGCAGCGGCGGAGGCCGGTGCGCGCTGGCTCATCCTGGGTCGGGCGGTGACCGGGGCGGCGGATCCGGTGTCGGCGATGGGTCAGGTCCACGCCAGTTTACGGTAGTCCGGCACCCTTGCGAGGCGGGGTTAACTCCGCTAAGCTGCGGGTCTTGCCTCGTTTTGGGCTTTTTGCGTCCATACCAAGGTGAGATTTCCTCGGCCAATCCGCTGGCCACTTTTGCTTCGCCTGTGCGCGGAATCGGTTTCGTAAGGAGCGTTTGTCGCTCCGTGAGAAACGATGCTTCAGGGGCGATGAACAAGCATGGGGAGTCCGGCCGGCCGCCGATTCGGTGGTGCGGGAGACTTCCATCGGCGCATGAGCGCCGAGGTGACCCGTGAAAGTTCGCAGCAGCGTGAAGCCGATCTGTGAGCACTGCAAGGTCGTGAAGCGACAGGGCGTGACTCGCATCATCTGCAAGCGCAACCCGAAGCACAAGCAGCGTCAGGGCTGAGGGGAAGCGCACATATGGCACGTATCGCTGGTGTTGATCTCCCGCGTGAGAAGAAGGTGGAGATCGGCCTGACTTATATCTTCGGGATCGGCCGCAAGACGGCCCAGAAGATCCTCGAAGCCTCCGGTGTGTCGAGCGCGCAGCGCGTTCGCGACCTGAACGACAACGACCTGAACAAGCTCCGTCAGGAAATTGAGCGCAATCATCGCGTCGAGGGTGCCCTGCGCACCGAAGTTGCGATGAACATCAAGCGCCTGATGGACATCGGTTCGTATCGTGGGACGCGTCATCGCCGCGGCCTCCCCGTGCGCGGGCAGCGCACGCACACCAACGCGCGCACCAAGAAGGGGCCGCGCCGCGCTATCGCGGGCAAGAAGAAGGTGACCAAGTAAGCCATGGCTACCGCGAAGAAGACCAAGCGCGTCGTCGAGGCGGAAGGCATCGCCCACGTCAGCGCCACGTTCAACAACACGACCATCACGATCACCGACATGCATGGCAACGCGGTGTCGTGGGGATCGGCCGGCAAGGCCGGTTTCAAGGGGTCCAAGAAGTCCACGCCGTTCGCCGCCACGGTGGCGTCCGAGCAGTGCGCGCGCGAAGCGCTCACGCTCGGCGTGCGCCGCGTGCATGTGCGCGTGCAGGGACCGGGCTCCGGTCGTGAATCGGCCATCCAGGCGCTCGCCGCCGCAGGGCTCACCGTGAAGTCCATCCGTGACGTCACGCCGATCCCGCACAACGGCTGCCGTCCCCCCAAGCGTCGGAGGGTCTGACCATGGCACGCTATACCGGACCCAGCTGCCGTCAGTGTCGCCGCGAAGGCGCCAAGCTTTTCCTCAAGGGCACCAAGTGCTTCACGGAAAAGTGCGCCATCGATCGTCGCCCGTATGCGCCCGGCCAGCATGGCCAGGCCACGGCCCGCCGCAAGAAGATGTCGGAATACGCCAAGCAGTTGCGCGAGAAGCAGAAGATCAAGCGCATCTATGGCGTGTCCGAGAAGCAGTTCCGCAACACGTTCGACAAGGTCGCCACGCAGGCCGGTATCACCGGTCACAACCTGGTGGCCGCGCTCGAAACGCGCCTCGATAACGTGGTGTTCCGCATGGGTTTCGCGCCGAGCCGCAAGGCCGCGCGTCAGCTCATCCGCCACCGCCACATCGAAGTGAAGGGTCGCCAGCTCGACATCCCGTCGTACGCGGTGCGCCCGGGCGAAGAAGTGCGCGTCAAGCAGTCCTCGCGTGAGCTCGTGCTCGTGCAGGGTGCGATGGAGCAGGCGTCGCGTGGTGCGTCGCTCTCGTGGATCGCGGTCGACAAGGAGTCGTTCTCCGGTCGCGTGCTCGAGAAGCCGCAGCGTCAGGCGGTACCGCTCGCCGCGCAGGAACAGCTCGTCGTCGAACTGTACTCGAAGTAAGCAGGGTCGGGGCCCGAACCCCTCTACGGGGCTGCCGCGCGTTCGGGGCGGGGCAGCGCGTCGCTGGTGCACTGATGCTGTGCACCAGCGTGACCTCAATCTCACGATATCATGGCAACGATCGATCTTTCAGGGCTTGTCCGCCCGCAGCTTGTCGAAGCGACCAAGCGCGAGGACAGTCCCAATCTGGCCGAATTCCGTCTGCAGCCGCTCGAACGCGGCTTCGGACACACGCTGGGCAACGCGATGCGCCGACTGCTCCTGTCGTCGCTGCGTGGCTCCGCCGTGTGGGCGTTCCGTATCGATGGCGTGGTGCATGAGCACCAGACCATCGGCGGCGTCGTGGAAGACGTGCACCAGATCATCGGCAACCTGAAGACGCTGACGCTCGCGCTGCCCGATGAAGTGGAGCAGACCGTGCTCCGCATCAGCAAGTCCGGCCCGGGTACCGTCACCGCCGCAGACATCATCGCGACGGGCGGTGTGCGGATCATCGATCCGTCACATCACATCTTCACGATCACCGGCGAGCGCGATTTCAACATCGAGCTCTACGTGAACAAGGGTCGTGGATACATCGAGAGCGACCAGCACCCCGCCGACAAGAACCTTTCGGTCGACGTGGTCCGTATCGATGCCATCTACAGCCCGGTCCGTCGTGTCAACTTCACCGTCGCGGAAACTCGCGTCGGACAGCGGACCGACTACGACCGCCTGACGCTTACCGTCGAAACCAACGGCACGATGTCGCCCGAGGAAGCGGTGAGCTACGCCGCCGCGCTGGCCCAGACCCACTTCCAGTACTTCGTGGGCTTTGGTTCCTCCGCGTCCGCGCAGCCCGGTACGGCCGGTGACGGCGCCAACAGCGACGCCATCCGTCTCGCCGAGTTGTTCCGTACCCCGATCGACGATCTCGAACTCTCGGTTCGTTCGGTCAACTCCCTGAAAAACTCCAACATCCGCTCGCTCGGCGATCTGGTTCGCCAGACCGAGGCGCAAATCCTTCAGGTCAAGAACTTCGGTAAGAAGTCCTTGCAGGAAATCGCCGCGCTGCTCGAGAAGGAAGGGCTCAATTTTGGTATGCGCTACGAAGAGAGTGCGGATGGTGTCCGCATCCTCGACATGGGCACCCCGCCCAGCCGCGCTGCCGAAAATGCGCCCGACGAAGACGACGACGAGGATTGATCTCCCATGCGCCATCGTAAGGCCAACCGCCAGCTCCGGCGGACCAGTGAGCAGCGCCTCGCGCTGCTCCGCAATCTCGCGACCTCGCTCATCGAGCAGGGAGCGATCGAGACGACCGAGGCCAAGGCCAAGGAGCTCCGCCCGTTCGTCGAGAAGCTTATCACCAAGGCCCGCACCGGCACGCTCCATGCGCGTCGGCTCGCTGGCAAGCATGTCCACAAGCGTGAAGCAGCAGACAAGCTCTTTCAGGAGCTTGGCCCTGCGTTCGCAACACGCCCGGGCGGCTACACGCGCATTCTCAAGACCGGCCACCGCAAGGGTGACGGTGCAGAGATGGCGCGGATCGAACTGATCCTCAGCTGAGAACGACACCCATGGCTATCAATCGCAATCGCTGCTACCACTGCGACAAGGGTGTTGCGTTCGGCAACAACGTCTCGCACGCGAACAACAAGACCCGCCGCACCTGGAAGCCGAACCTCCAGGTCGTGCGTACGCTCGAAGCGGGCAAGATCATCAAGGTCAAGGTGTGCACCCGCTGCCTCGCGGCAGGCAAGGTGCAGCGCGCGCCGCGCGGCCAGGTCGCCGTCGCCTGATTCTTGTGGTCCGGTGTACAAGCGGGGAGCTCGCGCGTTGCGATGCTCCCCGTTTTGCCTATCTGCCCCTTTCCTGACCCACACCGCTCTCACCGCGTGAAGACTGCGCTCATTACCGGTATCACCGGACAGGATGGCTCCTACCTCGCTGAGCTGTTGCTCGCGAAGGGATATCGTGTCGTTGGCGTGGTACGTCGCTCGTCGACCACCCCGTACGAACGCATCGCGCACCTCGTCGATCGTATCGAACTCGCGTCTGCCGACCTGCTCGACCAGACGTCGCTGACCGACGTCGTGCAGGCCACCCGCCCCGACGAGATCTACAATCTCGCGGCCCAGAGTTTTGTGCAGACCTCGTGGAATCAGCCCGTGCTGACCGGCGAGTTCACCGCGCTGGGCGTGACCCGCATGCTGGAAGCGCTGCGCAAGGCGGCGCCGGAAGCGCGCTTCTACCAGGCCAGTTCGAGCGAGCAGTTTGGCAAGGTGGTGGAAACACCGCAGCGCGAGAGCACGCCGTTTTATCCCCGTTCGCCGTATGGCGTGGCCAAGGTGTACGCACACTGGATCACGGTGAACTATCGCGAGAGCTTCAACCTCTTCGCGGTGTCCGGCATCCTGTTCAATCACGAGTCGCCGCGACGTGGCCTCGAGTTTGTCACGCGCAAAATCTCCGACGGGGTGGCGCGCATCAAGCTCGGTCTGCAGCGCGAACTGCGTCTTGGTAATCTCGACGCCCGTCGTGATTGGGGCTTTGCCGGCGACTATGTCGACGCGATGTGGCGCATGCTGCAGCAGGATGCGCCCGATGATTTTGTCATCGGCACCGGAGAGACCTACTCCGTGCGCGACTTCTGCGATGCGGCCTTCGGCGCCGTCGGGCTCGACTATCGTGAGTTCGTGGTGCAGGACGAGCGCTTCTTCCGTCCTGCGGAAGTGGACCTGCTCGTCGCCGATCCCACCAAGGCCCGTGAACAGTTGGGCTGGACACCGCAGGTCGCATTTCCAGAGCTGGTGCGCATGATGGTGGAGGCGGATCTGGCGCGGTACGCCTCGGCGCGGTGACCCCCGACGCACTCATGTCGCCTATCGAACCCCGACCGCTTCGCCGTGTCCTTGTGACCGGGGCGTCGGGGTTCGTTGGCAGTTGGCTGTTGCCAGCCCTGTCCGCTGAGGGGGCGGATGTCTTTGGGCTGACGATGACCCCTGACGCTGACGTGCCGGCCGGTCGCGGTGTGCCGGTCATGCCGACGAGTATTCAGTGGCGATCTGGCGATCTGCGCGATGACCGGTTCGTGCAGCGCGTCGTGGACGAAGCCGCGCCGGACGTGGTGATCCACCTGGCCGCCATCTCGCACCTGCCCACGGCGGCGGCCGATCCGGCGGCGGCGTGGGATATCAACGTCACCGCCACGGCGCGCCTCCTGCATCACCTCGACCGCATCCGTCAGGAAGGCCGGGCCGACCCGGTGATTCTGCTCGCCGGAAGTGCCGAGCAGTACGGACGTGATGCAAGCCACGGCGCGTTGCTCAGTGAGGACGCCCGACAGGCACCACGCACGGTGTACGCGGCCACCAAGGCGGCGCAGGAGGTGCTGGCCTTCCAGTGCTGGCGCGCCACAGGGCTGCGCACGATGGTCGCACGCAGCTTCAACCACAGTGGACCGGGGCAGCCGCCGCGATTTTTGCTGCCGGCACTTGTCGCGCGTGCTCGGGGACTGACCGACGCCGCACCCGGTACGCCAATGCCGGTGGGCAACCTCTCGCCGATACGCGACTTCCTCCATGTTTGTGACGTGGTGGCTGCGTATATTTCCCTCTGTCGACAGGGTACGCCGGGTGAGGCGTACAACGTGGCCAGCGGCACCGGATGGTCGGTGCGTGAAGTTCTCGATCGGGTAGTGGCGCGAGCAGGGATCCGCGCCGTACCCACCGAGGATCCTTCACTGGTGCGACCTGTTGATGTCCCCGCTTTGATCGGGGATCCGCGGAAGCTGCAGCGCGCCACGGGTTGGCGCGCCACGCGTTCTCTCGACGACATCATCGACGATCTGTTCCATGCCGAGACGTTCTGACCTGCACCGGATTCTCGTGATTGGCTCTGGGCCGATCGTGATCGGTCAGGCTGCTGAGTTCGATTATTCCGGAACACAGGCCATCAAGGCCCTTCGTGAGGAGGGTTACGAAGTCATTCTCGTGAACTCCAATCCGGCCACGATCATGACCGATCCGGAGTTTGCGGATCGCACGTACGTGGAACCGGTGACGCCGGAATTCGTCGAGAAGGTGATCGCCAAGGAGCGTCCGGATGCGGTGCTGCCCACGATGGGTGGACAGACCGCGCTGAACGTGGCGCTCGCATTGCACGACAGCGGTGTACTGGCGAAGTACGGCTGCGAATTGATCGGCGCCAACGCGCGCGCCATTCGTGTGGCGGAAGATCGCAAGCTGTTCGGTGAGGCCATGGAGAAGATCGGTCTGCGCTGCCCAACGGGGCGCACGGTCACCTCACTCGAAGAAGCATTGTCGGCCGTGGAAGAGACCGGGTTCCCCGCCATCATCCGCCCGTCGTTCACGCTGGGCGGCACGGGCGGTGGCATTGCCTACAACCGCGAAGAGTTCGAAACCATCGTGCGTCGTGGGCTCGATCTGTCGCCGGTGCACTCGGTGTTGATCGAACGTTCGCTGCTCGGCTGGAAGGAGTACGAACTCGAAGTGATGCGCGACTGTGCGGACAACGTGGTGATTGTCTGTTCGATCGAAAACCTCGATCCGATGGGCGTGCACACGGGCGATTCCATCACGGTGGCGCCGGCGATGACGCTCACGGACCGGGAGTATCAGGTCATGCGTGATGCGGCCGTGGCGATCATTCGTGAGATCGGTGTGGATGCCGGCGGTTGCAACATCCAGTTTGCCGTGAACCCCACCAACGGTGAACTGATCGTCATCGAGATGAACCCGCGCGTCTCGCGCTCTTCGGCGCTCGCGTCGAAGGCTACGGGTTTCCCGATTGCCCGCATCGGCGCCAAGCTCGCGGTGGGCTATACGCTCGATGAAGTACCGAACGACATCACGAAGACGACGCCGGCGAGCTTCGAGCCGGTACTCGACTACGTCATCGTGAAGTGCCCGCGCTTTGCGTTCGAGAAGTTCGTGAGCTCTGATCCCGGTCTCACCACGCAGATGAAGTCTGTGGGTGAGTCGATGGCGATCGGGCGCACGTTCAAGGAGGCGTTCCAGAAGGCGCTGCGTGCCCTCGAAACGGGTCGCTCCGGCTGGACGATTGCCGAGCGTCTGCAAGATGACCGTCTGACCGAGGGCTCGAAGGAAGAGCTGCGTGGCGCGCTTCGTCGTCCCACACCGGAACGCATCTTCCAGCTCAAGCGCGCCATGCTGCTGGGCATGGATACCAAGGAGCTGTACGAGATCACGGCCATCGATCCGTGGTTCCTCGACCAGTTGCGCGAACTGATCGACGCCGAGCAGTGGTATGAAAAGCTGACCGGCGTGGACGCGGTGTCGATGCGTCGCATGAAGCGGCTTGGCTTCTCGGATCGGCAGTTGGGTGCGTTGCGTGGCCAGTCGGAGAGCGATGCGCGCGCCGAACGGTGGGCGCTGGGTGTGCGCCCATCGTACAAGATGATCGACACCTGCGCGGGCGAGTTTCCGTCGAGCACGCCGTACCTGTACGGCAACTACGACGAAGAAAGCGAAGCCGCCACGGAGGGACGCAAGAAGGTCGTGATCCTCGGATCGGGACCGAACCGCATTGGACAGGGCGTGGAGTTCGACTACTGCTGCGTGCGCGCTGTGTTGGCGCTGCGGGAGCAGGGGTACGAGACCATCATGGTGAACTCCAACCCCGAGACGGTCTCCACCGACTTTGATATCTCGGACAAGTTGTACTTCGAGCCGCTGTCACTCGAAGACGTCCTCGAGATCGTGCATCGCGAACAGCCGGAAGGGGTGATCGTGCAACTGGGCGGCCAGACGCCGCTCAAGCTCACGCGTCCACTCGAAGCGGCCGGGGTGAAGATCCTGGGCACGTCGCCGGACGCCATCGATGCGGCTGAAGATCGCCGGCGTTTCGAAGCGATTGCCCGTGAGCTGGGCATCGAACAGCCGGCCAACGGCACCGCCACGAGTGTGGACGAAGCCGTGACGATTGCGCAGCGTATCGGGTTTCCGGTGTTGGTGCGGCCGTCGTATGTGCTGGGCGGTCGGGCCATGGAGATCGTGCACGACGAGGTGTCGCTGCGCGACTACTTCGAGCGCGCCGCACGGGTCAGCGAAGAACGGCCCGTGCTGGTGGACCGGTTCCTCGAAGACGCCTTCGAAGCCGATGTCGATGCACTGTCCGATGGTACGGATGTGGTGATCGGTGCGGTGATGGAACATATCGAGAGCGCCGGCATTCACTCCGGTGATTCCGCGTGTATCCTGCCGCCGTATCTCATTCCTGCGGCCGCCGTGGCGCAGATGAAAGAACACACGATCGCGTTTGCGAAGCGGCTCGGTGTGGTGGGGCTGATCAACGTGCAGTACGCCTACAAGGACGGCCAGGTGTACGTGATCGAGGTGAACCCACGTGCGTCCCGCACGGCACCGTTTGTGTCGAAGGCGATCGGCGTGTCGTTGCCTTCAGTGGCAGCACGCTTGATGCTGGGCGAAACGCTCGCCGAGGTGGGATTCACGCAGGAAATCATTCCGCCGTACATCAGCGTGAAGGAAGCGGTGTTCCCGTTCAACAAGTTCCGCGAGTTCGATCCGGTGTTGGGTCCGGAGATGCGCTCGACGGGTGAAGTCATGGGCATCGACGACGACTTTGGCGCGGCGTTCATGAAATCGCAGTTGGCCGCCGACAATGCCTTGCCGCGTGAGGGCACGGTGTTTTTCACTGTGTCCGATGGCGACAAGCCCACGGCAGCATCGTTGGCCGGGAAGTTCCATTCGATCGGTTTTTCGATCATGGCGACCAGCGGCACGGCGGCGTTCTTCCGCGAGCAGGGGATTCCGGTCACCAGCGTGCTCAAAGTGCACGAAGGGCGCCCGCATGGCGTGGACAAGATCCTCAACGGCGAAGTGCAGTTGCTCGTGAATACCCCTCTCGGTAAACACGCGCAGGTCGACGACGAGAAGTTGCGTCAGGCGGCCATCGCCAATCGTTTGCCCTACACCACCACGTTGACGGCAGCCAGCGCGGCCTTCGAAGCCATTGCGGCCCGCCGTACACGAGAGCCGGTGGTGCGCTCGTTGCAGGAGTGGCACGAGATTCTTCGCGCGCCCGGTGCCGTGGAGTCGGCGACGGCTGGATCCACCCAGCCGGCCGGAGTCGCGTGAGCGCCACGGGTATCATCCCCGGAATGATCGCACGCGCCGGCGAAGGGCATGTCGGTGCGGCGGTTGTGCTGGGCGAAGGAGCCATGGTACACGAATCCGCGTACGTTGATGACGGTGCGGTGATCGGTGCCGGGTCGCGCGTGTGGCATTTTGCGCACGTGCTCGGCGGAGCGGTGGTCGGTGCGCGCTGCTCACTCGGCCAGAACGTGGTGGTGATGAACAAGGTCACCATCGGCGACAACGCGAAGATCCAGAACAACGTGTCGTTGTATGAAGGCGTGGAGCTCGAGGCCGACGTGTTTTGTGGTCCCTCCATGGTATTCACCAACGTCTACAACCCGCGCAGTGCCGTGTCGCGCAAGGATGAGTACCGGCGCACCCTGGTTCGTCGTGGCGCCAGCATCGGCGCGAACGCGACCATCGTCTGCGGGGTCACCATCGGCCGATACGCGTTCATTGGCGCCGGTGCGGTGATCAACCGCGACGTGTCTGACTACGCGCTCATGGCGGGCGTGCCGGCGAAGCGCATCGGCTGGATGTCGGAAGCCGGGCATCGTCTGGTGCCCGTGTCGGCGGCGTCCGGTGCGGACGGTGTCGAGACGCTGCGCTGCGAAGGGACGGGAACGCTGTACGAACGTCGGGGCGACGTGGTCGTGCGCCTGGAGGAGCAGCAGTGACGGAGCAGATCGTGCCGGCGGGAACGCCGATTCGTGTGTCGTTGGTCGGCTGCGGACGCATCAGTCGCAATCACTTCGATGCGATCGCCAAGATTCCCGACCTCCAGTTGGTCGCGGTGGCCGATACGGTGGCCGAACGCGCGGAGCAGGCGGGTCGGGCGGCGGGCGTGCCGTGGTTCCAGAGCCTCGAGCAGATGCTGGCCGACGTGCCGAGTGACGTGGTGGTGGTGGCCACACCGAGTGGTCTGCATCCGCAGCACGGGATTCTGGCGGCGAAGGCGGGTCGTCACGTGATCAGTGAGAAGCCCATGGCCATCTCGCTCGCGTCGGCCGATGCGCTGGTGCAGGCCTGCGATGATCACCATGTGCATCTGTTTGTCGTGAAGCAGAATCGCCTCAATCCGCCGATCGTGCTGCTCAAGCGCGCGATCGACAGTGGCCGGTTCGGGCGCATCTACATGGCCAACTGCACCGTGCGTTGGACCCGTCCACAGGACTACTACGATCAGGCGCCGTGGCGCGGGACGTGGGAGTTCGATGGCGGCGCGTTCATGAATCAGGCGTCACACTACGTCGACCTGGTGCAATGGCTGGTAGGCCCCGTGGAGAGTGTGATGGCCAAGACCGCCACGCTGGCTCGTCGTATCGAAGCGGAAGACTCCGGCGTCGCGGTGCTCAAGTTCCGCTCCGGCGCGATCGGGACCATTGAAGTCACGATGCTCACGTACCCGAAGAATCTCGAAGGCTCGATCACGATCCTGGGAGAGAAGGGCACCGTCAAGATCGGCGGGACCGCCGTGAACAAGGTCGAACATTGGCAGTTTTCCGACTACGACGATGACGACAAGTACGTCGAGCAGTCGAACACCAACCCGACCAGTGTGTACGGATTTGGTCACGAAGGGTACTACCGCAATGTGGTGTCAGTGCTGCGAGGCGAAGCTCGTCCGGACACGGATGGACGGGCCGGCCGCAAGTCGCTCGAACTGATTCTGGGGATCTACGAGTCAGCGAAGACGGGACGCGATGTCCCGCTGCCGCTGCGTGTGAACATCTGAACATCATCGTCCGACCTTTTCATTCCTGCAGCCATGGCCGTTCCTCTTCTTGATCTCAAGGCCCAGCACGCGACCATCCGGGAAGATGTTGTCGCTGCCCTGATGGCCGTGGTGGATTCACAGGCGTTCATCCTCGGCGAACCGGTCAGTGACCTGGAGCGCGAGGTGGCAGCGCTGTCGCAGTCCCGCTATGCCGTGGGGTGCGCGAATGGCACTGACGCGTTGCTGCTCGCGCTGCGGGCATTGGGCGTGACGCCCGGCGACGAAGTGGTGACCACCCCGTTCACCTTCTTCGCCACCGCGGGAGCCGTGCACAACGTCGGCGCCCGTCCGGTATTCGTCGACATCGACCCGCGCACGTTCAACATCGATCCGGCCGCGGTGGGTGCCGCGGTGGGCGCCAAAACGAAGGCCGTGATTGCGGTCGACCTGTTCGGACAGATGGCGGCCATCGAGCAGGTGATCGCTGCGGCTGGGGCATGCCCGGTGATCGAAGATGCGGCCCAGACCATTGGTGCGAGCCGCATCATCGACGGCAAGCGGGTCATGGCTGGTGAGGCGGCCGCGATCGGCACGTTCAGCTTCTTCCCCTCCAAGAATCTTGGCGGGTATGGGGATGGCGGCATGGCCGTCACGCAGGACGACGTACTGTTCGACCTGCTCATGAAGCTGCGCACGCACGGTGGTCGGAAGACCTACTTCCACGAGATTGTCGGCTACAACAGCCGCCTCGATACGCTGCAGGCCGCGGTGCTGCGGGCCAAGTTGCCCCATCTCGAAGGGTGGAGCGCCGGCCGTCGTCGGAACGCCGCGTACTATGACGCCGCGTTTGCCGACGTGGCGGATGTCACCACGCCGTATATCGACCCCGCCAATACGTCGATCTACAACCAGTACACCATCCGTGTCCCGCAGCGCGATGCGCTCCAGCAGCATCTCAAGGCGCACGGGATTGGCTCGAACGTCTACTATCCGCTGCCGTTGCATCTGCAGCCGTGTTTTGCCTACCTGGGCTACCGGGAAGGACAGTGTCCGGAATCGGAACGTGCCGCGCACGAAGTGCTCTCCTTGCCGATCTATCCCGAACTGGCCACGGCGCAGCTCGATGAAGTGATCCAGGCAGTCCGCGCCTTCTTCGGTCGGTGATCGCAGATGAGTGACGCGAGTGCCATGAAAGAACAGTTGCTGAACCGCATCAAGGATCGGTCCGGTGTGATCGGCGTGATCGGGCTGGGCTACGTCGGCCTGCCACTGGCCATGGAGTTTGTGCACGCCGGCTTCCGCGTGATCGGCTACGACGTCAGCGAGCGCGTGGTGGATCTGCTGATGGCCGGCCAGACGCACATCCACGATGTGCCGGCGGCGCAGGTGCAGGCGGCGGTGGCCAGCGGCAGCTTTGTCGCCACCACGCTGGAAGACCGGCTCGGCGAGTGTGATGCCATTTCGATCGCAGTGCCCACGCCATTGTCCAAGACGCGTGACCCGGACATGGCGTATGTGCTGAGCGCCGCCGATGCGATCGCGCGTCAGGCGCATCCGGGGCTCTGCGTCGTGCTGGAGAGCACCACGTATCCGGGCACGACGCGGGAACTGTTGCAGCCGCGACTCGAAGCCAAAGGCCTGACCGTGGGTCAGGACATCTTCGTGGCGTTCAGCCCCGAGCGCGTAGACCCCGGCAATCCGGTCTACCAGACCAAGAACACCCCCAAGGTCGTGGGCGGCGTGACGCCGGCCTGTGTGGAAGTGGCGCAGGCGCTCTACGAGAGCTGCATCGACACCGTGGTACCGGTGTCATCGCCAGAGGCGGCCGAGCTCGTGAAGCTGCTCGAGAACACGTTCCGGGCGGTGAACATCGGCCTGGTGAACGAAATCGCGATCATGTGTGACAAACTGGGCGTGAACGTCTGGGAAGTCATCGACGCGGCGGCCACCAAGCCGTTTGGGTTCATGAAGTTCACCCCGGGGCCTGGCATCGGGGGGCACTGCATTCCGCTCGACCCGCACTACCTCGCCTGGAAGATGCGCACGCTGAACTACAAGACGCGTTTCATCGACCTCGCCAGCGAGATCAATTCGCACATGCCCGAGTGGGTCGTGCAGAAGGTCGCTGACGCCCTCAATGAGGTGCGGAAGGCGGTGCGTGGCAGTCGGTTGTTGGTCCTGGGCGTGGCGTACAAGCGGGACATCGACGATGTGCGTGAGAGCCCGGCGCTGGACGTGATTCGTCTGCTGGAAGAGCGTGGCGCCCATGTGGAGTTCCACGATCCGTTCGTGCAGGAATTCCGCGAAGACGGACACACCCGGAAGGGTGTCGAACTCAGCGATGAGATGCTGCAGTGGGCGGATGCCGTCGTGGTCATCACCGATCACAAGCAGGTGGACTACCAGCGGGTGGTGGACCAGGCGACGTTGCTGGTGGATACCCGGAATGTGACGGCCAAGCTGCAACCTGGCCGGGCGCAGATTGTGCCGCTGGCGGCCGGCTTGCGGTCTTTTGGAGGGGTGGCGTGAACGTTGGAGCCGGTTTGAACCACGAGGACACCGTCGAGGGTATGTTGTGGGTATGAGATACGTCCCATCCCGCATGGAATGGCGCCTGATGCTGCTGCTGAGTGTGGCCGCAGCGGTGGCTGGCTGTTCCCGCGGTTTCCGTCCTCAGGACTTTGCGACGCCGGAAGCGCTCTTCAAGGCGTCGTTGCAGGAGTTCGAGCGCAAGAAGTGGGACAACGCCCAACTCGGATTCGAACGGCTCACCAACGACCTCTCGTCGCGGGATCCGCTGCTCGCGCCGGCGTACTTCTACCTGGCGCTGACGCACGAGCGGAAACACGAGTTCCTGCTGGCGGCCCAGGCGTTCGAACGGGTCACCGATGGGTTCCCCGACGACACGCTCGCGCCCACCGCCATGCTGGGCAGTGGGCGGTCGTATCAGAGTATCTGGCGGCGACCGTCACTCGACCCGGAGCAGGGGCAGAAGGCGGTGTCGGTGCTGCGGGCGTTGCTGTCGTCCTATCCGGACGCCAAGGAAGTCGAGGACGCCAAGGCCCGGATCTCCACCCTCGAAGAGTGGTTCGCCGAGAAGGACTACATGACCGGCGTGCACTATGTGCGCGTGCGGCGGGCGATCGATCCGGCGATCATCTACTTCAAGGACGTCGTCACGACGTATCCGACCACGAAGGCGGCGCGCCTTTCGTGGCTGCGGTTGAATGAGCTGTACACGAAGATCCGCTGGAAAGAAGATGCCGCGGAGACGTGCACGGCCATGTGGAAGGCGTATCCCGGGGACGCCGACGTGCGGTCGGCCTGCGGCGTGCAGCCCGCCGATACCACGGCGGTTCCGGCGGCCGCGGCCCCTCCGGCCCCCCGCGATACCATCGCGCTGGCCCCCTTGGCGGCCAGTACCCCTGTGGTGTACGCCCGGCCCGCCCCAGTCGGGCGCGGCTGACCGGCTGTGCGACTGGGCCTCTTCGGCGGGAGCTTTGATCCGCCGCACGTGGGTCACTTGCTGGTCGCACAGGACGCCCTCGAGGCGCTCCGGCTTGATCACCTGCTCATCATCCCGGCGGCGCAACAGCCGCTCAAGGGGGCACACCAAACGTCAGCCCACCATCGGCTGGCTATGGTACGGGCCTGCTTTGAGGGAGTGCAGGGGATAGAAGTCGACCCGGTCGAAATTGAACGGGGCGGGTTATCTTTCATGGTTGACACCGTGGAGGCGGTGCGCCGGCGCTGGCCGGACGCGCACCTCCATCTTCTCGTTGGTCGCGATGTGGTTCCCACATTGCCGCGTTGGCATGACGTCGATCGGCTGCTGTCCATGGTCCGGTTGGTGGTGCTCACACGCGATGCAGCGCCGCAGGAAGGGCCGCTGTTGATCGATGCGGAGAGCGACAGCGGTGTGGTCGCTGAGGTGCTGTCCACTCGACAGGTGGACATGTCGTCAACCGAAATTCGGTCGCGGGTTCGGGACGGACGCTCCATTCGGGGGTTCGTCCCCGATGCCGTGGCGACCTACATCGCATCCACAGGGTTGTATCGCGAGTATCCCCGGGGATCGGCGGACACGGAGCGTTCCGAACGCGCCTGAATGGCGCGGCGGGCCCCGTCCGTCCGGTGCCCTTGCCAGGAGTAAAGATCTGTATGCTGAAGTCCTTGATCGGAAAGGTGTTTGGAACGCGCCATGAACGTGAGCGCAAGCGCGTCCAACCCATCCTCGCTGAGATCCACGAGTTCGAAGCACAGCTCGCCAAGCTGTCCGATGAACAGATCCAGGGGCAGACCGCGAAGTTCCGCGGCATTCTCGCCGAGCGCACCGGGCCGATTGAAGCCCGTATTGCGGAGCTGAAGGCGGCCAAACACGACACGGCCGACAGCGCCGAGCGTGAACGGCTCGATGGTGAGCTGCAGGGCGTCGACGGACGTGGTGGTGTGGAGGCGGAACTGCGCTCCACCATCGCCGAAGTGCTCGACGAGCTGTTGCCCGAAGCGTTTGCCACCGTGCGTGAGGCGGCGCGCCGCCTCAAGGGTTCGAAGGTCATCGTCACGGGCCACGAACTCACCTGGGACATGGTGCCGTACGACGTGCAGCTCATTGGTGGCATTCAGTTGCACCTGGGCCGCATTGCCGAAATGGCCACCGGTGAAGGCAAGACGCTGGTCGCGACGCTGCCGATGTACCTCAATGCGCTGCCTGGGCGCGGCGCGCACCTGGTCACGGTGAACAACTATCTGGCTCGTCGTGACTCGCAGTGGATGGCGCACCTGTACGGATGGCTGGGCCTCACCGTCGGATGCCTCGACGACACCGAGCCCGGCTCGTGGGAGCGTCGTGCCGTGTACGCGTCGGATATCACGTACGGTACGAACAATGAGTTCGGCTTCGACTACCTGCGCGACAACATGGTGGTCTCGCTCGAGCAGCGCGTGCAGCGTCCGCACATCTTCGCGATCATCGACGAAGTGGACTCCATCCTGATCGACGAAGCCCGTACACCGCTCATCATCTCGGGCCCGGTGGGCAATGAGAGTGACGGGCAGTATGCCGAGTTCAACACGACGGTGGAACGCCTCGTGCGCCGTCAGTCGGACCTGGTGAATGCGCTGGTGGCCGAAGGCGAGCGCCAGTTCGAAGCGGGTGATCAGCAGGGCGGTGCGCTGCACTTCTACAAGGCGCAGTTGGGTGGCCCGAAGAACAAGCGCCTCATGAAGGTGCTGCAGGAATCCGGGGTGAAGCAGCTCGTGCAGCGTGTCGAACTCGACGTGATTGCCGATCGCAAGCTGCCCGTGTCCAAGCGCGCGTTCCGCACCGTCGAAGACGATCTGCTGTACGTGCTCGACGAGAAGGGCCACACGGTCCACCTCACCGAGCAGGGCCTCGATTGGCTCTCGCCCGATCATCCGGACACGTTTGTCTTGCCGGATATTTCGGTGCTGATCGGCCAGATCGACAAGGATCATGGGCTCAGCCCGGCGGAGCGTCTCGAACAGCGCAACCTGGTCGAGCGCGAGTACGCCACGAAGAGTGAGCGGCTGAACATCATCCACCAGTTGCTGCGTGCCCATGCGTTGTATGAGCGCGACGTCAACTACGTGGTGCAGGAAGGGCAGGTGCTCATCGTCGACGAATTCACCGGCCGTACGATGCCCGGTCGTCGGTGGAGCGAAGGCCTGCACCAGGCCGTCGAAGCGAAGGAACGTGTGCAGGTGAAGGGCGAGACGCAGACCCTCGCCACGATCACCATTCAGAACTACTTCCGCATGTACGAGAAGCTGGCCGGCATGACCGGCACAGCCGAGACGGAAGAAGGCGAGTTTCACCAGATCTATGGTCTCGAAGTGTCGGTGATTCCGACCAATCGACCGATCCAGCGTGATGATCGTCAGGATCTGGTGTTCAAGACGCGGCGTGAGAAGTACAACGCCATCGTCGACGAGACCAAGCGCCTGCACGATCTGGGCTATCCGGTGCTCGTGGGTACGGCGAGCGTGGAAGCATCCGAAACGCTGGCCCGCCTCTTTGCGCGTGCGGGGCTCAAGCACAACGTGCTCAACGCCAAGTACCACCAGCGCGAAGCCGAGATCGTGGCGGAAGCCGGTCGCAGCGGCGGTATCACGATCGCGACGAACATGGCCGGCCGCGGTACCGACATCAAGCTGGGCGCTGGCACCACGGAAGCGCGTCCGTCGAAGGTGCACGATGCCGATGGCAAGGAAGTGGATACCACGGAGATCGGTGGTCTGCACATCATCGGCTCCGAACGCCATGAATCCCGTCGTATCGACCGGCAGTTGCGCGGTCGCTCGGGTCGTCAGGGCGATCCGGGTGCGTCGCAGTTCTTCCTGTCGCTCGAAGACGACCTGATGCGACTCTTCGGCTCGGAGCGCATCGCCCGCCTGATGGATCGCATGGGCGCGCAGGATGGGGAGGTGCTCACGCATCCGCTCATCACGCGCTCCATCGAACAGGCCCAGAAGCGCGTCGAACTCCAGAACTTCCAGTCCCGCAAGCGACTGCTGGAGTACGATGACGTCATGAACCAGCAGCGTGAGGTGATCTACTCGCTGCGGGCGTTTGCACTCGAAGGTGGTGAAGAGCTCAAGGGTGAAGCCACGAAGATGCTCGAACGTGGTGTGCAACGCCGCGTGGAGCAGGCGTTGGCGACGTTCGACAAGCCCGAAGAATGGGATTTCGAGTACGTGCAGCAGGACCTGATGATGCACTACATGCTGCAGGTGCCTGGGTTCGTGCAGCACGACCGTCCCACCTCGCTCGAAGACGCACAAGCGCAGGCCGTGGCCGCCGTGCACGAGGCGTTTGCCCAGAAGATCGAAAGCCTCGACCAGGTCACCGATGAAAATGGTCAGGGCTTCTCGGGTCGCCTGTTGTCGCTGGTGACGCTCAGTGTGATCGACGAGAAGTGGAAGGACCACCTGTATGATCTCGATCAACTGCGCGCGTCGATCCACTATCGCTCGTGGGGACAGAAGGATCCGCTGGTCGAGTACAAGCAGGACGCGTACACCATGTTCGTGGAGCTCATGCACGATGTGGCGCACACGTTCACGGAACGGTTCCTCAAGGCACAACTGGTGTTCGAACAGACACCGGTGGAGACGTTCGAGCCCCTGCCGACCGAGGTGGCTCGCGTCGAAGGCGCGCGGCCCACGCGTCGTTACAACGCGCTCGGTATTCTCGAAGATGTGCCGCCCGAAGAGCTGATGGAGTCGATCGAGTCCGACGACACCGAAGAAGCGGACGACGAAGGGGACGCGGGAGACACTGCTGGCGAAGCCCGTCTGCTGGCTCGGGGCACACCGGCGATTGTCGGTGCAGGCTCCATTCGTTCACTGGAAGCCGGCGGTGGTGCACTGCCACCGGGCTGGGAAACGACGCCGCGCAACAACAGTTGCCCATGCGGTTCGGGCAAGAAATTCAAGAAGTGCCACGGCGCAAATCTGTAAGGCGCGCCTGACACATCGGAGCCAGCGGGTCGTGAGCGAAAGCTGACGACCCGCTGAGTTTTTCAGGGGATCACGAGGTCGCCACGACGTCCGGGCAATGGTGACACGGGTGTGCCCCCGTGCCCCGTTCGATCTGGATGGTGGGGTGCCGGATACCAAATCGCTCTTCCAGGGCGTGCGCCACATCGGAGAGGAACACATCGGCATCGTCGGCGTGGCCGGGACGAATGAGGTGTGCGGTGAGCGCCGTATCGGTGGTGCTCATGCCCCAGATATGCAGATCGTGCACGCCGGTCACTCCAGGGAGTGCGAGCAGGTAGGAGCGCACGGCGGTCGGATCGACATGCGACGGAACGGCCTGCAATGCGAGATCCACCGATTCGCGCAGCAGCCCCCAGGTGCCGTACGCAATGAGGAGCACTACCACGAGGCTGATCGTGGGATCGAGCCACTGCCAACCGGTGAAGGCGATCGTGATGCCGGCAATCACCACACCTGCGGAAACGGCCGCATCGGCCACCATGTGCAGATAGGCACCGCGCACGTTGAGGTCCGTGTCACGTCCACCGACAAAGAGCCACGCCGTGAATCCGTTCACGAGGATACCGACGGCGGCGACCCAGGCGACCACGCCGCCCGGCACTGGTTCGGGATTGGCGAACCGCCCGATGGCCTCCCATCCGATGGCGCCGATGGCCAACAGCAACGCCACCGCATTGCCCAGGGCGGCGAGGATGGTCGAACTGCGGAAGCCGTAGGTGCGGCGCGCGGTGGCGGCCCGCTGGGCGAGGGTGGCACCGCCCCAGGCCAACAGCAATCCGAGCACATCACTCAGGTTGTGGCCGGCATCCGCCAGCAGGGCCATGGAGCCCGTACGCAGTCCGTATCCCGCCTCGAGCGCGATATACGCCAGATTGAGCGCGGTACCAATCGCAAACGCCCGCCCGAACGAGGCCGGCGCATGATGATGGCCATGCCCGCCGTGGGCGTGCGCGCCGTGGGAGTGCCCATGCGAATGCCCGTGAGCGTGGTCGTGGACAGCGCCTGCTGCGGGCTCACCGGAAGAAGTGGGGGACGCCATGTTGGAAAATTATCGAGTGGGCGTGGGGTACGGGGGAAATGGCGGGTTCCATTCAATGTGTTACGGCGACGCAGATCGCTGACGGTTGGCTGACGGAGAACGGCATGTTGCTGGCGGCTAACGAGCCAGCTCTGGACTCCGGCGCGGTCAAGCGGAGCGGTAATTGGGACGGACCGCGCCGGAGGCGGATCTGGTCCGGCACCTTTGGGTATATTTGTTCCATATCCTCTTCGGAGATCCCGGCGATGACATGGCGGCTCGTTCTGGCCTGTGCGGCAATGATTCCTGCAGCGCTGTCTGCGCAGTCTCGCGGTGGAGACGGGTACCTCTTCCGTCGACCATCGGCCACTCTCTCCATTCGCGCCGGCGCTGGCCAACCGAGCGCCAACAGCGATGTCTTCGACTTCGTGTCGAAAGACCTCACCGTGGGCCGCAGCGACTTCCTTGGCGCGGCGTTCATGGCCGACATCTCGGTGCCGCTTTCGCAGCGCCTCGAACTGCAGTTCAGCGGTGGCACCAGCGGTCGGCGCGCCAATTCGGAATACCGCGGTTTTGTAGACAACAACGATCTGCCCATCGAACAGCAAACGACCTTCCGGCGCGTGCCGCTCGCCGTCGGGCTCAAGTGGAATCTGCTGCCGGCCGGCCGACAGATCAGCCGGCTGGCCTGGGTGCCATCGCGCATCGTGCCGTACGTGGCGGCCGGCGGCGGCACCATGTACTACCAGTTCCGGCAGTCGGGCGATTTCATCGATTTCGAGACCAACGATGTGTTCAGCAGCAAGCTCACATCCTCGGGATGGGGCGCGCTGGGCTACGGCGCGGCAGGAGCGACGTTCAACGTCAACCGCTCCGTCGGTCTCATCACCGAATTGCGATACGATGTCAGCAACGCGTCGCTCGGCGGTGACTTCGGTGGGTTCGATCCGATCTCCCTGTCAGGTGTCGGCGTAACAGCCGGCCTGCAGTTCCGTTTCTGATTCTCGTGACACTCGGGAGGTTCCCATGATTCGCAACACACAACGCGTGAGTGGAGCGTCCGGCGGACTGTTGCTGGCAGCGGTGGTGCTGTTCGGTGGTTCGCCCATGTCCTCGGCGCATGCGCAGCAGGCACAGCCCGTCGACGCGCGTTTTCAGCCATGGATCGGCTGCTGGCGCACGATCGACAATACCGACATGCCCCAATCGGCCGCGCCCACGCAGGCCTGTGTCGTGCCATCCACGCAGGTGGCAGGCAGTGTCGACGTGATGCTGTTCTCTCGCGACTCGCTGCTTTCCCGCAACACGTTGCCAGCGGCCGGCACGTCGGCGGAAAAGGTGGTGGACGATTGTCGCGGTACCGAGAAAGCGACGTGGACCTCCGACAACGCACGCCTGATCATGCGCGCCGATCTCACCTGCGCGCGGAATCTCCAGCGCACCGAGACCGGCATGATGACCATCACGCCGGAAGGGGAGTGGCTGCAGTTGCAGCACCTGCAGGTCGGTGGCAATGAAGCCACCACCACGGTGCGATTCCGCTACAACGAAGGCGCGGCGTTGCCACCGGGCGTTTCGTTCACCGCCGGTAGCCGCTCCAACTCGTCGTTGCGTTTGGCCATGGGCGCACCGGTGAATGGCGAGCAGGTGCTCGATGTCGCCACACAGACACCGCCGGGGCTCACCGAAGTCTGGTTGGCCGAACTCGGCACGGGCTTCGATCTCGACGGCAAGGCACTCACGCGCCTGGCTGATCGTGGTATGCCGCCGCGCGTCATCGATATGATGATCGCCGTCTCCAATCCGCGGGCTTTTTCGGTGCGCCCGAACGAAGCGATGGCACAGCGCGGTCTCGCGGCCAATGCCATCGTCGAAGCGCCACCCACGGTGTCGGCGAACCGGATGTCACGTTGCAGCTTTTACGATGATTTCTGTTACGGCCCGGGCGGCAGCGGTGCATGGGGCATGGGCTGGCAGTATGGCTACGGCGCATGGGATCCGTTCAATCCGTGGTTCGGCATGAACAGCCTGCGCTTCGCCAACCGGTTCGGTTATCCGTATGGCATGGGCTTGAGCCCATGGGGCGGCGGACCGTGGGGTGGTGGCATTTACTACGGCGGTGGTCCGGTCATTGTCGTCGGCCCACCGGGTGTCGCGCAGCCACAGGGGCGCGCCATCAAGGGGCGTGGTTATACCCGCACTGGCGGTGGTGGCGGCGAATCCGCAGCACCACGCTCCGGTATGTCGAGCGGTGGATCCAGCGGTAGTTCCGGCGGAAGCTCGGCTGGCTCATCCAGCGGCGGTTCGTCGGGCGGCTCCAGCGGCGGTTCTGGACGCACCGCCAAGCCCCGCCCACCCGGCACGCTCTAAGAACTGATATTCACCACGCGGCGGCTCCTGAGAAACCATCAGGCCGCCGCGTGTGTTTCCCGCCCGATCATCACCACGGCTTCCGCAAGATCATCGATATCCTGCAGCGTGGTGCGATGATTCACATGGGCCACACGCAGGGCAAACCGTCCGTTGATGATGGTCGACGAAGGGGTGGCAATGCCTTGCTCTTGCAGGCGCTGCAGCAGTTCGGTGTTCAGTGCGTCCAGAGCTGCGTCACTCGATGACTGGTCGGCTGGACGATAGCGAAAACACACCACATTGAGCGGCGCGGGCGCGAGACGCTCCAACTCGGCGTGGCTGTCGATAAGCGCCACCAACCGCTGCACCTGACGCACATTCTGCTCGATGATGCGGCCGAATTTCTCCACGCCATCGGCCTGCAGTTGCATCCACACCTTGAGCGCCTTGAAGCCACGCGTCAGGTCCAGACCGCGGTCGTTGAATCGCTGCCCGCCGGCGCTGACGCCCCGCGCCATCGGACCGAGATAGGCCGCCTGCTGCCGGAAGGCCGCTTCGTGCAGATCCGCGTTTCGCACCAGTACACACGCGCACTCGAAGGGCATCGATCCCCACTTGTGCAGGTCGAAGCCGATGGAGTCGGCGCGCTCCATGCCGCGCAACCGATCGCGCAATGATGGCGCCAGTGCGAGCAACGCACCGAACGCGCCATCGACGTGAAACCACAGGGATTCACGGGCGGCCACATCCGCGAGCGCCTGCAAGTCGTCCACAGCCCCCGTGTTCACGGTGCCCGCCGTGCCGACAATGGCAAATGGTTCAAGTCCCGCTGCGCGGTCTTCGGCGATGAGCTGTTCGAGTGCATCGATGCGCACCGTGAAGTCTTCGGTGACCGGCACCTGGCGGAATGCGCGCCGTCCCAGTCCCAGCCACTCCGCGGCCTTGTAGGCCCAGCCATGGGTCTCTGACGATCCGTAGAACACGAGTGGCGCCCGCATCGTCTCGCCCGGCCAGGTCTGCACTCCTGACGTCCGAACATCGTGATCGCGCTGACGAGACGCCGCGAATCGCGCCGCGGCCAAACCGTGCACGTTGGCCATCGTTCCGCCTGTGACAAACAGACCACTCGCACCGGGCATGCCCATCCACTCGGCGAACCATCCGATCACCTGCTGCTCGACCAGCGCCGGTGCCTGATTGAATCCCGCCAGATGCGGATTCATGCCGGCCGCAAGCATGTCGGCCAGCATGGCCAATGGCGTGCCGTTTCCCTGTACCCAGCCGAAGAAGCGCGGATGCCAGTTGCCATTGCCATAGGGCAGCACATGCGTGCGGAATCGTTCGTACACGGCATCGGCACCCATGCCGGTACGTGGACCGCTCTCATCGAACAGCGAGCGCTTGGCGTCGGGCAGGGGTCGCCACGCGGGGGAATGTGGCAGGGCCCGTTGTGCATCGAGCAACTCGTCGAGCATGCGATGCCCCAGGGCGCGTAACGCGTCCCAGTCCGCGTCGGTGGCAGGGTCGAACGATTCGTGCGTAGTGGCAGGCGAAGTGGACATGACTGAACAAATGCTTCGGCGCCGAGAGCGACAAGGGACGGGCACTCGGGCGCCACGGCGAAGAAATGGGGTCGGGCGCAATGGCATGGTACGTGGATTTGTCCGACACACCGGCATAGTGGGGCGCTCTCGATCCCAGTCCACACCGATTCCCCTGCGCCGGAGATTTGCATGTCTCACCCGTTGCCCGAGCCCACGCCCCCAGGCACACCCACGCCGATCGGCGGACTTCGCATCAAGGAACTGCCGGCGAGTGAACGGCCGCGCGAACGTTTGCGTGCGCTGGGCTCTCAGGCGCTCAGCACCACCGAGTTGATTGCGACCCTCCTGGGATCTGGACAGCAGGGCACGTCGGCCGTCGCCTGCGCGCAGGTGGTCTTCGAGCAGTGTGGGGGCTCGCTGGGGCGGCTGGCAGCGATGCCCCTGGCGGCGCTCACCCGCATTCGCGGCGTGGGGGTGGCGCGAGCCGCGGCGGTACACGCGGCCCTCGAGCTGGGGCGACGCATGGCCGGCGAGGCGCGTGAAGCCGGGTTGCCGCTGCGGGGGCCTCGTGATGTGGCGGCCGCCTTTGCACCGCGCCTGCAGGATGCGCCGGTGGAGGAATTCCATGTCGCCATTCTCGACGCCCAGCACCGCCTCGAGCGGGACGTGTTGATCACGCGTGGGCTCCTCAACTCCTCGCTGGTGCACCCGCGCGAGGTGTTTCGGGAGGCCATTGCCGAACGGGCCGCGGCCGTCATTCTGGTGCACAACCACCCCAGCGGGGATCCCACCCCCAGCGCCGAGGACCGGGCGGTCACCGAGCAGTTGGTAGCGGCGGGCCGGCTGCTCGATATCCCGGTGCACGATCACATCATCGTGGGCCGGGGACGATACGTCAGTTTCGCGGAAGCGGGGCTGCTCTGAAGAGACCGCCGCACGACCCGGGACGGGGCGGACGGTGTATATCGGGTACATCCTGCTCCCGGCGGGCACGATCTGCAGGAAAGCCCTGCCAGCCCGTATGTTCCGGAGAACGGGTGGAAAACACGGCAGGTAATGATGCGGCGCTGGACGGCGCGGGCGTCATTGGTCTTCAGCGGAAACAGAGGCGTTGTGACGACGATCGCGCTACACGAGATGATTCCTGGGTTCGGGCCGGGCGCCGAGGGCGCCTATGATCGGCTCGACCATGACCTGCTCGTGCGCGCGTACAAGTATTCGGACGCGGCGCATGCCGGACAGGTGAGGCATTCGGGCGAACCGTACGTGTCTCACTGCATCGAAGTGGCCCGCATCCTGGCCGATCTGCAGCTCGACACGGCGACCGTCACCTCGGGTTTGCTGCACGACATCGTGGAAGACACCGACATCACGGTCGAGGACATCGAACGGGAGTTCGGCAGCGAGATTGCGCAGATCGTCGATGGGTTGACCAAGATTGCGAATCTGCCGATGTCGTCGCGTGAAGAGCGGCAGGTGGAGAACTACCGCAAGCTCTTGTTGTCCATTGCCAAGGATGCGCGTGTCATCCTGATCAAGCTCGCCGACCGGCTGCACAACATGCGCACGCTGGATTGGCTGGCGCCCGAAAAACGTCGCCGTATCGCCCAGGAGACGCGCGATCTGTACGCGCCCCTGGCGCATCGGTTTGGTATGGCGAAGGTGCGCTGGGAGCTCGAGGATCTCGCATTCAAGCATCTCGAGCCCGATGCCTACAAGACGTTGGCCCGGCTCGTGGCGGCCAAACGCGGGGAGCGCGAAGCGCTGATCGCCCAGATGCGCGAGCCGCTCGAGAAGCGCCTCACCGATGCGGGCATCGCCGATGTGGAAGTAACCGGTCGACCGAAGCACCTGTGGTCGATCTACAAGAAGATGCAGCAACGCGATCGTCCCTACGAGGACATCTACGACTTGCTGGCCATTCGTGTCATCGTGCCCAACGTGCTGGAGTGTTATCACGCCCTGGGAGTGATTCACGACGGCTGGACGCCGGTGCAGGAGCGCATCAAGGACTACATCGCGCAGCCCAAGTCGAACGGATACCAGTCGCTGCACACCACCGTGTTTGGACCCGGACGCCAATTGTTCGAGATCCAGATTCGCACACGCGATATGCATCGCACGGCGGACTTCGGTATCGCCGCGCACTGGCTGTACAAGGAAAACACCAAGAACTCCGACGAACTCGATCGCCATCTCGCCTGGTTCCGGCAGGTGCTCGAGTTGCAGCTCGATGCGGAAACGCCCGGTGAGTTCCTGGAGTTCCTCAAGCTCGACCTGTATCAGGACGAGATCTTTGTGTTCACCCCCACCGGCGACGTGATTCAGTTGCCCAAGGGGGCGACGCCGTTGGATTTTGCCTTTGCCGTGCACTCGCAAGTCGGCGCGCGCTGCGCCGGCGCCAAAGTGAACGGACGCATCGCGCCACTCTCGCGCGAACTCAAGAATTCGGAAACGGTGGAGATTCTCACCAATCCGAATGCGAAACCCAGCCGAGATTGGCTGGCGCATGTGCACACGGGCAAGGCGCGACACAAGATCCGCCAGTTGCTGCGCCTCGAAGAGCGTTCGTCGGCGATGCGCCTTGGACGGGAGATCCTCGAGCGTGAGCTACGTCGCCGCCGGCTGCCCAAGGTGGACGATGACAAGCTTCAGCCGATCGCGAAGCAGCTCAAGCTCAAGGACGCCACGCATCTCATCGCCTCGGTGGGCGCGGGCGATCTGCATGTGCTGCAGGTGCTCAAGGCGCTGCACCCCGATCTCGACACGACACCGCCAGAAACCGAGAAGGTCAGCACCTTCGAGCGGATCGTCGATCGGGTCCGTGGTACGGGCAAGGGGATCCGCATCCAAGGCGCGGACGGCTTGCTGGTGCGGTACTCTCAATGTTGTCAGCCGGTGCCGGGTGACCGCGTCGTGGGATATGTGACGCGTGGCCGCGGCGTGAGCATTCACCGCGGCGATTGTCCGAATCTGCTGTTACTGGCGCACGAACCTGAACGGCGCCTCGATATTGACTGGCAGGAAATGGCGGGGGAGCGATTTGTGGTGCGCCTCGCGATGGAAGGCACCGACCGCCGCGGACTCTACGCCGATGTCGCGGCCGCCGTGAGCGCCACCGGCACCGATATCAAGAGCCTCGAACTCAAGACCACCGACGGTCGCGTGACCGGCGCGGCCATGGTCGAAGTGGAGAACCTCGCGCACCTCGAGCGGATCATCAAAGCCGCGCGCCGTGTGAAGGGGATTGCGGTGGTCAGCCGTCGCGAAAAGATCACGGCCGACGACTGACTGCACCGGGAAACACATCGGCGCCACCCTCGAGAAGAGAGCGGCGCCGATGTGGGTCGTCCGGAGGCTGCCCGCCGGTGTGTGATTCGCGGTTCGCGATCGACGCGGTGGATCAACCCACCGCAGCGTGAGGACGGCGTGGCTGCGCTGCCGCACGTGCGGGAGCGGCCTTTCGCACCGCTGGCACATCGCGGCGCTCGCGCACCGGATGATTCGGCGCTTCATGCGGAATACGACGGGCCATCGTGCGTGCCCCCCCCTTCGAATCCTGCACCAGGAAACAACGCACCAGATCACGCATGGTCGCTGCCTGTGCGTCGAGTTCGTCGGCGGCGGTCGCTGATTCTTCCGCCGATGCGGCCGCGGTCTGCGTCTGTTCGCTGACCCGCGCCACCGCCTCATTGACCTGGGCAATCTGATCGCGCTGGATGCGGCAATCGTCCGCCACTTCCTGTACCAGAGTCGCAACACGATCCGCATCGGCGTCGATGACATCAAGCTGCGACCGTACGTGGTCACTGATCATCGTGCTTTCGCGCGTGGTGGTCACGGTTTCTTCGATGAGCGTTGCAGTTTCGCGCGCGGCCGATGCGGCACGAATGGCCAACTGCCGCACTTCGCCCGCCACCACGGCGAACCCACGGCCAGCATCACCGGCGCGCGCGGCTTCCACGGCCGCATTCAGGGCCAGCAGGTTGGTCTGGAAGGAGATCTCGTCGATGGTCTTCACGATCTGCGCCGTACGCTCGGCCGATCCACGCATGCGGGCCATGGCCTCGGACAACTCGCGCATGGACTTGGTGCCCTCGTGCAATCGGCCGCGCATCTCCACCGACAGCTCACGCGTCTGACCGAGTGTCTCCGTCGTGCGAGCGGTCGCGGCGGTCTGTTCCTGCATGGCGCGCGTGATGCCTTCGATCGACTCGGCCTGGTTGGCCATCGTGTAGGCCATCTCCTGGCCACCACCGTTGACCTGATACGAGGCGCTGGCAATCTGCTCGGCGGCCACTTCCACCTTGCACAACGCATCGGAGACGTTGACCACCGCGATATTGATCGCGGACGCCAGGCGGGCATGATCACCGGGGAATTCGCCCTTCACCCGCACCGACAGATCACGCTCGGCGACACGCTCCAACACGGCCAGTGCGGCAACGACCGGTTCGCGAGCGGCATCCTGCGCCTGATTGAAGTCGGTGAGCAGTTGTGCAAACGCACCGGCAAAGCGGTCGCTCTCTGCGCGCGCCGCGGTATCCCCCAGACGCGCACGACCCACGACACGTCCCGTCTCGGCCAGCATCGCACGAATCGTCACCACCGCTCGCGAATACGACTGGATACCGGCTTGGGCGCGAGCAATCGTGGCATTGAGCTCGCTCGCCACGGCCGCAATCTCATCACCGCCGGAGATCTCCACGGGCGTAGTGCGTGCCACGACTTGTTCATCGAGATTGCCCACCGCCAGGGCAGACGTGGCCGATTCCAGCCCCGCCATACAGTGCTGCTGCAGCGAGGTGAGGCGATCACGCACCTGGGCCAACGAATTGCTCACGCGCCCGATGACCAGGCTGGCAAGAATCGATGCGGCACAGATGCCGACCAGCAGTGTGGCCAGGGCCAACCAGAGACTGCGCGTCACCTGCGCATCGGCCGCGATCGCCAACCCAACCGCGGCATATGCCTGACGATCGGTGACGCGGGCAAGCGACGAGTCGACGGAGAGCATGGCTCGCTTGAGCGGCCCGTGCAGCACCGCCAGCGCCTCGGTCTGTTGTCCCTGTGCCACGCGGTCCATCATCGAGGCGAGCGAGGGCTGCGCGGCAGACCAGCGCTGATAGAAGGCATCCAGCACCGCACGATCTTCCGAGGCCGTCATGGTGACCGCTACCGTGCGGTAGAGCGAATCGACGCGTACGATGGCGCGCGTGAGCTCGGCCCGTGCTTCGGTACGCAGCGTCGTGTCGTACGCGAGGTCGCGATAGGCCGCGCGCACACGGTGCACTTCACCCTGCAGATGTCCCGACGCGGCCAGCGGCAGGATGGCCTGCGATTCCAGGGCTCGGGCATCGCGTGCGACGCCCTTCAATGCGAACAACGAGACCAGCGTCGCCCCCGCGCCGGCGGCAATGCCGAGCCCGAGTGTGCGCCAAAGCTGGCCGCGAAGCGAAAGGTGGGTGAACCATCGGACAATCACACGCATCGTACCCCTTCGTACGGTTGAAAGTCGACCAGCCGTAACAAAACGGTGATCAACTGTGACATTCTTGCAAATGGCCTTCGACTGCGAGGCGGGAGCTCTTGGCCCGAGTATCGGCAGCGGGCGATAGGCCTAAAGTCGGATCGGGAAGATTCTGGTCGCAATTGGTATCCCGAATAAATGCCGACATTGTGCTATATTGGAAGAATGACTGCGCCGTTTCGACTGCATGCTCCCTTCGCCCCCGCTGGCGACCAGCCGCGAGCGATCACCGAACTCTCCTCCGGCCTGCATCGTGGCGACCGGATTCAGACGCTGCTCGGCGTCACGGGTTCGGGCAAGACAATGACCATGGCGAATGTCATCGCCGACTGGGGGCGTCCCACGCTCGTCCTGTCGCACAACAAGACGCTGGCCGCGCAGTTGTACGGGGAACTCAAGTCGTTTTTCCCGAACAACGCCGTTGAGTACTTCATCTCGTACTACGACTACTATCAGCCCGAGGCGTATGTCCCCTCGAGCGATACGTACATCGAGAAGGACGCCAGCATCAACGAGGACATCGACCGGCTGCGACTGCGCGCGACCTCGTCATTGATGGAGCGCGACGATGTCGTGATCGTTTCCACGGTGTCGGCCATCTACGGTCTCGGTGATCCGGTGCAGTACCGCGAGCGCATGGTGGCGCTGTCGCGCGGACAGCAGATCGCCCGGGACGACATCCTGCGGGCCCTGGTCGGCATTCAGTATCTGCGCAACGACGTGGCTTTCGAGCGGGGCACGTTTCGGGTGCGTGGAGACACGGTGGAGATCCTGCCGGCCTACGAGGAGCAGGCAGTGCGTATCGAGTTGTGGGGCGATGAGATCGAGCGCATCTCGAAAATCGATCCGGTCACCGGTGAGACGATTGCGGCCCTGGAGCGCATGGCCATCTACCCGGCCAAACACTTCATCACGAACCGTCCCACCATCGAGCGCGCGTCGATGGCCATTCGCGACGAGCTGGCGACACGGCTGGCCGAACTGCGCATGGCCGGCAAGTTGCTGGAGGCGCAGCGTCTCGAGCAGCGCACGCAATTCGATCTCGAGATGCTGATGGAAATCGGCACCTGTGCCGGCATCGAGAACTATTCGCGACATATCAGTGGACGCGAAGCGGGTGAACGCCCGGCCTGTCTGCTCGACTATTTCCCCGATGACTATCTCGTGGTGGTCGACGAGTCCCACGTCACGTTGCCGCAGATCCGCGCCATGTACAACGGCGATCGGGCACGAAAGCTCACGCTGGTGGACTATGGATTTCGGTTGCCCAGCGCGTTGGACAACCGACCGTTGGTGTTCGACGAATTCATGTCGTTGGTGCCGCGCCTCGTGAACGTATCGGCCACTCCGGGCGAACTGGAATTGCAGTTGTCCGAAGGCGTGGTGGTGGAGCAGGTGATTCGACCCACGGGGCTGCTCGATCCGGTGCTCGAAGTGCGCCCGGTGAAGGGGCAGGTGGACGATCTGTTGCACGAGATCCGGGCACGGGAGCGACGCGGCGAGCGGGTGCTGGTCACCACGCTCACCAAGCGCATGTCGGAAGATCTCACCGACTACCTGCAGCAGATGGGAGTGCGGGTGCGCTACATGCACTCCGATATCGACGCCATCGAGCGCATGGAAATCGTGCGCGGCCTGCGGCTCGGGGAATTCGATGTGTTGGTGGGTATCAACCTGCTGCGCGAAGGGCTCGACATGCCCGAGGTGTCGCTGGTGGCGATTCTCGACGCCGACCAGGAAGGGTTTTTGCGCAGTGATCGTTCACTCATTCAGACCATTGGGCGTGCCGCGCGCAATCTGCATGGCATGGCCATTCTGTACGGAGATCGGATCACCGGTTCGATGCAACGCGCCATCGACGAAACCACGCGGCGGCGCACGATTCAGCGGGAGCACAACGAGGCGCATGGCATCGTGCCTCGTGGTGTCACCAAGAGCGTTGATGAAGTCCGTTTCATCACGCGTGTGGCGGATGCCCGTGTGGAGCGTGAGGGCGAAGCACCGGCGCCTCGTCGTCTGGCGAGCGAATCGGCACCACGCAGCCGTGAAGAGTTGGAGACACTGGTCGGCGAACTCGAGATCGCCATGCGGGAAGCGGCGGTGGCGCTGGACTTCGAGGCGGCGGCCCGTCTGCGTGACCAACTGTTCGAAGTGCGTACTGCACTGGGCCAGGCCCCGTCCGAAGCACGTGGCAACGCACAGGCTCCCAAGCGGCCGCCCGGCAGTGCGCCCCAGCGACGCGCTGGGGGAGGACGTCGTGGTCGCTGAAACGCTGGCCCATCTCCTCGGGCGTGGGGCACCGCGCAATCCCGATCGTGATTCGCTCGACGCCTGGGGCAAGGCCCTCGGCGCCGTGTTGCCACGTCCAACGGTGATCACGCTCGAGGGCGATCTGGGAACCGGCAAGACCACGCTCGCCCGTGCCCTGTGCGCCGGGCTTGGCGTATTGGCGCTCGATGCCGTCACCAGTCCGACCTTCTCCCTGGTACAACAGTATGCGGCACCACGTGGGCCCATTGTGCACGTCGATTTGTATCGCCTGAAAGGGCCGTCCGATCTCGAGGCACTGGGATGGGATGAGCTGGTCGATCAGTCGCCGGTCCTGCTGGTGGAGTGGCCCGATCGCGCAGCGAAGATGCTGCCCTCCGACACCATCGGCATCTCGTTGGCACACGACCCCGATCACCCTGGTCGACGCCTCCTCAAGGTGCATGCGCCGAGGGGTGGCGTGCGGTAGGCTGGGTAACGGTTGGCCGTGCTCGTCGTCCTAGGGGGAGCGCCCCACACGTCGTGGAGCCGTGTGGGCTTCCCTGAATAGCCAGGTCGATGTCGGACGCCGTGGTGCAGCCGCTGTTCCCGTCACCTGGTCGTGAGGGCGCCACCGTGCGTCTGGCCGAAGTGATTTCGGCACTCACGTACGCCCTCGACCTCACCGAAGGTCAGCGACCCGGTCACACCCTGCGCACCACGCTCATTGCCTTGCGCTTGAGCGAAGATCTCGGCCTCGATGCGGAATCGCGTGCGGCCCTGTACTACGCCTCGCTGCTGAAAGACTCCGGTTGCTCCAGCAATGCGGCACGCATGTCGGCACTGTTCGGCAGTGACGATCAGGCACTCAAGCGCAGCATGCGACTCGTCGATTGGCATGATCGCTGGCGTCTGGCCATGCGTACTGCCAAGAGTTGCGGTATCGGTCTCGATCCGCTCTCGCGCATCAAACATTTCCTGCAGGTCGCGCGCACACCGTCGCTGACGCGGGAGATCATCCAGACGCGGTGCGAACGCGGGGCACAGATCGCGCATGTGCTCGGGTTCCCCACCGCTACGGGTGAGGCGATCCTGCATGTCGACGAACACTGGTGCGGATTGGGGCATCCGGTGGGACTGGCCGGGAACGACATTCCGCTGCTCTCCCGCATCCTGCTGCTCGCGCAGACCTTCGAGGCGTATTGGATCGAGCACGGTGTGCGTGGCGCCACCGAGATGGCACGGGCACGTCGAGGAACCTGGTTCGATCCCGCACTCGTCGATCGCCTGCTGTCGTGGAAGTCCGACCAGGTCTGGTGGGATCGTCTGACCGACATCGTGCATCTGGAGCAACAGGTGATCGCGCTCGAACCTGGTCTCACCCCGATGGTGGCCACGCCAGAACGTCTCGATCGCATCGCCTTCGCCTTTGCGGCGGTCATCGATGCCAAGACGCCGTACACCGCACGGCATTCAACCAATGTGGCGCGGTATGCGGTCCGTATCATGGGCGCGCTGGGCGCTGATGCACAGACCAGTCGCGATGTATTGCGTGCGGGATTGTTGCACGACATCGGCAAGCTCGGTGTGTCCAATCGCATTCTCGACAAACCGGCGAAACTGACCGACGAAGAATTCGTGGAAGTGCGCAAGCACCCCACCTGGACCCTCGAAATTCTTCGCCACGTACAGGCGTTCGAACATTTTGCCGATGCCGCCGCGCAGCATCACGAGCGGTTGGACGGTCGTGGATATCCATGGCGCCTCTCCGGCGAGCAGGTGGGGACCATGGCGCGCGTGCTGGCCGTCTCCGACGTGTACGAAGCGCTGACGGCCAATCGTCCGTATCGGGAAGGGCTCACCGTGCCAGCAGTGGTCGGCATCATGTCCCGTGACCGTGGGACCGCCTTCGATCCACACGTGCTGGATGCGGCCATTGCCCTGGCCGAAGGTGGCGTGCTGGCCGAGTTGGCTGAAGTGACCGAGAACGGCTTCGAAGCCCTGCAACACCACGGCGCGCCGCCGCCAGCCGCGAGGACGGTTCGCGCCGCCTGAGCGCGGGCATCCCCCGGGGGGCCGCGCGCGGAGCGCGAACCCGGTGATAAACTGCGGCATGTCCTCCGCATTGGATTCTTCCGCCGGTTCCGCCGCCGTTCCCGCCGGGTCGGCGCTGGGTGGTGTCATGCTCATTCTGGAAGCCTCCACGACAGCCGGCAGCGTGGCGCTGGTGGAGGGGGACCGTGTGCTGGCGGAACGTGAAGTGGCGATGGGGGCAGGGCAGAGTGATGGGTTGTTTCCGGCCGTGCAGGACGTCCTGCGCGAGGGGGGAATCCAACCCTCGGCTTTGAGCGCCCTGGTGTGCGGAGATGGTCCTGGCAGCTTCACGTCGCTCCGGATCGCGGCCTCGCTGGTGAAAGGGCTGGGCTATGGATCCGGTCTGCCGTTGTATGGTGTTCCGAGCATGTTGCTGGCCGCCGCGGCGCTGCCGCCGTCGATCTCCGGCGATCTGGTGCTGCACGCCGACGCCTTGCGTGGGGAGCGGTACGTCTTGCCCGTGCATCGGTGGCCGACGGGGCGGGTAGCAGCGGCGGGACCTGCCGCCCGCATTCCCATCGGCGAATTGCTCGCACAAACGCAGGCGTCGCAGCGTGTGGCGGTGGTGACTTCGCCTGAAGAGCTCCCGGGTGTGGCGACGGTGGTCCCACGGGCTGCGCTGTTACCGCAGGTTGATGGGCCCTGGCGTGATCGGCCGGTGGACTTGGCGTCGTGGGAGCCCCAGTATGGGCGATTGGCGGAGGCGCAGGTGAAGTGGGAAGCGTCGCATGGGCGAGCGCTGCCGCCGTTGTTGTCATTGCCGCTCAACGCCGGATGATGGTGTGACCGACTCGCCGGATCCGACCGGGGACGAGGCTCGCACGGGTGTTCCCATCGCCGTCTACATACGGGCCATGTCGCCAGACGACGTGGACGTGGTGTCCGGCATCGAGGCGCGCTCGTTCAGCGATCCCTGGCCACCCAATGCCTTCACCGTGCTTCTGCGGCGGGCCCATGCGCGACTGCGGGTCGCGGTGGATGCGCAGGGGAGCGTGGTAGGCTACTGCGCGTTGCTGATCGCGCTCGACGAGCGTGAGGTGGCGAATATCTGCGTGGACCCGTCGGTACGTGGGAAAGGTGTGGCCGGCGTGCTGCTGGATGAGGCACTGGCGTCGGCCGATGAGACACTGGCGTCGGCCGTGTTCCTCGAGGTTCGGGAGTCCAACACGCCGGCTCGGCGTCTGTATGCCGCCCGCGGATTCCGGATGGTTGGCCGTCGTCGCGGGTACTACCAGCATCCCGACGAGGACGCGCTGGTCCTGCGCCGCGACCGCCCACGCACGTCACTGGATACCGAGAGCTTGATGGGGTAGCGTGGTGCGTAGGAAGGAGCATGGCCGCGTCGGACGGGTTATGTACCCTCTTCAACACACTTCTACCTTGCGCTCATCGAGGCCGAGGGAAGTCCCGGTCTCGCACTGGGCTTGCCAATTGTCGTCGCTGAGCCCGTTTTCCAATCGCATCGCGCGTCGCGCGCGAGGAGGCATCGTGAGTCGCAGCCTGAACAAGGTCATTCTGATCGGCAACGTCGGGGGCGATCCCGAAGTGCGCACGGTCGGCACCGGCGGCCGCGTCGCCCAGTTCTCGCTGGCCACCGGCCGCAACTGGACGGATCAGAGCGGCACCAAGCAGGAAAAGACCGAATGGCATCGGTGTGTGGTCTGGAACAACTCCCGTGGATCGGGGCTTGCCGATGTGGTGGAGAAATACGTCCGCAAGGGTGAGAAGATCTACGTGGAAGGCGAGATCGAATACCGGCAGTGGCAGGACAAGGACGGCCAGACGCGCTACACCACCGAGATCCGGGTGCGTGAGCTGATGCTGCTTGGCGGGCGGGCCGGGGGTGGGGCCGCCGCGGGTGAGGACTACGAGGCCGCGCCGCGCCGGTCGGCGCCGGCTGCGGCTCGGCCCAAGGCGGCGGCCGCTGGCGCGGCGGCCAATGACGACTTCTCGGACTTCCCGGGCGCGTTGCAGGACGAAGACGACGATCTGCCGTTCTGATCGCGATTGCCGTTGGCTGGGGCCATCGCCGGCGCCTTCACGGGTGCCACTGGGTGGTGGCTCCACGCCTTTCTTCGGGAGGATGCAGGAATTGAAATGGTGGACGCCACCGGAGTGACGGTGCGCGCGTTACGGGGATGGATGGCGTGCGTCTCCGGTGTGATAGCCGGCGTGACGACTTCTTTTCACCTTGGGACATTCACTGATGCGCGCTGCCAAGAAGGCGCCCTCGACGTCCACCCTGACCCGCACAGACGCGTCGGGGCTGTTGTTCAAGGTCGCGATTGCCATTGTGGGCACCTTGGCCCTGCTGGTCGTGTGGCGGCCCACGGTGGTGCACGCGCAGGGCGCCGCGTCAGCCTCGGCGTCTGTATCGGCGCAGACCACCACCCATGTGGTGAAGGCGGGTGAAACGCTGTGGAGTCTCGCCGCACGGTACTATGGCGACGGCCACCAGTGGCGAGATCTTGCCCGAACCAACAAGCTGGGCACTGAAGGTGCGCCAGAATTGCGGGTCGGCATGAAGCTCACCGTCCCGTCCAAGACGGTCGTTCGCGGCAGCAAGGCGGCCCAGGTGGCCGCGGCACCCGCCGACAGCAGCGTCCCCAAGGTCGCTCTCGCCAAGGCGGGAGAAGGCACACTACCCACGCCACCAGCGACCAAGCCTGCCGCCAGCGCGTCGGGCTCGCTGGCCGCGCAAACGGCCGGCAAAGGCAATGCGGCACCCGTCGCGGCCAGTGCCGGGGCGGCCCGTCCGGTCGCACCACCCGCCAAGTCCCCAGCCGCCGACAATCGCCCGGTGGCAGGCACTCGGGCAGCGGCCACGGTGAGCGCCAGCACGCAGGCTGCAGCCGCGGCGCAGGACACCAGCCGCCTGAATCTTTCACCCGCACGCGGTGCGCTCATGGGTGAAGATCGTGGCATGGTCCGACTGGGACTCGTGACCCAGGGCGAACAGGTCGCGGCGCGCAAGACGAGCGAAGCGCTGACGGTGTTCCATCGGGACATTCCGGACGCCGCAGAAGCAGAACGACGCGCACTGGCCATCATCCCGCCCAATCGGCCTGTTCCGCGTCAGGGTGAGTTCGATGCGGCGCCGTTCCTGCTCTCGGAGGCGCAGCGTGCCGCCTCCGGATCCATCGCACGGCGGCGTGGTGCCAGTGAAGCAACGGGACACGACGCCTATCCCACGCGGGCGATTCGCACGGACGAAGTGGAACTTGGGGCGGCCGGTAGCACGCCCTTCTCGGTCGGTCAGCGCCTGGTGGCTTTCGGAGAGTCCCGCTCGGCGGATGGCAAGACGGTCGTGGCCATCCCGTCCGGCGTGCTCGAAGTGACCGAGGTGGAGGCCGGCCGGCCCGCTGTGGCGGTCGTGCGTCGTCAGTCCGGGCGTATCGAAGGTGGGCAGCGTGTGCTTCCCGCGTTTGGTGAAGCGGCCCCGCGCAGCGCCGCCCAACAGCTCGACACACCGGATGTCGTGACCAGCGTGCGCTGGCTCGAGCGGAACGAGTTGTTGCCGACCCTGCAGAGCTACCTGTTGCTCGATGCCGGCAGTGCCAAGGGCCTCAAGGCCGGTGACGAGGTCGCCCTCTATCACCGTGGGGCCGGAAGCCCGGCCGAGACGCTGACGGCGACCGTTCGCCTGGTGCGTGTCGAGGGTGAATCCAGCACCGCCATCATCCTGCGGCAGTACGGGCACCAGATCGCCACGGGCATGACCGCGCGGCGTTTCGCCAAGGTGCCCTGACCGGGTCCTGCATGCCCTGGTAGTCCCGCCGGTGCCCACGGGGGCCGGCGCCTCACTGCATCACATATCGCACGCGCCGGGCGCCCCATGGCTCTCGGCGCGTGTGTACATTGGTGGATTCCCTCAGAACCTGAATTGCAGAGGCTGCGAACGGCATGTCCAAGACGGTGCTGGTGACGGGTGGGGCCGGCTTTATCGGCTCCCATGTGGCGGACCGCTTTGTGGCGGAAGGTTGGTCGGTGACGATCCTCGACGATCTCTCGAGCGGCCGCGAAGAAAACATCCCCAGTGCCGCTCGGTTTGTGCGCGGCGACATCACCTCTCCCGAAGCGGCCACGCTGGTGCGTGACGGACGATTCGATGTGATGTGCCATCTGGCGGCGCAGATCGACGTGCGTCGTTCGGTGCTCGATCCCGCCTATGATGCCACGCGCAACATCCTCGGGACGCTCAACCTGATGGAAGCGATTCGCACGAGTGGCCATGCCACCCGCACGGTCTTTTCCTCCACCGGCGGCGCGCTCTACGGTGATTTCGATCCGCCGCCGAGTGCAGAGACGTTCTCCAAGGATCCCGAAGCGCCCTATGGGATCGCCAAGCTCTCTGTCGAGTACTACCTCGCGTACTACGGTCGCGTGCATGGGCTCGACACGGTGGCGCTGCGTTATGGCAACGTGTACGGCCCTCGTCAGGACCCTCATGGTGAGGCGGGTGTGGTCGCGATTTTCTGCAATCGGCTGCTCGACGGGCGGCCTCTGACGGTATTCGGCGACGGCGAGCAGACGCGTGACTACGTGTATGCCGGCGACGTGGCCGCGGCCAACTTTGCGGCGGCCACCGGTGCGCTGCCTCCGCGTGGTCGTCTCGACGCGCGGGCCTTCAACATCGGCACCGGTGTGGAAACATCGGTGAACACCCTGGCTGAGACGCTGCGAGCCGTTTCGCAGGCCTCCGCGCCCATCGAGTACGCTCCGGCACGTCCCGGTGAATTGGCGCGCTCTGCCCTCGATACGGCGAAGGCACAGTCCGTACTGGGCTGGAAGCCTGCGGTGTCGGTCCGCCAGGGGCTGGAAAACACGTACGCCTTTTTTGCGGCGCGACGTGGTGGGAGTGCCACGTCGTGATGGGTGTGATGGAACCGATGTTGTTGCAGCTTTCCACCGTGGGTGGCGAAGCGCCGGGCTCGTCCTCGCTCATCTCGTTGGTGATCACCAGCGATCCGGTCACGAAGTTCGTGCTCGGCTTGCTGGCGGTGCTCTCGCTGGCTTCATGGGGCATCATGTTCGCGAAGTGGCGGGCGTTCAGCGCTGCCGAAGCGAATGGGCGCAGTTTTGTGCACGAGTTCGAACGCGCGCGTGGTATCGACGATGCGATGCTGCTGGCGCAGCGCGTGAAGTCGAGCGCATTCACGGCCGTGTTTTCGCGCGCCGTGCAATTTCTGCATGATACCAAGCCGGCATTGGGGGCGACCTCCGACCGTACGGCGCGGTTGTCCGGCTCGCAGGTCGAGGCACTGCGCCTGGTGCTTGATGCCGAGAGTGGAAAGGAGCGCGAAGAACTCGGCCGCTTCATTCCGTGGCTGGCGACGGTGGGCAGTGTGTCACCGCTGATCGGCCTGTTCGGCACCGTGCTGGGTGTCATCGAAGCGTTCGAAGGCATCGCGACGAAAGGCTCCGGCAATATCGGCGCGGTCGCACCTGGTATCGCCACGGCGCTGCTGGCGACGGCGGCAGCGCTGGCGGTCGCTATTCCGGCCGCCTTTGCCTACAACGTGTTTGCCTCGCGGCTCAATCGGTTCGACAACTCGCTCGAAGGTTTCGGCTCTGAGCTGATCGCGCTCATGGTGCGTGAAGGGCGGATCTGATCCATGCGACGCGGCCGGCGGAGTGAGCGGATGGGCGTCAACGGCGAGATCAACGTGGTCTCGCTCATCGACGTGATGATGCTGCTCATGGTGATCTTCATGATCACGGCGCCCATCATGCAGGGCGGGGTGGACATCGCGTTGCCCACGGCCGATGTACGGCCCCTGGAGCCCAAAAACGGGCTCGTGGTGACGGTCGATCAACGCGGGCAGATTTTTGTCGACGAAACGCGGCTGAGCTACGAAGAGTTCGCGGGCAGCATCAAGGCCCTGTCCGAGAAGAAGGGCGGTGGTGGCGTGTATCTCCGTGCAGATGAAGCGGTGCCCTACGGACGTGTCGTACAGATTGTGGCCGCCATGCGGGCGAACGGCATCACCGACGTCGGACTGGTGGCCGAACCCGAGGATCCGCGGTGACTTCAGCGCGCGCGACGGGGAACGCACCCACGTCGCTGACGCGGGGGATGTTGGCGTCGGTGGTGGTGCATGGGGCCATGGCGGCGCTGGTAGCCTGGTGGAGTACCAGACCCGCACCGCAGCGGCCTCCCGTGTACCGGGTGGAGCTGGTCGGGCAGGCAGGTCCACGACAGGCCGGTGTGGAGACCCCGACTGCAGCGCCGGCCGCCAAAGCGCCCGATGTGGCCGGTGCCGAACGGGTGAAGGAGGAGAAGGTGGTACCCACGCCGAGCAAGGCGAAGAAGGTGCTGCCATCGCCCAAGGCCACGCCGTCTCCCACGCGTTCCAAGCAGGCTGGTTCCAAGACCGCCGCGCCCACCGCCACCAAGAGCACCAGTGCCCCGCGCGCCGGAGCCGGTGCGACAGGCACCAAGGGGGCGGATGTGGCCAACGTGCGCACGGATGGGATCGCGTTCCCGTTTCCTGGGTACCTGAGCAACATCGTCCGACAGATCACGCTGAACTGGTCTCCCAGACGCGTGTCAGCGGCACTCATCACGGAAGTGAAGTTCATGATTCGTCGCGATGGTTCGGTCGCGGGAATCGAGGTGGTTCGAGCCTCCGGTGATCGCCTGTATGACCTGGACGGCATGGGCGCCGTCGAGGCGGTCGGGTCGACGCGCAGTTTTGGGCCGTTGCCCTCCGGATGGTCCGATGACGTTCTGGTTGTGTATTTCACGTTCGACTACGCTCTGCGCCCCAACTGATGCCACATCGTCTTCTTCGCCTGCTTTTTGCGCGGCCCGCTGCTCCAGCCCGGGCAACGCTGGGCATGTTCGCCGCCATCGCGACCCTTGCCGCGGCCGCCGTGCCGCGTGTCGCGGCAGCGCAGGAGAAGGGGGTGAGTCTGTCCATCCAATACCGTCCAGGACAGAAGACCACGTTGATCGTGTTGCCGATCGCCGGGGCCAATGGGGATTCCATCGCCCGCATGGTGAGCCGTGATCTCGACTTCAGCGATCGGTTCACGATCGTGTCATCGAGCAGCGCGCCGGCCGTGAACGGAGCGATCAACTATGCGCTGTTCACCAAGCTCGGCGTGGACGGGATCGTGCAGGCCACGTTGCTGCCGTCAGGCTGGGTGCGGGTGGCGTTGCATGATGTGGGCCTCAAGAACGTGAAGAACAGCCGTGATTTTCCACTACCCACGCCGGCGCTGTCCGCGACGTGGCGTCTGGCGGTGCACGGGGTGTCGGATGGCGTGGAGGAGTGGATCACCGGTGCGCGCGGCATTGCGCAGACGCGGGTGGCCTTCACACGCGGCGGCCGGGTGTGGACAATTGACAGCGATGGCGCAAATGTGACCGCCGTGACGCCCAGTGGCATGTCGCCGCAGTGGTTGCCGAGTGGTCGTGGCATCGTGTACAGCGTGCTCGATGGCGTGCGGAATCCGATCATGCTCACCGATTTGTCCACGGGCGCGCAGCGTGTGCTGGCGAGTGCGCAGGGTGTGGAACACACGACGCCGATCGTGTCGCCTGACGGACGCACCGTGGTGTATGCACGGGGTTCGGATACTGGAACGGATTTGTATCAGCAGTCGATGGACGGTGGGACACCGCGTCGCATCACCGTGGGGCGTGGCCGCGCGAGTGCGCAGGCGAGCTTCAGCCCAGATGGTCAGCGTTTGGCATTCATGTCTGATCGCTCAGGGCATCCGGAAGTGTATATTAGTGATCTGGACGGCACGAATACTGAATTGCTGACGGCGGCGGCATTCGGTGATCGGGACTATCGCGCGGGACCGGATTGGTCTCCCGACGGTCGTCTCGTAGCCTTCCAGTCGCGCAACGGTGGCACGTTTCAGATCATGACCATCAATCTGCGCGATCAGTCGGTGAAGCAGGTGACAAACGATGGCCGTAACGATGACCCATCATGGGCACCGGATTCACGGCATGTGGTATTCACATCGACACGCAGCGGGACGCGTCAATTGTGGATTGTGGATACGGAGACCGGGCGCACGCGACAGCTCACGTTCGGTCCGGAAACTCGTTTGTCAGCCTGGTCGCCCCGACTGCTCGCGCAGTAAGCGCGGTCTTCATTTTCCCTCCCGCTTCGGAGTATTCATGATGCGTGTCTCTCGTGTGTTGACGGTCCTGGTGTCCACGACGCTCGTACTCGGTGCGTGCAAAAAGAAGCAGCCGCCCGCGCCGGCGCCCATCCCAGCTCCGGTTCCCACGAATGAGGCACCGGTGCGCACGACGCCCGCGCCGACGCCGGTCGACACGATGGAGGCGTATCGCTCCAAGATCGCCGAAGCGCGTGCGCGCCTGCTGGAGACGATCTACTTCGAGTACGATGCCGATGAGTTGCGCGATGAAGCCCGTGCATCGCTCGACGCCAAGCTCGCCATCCTCAATGCGAACCCGGGGCTGCGTATCCGCATCGCCGGTCATTGCGACGAGCGTGGCAGCGACGAGTACAACATTGCGCTCGGCCGTCGTCGGTCCGAAGCGGCCAAGCGGTACCTGACCGATCGTGGTGTGGATGCCTCGCGCATCGAAACGTCTTCGTTCGGGCGGGAGCGTCCGGCGGTGTCGGGCACGTCGGAAGAGTCGTGGTCGAAGAACCGTCGCGATGAATTCGAGATCGCCGCGGGCGGCGACCAGTTGCGTCCCGCGCCGTGATGTTCACCGCCACACCCGGAGGTTTGACCATGCGTTCCCACCGTGTGTGGCGGCTGGTTCCCCTCGTGGCCTTATTGGCCACGGGGGGCTGCTTTGCCACGCGAGGCGATGTGCGCATCGTGCAGAACGATGTGCTGACGTTACGCAGTGAAATGCTCCGACAGCAGCAACAGCACCAGGAGTCGCTCACGCAGACGATGCGTCTGCTGCAGGTGGCCAGCGACTCGCTGTCCCGCGTCGGTGCCCGGACGGTGAGCATTCAGGGAGATGTGCGCGGCGAAATGCGCGCCATCCGCGAGCAATTGCTGCAGGTGCAGACGCTGTTGGGACAAAGCCAGGCAACCATCGGTCGATTGCGCGCCGAGCTCGAGGCCCGCAACAACGCGGCTCCAGCCCCGGCGCTGCCCCCCACCGGTCAGCCAAGTGGCCCGCCAACCGCGTCGGGTAGTCCACGGAATCCCCCGGCCGCGACGCCGGCCCCCGTGGATACCGCGGCGATGCCCCCGACGGGCCCAGGCCCCAATCAACTGTTCACGAACGGCATGGATCAGTTGAACCGCGGGAGCACGTCTACGGCGCGTACGCTGTTTCAGGAGTTGATCACCACCTATCCGACGTCGGACTACGTGCCGGATGCGCAGTACTGGATCGCGGAATCGCTGGCCAAGGAGAACAACCTGGCAGCAGCGGACGCGGCCTACGCGGCGGTGGTAAGCGCCCATCCCACGTCGGCCAAGGCGCCGACGGCATTGTACAAGCGCGCACAGTTGTTGCTGCGCCAGAACAATGCGACCCAGGCGAAGCAGTTGTTCGAGCAGGTCATCGCGAAGTACCCGCGCAGCAATGAAGCGGCGCTGGCGGAAGAGACCCTCAAGACGCTGCGCTGACTTCACGCGGCGAGCACGTCAGGACGAGCATTCGATGGCAGGGAGTACACCGGGGGAAATGCCGTTTCTCGAGCACCTCGAGGAACTGCGTTGGCGGTTGTTCAAGTGCGCCGTCGCCATCGCCATCGGCGTGATAGGCGCGTTCTCGTTGCTCTATACCAAGCGCATCGACATCGTCGGTATCCTCGCCCAGCCGATTCAGCCGTATTTGCGGCAGCCGCTGATGGTCACGCACGTGGGTGACCTGTTTGACATTGTGATGAACGCGTCGATCACCCTTGGGGTGATTGCCGCATCGCCGGTTGTGGTGTGGCAGGTGTGGGGATTCCTTTCCCCAGCGCTCTACGGGCACGAGAAGAAGGTGGTGATCCCCGCGCTGGTGGCGGCGGCACTGCTGTTTCTCGCCGGTATGGCGCTCGCGTTCGAGTACGTGCTGCCGGTCACGCTGGCGTTTTATGCGAGCTTCGAGAGTGAATCGGTGAACACGATGCAGACGGTGGACGGCTATATGTCGTTTGTCACCGCGATGTGTCTGGCGTTCGGAGCGATCTTCGAGTTGCCGGTGGTCATCGCGCTGCTGTCAGCCCTTGGGATCGTGCAACCGGAATACCTGTCGCGATTTCGTCGCCATGCCGTGGTCGGCTGCCTGATCGCTGCTGCCCTCATCACGCCAGGCAGTGACCCCACGTCGCTGCTGTTGCTCACGATTCCGCTGTACATGTTGTATGAAGCTTCCATCACGGTCTCGCGCTTCATCGCGCGCCGCCGTGAGCGCCGCTTGGCGGTCGAGGTCGCGTGATCGGATTGGCCGGTTGGACGTCTCGTCAGACCGTACTGCTGCGACGCCTGACGGCCGTGGTGGCGGTGACGATGGGTGTGCCGTTGGGTGACGCCGTGGCCCAGCCGCGACCGACCGGTCAGCCGCCGGTGCGTCCGGCCCAGCCAGGAACGCGCCGCGACAGCGCGGTGGCCGACAGCCTGCGCGGCCTGAGCAAGGATCGTAAGGTGTTCGAGTGGGCTACGCCTGACTCCATCATGCGCCAGTTGCTCGACAAGATGGGGTACAAGAAGGTGCAGTATCAGGGTGACACCGTGCAGTTCAATGCCCAGACCCGCATCCTCACGCTGCAGGGCAAGCCGTCCGGCGTACAGCGCGATGAAACGATGCTGGTCGGCGATTCGATCACGTACAACGACTCCACCAAGAAGGTGGTGGCGCTGGGCGATTCGGTGCTGCTCCGCGATCCCACGCAGGCCGACGCCGATGACTTCATCGCCAATGGCCGCATCGAGTACGACCTGAATTCCAAGCAGGGTTTCACCGGCGCATTTTCCACGTCGGTCACATCAGGGCAGCGGTTGTATCTCAGCGCCCAGCGCAGTGCCCTGGTGAGTGACACCGTGGTGGCCGGGCGGCACATCGTGTTCGCCAAAAACGGGTCGTTCACCTACTGCGATCACACCGAGCCCCATTTCCACTTCACGACGGGCGAGATGAAGTTCATTTCGCAGAACGTGATGGTGGCCCGTCCCGGTGTGCTCTATATCGGTGAAGTGCCGGTGTTCTGGATTCCGTTCTTCTTCCAGGACATTCGCTCCGGGCGTCGCAGCGGTCTGTTGACACCGAACTTCGGCATGGCCGAACTGTTCCGGAACAGCCCGTCCTACCGACGCAGTGTGCAGAACATCGGCTACTTCCTGGCCATCAACGACTTCATGAATTTCGAAACGTCGTTCGATTGGCGCAGCGGAGCGCGCAGCTCAGACACCGACCCGGGGTTCATTCGCGGCAACGCCGAGTTGCGATACAAGTGGCTCGATCGCTTCGTGACCGGTGAATTTGCGTCGAGCTACATGGGGCTCCGCAACGGGACGACCAACACGTCCTATACGTGGAATCACAACCAGGACTTTTCGCGGGACACCCGTCTGACGGCCCGTCTGAACTGGGTGCAGAACACGATGATCCAGCGCGCGACCACCGTGAATCCGGTCGCCGCCAATGCCACGATCCGCTCGCAGCTCAACTACCAGACCAAGATCGGGCCGGCGCAGATCAATGTCGGTGGTTCACGGGTGCAGTATCCCGGGCGCACGCAGGTGGACATGGACTTCCCATCCATCAACGTGACGACGGGTTCGCTCGAAGCCGGACCGGCCACCTGGACCCCGTCCATGCGCCTGGCCATCTCGGGACAGAGTCGCATCGATCAGGGATTGCAGTTCCCCTTCGTGTACAATCCGCGGTCCGACGGTGGTATCGACAGCACGCGATTCAACGCGAGCCGGCGCAACACGCAGTTTCAGTTCGATACGCCGATCAAGCTGTGGGACTTTCAGTGGCAGAACTCGTTCACGATGAACGAGCAGTTCCGGGATTTCCCGGAGCAGCGTGAAATCGTCGGGGTGCGGGACACGTCACAGCGTGTGACCCGCATTTTCGCGAAGACTTTCGAAACGAACTTTGATTGGCAGACGTCGTTCAACCTGCCGCGTTTCTTCCAAGGTTCGTGGAACGTTTCTCCCTCCGTGACGCTGGCCAACGTGGAAAACGGGGCCGGCATGTTCATGCGGACGGAGCGGAGCGGCGGCAAGTGGGTGCAGCAGAGCAAGCGCCTCAACTACACGGTGTCGGCGTCGCCGACGCTGTATGCCATGTTGCCGGGCCTCGGACCGATTGCCCGGCTGCGTCACTCCATCACGCCTGGCATCAGCTATTCGTACTCCCCGCAAGCCTCGGTGTCCGATGAGTTTCTGCAGGCGATGGGTCGCTCGCGGGTGGGGTATGTGGGCGCACTCAAGCAGAACCGGGTCGGTCTGAGCCTCGCCACCAACCTCGAAGCCAAGCTGCGCCCGCCCGCCGATTCGGTGGATGCCGGCGAGGGGGCTGGTCGCAAGATCAAGTTGCTCTCGCTCAACTTCTCCTCGTTGTCGTACGACTTTGTACGCGCCGATACCCTCGGCAATGGCATCGCGGAACGTACGTTCACCATCGGTGGTCGCACCGACCTGTTGCCGGGCTTCGACTTCCGTACGTCGTATGACCTGTTTCTCGGTGACATGCAGTCGGATACGGTGACCTTCGACCCGTATCGTACCGACTTCGGCGTCACCTTCTCGCTCGATGGGAAGTCGGGTCTGGTGGCGTTGGTAGGACGCCTGTTCGGACGCAAGGCGACGCTCGACACCGACAGTACGACCGCAGCCAATCGGCAGAATACCAACGACCAGACCGTCGACCGGCAGTCGCGCAATATGAATGCGGCCGGTGGTGGCAACATGCGTGGCATGCAGATGGCGCTTCCAACCGGACAGGGTTGGAATCTGAACATTCAGTACAACGCCGCGCGTCAGCGCCCCCCCCGTGGCGGCACACAGATCATCAACAATCCCGAATCGCTGTGTGAGGCTCAGCGACTGCAAGGTGTGTTGGCGTACGATCTGTGCGTTCAGAACGCGCTGAGTGCGCCCCCCACCGGCGCCAACAGTGGGCAGAGTGCCATCGGTGCGCCGATCTTCATTCAGCCACCCACCCAGAACGTGAATGCGACCATGTCGTTCAACATCACGCAGAACTGGGCGGCACAGTGGACCACCCAGTACGACGTGGTGCGTTCGCGCTTCTCGAGTCAGCAGATCGGGCTCCAGCGCGCGATGCATGACTGGAACGCCGTGTTCGCGTTCTCGCAGACCCCCAGTGGGACCTTCGCCTTCAATTTCTTCATCGCGCTGAAGGCGCAGCCCGAGCTCAAGTTCAATTACGACCGCCAGACTTATCGGTCGAACAACTTTTGAGCATCTTAGGTGAGCGGATCGCCCAGGCGGCCGCTCACCTGCCGGACGTCCCTGCGCGGCGTCCCTGACGTTCCCGCCCCCTGATTGTCAGGAGTACCTGGTGCTGCAACTCGATGGTCGTTCCCTGCGCATCGCCGATGTGCTGGCGGTGGCAGATCACCGGATGCCCGTTGGCCTCGCGGCCGATGCGCGTGCGCGCATGGAGGCCACACGCCGAGTCGTCCAGGCGGCGGTCGACCACGGCGCGCCGGTGTACGGCGTCAACACGGGCTTCGGCAAACTGTCCGAAGTGACCATCGCGACCCCGCAGCTTGCTGCGCTGCAGCGCAATCTGGTGCGCAGCCACGCAGCCGGAGTCGGCGATGCACTGCCCGAGCGGGAGGTCCGCGCCATGATGCTGCTGCGGGCCAATGTGCTCGCCACGGGCTATGCGGGCGCGCGGGCGTCCGTGGTGGAGCGGTTGCTCGACATGCTCAATGCCGGCGTCTGGGCCGTGGTACCGGAGCAGGGCAGTGTGGGCGCGAGCGGTGATCTGGCCCCACTCGCGCACCTGGCCCTGGCGCTGATCGGTGAAGGCCCCGCACGTCTGGGTGATCGCGAAGGACCGTCGGCCGAACTGCTGCAGGTGGTGGGTCTGGAGCCGGTGGTGCTGGAGGCCAAGGAAGGTTTGGCGCTCATCAACGGCACCCAGGCCCACACGGCCGTGGCCTCATTGGCGGCGGCGGAGCTGACGTCGTTGTGGCGAGTCGCGCATGTCGCCACGGCCATGAGTCTCGAAGCTTTGCTCGGCACCCCTGACGCGTTCGATGTGCGCATCCAGAACGCACGCGGACAGATCGGACAGGCAGAGTCGGCGGCGCTGCTGCGCACGTTGCTCATGCCCAGTGAGATTCGGGAGTCGCATCGCCACGGTGATCCCCGCGTGCAGGACGCCTACGCGCTGCGCTGTGTGCCGCAGGTGCATGGACCGGCGCTGGATACGCTGCGCTTTGCCCGTGGTATCATCGACCGTGAACTCAATGCGGCGACCGACAATCCACTCGTGCTCGACACGGGGGAGTTGTTGAGCGGTGGCAATTTTCATGGACAGGCCGTCGGCATGGTGAGCGACTTCCTGGCCATCATTTGCGCCAATCTGGCCGTGATCAGTGAGCGCCGCACGGATCGCCTCGTGCACCCCGATTTCAACCAGGGGTTGCCGCCGTTCCTTGCCGCATCACCGGGGCTCGAATCCGGGCACATGATGACGCAGGTGAGCGCCGCAGCACTGGCCAGCGAGTGCAAGGCCCTGGCTCATCCACACAGCGTCGACTCCATTCCCACCGACGGCAACAAGGAAGACGTGGTGCCGATGGCCATGGGTGCGGCGACCCGTCTGCGCCGTTCGGTGCGCAATCTGCGTCACGTGCTCGCCATCGAACTGATCTGCGCGGCGGAAGGGCTGGAGCATCGGCGCCCGCTGCGCAGCAGTGACGCGGTGGAACAGGCCCACGCCCTCGTGCGCCAGCATGTGGCACGCTCCGACGGCGACCGCCCGCCCGGTCCCGACATCACCCGCCTCGCGAACGCCATCGCGTCAGGCGCCTTCGATGACCTTACCAGTTCGGTTGTGATATGAGCCCGTTGTCATCTGCTGCTTCGCCGTCCGCCGGTGCCCGTCCGGTGCGTGCCCCCCGCGGTAGCACCCTGCGCTGTCGTGGATGGGAGCAGGAAGCCGCGTTGCGCATGTTGATGAACAATCTCGATGCCGAGGTTGCCGAACGTCCCGATGATCTGGTCGTGTACGGCGGTACCGGCCGAGCGGCGCGCTCATGGGAAGCGTTCGATGCCATCGTGCGCACGCTGGAAACGTTGGCGGACGACGAAACCCTGCTGGTCCAGAGCGGCAAACCGGCAGCGGTGTTTCGCACGCATGCGGACGCGCCACGGGTGTTGATCGCCAACTCGAATCTCGTGGGACGTTGGGCGACGTGGGATGAGTTTCGTCGCCTCGAGAAGCTGGGCCTGACCATGTACGGGCAGATGACGGCCGGTTCGTGGATCTACATCGGCAGTCAGGGCATCGTGCAGGGCACTTACGAAACGTTTGGTGCGGTGGCCGCCAAGCACTTCGGAGGCACCCTCGAAGGGCGACTGGTGGTGACGGCCGGTCTCGGTGGTATGGGTGGCGCGCAGCCACTCGCGGCGGCCATGCACGGCGCGGCGGTGTTGGGGGTGGAGATCGATCCCACGCGCATCGCCAAACGCATCGAGACCCGCTACTGCGATCGGGAGACCACCTCCCTCGACGAAGCCCTGGCATGGTTGCGCGATGCGCAGGCCCAGCGGGTCGGGCTCTCCGTGGCGTTGCTCGGCAATGCCGCCGATGTCCTGCCGGAACTGGTGCGCCGCGGCATCACGCCAGACGTCGTCACTGATCAAACCAGCGCGCATGACATGCTGGTGGGATATCTGCCGCAGGGGCTGAGTCTTGCGGACGCAGCGGCGTTGCGGACTGCACAGCCGCAGGAGTACATGGCGCGGGCGACCGCCAGCGTGGTGGAACATGTGCGAGCCATGCGCACCATGCAGGATCGTGGCGCGATCGCATTCGACTACGGCAACAACATCCGTACGGTCGCATTCGACGCCGGTGTGGACGATGCGTTCCGTATTCCCGGGTTTGTGCCCGAATACATCCGTCCGTTGTTCTGCGAAGGCAAGGGGCCGTTCCGGTGGGTGGCGCTGTCGGGTGATCCGGCCGATATCGCACGGACCGACGAACTGGTGCTCGAACTCTTTCCGGAAGATCAGCAACTCAAGCGCTGGATCACGCTGGCGCGCGAGCGCATCGCGTTTCAGGGACTGCCGGCGCGTATCTGTTGGCTGGGGCAGGGCGATCGTGCCCGCTTCGCGCTGGCGCTCAACGATCTCGTCGCGCGTGGTGAAGTGTCGGCACCCATTGTCATCGGCCGCGATCATCTCGATACCGGCAGTGTGGCATCACCGTTCCGCGAAACCGAAGCCATGAAAGACGGCAGTGATGCCATTGCCGACTGGGCCATTCTCAACGCGCTGCTGAACGTGGCGAGCGGGTCGAGCTGGGTGTCGTTCCATCATGGCGGCGGGGTCGGTATCGGCAATTCGCTGCACGCCGGACAGGTGATTGTAGCGGATGGTAGCGAGCGCATGCGCCGTCGCCTCGAACGGGTGCTCACGAACGATCCGGGGATCGGTGTAGCCCGTCATGCCGACGCGGGATACGACATTGCCATCGAGACCGCCGCGCGCGAAGGCATCAAACTCCCCATGCGGGGCGGTTGATGCTGTCCAGTCGGTATCGGCCGTGGCATGTGCCGATCTTCCTGGGCAAGTACGCGTGGCTGCGGGCGCGCCGTCGTCCGGTGTTGCTGAACTTCGAGGTCACGATGCGGTGCAACGCGCGTTGTGGCTTCTGTGACTACTGGAAAACGCCGGCATCCGAAAAGGCACATGAGCTGAAGAGCTTCGCCGATATCGCGCGGCATTTTTCGCCCATGCTCGTCACGTTCACCGGTGGCGAGCCCACCCTGCGGCGCGATCTCGAAGACATCGTGCGCTCCGTGCGTGAGGCGGTGCGGTTCACCTACGTGCAGCTCATCACGCATGGTGCCATGCTGTCGCTCGAACGGGCGCAGTCGCTGTGGGATGCCGGGGTCGATCAGTTCAACATCTCGCTCGATTATCTCGACGGTCGGCATGATGACGCGCGTGGCATCCCCGGGCTCACGTCGAAGATCCTGGACCTTGTACCACGTATGCGATCGGCTGGCATCGGCGGCGTGCGATTCAATACGGTGATCAAGAACGACAATCTCGATCAGATCCTGCCGATTGTCGAACGGGCCGCCGCTTTGGGCGGTGGCGTCAATTTTTCGGTGTACACGGCGCTCAAGAACGGCAACACCGCCCACCAGTTGCAGGACATCGACCCTGATGCGGTGCAACAGGTGATCAACGAACTGTTGGCGTACAAGCGTCGTCGTCGCGGCGTGATCACCAACTCCGACTACTACCTCGAACAGATCCCACGGTACGTTCGCGGGGAAATGAACGAGCCGTGTCAGAGCGGCAGCACGACCATTCATATCGATCCGCATGGTCAGGTCCGACGCTGTCCTGATTTCAAGCCCGACGGGCCGTGGCAGTCGTACAAGGGGTATGCTCCCATCGACTGCAATGCCTGCTTCTATGCCTGCCGCGGTGAAGCGCAGGCACCGTTGCGCCTCATGTCCCGCGTGCGTGATGTGATGGCCACCGTCGTCCCCGATGCCGAGGAACACGTCGCATGAGTCCCAATGACATGTCGTCGGGCGGTGCACCGACGATGCTGTTCGTCAACGCCGCACAAACGCTGACCGCTTCCGGCCCCGCGCGTGCGCGACGCGGCCACGAGATGCGGGATGCGGATGTTCGTTCCGGTGTCGGGGTGGCGGTGCAGGGGGAACGCATCGTGATGGTGGATACCGATGACGCGCTCCGACGCGCGTTTGCCGATGCCACGGAAGTCGACTGTGATCGCGGGTTGCTCGCGCCGGGTTTCGTCGATTCGCACACGCATACGGTCTTTGGCGCGGCGCGATATGCCGAGCAGGAACTGCGAGCCACCGGGGTGCCCTATCTCGAAATCGCCAGGCGTGGCGGCGGCATTCACAGTTCGGTGCGTGACCTGCGTTCCCGTACCAATGACGAACTTTTCGCCTTGGCGGTGCCGCGTTTGGCCCGGCTGGCGTCGGGTGGTGTGACCACGGTGGAGATCAAGTCCGGGTACGGGCTCACCGTGGCCGACGAACTCCGCACGTTGCGGGTGATCCGGGATCTGGCCACGTCGCAACCACTGGATATCGTGGCCACCTGCCTCGGGGCGCACGAAGTCCCGCTCGAGTTTCGCGATCGGGATGGTGGCCGTCAGGAATGGCTGGCGTTGCTGGCGGAAGAACTGTTCCCACAGGTCGCGGCAGAATCGCTGGCCCAGTTTGCCGACATCTTCTGCGAGCCGGGAGTGTTCACGGTCGACGAGGCCCGTGTGCTGCTTCAGCACGGACAACGCCTCGGGCTGCGCGCCAAGTTGCATGCCGACGAGCTGCATGATGGCGGCGCGGCAGGATTGGCCGCGGAGCTTGGTGCCATCAGCGCGGACCACCTTGCGGCGATCTCACCGGAAGGGATCGCGGCGTTGGCGGCCAGCGAGACGGTGGCCACCGTGCTCCCGGCCACCATGCTGTTCCTCGGCACGGGGCGCCAGGCGCCCGCTCGCCAGTTGATCGAAGCCGGTGCGGCCGTGGCCTTGGCCACCGATTTCAACCCCGGCACGTCGCCTTTGACGGCGTTCCCGCTGGTGATGACGCTGGCGGTCAGCGAGCTGCGTCTGTCGGCCAGCGAAGCCTGGATCGCGTCCACCGTAAACGGAGCGGCGGCACTGGGGCTTGCCGGTGTGACCGGTCAGTTGTCACCGGGCTTTCGCGCCGATCTCGCCATTCATGCCGTGGAAGACTTCCGCGCGTTGCCTTACTGGTTCGGCGAGCGTCTTTGCGTTGGGTCATGGTCCCGCGGTCGCGCTTGTCACCCTATGCGCTGATTCGTAAGATCCGTGACTCGGCAGATGACCGCTGATTGTGCCGGTGGTGTAATAGTCACACACGACGTGTGATACCGGTGACATCTCGGTTCGAGATTCTGCGTCGCTGATCGCCAGCGCCAGTGATTGGGCGCTACTTTCGTCTCCGGGAGACCGACTCGACCGCATGTCCAACGCCGCGAAGCACAGGAAAAAGGCGGCCGAGTTCGAGCAGCTCAAGCAGATCGACCGGGCGATCGCGTCCTACGTCAAGGCGATCGAAGAGAGCGAGGCGGCCGGCGAAGACATCGATGTCGCCCTCTTCAACAAGGTCGGGGACCTGGCGCTGCGCCAGGGCCGCGTGCCCGACGCCATCACGTACTACGAACGCGCCGTCGAGCACTACGCGACCTCCGGCCTGTTCAACAACGCGATCGCGCTCTGCAACAAGATCCTGCGCAACGCGCCGGGTCGGGCCAACGTGTACTTCACGCTGGGCCGGATCTGTGGCCGGAAAGGACTGCGTGGTGACGCGACCCGCAATTTCCTCGAGTATGCCACGCGCATGCAGCAGGAAGGGCGGGTGGAGGAGGGCATGCGGGCACTGGCCGAAGTGGCCGACCTCATGCCGGAGCTCACCGAGGTGCAAGCGCTGGTCGAAGACCATGCGGCCCGTGCCGGCATCGCATTGCCGCGCCGTCGGACACCTATTCGCGCCGCCGAAGCCGTGGCCGATCCGTCCGAAGCGCAGGCCCAAAGCCCTTCGTTTCGGGATGCGCGCAGCCACGATCTGGTCTTTCTCGACGTCGACTACGGTGACCCGCGCTCGCGTACGCCGAGGGGAGCGCGACGCGTGCCAACCCCTCGTGGCGTTGCCTCCGTGGTCCCGTCCGCTGAGCCTCCCCGTGCTGACTCCGCGTCGTCAGACCGCGAAAGCGACGACAGCGCGGGGCCGCTGCCGTTTCTCGACGTCCCGGTGCGCATCGAGGGGCTGGTCGATGTGCCCGCCGAACTGGGGGGCGCCGTGGCCGACGTCCGCGACGTGCATGTTGCGCCGGAGCCGTCAGTCATTCGGTCCACCGATATCGATACAGCCAGCGTGTCGGCACTGGACGGCCTCGAAGTCGTGTCTGGGGCAAGCGGACCAGATGCGGAATTGCTCGAAGGCTTCACTTCGGATGCCGTAACGGACGACGTTCCCGAGGTCGTGACACCACCCTCCGACGTGACATGGCTGGTGCCACCGGACGCCGAGGAGGCCGTGCAGCCGCTCGATGATGTCCTGGTGGAAGACATCACCGATCCGCTGGGTGAGCAGGTCATTCAGGCGGTGATCCTCACGGAGACCCCGCCGATAGGCCTTACCGCCATTCCGGGCACGCCCAAAGGCACGGATGCGGTGTTCGGTGACGATGACCGGCCGGTCATGGCCGACGAATCAGCGGAAGACATCGATTCGATCGAGAGCGCGTCGGTGGAACTCGAGTTCCTCGATTTCGAACCGCTGGATGCCAGCGTGCTGGAGCTCGAGTCGTTCGATCTGCCGTTCCTGGATTCGGACGAACCCGGCGTTCCGGACAGCAAGATGCCGGATCATGGCGTGATGGAAGGCCTCGATGCCACCTCGTTCGAATTCGACGTATTCGAACTGGATGCATCGGAAGACGCGGCGCCGATCGAGCCACTGGATGTCACGAGCGTCCCGGAGCTCGATGCGGCCATTGCCGCAGGCGCCGAACTGGTCGCGCAGGCTGAAGCCGCGGAAGTGGCGCCGGTTCCCGAGTCGGATATCGACGATACCCACGGCCACGCTGCTGTCGCCGCCGACCGGCCGAAGAGCGGTCCCGACATCTCGGCACTGGATCGCACCGGACGCCACTCGGTCATCCCGCGTGCGTCCTATCGGATCGATCCACACGATTTTGTGCAGTCGGGTGAACTGCCGCCGTTGTTGCTCTCGGATGCCCAGGTGGATCGCGGGTTGCAGGTGGCGCTGGCGACCCCGTCGGCGGGCCTGACCAGCATTTCCGCACCGACCGAGGTTTCGGCTTCCGTCTTCGCGCCGGTGGTATCGCGGGTCGCGACACCTCCTGTGGCCGTGGCGCCGGTGACTCCCCCAGTGGCGTTCCCCACGGAAGCGCTGCTCGATCTCGATGATGCGTCAGACGACGTCGGCGGGCTCGTTTCGGATACGCCTGCCACCTCGCTGTTGGTGCCCACCGAGGGGAACGGCCTAGCCGGCACTCCGGCGGCGGATGGAGCCCTGCTCGATCTCGACGACGTGGATCTCGACGAAGTGACGCCTGGCACGGTCGAGACCAGGCCCTCCGCCGATTCGGTCGTTGGTGGGGCCTTTGCGGGGCTGCAGGAGGCAGTATCGGATCATCCCGGCACAAACGCCGGCGCTGCCGCGGGCGAAGCGGCAGAAGGCCTCACTGAACCGGATCGGCAGACTGCCGAATCGGAACCGCGGGCGATCAAGGTGGTGCATCCCACACCTTCGTTGCCGACGGCTGCCGTGGCGGTGGAAGCGGCCGTGGTGGCCGCGTCGCGTCGCGATGCCCTGCGGGCGGCGGTCGCACGGATGCCGCTGCATTGGCTGCTGCGCCGGCGTCTCGCCGAATCGTTGTTCGAGGCGGGCGAACGCGACGCCGCACTGCACGAGTTGGAGACCGCACAGCAGGGATTGGTCAACGACGGGGAGTACCAGGCGGCGGCGGAGATTGCCGACGAGCTGGTGCACGTGGCCCCGGACCATGTGCCGTATCACCAGAAGCGGGTCGAGCTGGCGGTCCGGTTGCAGGCCCAGGATCGCCTGCAATTGACCTATCTCGACCTCGCGGATGCGCTGGTGCGCATGGGTGAGGAGGGACGGGCGCGAGCGGTCTACGCCAGAGTGCTCGAGCTCGATCCCTACGACGACCGGGCTCGTGCCGCACTTGGTGCGGCGGCCCCTCCGCCACCCCCGCCGCCGCGGCCCGACGACCAGTTTGTGGATCTCGCAGACTGGCTGCGGGACGATGACGGACCCGCATCGACGCGCATGCGCATGCGCGAACCCGTCATCTCCGGTGACGAACAGGCCGACTTCAACGCCCTCCTGCAGCACTTCAAGGATGGCGTGGCCCGGTCGTTGGGCGAAAATGACTTCGAGGGGCATTATGACCTCGGCGTGGCGTACAAGGAGATGGGACTTCTCGACGACGCCATCTCGGAGTTCCAGAAAGCGCTGAGAAGTCGTGCGCACCGACTACCGGCGTACGAGGCCTTGGGGCAATGTTTCGTGGAGCAGGGCCGACATCAAATTGCTGCGACCGTTCTGTCCCGGGCTTTGCACGAACCTGGAATTGACGATGACCAGCGGGTCGGGGTGCTGTACCTCCTCGCATATTCCTGCGAGGCCCTGCAGCGAACAGACGAGGCCCGTAGTTATTTTCAGCGCGTGTACGCGACCGACATCAACTTCCGCGACGTAGCCGCCCGATTGGCGGCACTCGACCAAGCCACACGATGACGCTTTCCACGCGGACCCCGTCCGCGCTGGCGGCTGCGTTACGTGACATCCAGGCTCCGGTACAAGAAGAACTCTCCCAGGTATCGGGAGAGCTCTGGCGTATCGTCGCTGCGGATGTGCCGCTGGTGCGAGAGGTGCAGGATCATCTGATGGGGATGAAGGGGAAACTCTTCCGCCCCACGTTGCTTCTGCTGTCCAGTTCCATCGAGGGCCGTTCGCCGAAACGCGCCATCACCTTTGCCGCCGTTGTCGAACTGATGCATCTGGCGACGCTGGTGCATGACGATGCGGTGGATCACTCCGCGCTCCGTCGCGGCATGCCGACCGTGAATTCGCTCTTCAGTCACCAGGTGTCGGTGATCATGGGCGATTTCCTGTATCTGCGCGCGCTTCGTGAGCTGGTGACCATTGGCGATCTCGAGGCCATGCGTTCGATCACCAACGCGTCCAACGAAATGACCCTCGGGGAGATTCGCCAACTGAGCGCCTATGATGCGCTCGCGTTTGGCGAGTCGGACTATGAGACGCTCATTCGTGCCAAGACCGCGACGCTGTTCATGGCGGCCTGCGACGTGGGGGCCCTGTCTGGAGCGCCGCGCTATCGCGAGGCGGTCACCCGTTTCGGCGAACGACTCGGCATGGCGTTCCAGGTCGCGGACGATCTGCTCGATTACACTGAGCAGCAGGAGATGACGGGCAAGCCGAGCGGCCTCGACCTCAAGGAGCACAAGGTCACCCTGCCGCTTATCGCCGCGTTGCGGGAAATGCCGTCCTCGGCGCGTGCGCGCGTGGAAGCGCTGTTTGCGTCGCTGGAACCCGAAGACGAAGCCATTGCGGAAGTCGTGGCCATCGTACGGGATCACGGCGGTCTCGAGTATGCGCGTCAGCGCGCCGATCAGTTTTCCCGCGAGGCCGAAGAAGCCTTGGCCGATTTGCCGGAGGGACCAGCCAAGACGGCCCTCCTGGATTCCATCGCATACGTCGTGGAGCGCCGCTGGTAATGGCCGTCCGTGGACCTTCCAAGCACCGTCCGCTGTTTCATGTATTGGTGCTCGCCTCCGGGTTTGTGGCCGGCGGGCTCCTGACGCAGGTCGCGCGCCGTTTCCTGCCACCGGGAGCGGTCAAGGAGTTCCTGACGACCGGCGTCACACCGGCGGTAGGGCCGCTGCCCATCGACCTGATTATATTGAAGTTTGCGGTTGGACCCGTCGCCCTGGATGTCTCGCTCCTGAGCCTTCTGGGAGTATTGATCGCCTACCTCATCGCGCGGTCCCTCTTCTAGGAGCTACGACCCATGAATTTCGGAAATTTCGGTTTTGGCGAGATCCTGATCATTCTCGTGATCGTGCTGCTGCTCTTCGGAGCGAAGCGCATTCCCGAGATCGCAGGATCCCTCGGTAAGGGCATCAACGAGTTCAAGCGGAACATCAGTGATGCACAGCGGCAGATCACCGAGCAGCCGCGTACGGAGCAGCGCATCGCGGAAGGGCAGCCGGCGCAGCAGAGCAACGCGGCCGATGAAGATCGCCCCGAGCCCAAGCGCCTGCTCAACTGATGCGCACCACACCGTGTGTGTGACGTGGACTCCATGAAAAAGCCCCCGCGGTCGATGACCGCAGGGGCTTTTTCATACTCCATCCTGTTGGTGGAGCGCGGCGTGGAAACGCCGCGCTCCCGATCCGATCAGGTTGGAGCCTGACGACGCAACTGCGAGAGCACTTCGGTACGACGATCATCGATCTTCGTATTCTCACGCAGGTTGCTCAGGTACTCGTCGATGCGCTGCTGGCGGAGCGACTGCAGAAGCTGCCCGCGCTGGCTCGCCTTTTCGGCTTCGAACGCATCGCGCTTCGCGTCGTTGCGGCTGTCGATACGGAGCACCACCATGCCGTCCTGCGCACGGAACGGTCCACCGACCTGTCCAACCGGCACCATGAATGCGCCGCCGATCGCCTGGGTGAACTGGCCCAGCCCCGGCACCGCGTCCACGCGGCTGAATCCGGCCGACTTCTCGACAGTCAGACCCTTGGCGGCGGCCGCTGCTTCGAGCGTGCCGCTGCGGGCGGCCGCCACGAGCGCTTCACCATCCGGGCGAAGCTTCTCGATGCGCTTGTCCCGCGCCAGACGACGACGAATGTCATCCTTCACTTCGGCCAGCGACTGCGGACCACCCTTGGTCAGGGAGTCGAGGCGGGCGATGTAGTAGGCCTCCGGCGAGTCGAACAGGTCGCTCGATTCACCCGGACGCACACCCGAGAAGGACCACGCACTCACGCTCGGCACATAGCGGCCGGCAAACGAGAGGGGTTCCTTTTCCACCACCACCATCTGGGCCGCCGTCAGGCCGAGCGCCTTGGCCGCGTCATCGAACTTCTTCGCGTCTTCCTGGCTGGCCCCGAGGTTCGCCAAGGAGTCCGCGCGACGGTCCGTGCGGGTCGCGCTCGAATCGGTCTGACCCACCGTCACGAGGATATGACGCAGGTCGAGCGTATCGCCCTTGCGATCATCAACCCGGATGATGTGCCAGCCGAACGGCGTCAGTACCGGCTGTGACAGCTCACCGACCTTGAGTGCGTAGGCCGCCTCTTCGAACTTGGGCGTGAAGCGGTTGCGTCCACCCTTGCCGAGTGCGCCACCCTGGGCACCAGACAGTGAGTCGGTCGATTCCCGCTTGGCCACGTCTTCGAACTTCGCGCCGCCGACGATTTCCGCGCGGATCTGGTCGATGCGCGTGTGGGCCGCCGCCGAATCCGCGGCCGTCACCGTACGCGGCACGGTGAGGAGTGACACAATCGCACGACCCGGGCGCTCGTAGCGCTTCTTGTTGCGGTCGTAGAACTGCGAGATCTCGGCGTCCGTCACCGTCACCGAGGTATCGGTGAGGGCATCCGTACGCAGCACGACAAAGCTCACCGCCGCGCTGTCATGACGATCACGATAGACCTGCCAGAGACGCTCGTCGGAGACATAGGCGCCGCTCGCGACCTGATCGAAGAGCTTCTGCTTCGGGATCTCGTTCCGATAGAACGCTTCGAGGCCGGCCAGCATGCCGGACTGGCGCGCCATCGGGCTCGAGAGCAGACGCAGATACTTCTGCATGTCGAACTTGCCGTCGGTCTGCAGGTCCGGAGACGAGGTGGCCTGGGGCGGCGGCGAAACACGTGCCGCCTGGACGACTTCTTCGTCAGTAACCGTGATGCCGCGACGCTTGTACTCCTGCTGGAGGAGTATCTCGGTCACGATTTCATCAAACGCCCGGTCTTCGAGCTGCTGCCGCTCGTCGAGCGTGACACCACGCCCCGACTGCTGCTGCTGTTGCTGCTCGAGGCTGTTCACCGCGTTCTGCCACGTTGTGAGGAGTATTTCCTCCCCGTTGACAGTAGCGATGGACGTGGTCGTCGTCACTGGAGCACGACCGGCAAGTCCGGATGTCTCATACAGCAGGAAGCTGCCGACAAACGCCACGATGATGAAAATCCAGATGTACTTCGCGGCGCTCCGCATCGATTGCAGCACGGGGCGAGACTCCTTGACTCGAAAGAACGGGCAGATACGGAAGGGCACACGCACCTCCCCAAGGAAGGGCGTGTGCCGGAAAGAGTCCGGAAACCTAGCGGTCCAGAACGGCTAAAGGCAAGACAGGCCACGACTTCCCATGATATCGTCTACGATTGACAACCCGACCGACCATGGCAACTAATTCAGCGCCAGCTTCAGCGTCTGTAACCGCCGGGCTGCCAAGCCGCCGGATGACCGCTGCGATTGACGTATTGGGCGGATCGGGTCACCACCAGAGGGTACCGCACGCATGAGCACAGCCGCCCGGATCGAGGAGCTTCGGAAGAAGTTCGACGAGAACCCGCGTCGTTATTTCGCGCCGCTCGCGAACGAACTCCGTAAAGCCGGCGACCTGACGCAGGCGATCGCGCTCTGTCGCGAGCATCTGCCCAAGCAGCCTGGGCACATGAGTGGGTACATCGTCTTCGGGCAGGCGCTCTATGAGAGCGATGCGCTGGACGATGCGCGCTCGGTGTTCGAGCAGGCGCTCGCCCTCGACCCCGAGAACCTGATCGCCCTCCGGCATCTGGGTGACATTGCACGCCGTCAGGGTGACCCGCTGTCCGCCCGCCGCTGGTATGAGCGGGTGCTCGACGCCGATCCGCGCAACGATGACATTGCCGCGCAGTTGGCGGCGTTGGCCACTCCCGCGTTCCCCATGCGGAGCATTCCGACGCCTGGTGTGGCCATGCCGGTGATCCAGGCCGCGTTGCCGGACATGCGACCGGTGTCGTTCACCCCCTCCGTCCCCGTGCCCATGATCGGCATGGTGGTGCCAACACCGGATGCCGCACTGCGGGCGATCGATTTTGATGAGGTGAATGCGCGCCTGCGCACACCCCTGGTCCCTTCGATTTCCCAGCGCACACCGGCTACCCCGGTGCCGGTTGTGACCGCGCCAACGGGGGCCGCGCCGGCTCCCACGCATGACCTGCTCGATCTGGATGCGATGGAAGTGGCCGGTGATGACCTCCTGCGCACCGTCACGCCGGCAGCATCGACGGACACCGAGGACGATTCGGACCCCTTCGCGTTCGCGGGCGAGATCAATCGTGGTGACGTGGCGACGGAGAGCGTGGTGGATGGATCGGCCGACGCCGATGCCGCGCTCGACGAGATGTCGTTCGAAGAAGGACTGGCCGCGCCCGATTGGCCGGATACCAGTGAGTTGGTGGCCCGCGTGGTCACGCCACGCAGCGTCACGCCGCCATTCGTGGACATCCCGGTGGAAGCCGTCCACGCCTTTGGTCGGGAAGCCAGTGATCCGGTGGAATTGTCCTTGCCGGAGCCCGAACCCGATATCGCGGATGAAGATCTGACGACTGTGGTGCTCGGCGGCGATGAGCGGCTGACCGATGGGCTGGTGGAGCCGGTCGTGAACGCCAAAATCTCGGGCGTGCATGCCGCGATCGCTGATATCGAAACGGATATCGACGCCGATCTGGATTTTGGTGCAGACGCAGGCTCGGATGCCGATCTGCCATGGCTCTTGCCGGCGGAAACACCGGCCGACGACGTGGTGGAGCCGGTTGACGCAGCCGTACTCGAACACGAAGAGGCATTGCTGTCAGAGGTTGTGCCAGAGGCGTTGCCAGAGACGGTGTCAGAGGCATTGCCCGAGGCATTGACCGATTTCGAGACGTACGGCGACTACAGCGGCGAAGGCATCGCGCTCGAGGAGGGATTCGAGCCCGAGGAAGAAGAGGAAGTGCCTTCGCAGGCTTTTGTGACCGAGACGATGGGGGAGCTCCTGGTCACGCAGGGGTTCATCGAGCGAGCCATCAGTGTGTATGAAGAACTGGTGCGCCGCCGTCCCTATGATCCGATGCTCTCCTCACGGTTGATGGAGTTGCGCGAGCAGGTGCAGGTACCAACGCCACCGGCCGTTGCCACCGACGTGGCGATTGCGCCGCCTGTGATGGCCGCGACGGCGGTCTTCACGGCACGGGAGCGGTTCGCGGCACTTGCTGCGCGGCGCGTGCCCCGGCGGACACCACGCGCCTCGGTGGCCGTGTCGGCGCCTGACGATGGGCTGGCCTCGTTGTTCGGCAGCAGCACGAGTCAATCCGACGATGTGGCGGCACGCGCCCTGGCCGATGCGTTTTCGCCGCACCCCATCGAAGACGCAACGGACACGGACAGCTTCTTCGCTGCCTCGGACGTCTCCTCCCGCACGCCTGCCCGCGGCACGCCTGCCCGCGGCACGCCGGCCTACGGTGCTGTTGCGGAAGGGGCTGTTGCCCACGGCAGTGACACGCAGGACGCCGCATCAACCGAATCCGCGTCGGGGGCGTTTTCTTTCGATCGTTTCTTCCCCGATCCGGCTACGCAGCAGGCCGCGGCCGATGCGGCCCCGGAACGGTCGGCGGCACCTTCGGCCGCCACTGACGATTTGGCACAGTTCTCCGCCTGGCTCAAGGGACTCGGCAACGCGTGATCATCGGCGTACTCAACGGACCCAATCTCAACTTGCTGGGCACGCGTGAACCGGCCGTCTACGGCACGGCCACGCTGGCCGATATCATGGCTCACCTCGAGGGCGTCGCCGGCGCACTCGGGGTGCAGTTGCGTACGGCACAGTCCAATAGCGAAGGCGCGCTGATCGATATTCTGCACGATTGGCGCGGCGTCGTGGATGGCGTGGTGGTGAATGCCGGTGCCTATACCCACACCAGCCTGGCGCTGCGGGACGCCTTCACGGCGACGGCCATCCCGTTCATCGAAGTGCATCTGTCCAACATCCATGCCCGTGAACCCGAGCGCCGCCATTCCATGCTGGCCAGTGCGTCCATCGGTATGATCTGTGGCCTCGGTGCGGACGGCTATGAGTTTGGATTGCGAGGACTCGTCCGCGCGCTCGAACTGAAACGCCAGTCGACCGCCACCGGCTGACCTCCTTCCGCAGGCAATTCATGGCAGACAATCGCGCTGTGCGGCTCGCCGGCCTCCGCGACGCGCTGGCGCGCGCGGATCTCGACGGGCTGCTCGTCTCGGCGTTGCCGAACGTGCAGTACCTCACCGGATTTTCAGGCAGCAATGCGCTGGTGCTGGTGACCGCGCGGGATTGTGTGCTGTTCACCGACTTCCGCTATGCGACCCAGGTGGAAGAAGAGGTCGGCGACGCGGCAACCGTGCGGATCGAACCGGCAAGCCTGTGGTTGGGACTGTGGGCGGCACTGCAAGCCATGGTGGGCGTGGAGCGCGTCGGGTTCGAGTCGGCCCATCTGCTCCATCGCGATTTTGGACGTCTCCTGGAGCAGGGCGCTCGCTGGCAATGGCGCCCGCAGGAAGACCTCGTTGAAACCCTGCGCGAGCGGAAAGACGAGACGGAGATTGCGGCCATCGAGGACGCGGTGGCGATGGCGCAGCGGGCGTTGCAGGGCACATTGTCCCAGCTTCGCCCCGGACTGACGGAAACGGCCGTGGCTGGCATTCTGGAACAGCAACTGCGGGAGGCGGGCAGTGAGGCCTATCCGTTTGCGTCGATTGTGGCGTCCGGGCGCCGGGCAGCGCTTCCTCACGCCCGGGCCGGGCATCGCGTCCTGGAAACGGGAGATCTGGTGCTGATCGACTTCGGCGCCGTCACGCGGGGGTATTGCTCGGACATCACGCGCACCGTGGTGCTCGGACGGGCGACGGAGGAGCAGAAGGAGGTCTATGAGACCGTGCTGGAAGCAAATCGTCGCGCTTCGGGTGCGGTTCGGCCCGGAATGACGGGGATGGCTGCAGATGCGGTCGCGAGAGAGTACATTGACGCCCGCGGGTATGGTGAGGCATTCGGACATTCGCTGGGCCATGGGATCGGCCTGGAAGTGCACGAGTCGCCGCGCCTCGCCCGCACCGTCGAGGCTCCCCTCGCTCCGGGCATGGTCGTGACCATCGAACCGGGGATCTATCGTCCCGGTTGGGGCGGGGTGAGAATCGAGGACGATGTGCTCATCACAGCGTCGGGGGGACGTGTTTTGACGAGTTTCCCCCGTACACTGCTCGAAATCGACTGACTTGCGCCGGCTCGTTGCCGGTCGCCGATTCTCTTTAGCCTCCCCCTCCATGATCGACCTGCGCTACGTGAAGAAGCTGATCGAAATGCTCGACGGCTCCACGGTGGATTCCATCGAGATTTCCTCCGACAAGGGGATGAAGCTCCGCATCTCGAAGAGCCCGCAACAGCGCGCTGCCATGACCGTTGCTCCAGCCGCGCTTCCGGCGCCGGTGGCCGTTGCCGCACCGGTGTTGCCTGCTGCGCCGGCGGCGCGTCCTGACGGGGAGGGGGGGACGTCTGCGCCGAAGGCCGAGGCGCCGAAGTCCGCGGCCCTCGAGATCAAGTCGCCGATGGTGGGCACGTATTACTCCGCACCGGAGCCCGGTGCGAAGCCCTACATCTCGGTGGGCGATCGTGTCAGCAAGGGACAGATCGTCTGCATCATCGAAGCGATGAAAATCATGAACGAGCTCGAGTCCGAATTCGACGGCGTGGTGCGTGAGGTGAATGTCACCGACGCGCATCCGGTCGAATATGGCCAGGTGCTCTTCCGCATCGATCCGACCGGCTGAGACATGACGACATGACGATGGTCTCCGGCGTTGCTCCGAGTACGAACGGCAGCAGCGCCAACGGTACGGCGCCGGCTTCGGGACTCGATCTCAAAGCCGCCCTGCAGAAAATGGTGCGTGAAGGTGCGTCGGATCTGCACCTCAAGGTGGGACGTCCTCCGACGCTCCGCCTGCACGGAGACCTCGTTCCACTCGACATGCCTGCGATGCGCCCGGAAGAACTTCGGGCGCTCGCGGAACATCTGCTTCCGCCCGCCCAGCTCCGCGAATTCGTGGAAGCGCGCGAGGCCGACTTCGCCATCAATGTCCCGGGCATCGGACGTTTTCGTGTGAACGTCTACCAGCAGAAGGGCACGGTCGCCTTTGCCATGCGCGCGATCGCCCATGCGGCGTCCAGCATGCGTGATCTGAATCTGCCACCGGTGCTCGAGCAGATCGCTCTGCGCCCGCGTGGCTTGGTGCTGGTGACCGGCGTGACGGGCTCGGGCAAGAGCACCGCGCTGGCGGCCATGATTCAGCACATCAACGAACGACGCAGCGCGAACATCATCACGATCGAAGACCCGATCGAGTTCGTGCATCGCGATGTGCGCTGTCACATCAACCAGCGCGAAGTGGGCACCGACACGGCGTCGTTCTCCCAGTCGCTGCGTCGTGTGCTCCGTCAGGATCCCGACGTCATCATGATCGGCGAAATTCGCGATCTCGAGACGCTCGAAGTGGCGCTCAAGGCGGCCGGCACGGGGCACCTGGTGTTCTCCACACTGCACACCACCGACGCCACGCTGACCATCAACCGTGTGCTGTCGTTCTATCCGCCGCACCAGCAGAACGAAGTGCGCTTTGCACTGGCCAATGCCCTGGCGGCCGTGGTGTCCCTGCGCCTGGTGCCACGGGCTGACCAGCCGGGCCGTGTGCCGGCCTGTGAAATCCTGGTCAATACCGAAGCCGTGCGCGACCAGGTCCGTGACCTCTCGGCCACGCTGAACATCCCCGACCTGATCAAGGAAGGCAGCATGGCGTATGGCATGCAGAGCTTCGATCAGTCGCTCATGAACTGGTACTCCCGCGGCATCATCTCGTACGAGGACGCACTGTTCAACGCCACCAATCCGGCGGAGTTCGCCCTGCGGGTGCAGGGTGTCGATGGTGCGAGTGACACCGCCTTCGACGGCTTCCGCCCGGGCAGCACGGCCGCGTAGACGCCGTCGTGGGAGACGGAGACGCCGGTCTGGCGTCTCTGTAAAGGACTGGCGGCAGGGCAGTGACCTCGCCACCATTACCGGATGTTCAAAAAGGTCCTGATCGCCAATCGCGGGGAAATCGCACTCCGCGTCATTCGCGCCTGCCGTGAGCTCGACATTCAGACGGTCGCCGTCTACTCCGAGGCCGACCGCGAGTCGCTTCACGTGCGTTACGCCGACGATGACGTGTGCATCGGTCCCGCGTCCGGGCGTGACTCCTACCTCAAGATCACCCGCCTGATTGCGGCGGCCGAGATCACGGGGGCCGACGCCATCCACCCGGGTTACGGCTTTCTGGCCGAGAATGCGGAGTTCGCGGAGACCTGCCGCGCGTCGGGCATCACGTTCATCGGACCGACGCCCGATCAGATCCGCACCATGGGTGACAAGGCCTCGGCCCGTCGCGCCATGCAGGACGTGGGCGTTCCCATCGTGCCAGGCTCACCGGGGCCGGTGGAAGATCCCGAGGAGGCGCTGGAATTCGCGCGCACGATCGGCTTCCCCGTCATCATCAAGGCGGCCGCTGGTGGTGGTGGCAAGGGCATGCGCGTCGCGCGTGATCCGGACGACTTCCTGCGCTCGTTCCAACTGGCCCGTTCCGAAGCGCTGTCGGCGTTTGGCAACGGCGATGTGTACGTGGAGAAATTTCTCGAGCGCCCACGTCACGTCGAGTTCCAGATTCTCGGAGATACACACGGCAACGTGATGCATCTTGGCGAGCGTGACTGCTCGGTGCAGCGCCGCCACCAGAAGCTCATCGAAGAAGCGCCGTGCCCGGTGATGACACCGGAACTGCGCGAGCGGATGGGCGAAGCGGCGGTGCGTGGTGCCAAGGCGATCAACTACGTGGGCGCTGGCACGATCGAAATGCTGCTCGATGAAGACGGCTCGTTTTACTTCATGGAGATGAACACCCGTATTCAGGTGGAGCACCCGGTCACGGAGATGCTCACGGGTGTGGACCTCGTGAAGGAGCAGATCCGGGTGGCGGCTGGCCTGCCGCTCACATCCACGGTCTTGCCGCCATTCCGTGGGCATGTCATCGAGTGCCGCGTGAATGCCGAAGATCCCTCGCGCAATTTCCAGCCGTCGCCCGGCAAGCTCGAGGTGTTCCATCAGCCCGGCGGTCCCGGTGTGCGTATCGATACCCATGCGTATGCGGGGTACACGGTGCCGCCGTTCTACGACTCGATGATCGCCAAGCTCATCGTGCAGGGCAACACGCGCGAAGAGGCGCTCAAGCGCATGCAGATCGCGCTGGAGAGTTTTGTGGTGGAAGGTGTGAAGACCACCATGCCGTTCCTGGCGCGTGTGATGCAGCATCCGGGGTTCCAGGCGGGCAAGGTGCACACGAAGTGGCTGGAGTTCGAAGGCGCGGACCTGCTCAAGGAACCGTCCTAAGTGCGCATCGACGTGCTGCTCGGCGACGCACCGGTGGTGCCCGCCGATGTGGCCGATCGAGTGGTGGTGGTGATTGATGTGCTGCGCGCGGCCACAACCGTGGCCGCCGCGCTGGCCCATGGAGCCCGCGCCGTGATTCCGTTCGAGACGGTCGAAGAGGCCGTGCGTCGTTCGAAAGGGCTGGTGCGCAGCGACGTACTGCTGGCGGGTGAGCGCCGCATGGTACGCATCGACGGTTTCGACCTCGGCAATTCGCCGCTCGAAGTCACGCCGGACGTCGTGGATGGCAAAACCATTCTGTACACGACGACCAACGGCACCCAGACGCTGGCTGCCTCGCATGGCGCCCGTCTGTGTTTCTTCACTGGCTTCGTGAATGTGTCGGCGACCATCCGCGCGGTGCGCGCGGCGCTGAGCGAGACCACCAACGTGTTGATCCTGTGCGCCGGCCATGAGCGTCGCCTGGCACTCGAAGACATCGTCTGTGCCGGTCGCCTCGTGCGCGGCATTGCGTTGGGGCAGGAGCAGATGGTGCGTGGGGACGGGGCACGGGTCGCGGAATTGGTGGAGCGGCCCTTTGTTGGCGGTGTCTCGTCGGTGGCCCACGAGGCCTCCCATGGACGATCGCTCTCGGCAGCGGGATTTGATGCCGATGTCACGGCGTGCCTCACGCTCGATCGGTATGATTGTGCAGTGCGCTATCATGACCGGCAGTTGTCGCGGCACGGCGTTGCGACCGCTCGCTGAGCGTTCCCGCCTGGTGCGCCGATATCGCGTGAGCGGAGAGTGACTGTGGATCGACAACTCCTCAAGCGGGAAGTGGGTGCCGTCGCCTTGGTGCTGCTGGCCGTGTTCCTGCTTGGCGCACTGGTCTTCCAGCGGCCACTGGAGGGCGCGGCCATTGGGGATTGCTGGTCCTATGGCGGACCCTTTGGCCCCACCGGTACGATCACGCGCTGTGTGCTGGTGGCCGCCGTGGGCATACCCGGCATGGTGCTGGTGGCCGTGGGGTGCATCGTGGTGGCGTTGGCGCTTTTTGGACGCATTCGCCGCGCGGATGACGCAAGCGACTGGACGGTGCTCTTCGCCGGGACGGTGGCGCTGGTGCCCATTGCCATCGGTCTCGCGATTGGCGGGGAACCGGCGCCGTCCGAAGGCGCAGGGTTGTGGGGCAGTCTGGTCGCACACTATCTGCGGAAATGGATTGGTCCGGCAGGCGCGTGGATCTTCTTCCTGCTGGCCACCAGTGCGCTCACCGTCTTCACGTTGCGGTGGAATCCCATCCGCCTGCTGATTGGGCCCGGGCGCCCGCAGGGTGCCGGCACCGATCAGGGCGACGCGCTGCCTGCAGCCGCAGGACTGGCCGTGGGGCGTGGCAACACCCGCAAGCCTTCGCTCGCCGAATCACTGGCGCCTGAACCCGAGGAGATGCCAGCGATCGATCCCGCACTCGCACGGGATGTGCTGGGGCGCGAACTCGCGTTGCGCATTCCGGAGACCAAGAGTGCGCCGGTGGACGAAAAACCACCCGCTGCTGTGCGCGCCACAGGGGAGCGCAGCAAGGGGAAAGGCAAAACGGCCCAGAGCGATCAGCTCGAGGCCGCGCTCGAGGCGTCGTTGGATTCGCAGGCCGAAGCGTCGTACGGCGACGACCTGCCACCGACGGATTTGTTGAGCCCTGCCGAAGTGCGCAACACCGATGCCGGCAAACGTGAGCTGGATCTGGCGGGCGATAAACTCATGGCCGCCCTGCGCACCTTCAAGGTGGAAGGCACGCTGGCTGGGCGCACCAGTGGACCCACCGTCACGCAGTTCGAGATCGAGCCGGCGGCAGGGGTGAAGGTTCGTCAGATCGCCGCGTTGGCCGATGATCTGGCGCTCGCCATGCGGGCGCCGAGTATTCGTATTGTGGCGCCGATTCCGGGGCGCGGCGCGGTGGGTGTGGAAGTTCCCAATCCGTCGCCGGAGATGGTGGTGCTGCGCGAGGTGCTCGAGTCCACGGAGTTTCGTCAGGCGCGGGCGGCGCTGCCGATCGCGCTGGGCAAAGATCTCGAAGGAAGGCCCGTCGTGGCCGACTTGGCGAAGATGCCGCACCTGCTCATTGCCGGTTCCACCGGCTCCGGCAAGTCGGTGTGCGTGAACACCATCATCACCAGTCTGGTGTACCGGCACACGCCGGCGACGCTGCGTTTCCTGATGGTCGACCCGAAGATGGTCGAGCTCAGCGTGTACAACGCGTTGCCACACCGCAGGCACAAGGTCATCACCGACAACCGCGATGCTGCGGCAGTGCTCAAGTGGGCGGTGATGGAGATGCAGGACCGCTATCGTTTGCTCGAAGCCAATGCCTGCCGCAACCTGCAGGAGTTCAACAAGCGGGTGGCGCAGCAGGAGAGCGGGGAAGGGCAGCCGGTACTCAAGCCACGCAGTCCCGATGTGGCGTTCGAGGACCGTGTCTATACCGGTGGCGTGTTGCCATACATCGTGGTGGTCATCGACGAAATGGCCGACCTCATGATGACGGTGCAGGGTGAGGTGGAAACACCGATCGCGATGCTGGCCCAGAAGGCACGTGCCATTGGCATCCACCTGATCCTGGCCACGCAGCGTCCCAGCGTGAACGTGATCACCGGGTTGATCAAGGCCAACTTTCCCTGCCGCATCGCATTTCGCGTGGCGTCGCAGGTGGACAGTCGCACGATCATCGATGGCGCAGGCGCGGAGTCCCTGTTGGGCAACGGCGACATGCTGTTCATCCCTCCCGGCAAGTCGGAAGCGTCGCGGTTGCAGGGCGCGTATCTCTCCAGTGAGGATACGGAGCGCCTGCTCAATTGGTATCAGCAAGCGCGTGAGCGTGCGCTGGGTGAAGCCGCGGCGGCTGGTGAGACCCTGGGAGAGCCGGACATCCTGGAGACCGTGCGCGCCGCCGAAGCGAAGGCCAACGGTGGAGACGAAGACGATGCCGACGGCCCATCGAACGAGCGTGATGCACGCTTCCGGGAAGCGGCGGAAGTCGTCATTCAGCACCGTCAGGGATCGACCTCCCTGTTGCAGCGTCGCCTCAAGATCGGCTATGGACGGGCGGCGCGCATCATCGACCAGCTCGAAGCAGCCGGTGTGCTGACGCCATCGGAGGGCGCCGCACGCCCTCGTGACGTGCTGGTTGGGGTACAGGACCTGGACCGGATCTGCGGCGAATCTTGACGGTATCGTCAAGTTTTTTACGTAATCCGGTCGGTGGTGTATTGACGGCGTCAAAGGTCCCAGTAAACATTCGTGCAACGGATGAGCCGTGTCGTGTCGTCGAACGCACACACCGGCCCACCATGACCGACTCTCCCTCCTGTCGGTCATCGGACTTAGTCGTCCATTTCCTCCCACTGAGGTGTGCGATGTCCCTGCTCCTCCGACGTGTGTTGGCTCTCACCGTGTTGGCGTTGGGCGTGTTACCCGTGGCGGCCAGTCGATTGGCCGCGCAGTCCGGTACCATCACCGGCAAGGTGACGGATGCGGCGACGCGGCGACCGCTCGAGAATGCCCAGGTGCAGGCCCAGCTGGTGGGTGGACAATCGTACGGTGCCATCTCGGGCGCCGATGGTGCCTTTCGCGTGGTCAATCTTCCCGATGGCACCTACAACGTCACGGTGCGCATGCTCGGGTTCGAGCAGCGGACGTTTACGGCGCAGCGGCCGGGCGCCAACATCGACGCCGCGCTGACGGAACGTCCCACGCAACTGAACCAGACCGTCGTCACGGCCAGCCGCAGCCGACCGGAAAAGGCGCTCGATGCGCCGGCCCAGATCTCGGTGGTCTCGAGCGAGCGCATCGAAGAGCGGCCGGCGGTGACGGTCACCGATCACCTGCGCAGCACCCCGGGCGTGGATATCAGTCGCGGTGGTATCGCCCAGTCGAACGTGGTGGCGCGTGGATTCAACAACGCCTTCAGCGGTTCCATGCTGATGCTGCAGGACTACCGCTTCGCCGGTGTGCCTTCCCTGCGCGTGAACGTGCCCTTCATGTTCACCGGGACCAATGAAGACATCGATCGCATGGAAGTGCTGCTCGGACCGGCGTCGGCGCTCTATGGTCCCAACAGCTCCAATGGTGTGTTGCATGTCATCACCAAGTCGCCGTTTGCCTCGCAAGGCACGACGATCAGCGTGGACGGTGGTGAGCGGTCGGTGATGCGGGCAGGTGTTCGTCATGCCGCCAAGCTGAACGACAAGTTCGCCGTGAAGCTCTCCGGTGAGTACATGCGCGGCAAGGACTGGGAGTTCACGGAGCTGTCCGAACCGGCGGTGTTCCCGTCGACCACGGACGTTCCGGCGTCGCGGCGGGGCAAGGCGAATGATCGCAACTTCGACCTCGAGCGGTTCACAGGCGAAGCGCGCATGGATATCCGGCCTACGGAGAACACCGAAGCGATCACCACGGTCGGCCACACGAACATCGGCAGTGGGATCGAATACACGGGTGCCAATGGGGCCGCGCAGATCAAGGGCTGGACCTACACCAGCCTGCAGCAGCGCTTCCGCTGGAATCGGTTGTTCGCCCAGGCGTTCGTCAACATGAGCAACGCGGGCAACGACAATGCGCAGTCGGATGAGGGCACCTATCTGCTGCGCTCCGGCAAGCCCATCGTGGACAAGTCCAAGGTGTGGGCGGTGCAGCTCCAGCACGGCTTCGATCTCGGCGCCAAGCAGAGCTTCACGTACGGCGTCGACTACATCGCCACCAACCCGGAAACGGGCAACACGATCAATGGCGGCAATGAGGACGTAGACAACGTCACGGAATACGGTGGCTATCTCCAGTCGTCCACCAAGCCCAACAAGTACTTCGAGCTGCTGTTGGCGGCCCGCGGTGACGCAAACAACGTGATCGAGGGACAGTTCTTCTCGCCCCGCGCGGCGCTGATTTTCAAGCCGACCGAGACGCAGAACATTCGTTTCACCTACAACCGCGCCTTCTCCACGCCGGCCAACTTCTCGTTCTTCCTCGATCTGATCCAGTCGCCGAACCTCGGGGGCTCGGGTTTTGACCTGTATGCGCGTGGCAATCCGCCGAAGAACGGATTCCAGTTCAACCGGAGTTGCGCTACGGGCAGTGCGTTTGGTTCGTACTGCATGAAGTCGGCGTATGCCTCGCAGGGACAGTTCGTGGGAACGTCCGCAGCGGCGGCGTTCCCGGGCGCGGTCCAGGCGCTGTCCTCGCGACTGACGCCGGGCATTGCGGCCGGACTCCAGGCAGGTGGCATGCCCGCCGCGCAGGCACAGGCGTTAGCCTCCGGTATCGTGCAGTACCTCGGTACGCGCACGCCCACCAATGCCGATCTGGCGACGCGTGTCTCCTACATCTCCAGCGCGACGACGCCGCTGGCGGCCAATGACCTGCAGGACATCAAGCCGCTGTCCGCGTCGTTCAACAACACCTTTGAAGTGGGCTACAAGGGCATTCTCGGCGATCGGTTCCGCTGGGATATCTCCTACTGGGGTCAGCAACGTGGTGATGTCGGCACGACGGCGGCGCTGTCCACGCCCAATGTGTTCTTTGGCAACCCGACGCAGTTGGGTGGTTATCTCGGCCAGCAAATCGGCGCGTATCTGGCTGGCGCTGGCGTTCCAGCGCAGCAGATTCCCGGCATCGCCTCTGCGCTCGCGACCTCGCTCACCCCGAGCGTAGCTGGCCTGCCGCTTGGCGTGGTGACCTTCGCCAACGGCAACACCGCGCCCAACGCGATCTATGCCACCTACCTGACGGTGCCTGGCAAGATCTGGGTGAGCGGCCTGGATATGGCCACCGATGTCGTGGCGACGGATCGTCTGACATTCGACATGGCCTTCAGTTGGCAGAGCCGCAACGTGTTCAACAACATCGCCGGCGGCAACAATCTGCCGCTCATGTCCAACTCGCCGAATTCGCGTGGCGCGTTGGGCATGCGCTATCGCAACGAAAACAACGGCATGGGCTTCGAGTTGCGCACGCGCTACAACGAAGCGTATCCGGTGAACTCCAGCGTGCACGCGACAAACTATGCGTTTCCGATCGCGGCCGGCCGGCCCGGTGCGGCGGCCAATCCGACCATCGGGGCCAATCGCTGCTCGCCGGTTGGCGCCGGTGCCTACTGCTACGCCGGTGTGCCGGAAGCGGTCACGTTCGACGCGCAGGTGTCGAAGCGCTTCGATCTGGGTGGCAAGCAGAAGCTGCTGTGGACCATCAACGCGCAGAACATGTTCGACAACCAGGTCCGCACGTTCCCGGGCATGCCCGAGATCGGCCGCATGGTCATGACGCGCCTGCAGTACAGCTTCTGATGCCCCCTCGCTGACCGGTCACCACCGCGTCACGACTCGGCGTCATGTGTGATCCAATCCGCGGGGCGGTGCCACTGGCATCGCCCCGCGTGACATGTTGAGACTGTCATGATTCTTCTCGATCCGTCGGCCACCCCGGTGATTGGACACCGAGGCAATCGGGCGCATGCCCCGGAGAACACCATCCCCTCCTTGCTGGAGGCGGTGGCGCTCGGCGTGGATGCCGTGGAGTTCGATCTGCACGTCACGCGCGACGGTGTGCTCGTGCTCATGCACGACACCACGCTCGATCGTACCACTGACGCCAGTGGGCCGGTGGCGGCGCGGACACTGGCCGAGCTGCGCGCGGTGGATGCCGGTGCCCGCTTCACCCGTGACGGGAGTTCATTCCCCTGGCGTGGACGCGGCGCCGGAATCCCGACGTTCGATGAAGTGGTGGACGCACTGCCTCGCACGCTGCCACTCATCATCGAGATCAAGACACCGGACGCCACACCGCTGCTGCGCGAGGCGATCGCGCGCCATGGCCTGGCGCCACGCATCATCGTGGCGGGGTTCGACGCGGCGTGCACCCGGCCGCTCCATGGCGCCGGATTTGCCATGGGTGCCTGTACACCCGACATGGTGAGCATCCTGCTCCCATCGCTCCTGCGACGACCACTGGCCGCGCCGGCTTTTCAGGCGATGTGCATTCCGCCCATTTACCACGGCATTCCGGTGCCGATTGCGTCCCTGGCGCGCAGCATGAAGCCCCACGGTGTGGTCACGCATATCTGGACCGTGAATGATCCCGCCTACGCGCTCAAGCTGTGGCGGCACGGTGTGAACGGCATCATCAGCGACGATCCTGGTGCCATCCTCGCCGTACGCGGCCTGCGGTCCGCTCGCTAGAAGACGGGAGAACACCGAGAGCCGCATCGCCATGATGATGCGCGCGATGTTTCGGTGACACTGCGCGACACGAGCGGTGCTACACTGCCGCCATGACACGAGCGAGACAGGAACTCGGATTGCTGGGCGAACGTATCGCCGCCCGCTGGCTCATACGCGAAGGATGGCAGCTCGTCGCACACCGCTTTCGCCATGGCCATCGCGACATCGACCTCATCATGCAGCGCGAGCAGGAAGTGGCGTTCGTGGAGGTGAAAGCCAGGCGCGGCGAGGCCTTCGGGTCACCGGTCGAAGCCGTGCACGCTCGCAAGCGACGGGAGCTGGTCCGTTCCGCCAAGGTGTGGGTCGATCGGCACGGCACCGAAGGGTTGGAATACCGGTTCGATGTGCTCGGAATACTGATAGACGGTCAAAATGTCCGTGTCAGACACATCGAAGGAGCATTCCAATTGTCCTGAAATCGGGCAGTTTTGGGAGTTGTCCACATCGCAACTTCTTCGTACTTTATTCGGGTCTTGGCCCAGTCTGCGTTCACCCTAGATTCTCGCGGGCCAGGGCATGGTGCTTCACCCCTCACGACGGCGGTCTTATGGCGGGCTCAGTGATAACCGACGACAAGCGCAAGGCCCTGGCGCTCGCAGTCGCTCAGATCGAGAAGAGCTGCGGCAAGGGTTCGATCATGCGGCTTGGTACCGACGCGAAGGTGCGGGTGGAGTCGATCCCGACCGGTGCCATCAATCTCGACGCCGCCATCGGTGTGGGTGGTATCCCGCGCGGCCGCGTCACCGAGATCTACGGTCCGGAGTCCAGCGGTAAGACCACGCTGTGTTTGCACGTCGTGGCCAACGCGCAGAAGCAGGGCGGCGTGGCGGCGTTCATCGACGCAGAGCACGCCCTCGACACCGAATACGCCAAGAAGCTGGGCGTGGATGTCGAGAACATGCTGATCTCGCAGCCGGACACCGGTGAACAGGCGCTCGAGATCTGCGAGATCCTCGTGCGCTCCGGAGCTGTCGATGTGATCGTGATCGACTCCGTGGCCGCGCTGGTCCCGAAGGCCGAAATCGAAGGCGACATGGGTGATTCGCACGTGGGCCTGCAGGCGCGCCTCATGAGTCAGGCGCTGCGCAAGCTCACCGGTGCCATCGCCCGTTCCAAGGTGTCGGTCATCTTCATCAATCAGTTGCGCGAAAAGATCGGCGTGATGTTCGGCAATCCGGAGACCACCACGGGTGGCAAGGCGCTCAAGTTCTACGCGTCGCTCCGTCTCGACATTCGTCGCATCGGCCCGGTGAAGGAGAAGGAAGACGTCATCGGTTCGCACGTGCGCGTGAAGGTCGTGAAGAACAAGGTCGCGCCGCCGTTCAAGCAGGCCGAGTTCGACATCATGTACGCGGAAGGCATCAGCCACACGTCGCTGCTGGTCGATATCGGTGTCGAGTCGGGCATCATCGACAAGGCGGGCGCCTGGTACAGCTATGGCACGCAGCGCATAGGGCAGGGCCGAGAAAACGCGAAGATGTTCCTCAAGGACAACCCGGCCCTCATGGCGGAGGTCGAGGACAAGGTGAAGACGGTGCTGGGTGTGAAGAACGGTGACGTCGGCGCAGAAGAGGCCGAAGAGTAGGACTGGGCGTCACCCGATGTTCGCATGAGAAGGGCCGAGGGGTTGCTTGCGGTGGGAAGTGGTGCCCGGATCACCACGGCTCATCGTGAGTTGCCCCTCGGCTTTTTTCATTCCCCCCACCCGCGCTCTACCCATCGTGGAAGCCTTGCGTATCAAATCCCTGCGGGAATCGCCGCGGCGTCCTGGGCGCTACCTGCTCGAATTGAGTGACGGGCAGGCCTTTGTGGTCGGGGTGGCCGTGTTGGCCGATGTGGGAGCGACCCGCATCGGCGCCGAGCTGACAGCGGATGCCGTAGAACGGCTTCGCGAAGAGTCCGTGATCACGGAGCTCATGGACCGGGCGGTCGATGCCCTCGCCCGCAGCCGGCGTACACGCAGTGAGCTCGAAGTTCGGCTGCGTCGTCGCGAAGCCACCCCGCTGCAGATCCGCACCGCACTCGATCGCCTCGAAGCCTCGGGGGTGCTGTCCGACGAAGCCGTGGCTCGCGCCGAAGCCGCCTCACGTCTCCGCCGCGGAGACGCACCGGCCCGGGTGCGTCAGCAGCTCCGAAAGAAGGGTGTGGCCGCCCCACGAGTGACCGCCGCCGTCGCGGAAGCACTGGAAGAGGCCCGAGAAGCCGGGTTCGATGAACTCGCATCATGCCGGGCCATTGCAGAAAAGCGCGTACGTTCGCTGGCGTCATTGGAGCCTGCCGTCGCCGAACGACGCCTGGTGGCCTTCCTGTTGCGACGAGGGTATGCGGGATCGCTCGTACGCCGCGTCGCACGGGAAGTGTTGCGACGCACGGAATAGCGACACCCTTGGAAGCGTTCGCCGGAAGCGGTTGCACAATCTTCATGTATTCGAGGCACCCTCGCCCACTGTTGCGCCTCGACATGTCTATATTTCCGGGCCTATGAACGCGTCCGAGATCCGCTCCCGATTCCTGGCCTTCTTCGAAAAGAACGGCCACGCCATCCGCCCAAGCTCCTCGCTTGTTCCGGCCGATGATCCCACCCTGCTGTTCACCAACGCAGGCATGGTGCAGTTCAAGAAGGTCTTCCTCGGCATGGAGGAAGCACCCGACGGGAAGCGGCGAGCTACCACCTCGCAGAAGTGCGTGCGGGCAGGTGGCAAGCACAACGACCTCGAACAGGTCGGTCACACGGCGCGTCACCACACGTTCTTCGAGATGCTCGGCAACTTCTCGTTCGGTGACTACTTCAAGCGCGATGCGATCAAGTTCGCGTGGGAGTTCATCACCGAAGATCTGAAGATTCCGCGTGAGCATCTGCGCGTCACCGTCTTCCATGAAGACGACGAAGCCCGTCAGTTGTGGAAGGACGTGGCCGACGTCCCCGAGAATCGTATCTACGGGCTCGGTGCCAAGGACAACTTCTGGCAGATGGCCGACACCGGTCCGTGTGGCCCGTGCACGGAGATCTACGTGGACCTGGCGAAGCTGGCCGCCGACTGGGCGTTTCCGGCTGATGCGACGGGTGAGTGGACCAACACCGAGATCGAGGACTATTCGCTCGACGCCTTTGTGGAAGGCGCCGAAGCGGGGCGTTTCCTGGAGATCTGGAACCTCGTGTTCATGCAGTTCGATCGGCAGGCGGATGGCACCTTGGTGCCGTTGCCCAAGCCGTCGGTCGACACGGGCGCGGGGCTCGAGCGCATTGCGGCAGTGATGCAGGGAGTGACCAACAACTTTCACACGGACCTCTTCCGCCCGCTGATCGCGAAGGTGGAGGACGTGGTGGGTATCGGCTACCCGTACCGTCCGGGCGTTGGGCTGGGCAAGGCGTATGCAAAGGACGGCCAGGAGATCGATCCGGCGTCGTTCCGCGTGCTGGCTGATCATGCGCGCGCGGTGGGCTTCCTGTTGGCCGACGGTGTGTTCCCCAGCAATGAAGGCCGTGGGTACGTGCTGCGCCGCATCCTGCGCCGCGCGGTGCGTCACGCCTGGCTGCTCGGTCGCCGCGAACCCACGCTGGTGCATGTGGTGGAAGTGCTGATCGACACCATGCGCGATCTGTATCCCGAGCTGCATGTGCGCCGAAAGCACATCCTCGAGACCACACGCGCCGAAGAAGACCGTTTCCTCACCACCATCGACGCGGGTATGTCCCGCTTCGAAGAACTGGCTCCAGCGGCCAGCACACAGGGCAGCACCACCATGCGTGGCACGCTGTCGGGTGAGGATGCGTTCCGTTTGTACGACACGTTTGGCTTCCCGATCGACCTGACCGACCTGATGGCCCGCGAACGCGGCTATCTGGTGGATATCGCCGGGTTCGAACGCTCGTTGCAGGCGCAGCGGAAGCAGTCGCAGGAAGATCGTAAGTCGCGTCAGATCACCGTCAGCGCGGATGACTTCGCCGATCCGACCCACTGGACGCACGATCAGCAGCACCAGGCGGCATTGGGGCGTTTCGTCGGCTACGAAACCACCGAGATCGAAACCATCGTCACGGCCGTGCGGCAACTGCCCGATGGACGGGTGGCGGTCATGCTGCGCGAGACGCCGTTTTATGCCGAGTCGGGCGGGCAGGTCTCCGACCACGGCACGATCACCGGTGAAGGATGGACCGTTGAAGTGAACGAGGTCCGCAAGCTCGACGGCCGCATCGCTGCCATTGGCTCGTCCACCGGAGAGATCATCTTCGGTCGGGCGCATGCTGTGGTACCGCGGGATCGTCGTCGCGACACGGAGCGTCACCACACCGCAACGCACCTCTTGCACGCCGCCCTACGTAAGGTGCTGGGCGATCATGTGCATCAGGCTGGTTCTCTGGTCACCCCCGACCGTCTCCGCTTCGACTTCACGCATCACGGTCCCGTGACGGCCGAACAACTGGCGGCTATCGAAGCCGATGTGAATGCCGGTGTGTGGCAGAGTGCGCCGGTGAATACGCGCGAGGAGTCCTATGTGGACGCCGTGGCGCACGGCGCGATGGCGTTGTTCGGTGAGAAGTACGGGGATGTGGTCCGCGTGGTGGAGATCCCGTCGCTGTCGGTCGAACTCTGCGGCGGCACACATGTGCGGAATACCGCGGAAATCGGCTTGGTGCGTGTCATCAACGAGAGCGGTGTGGCGGCCGGTGTGCGCCGCATCGAAGCCGTGAGCGGCCCGCGGGCGTTCCAGTTCCTCGCCGATCGTGAACGGGCGCTGCTGCAGGTGGCCTCGCGCCTCAAGGTGCCGATGTCGGGCATGACATCGGGCGCCGAGCAGATTGAACGCAAGCTCGACGCGCTGATGGACGAGCGGAAGCAACTCGAAAAGCGCCTCGAAGAGTCCCTGCGTGGCGGTGGGGCAGGCGGTGGATTGGCCCAGCAGCTCATCGCCAAGGCCATCGACGCCGGCGGCACGCGCTTCATCGCGGCCAAGGTCGATGTGCCGGACGTGAAGGCACTGCAGGCGCTTGGTGACGCCGTGCGTGAAGCGCTGGGCAGCGGCGTGGCCGTGCTGGGCGCCGCGCTGGCCGATGGGAAGGGGGCGCTCCTGGCCGTGGCAACGGACGATGCCCGTGATCGTGGGCTGCGGGCCGATGCGGTGGTGCGCGATGTGGCGGCGACGGTAGGCGGACGTGGTGGTGGCAAGCCGCACATGGCGCAGGCCGGTGTCGAACCTGGACAGATCGACGCGGCCCTGGCCGCCGCCGAAGCGGTGGTGAATCGCCTCGCCTCCACCGGCGCGTGAGTACGTCCGGTGCGGTGACCGTGGCGGACTGGATCGCCCGACTGGATCCACGCCCGCCGGCGGCGCTGCACGCCCGTCTGACCGACCTGCTGGCCCACAGTGCCAGCCGGCCGGTCGCCGAGGTGGCGGATGTTTGTATGGATACCGGGGTAGCACTGCTCGACCGCATGTTGGCGTCATCGGCAACGGGGCGCGACCATGCGCTCGACCTGTTGGCGGTGGACTCCCTGGTGACCTACGCCTTTCAGGCGGCGGCCGACAATCCGTCCCAGATCGAAGGTCGTGCGGCGGCAGCGATGGCGCGGATCGCCGAGTTGCCGGCGCGCACCCGGGAGTGATGGGCGAACGCTGGAGACCTGAGCACCTGATGCCATGATCGACATTCATTCGCACTTGCTGCCGGGCGTGGACGACGGATCCCCGTCATTCGAAGTCTCCGTTCCCGTCCTTGAACGGTTTGCGCGAGAAGGCGTTACGACCGTGGTCTGCACCCCGCATCTCAATGCCGGCCAGGCTGCGCAGGCGCCGTACGAAGCACATCTCGCGCTCTTTCAGGAACTCCAGCGTCGGGCACCGCAGGGCATGACGCTGGAGCTCGGCTGGGAGATCATGCTCGATACGCCGCAGATCGACCTCACCGCGCCTGAGCTTTCACTCGGATCCTCGCGGGCCGTGCTGGTCGAATTCACGCGAGGCGGGTTGCCGCGTGGGGCGTCCAACGAGCTGCGCCGAATCGCCCGAATGGGGCGCACGCCGGTGCTGGCTCATCCGGAGCGCTACTTCGGCTGCACCATCGATATGGTCCGGGAGTGGCGCAGTTTCGGGGTGGTGATTCAAACCGACGCCTCGGTGCTCATGGGACGGGGCGTGCCATCCGAGCTGGCGCGTGAAATGTTGGCCCTCGGTCTGATCGACATTCTCGCCTCCGACAATCATGGCGACCACCGCTCACTCGGGACGGCGCATAGCTGGCTGATGGAGCGTGGTGGGGAAGAACAGGTCGATTTGTTGACGCGTGTGAACGCGCGCCAGTTGCTGGACGACGAAGAAACGTTGCCGGTGCCACCGCTGGGTGGAGGCTTCTTCAGCAAGGTGCGCCGATTGTTCGGACGTTGAACACGCATTCGCATACTCAGCGCAAGTTATTTATTGACAGCGTGATGAGCTTGCATGCCTCAACCATATTCTCACGGATGACCGCGCTGTGATTTCTCTCCAAGGCAAGGTGGCGCTCGTTACCGGCGGGTCACGTGGCATCGGCGCCGCCTGTGTGCGGTTGTTGTCGTCGGCCGGCGCACGGGTGGCGATTGCCTATCGGACCCGTGATGCCGAGGCAGAGCGCCTGGCGGCCGAAGTCACCGCGCGTGGCGGGGAGGTGCTGCTGTACAAAGGCGAGCTGACCACGGCCGATGCGAACGCACGGTTTGTTCAGGCGGCGCTGGACCGGTTCGGGCACATCGACATCTTTGTGGGGAATGCCGGTGTCTGGCCGCCGGATCCGCTGCCCATTGAGGCCGTCCCGGCCGAGCGCTGGCGACAGACGATGGCCACGAATGTGGACGGCATGTACTTCGGTGCGCAGGCCGTGATTCCGCATCTGCCAGCCGGTGGGCGGATGATCTTCATCTCCAGTACCGCCGGACAGCGCGGCGAAGCCGGCCATGCCGACTATGCCGCAAGCAAGGGCGCCATGATCTCGTTCGTGAAGTCTCTGGCCGTGGAGCTCGGCCCACGAGACATCACGGTGAACAGCGTCGCGCCCGGATGGGTCGACACCGAGGCGGTTGCCATCCCCTTCGCGGATGAAGGCCGAGCCCGCATCGAAGCCAACATCCCCCTGCGAAGAGTGGCCGCTCCCGAGGATATCGCCGGTCCGGTCCTGTTCCTGGCCAGCCCGTTGGCGCGCCACGTCACCGGGGAAATCCTGAACGTGAATGGCGGGAGCGTGCTCTGCGGGTGAGCACACTCGACGAACGCGGGCTGCGCGTACCGGGCGCGGTCATCGAACTGGCTCGCACGCTGCAGGACGCCGGCTTCCCCACGTGGTGCGTCGGGGGCGCCGTTCGTGATGCGCTGCTGGGCCGGGCGTTGCTGGATTTTGATCTCGCCACGGCGGCCACCCCGGCGCAGGTGCGTCGGCTGTTCCGCCGGACCATTCCCGTCGGTATCGAGTTCGGCACGGTTGGCGTACTCGACCGCGACGGCCGCATGCATGAGGTCACGACCTTCCGCCATGATGTGAAGACCGATGGTCGACACGCCGTGGTGGAGTTTGGCGCATCACTGGATGAGGATCTGGCCCGCCGGGACTTCACCATCAATGCGATCGCGTTCGACCCGATTGCGCGCCGTCTGCACGATCCGTTTCGGGGGCGCGAGGACCTGCTGGCCGGCGTGGTGCGGGCGGTAGGCGTGGCTGAAGAGCGAATGCGGGAAGACCGCCTTCGTGCGTTGCGAGCGATCCGCTTCGCCAGCCGATTCGGCTTCGAGATCGAGCGGGAAACGTGGGTCGCCATCGAGGCCAGTGCGGCACACCTCACGCGACTGTCTCCGGAGCGCGTGAAGCAGGAGATCGACAAGACGCTGGAGCAGGTTGACGCGCCCTCGGTGGCGTTTGCCCGCTGGCGTGACGCGGGGGCCTTCGCGGCCGTTGTGCCGGCGCTTGCCCAGGTGCCGGACGGCACACTGGCGGCGATTGATCGTTTGCCCCGTGCCGTTACCCCCACTCGGCCGCTGCGCCGGACATTGCGGTTGGCAACGCTGTTTTCCTCGTTGGAAGGCAAGGAGGCGACGCGTGCGCTGCGGGCGTTGCGCGCTTCGAATCAGGAAATCAGCGTGGTCGGAGCGCTGGTCGACGGTTGGCAGCGCTTCGGCACGGCGCTCGAGGCGCACCTGGTAGCCGGCAGCCTGCCCAGTGATCCGGCACTGCGGCGCATCGCCGCGGATGTCGGGCGTCTGCGTGTGAATGCGCTCCTCAGGCTCGGGGCCGCGCACTGGGCCGGTGACACTCGGATCGCCCCGCGTCTCGTGCGTCAGCTCTTCCGTCGCCTGACCCACATCGCGTTCCATGATCCCATCGAGATCGCCGATCTGGCGATCGATGGCGACGATCTGCGCCAGCACGGACTGCGCGCCGGCCCCGCGTTGGGGCGTGTGTTGCAGCATCTACGCCACCTGGTGATCGAGGACCCGTCTCGCAACCAACGGGAGATCCTGCTCGCGCTGGCTGGCGAGTGGATCGCGCGCGGTGACGCCGCCCCGACCAGCGGCGCAGAGAGGGCATCGGGCCATGAGTGAACTGTCTCAACTCCGACCGTCTGGCCACGGCCGGTTTCATCCCGGCGAAGACTGGTTCGTGCATGTGGTGGAGCAGGAGATCCATCGGGTGGTGATCGGTACCAATGCCGAACGGGTGCTCGATACGATGCACGCGCTCTGTCTGCATCTCGATCCCGCGGTGGACATCGTCATGCGGGATCAGCGCACAGCGCGGCAGTGGGAAGGCCATCTGCTGCCGCTCCCCGAGGTCCGTGAAGCAGTAGGGCGATTGCGTCTGCCCCTCGCTTCGTATGGTGGCGTGGAGCTCTCGCTGTTCACCGGTGATGATCAGCTCTCCCTCACGCCCGAACTGTTGCTGGTGATCTACGCCCGCACCGATCGTTGGACGTTTCTACTCGAAGAGATCGGCTTCATCGCTCGTGACGTGATCCCGCCGCCGACCTGGCGATTGGCCAACGGGGCGCTTCGCCCCGCGCCGGCGCTGCGTGAGGCGCTGGAGGCGATTGGCAGTCGTCTGAGGCTGCACGAGGGTCCGTCATGAGCAAGCCCGTGCGCCCGGCGGGACCGTCGCTGTTCGCTTCACGTGTCGCGGAGCCTCTGGCCGCACGGATGCGCCCGCGCACGCTCGAGGAGTACCTCGGTCAGGAGCACCTGCTGGCCGTGGGGATGCCACTGCGTGAGGCCTTGTCGCGAGGCAAGGTGGATTCGATGGTGTTCTGGGGCCCACCAGGTGTTGGCAAGACCACACTGGCGCGTCTGCTGGCACAGTCCACGGAAGCGGCGTTCGTGAGTTTTTCCGCCGTCAGTGACGGTGTGGCCCGTGTGCGCGAAATCGTCGCCGAAGCAGAACGACGACGCGACGGCGGACGAGGCACGATCCTGTTTGTCGACGAGATCCATCGCTTCAATCGGGCGCAGCAGGATGCGTTTCTGCCCCATGTCGAAACGGGCACCGTCGTGCTGATCGGCGCGACGACGGAGAATCCGTCCTTCGCCCTCACTGGCGCACTCCTGTCGCGCGTGCGCGTGATGGTGCTCGAAGCCATCCCGGTGTCGACACTGGAAGGATTGGTGCAACGTGCCGTCGAAGACCGCGATCGTGGTCTCGGCGCGCGCGGCCTGTCCATCGATGACGATGCGCGGCATTTGCTGGCGGAATCGTCCGACGGTGATGCGCGGCGGTTGCTGGGTGTGCTCGAAGCGGCCGCTTCGCTGGTCGACGATGGCGGGGCCATTGTGCGGGCGACTGTGGAAGCCGCCATGCAGTATCGGCCGCCCCGCTATGACAAGTCGGGGGAAGAGCACTACAACCTGATCTCCGCCCTGCACAAAGCCCTGCGCGGCAGTGATCCACACGGCGCGTTGTATTGGTTGGCCCGCATGATTCAGGGCGGGGAAGATCCACGCTACATCGCGCGTCGCATGGTGCGCATGGCGACCGAAGACATCGGGCTGGCCGATCCGCAGGCGCTCAGTGTAGCCATGACGGCCGCGCAGACCTATGAGCGGCTCGGAAGCCCGGAAGGTGAGCTGGCATTGGCGCAGGCCGCGGTGTATCTGGCGACGGCGCCCAAGTCGGCCCGGGTGTACGAAGCGTGGAAAGCCGCACTGGAGGCCGCGCACGACACGCCGGCCGCGCCAGTGCCCATGCACCTGCGCAATGCGCCCACCAAGCTCATGAAGGAACTCGGCTATGGGACCGGGTACCAGTATGCGCACAGCGTGCCGGAAGCGTACCTGCCACAGTCGTACCTTCCCACACAGCTCGGCGAGCGCATCTTTTATGAGCCTGGCACCTTCGGCTTCGAGAAGGACATCGCCAAGCGCCTGGCCTGGTGGGCCTCCCTGCGCGCCCGCGCCGAGGAGCAGCCGGACCCGGAACCGTCACAGAGTGAACCGTCAGGAGAGTCGACGTGAAGACGCAGCAACGCACCCGCCGCTGGACGCCACGCGCGGTGATGATGATCACGATCGGGCTCGGCGTGGCCGTGACCGCTGCCTGTTCCACGCTCGGTCGAGCGACGTTCAAGGAACCCGGCGTGCAGCTCCGGGAGTTCACGATCACGGGACTGGGCCTGACCGGCGGCAGCGTGGACGTGATGCTGCAGGTGCACAATCCCAACGGCTACAAGCTTGATGCGCTCAAGATGACCTATCAGGTCGACGTGGATTCCATCAAGCTGGGCGACGGAGAACTCGACGGACGGTTTGTGGTGCCGGAGAAGGACTCCGCCATCGTGCGTCTGCCGATTCGCTTCACGTACGCCGGTCTCGGTGCGGCGGGCCGCTCCATGCTCAACGCGGGCACGATCAACTATCGTGTGCGCGGTGATTTCACCGTGGCCACACCGATCGGCAATTTCACGCGTCCGTACGATCAACGCGGCCGCTATTCTTCGGTGGCGGGCAACCGGTAGCCGCATTGCGGCTCAGACCGGACCGCCCACCCGCGCGGTCAATTCTTTCTGCAGGTAGCCACACATCAGTCGCGAACCGATTTCCCTGACGCCCCCCATCGAGCGGGCGATTCTGGTCAGTGCGCCATTCAAGCGCAGCGGCGCGAAGCACTACGTCGATGAACACCTCGAAGAGCTCGCGCGACTGGCCGACACGGCCGGTGCGGAAGTGGTGGGCACGCTCACACAGCAGCTCGACCGTCCGCATCCGGCCACGTACCTCGGCACCGGCAAAGTCGAGGAACTGAAGCTGCGCATCCAGGAACTGGGTGCGACCCTCGTCATTTTCGACGATGAACTCACACCGGCGCAGGGCAAGAACATCGAGTTGATCGTGAACACGCGCGTGATGGATCGCGCGGAACTGATCCTCGACATCTTCGCCACGCGTGCCCGCTCGAGTGAAGCGCGTATGCAGGTCGAACTCGCGCAGCTCGAGTACATGTTGCCGCGCCTGACGCGCATGTGGACCCACCTCGAGAAGATGCGTGGTGGTATCGGCATGCGTGGTCCCGGTGAAACGCAGCTCGAAACCGACCGTCGACTCATTCAGCATCGGATCCGTGTGCTGAAGGAACGATTGGCGGATGTGGAGCGTGCGCGCGAGATCCAGCGTCAGGGGCGTCGCTCGCAATTCCGCGTGTCACTCGTGGGCTACACCAATGCCGGCAAGTCTTCCGTGCTGCGTACCCTCGCCAACGATGGTGAGGTGTTCGTGGAGGACCGGCTGTTTGCCACGCTCGATCCCCTCACGCGTGAAGTGGAAGTGGGTGATGGGTACACGGTGTTGCTCACGGATACCGTGGGCTTCATCCGCAAATTGCCTCACCATCTCGTGGCATCGTTTCGGGCCACACTGGCCGAAGCCCGTGAGGCGGACTTGCTGCTGCATGTCATCGATGCGAGCCATCCCACGTGGGAAGAACACCGCGATGTTGTCGACGGCGTGCTGACCGATCTGGGACTGTCCGGGCGGCCGATGCGTTATGTGATGAACAAGATGGACGCTGTGCCGGAAGAGCTGGACGCCGGTGTGCGTGCGCGGGTGGCCAATCTGATGCCGGATTCGTTGTTCGTGTCCGCACTCGAGCCGGGCGGACTGGAAGGCCTGCGAACGGAGTTGCGCGAAAGTCTCAAGCGTTCGCGTCCCGTACTGGAAGTGCGCATTCCGGCATCCAACGGACGATTGATCGCCGAGGTCCATCGCGATGGTGAAGTCCTCGAACAACGCACCGATGAGGAGCTCATTGTCATTCGCGCCCGTCTGGATGAACGCGCGATCGGGCGGCTCCGTCAGGCTGGTGTGAGTGTCACGGTCACGCAGGCGGCGCGTCCGTTTGCCAACACCCCATAACACGCCACCAGCGGGTGTCGTGTTCACGAACGCAAAAGGCCGGTGATCTTGAAGATCACCGGCCTTTTTGTGCCGAGTTACGGCAAGTGGGCGCGCAGGGACTCGAACCCCGGACCTCTGCTGTGTGAAAGCAGCGCTCTAACCAGCTGAGCTACGCGCCCGTACCACTCTATCGTGCAAAGTCGAAACGATGTACGACGGATCAAGAACGTAACGGGCCGAACTGGGCGACGGAAGCCCCCACAACAAAATCCGCGCAATGGGTGACAAAGCAAACGCCCCGACGACGAACATCGGGGCGTGCATGGTCCGGGTGGGACTTGAACCCACGATCCTTCGATTATGAGTCGAGCGCTTTGACCGACTAAGCTACCGGACCGACGAATCCCATGAGGCGGTCAATGGATCGCGCCACAGGTGTGCTGCAACCTGCATCTGGCTCCACCAAGTTACATCAATCGCCGTCAAGTTGCCTCAGGCCGCATCCATGGCCTGATGTTGGTCGAAGGCCTGGAGCACCTCGTCCGGCGAAACGGTCGCTGCGCCAAGTTTGCCCACTTCGACACCCGCCGCATAGTTCGCCACGATCGCCGCTTCGAGCGCCGTGGCTCCGGCCGCCAGCATGGTGGCCAGATACGCGGTGACGGTATCGCCGGCTCCCACCACATCGTACACCTCACGCGCGGTGGTGGGGACACGATGGACCACGCCGTCGGCGGAGATCAACGCCATGCCGCGCTCACCCAGCGTGAGGAGCAGGTGCTCGACGCCCAACCGTGCAAAGGTTGCCGGCAGCGCCCCGGGATGTTCGAGATCGACCGCTGCGCCCAAGGCGCCTTCGAGTTCACGGCGATTCGGCTTGAACACCGTCGCCCCGCGATACGTGAAGAAGTTGCGGAACTTGGGATCGACCACGATCGGCAGACCGCGCGTACGCGCCATCGCAATGGCCCCCTCGATGACCGCCGGCACCAGCACGCCCTTGTTGTAGTCCTCGAACACCAGTGCCGTGGCATGCGGGAGCGCACGTTCAATGGCGTCGAGGACACGTCGCACGTCGTCGGCCGACAGATCGGCGTCGTCTTCTTCGTCGAACCGCACCAACTGCTGTGACCGGGCCATGACGCGGGTCTTGGTGGTGGTCGGCCGATCGACCGTCACCAGCGAACGGTCCTGCATGGCACCGGCCTGCAGCCGCTCGCGCAACAGGGCCCCAGGGCCGTCATTGCCGATCACCGCCACGAGATCACATCCGGCACCCAGCGCCGCGACGTTCTGCGCCACGTTGGCGGCGCCCCCCAGCGCGAGCTTCCGGTCGCGAACCCGCACCACCGGCACGGGCGCTTCGGGGGAGATACGATCGACATCGCCACGCAGATAGACATCGAGCATGGCGTCGCCGATGATGACGACATGTTGCCGTTGTGCCGCCGACAGCAGGGATTCCAGGCGCGCGCGCGCGATGGTGGGAGACATCACGGGAAAGTACACACACTCGGGCGGACGCGGGATTACCTTCGGCGCGTCCGCTTTGTTTCTTCCGGGAGTCCCATGCCGTCTGGCCCAGCATCACCGGTGTCGAATCGATCGCCGCACGCGCCGTCCACGACGACGCGCACACCGTACCTGGTGCTCGCGGCCTCACTCATCGGCATTTCGTTCGCCGCACCACTGATTCGCCTGTCAGAGGCGGCGCCGCTGGTGATCGCGACCTGGCGCTTGGGATTCTCCCTCATCATCGTGGCGATCGCCTTGGTGATCGGCGGAGGATGGCGCGCCTGGCGCACACTGGCCCGCGCGGATCTGTTGCTCGCTGGTGGAGCAGGGGTTCTGCTCGCCCTGCACTTCTGGACATGGAACACCTCACTCCGCTACACCAGCGTGGCGGCGTCCGTGGCCCTGGTGAACCTGCAACCGGTCATCATCGCCGCCATCTCGGGCTTCTGGTTGCGTGAACCCGCCACCAGGCGGCAATGGTTCTGGATCGTGGTGGCGGTGATTGGTGCCTTGATCGTGGGGCTGGCCGACGTGCCCGGAGGCCTGCGTGCGATCGGCCCCGCATTGCTTGGGTCCGGCGAAGGATCACGGGCCCTGCTGGGTGATGGCCTGGCGCTGCTGGGCGCAGTCACCGCAGCGGGCTATTACCTGATCGGACGAAGACTGCGGCAGCATCTGGCCTTGTGGCCCTACGTCGGCCTGGTCTACGGCGCGGCCTTTGTGGCCTGTCTGATCCTGTGCCTTGTCACGCAGGCGCCGCTCACGCCCCAGCCTCCACGTGAGCTGGCCATCTTCGCCGGGCTGGCGCTGGGTCCGATGCTGCTGGGGCACACGGGGATGAACTGGGCGCTGGCGCACCTGCCGGCATTCGTGGTCAACCTCACGGTGCTGGGCGAGCCCGTGGGCGCGACACTGTTGGCAGCCCTGCTGCCCGGCATTGCCGAAGTGCCCGGACCGGCCACCATCGTGGGAGGCATTCTCGTCCTCACCGGCGCCATTCTGGCGGCCCGGCGCTGAGCGGAATCGAGGGCGACGGTTCGCCTTCGGGCCGGAATCGCGATCTGCGTAGGAGGGGACTGCTGACCGGTTTACCTTTCTGCGGTGTGGATCCCTGAAGTCCTGACCCGCGCGAACGCTGATTCGCGAATTGAGCCCGCCCCAGGCGGAGTGACAGCAGCCGGCCGGCCCTTGGGGGCGAGGCTGCGCGGCGGCGCCGCACTCGATGTGGCCGTCACCCGCGGCGATCTCGTGGAGTCCACCCATCGGGTTCACGCGGCCGTGGTCAGTGCCGACGGTGCGTTGCTCGACTCTGCCCGCGACCCGCAGCTCTCGACCTGGTGGCGCTCCTGCGCCAAGCCCTTTCAGGTCATGCCCCTCCTGCGCAGTGGTGGGTTGGACGCCCTGCAATGGGGAGTGGACGAGCTGGCGCTGGCCTGTGCCTCCCATGGTGGAGAACCGGAGCACGTGGCGGTCGCTGCTCGCATGCTGGAACAGTTGGGGCTGGAGGAAGGAGATCTCGCCTGCGGCCCCCATGATCCCTTGGCCGCACGCGGGGGACGCCTGCTGCGCGACGCCGGTCAGCGACCGTCCCGTCTGCACAACAACTGCTCCGGGAAACACGCGGCGATGTTGGCACGCGCGCGGCAAAGTGGCCTCGCCACCGCGGGCTACGAACGGGCAGATCATCCGGTGCAGCGGGATTGCCGTCAGGCCGTGGCAGAATGGACCGGCGTCCCGGAGCAGGCCCTCGGCGTCAGTGTCGACGGGTGTGGCGTCTCGGTGTTTGCGCTGCCACTCGCCAACATGGCGCTGGCGTATGCGCGTCTGGCCGAGGCGGCTCATGTGGGCGACGACGTAAGCCGGCGTGTGGTGACGGCGATGACAGAGCAGCCGTTCCTGGTCGGTGGCACCGATCGCTTCGACACCCTGTTGATGGAGGCGTGCCGCGGCAACGTGATCTGCAAGATCGGCGCGGAAGGGGTGCATACCTTCGCCATCGTCGATCGTCGGATCGGATTTGCGCTCAAGGTCGAAGACGGGGCGCCGCGGGCGCAGTTTCCGGCCGTGCTGGCGCTGCTCGATGCGTATGACGCGTTGCCGCGAACGTTGCCGAGCCCTCTGGCCGATTTTCTGCAGCGCCCTGTGCGAAACACGCGTGGCGAGCAGGTGGGCGCGGTCACGGTGAGCGGCGTCCCGGTGGGCCAGCGTTTCTCGTGAATCGCGTGGTGACGCGCTCCGGCGTCACCGCGTGCACGATTTTCATTATGAGTGCATGCATTCGATGACAACGATGGTCCCTTCCGACGTTACGTTGACGACACTCGATGACGAGACGGCGGCGCTGGTGTACCTCGCTGCCATGCTCGCCGGAGGGTCGGAGTCGGAGACCCGCGTCGCGCTGACGCGGGCGCATCAGCAGATTCGTGCGTCGTGGGTCGACGAGGTCATCCTGCAGACGTATCTGTTCGCCGGTTTTCCGCGCGCACTGAACGGTGCGCGTGAGTGGCGTCGCATCTCCGGTCGGGTAGCGCCCACGATCGATACGCATGCCATCGACACGGCGGCGGAACGATTGGCGAAGGGGGAGGTGACCTGTGCTACGGTGTATGGTCGCTTCTACGAGCAGTTGCGCGTCAACATCCGGGAGCTGCACCCCGCACTCGATCAGTGGATGATCGAAGAAGGGTATGGCAAAGTGCTGTCACGGGCGCCCCTCGATTTGGCCCGTCGGGAGCTGTGTATCGTGGCATCGTGTGCCATCGCTCGTCAGGATCGTCAGTTGCATTCGCATCTGCATGGCGCGCTGCACGCGGGCGCTTCGGCCGATGTGGTCACCGCCACGCTGGATGTCGTCGGACCGTTTCTCGCGCCCGACGATGTCCGCCGCTACCACGGCCTGTGGGCCCGGGTACAGGGCAAGTAGTTCGCAGTATCCGGGTGCCAATCACCCGGCACGCAGTGGTCCGCTCCATCATTCGCTCCAGATTCCGCAGAGTGCCATATGTTCGTCGATCGCGTCCTCGTCAAAGTCGAAGCCGGTACGGGTGGGTCAGGTCAGACCTCGTTCCGTCGAGAGAAGTACGTTCCCATGGGTGGCCCTGATGGGGGCGATGGTGGGCGGGGCGGAGACGTCATCGTGCGAGGCGATCGCAACCTCACCACACTGCTCGACTACACCTACCGCGATTCGTGGAAGGCCGAACGCGGCCAGCACGGCGAAGGGTCCAATCGCACCGGTCGCTCCGGCGACGATGTCGTGCTGCCCGTGCCGCCCGGCACGATCATTCGCGACTCGCGCACCAAGGAGCTGCTGGGTGAAGTCATGGAACACGACGACACCGTGCTGGTGGCCAAAGGTGGGCGGGGCGGCAAGGGCAATGCGTTCTTCGTCACCGCCACGCACCAGTCGCCGCGTGAGTGGCAGCCCGGTGAAGAAGGGGAGATGCGCACGCTGGAGCTCGAGCTCAAGCTGATTGCCGACGTCGGGTTCGTCGGACAGCCCAACGCCGGCAAGAGCACGCTGCTGTCGGTGATCTCGGCGGCGCGCCCGAAAATTGCGGACTACCCGTTCACCACGCTGTCGCCCAATCTGGGCGTCGTGCCACTCAGCGATCATCGTTCGTTTGTGGTCGCCGACATTCCCGGGATCATCGAAGGCGCGCACGAAGGGAAGGGACTCGGATTGCAGTTCCTGCGGCACATCGAACGCACCCGTTTGCTCGCGTTTCTGATTCCGATCGACGCGATGGACTGGCAGGCGGAACTCGATCAACTCCGCCACGAGATCGCCTCGTATTCCGAGGAGCTGGCGGCCAAGCCGTACTGCGTGGTGTTCTCCAAACTCGACCTGCTGGGCGAACACTACATCCCCGAGATCGATGCCGGCGCAGCCTTCGGGCTCTACGCGATCAGCGCTGCCGGGCGCATGGGACTCGACACCATGCTCGATGGCTGGTGGCGTCAGTTGCTCGCCATGCGCGCCATTGCCGAACAGCCGCTCAAGGATGCACAACTGCTCCCCTGAAGCCTTCGCCTGCCTCGCATTGCAGACGCTGCCCAAGATGGGTGACGTCAGCGTGCGAGGCCTGGTGGAAGCACACGGGAGCGCGAACGCGGCGCTGGCGTCCCTGCCTCCGGCGGTGGTCGCTGCGGCGCGGCAGAGTGCGGCCAGCAGTGTGCAGTTGGCCACCCGCACAGGAGCCCACATCGTGGCGCTGCCGGACGAGCACTATCCGGCACGACTCCGTGAACTGCGGGATGCACCGGCTGTGCTGTTTGCGCGCGGCTCCGTGGACATTGCGGCGCCGCCGGCAGTGGCGATCGTTGGCACGCGTACGGCCAGCGGCTACGGTCTGCGGGTCGCAAGATCCATCGCCACCGCATGTGCGCGCGCGGGTATCTCGGTGGTCAGTGGATTGGCGCGTGGCATCGATGGGGCCGCGCACGAGGCCGCACTCGCGGCCGGCGGACGCACCGTGGCCGTCCTTGGCACCGGTATCGATATCACCTATCCCAAGAGTCATCGCCTCCTGCAGGAGCGCATCGCCCACGAAGGACTCGTCTTGTCCGAGCAGACACCCGGCGACGCCGGACACGCCGGCACCTTCCCGCGTCGCAATCGACTCATCGCCGCGTTGGCCGATGTCACCGTGGTGGTGGAAGCCGGCGAGGGCAGTGGGGCGCTCATCACCGCCGATCACGCCGTGGAATTGGGACGCACAGTTGCCTGTGTGCCCAATGCCATCGATGTCGCGACCGCACGAGGCAGCAACGCGCTGCTCAAAGCACACGCGGAGCCCATTCTGTCGCCCGACGATGTACTGCGTCTGCTGGACATGACCCCTTCACCGACACAGGGACCGGCGTTGGACGGTGTGTCCGCGCGGTGCTGGCATGCCGTGCAGCAGGGTGCGCTCACTCCCGTCGAAGTCGCGCAACACACCGGTCTCTCCACTCGTGATGCCACCGCGGTGCTGGCGTTGCTCGAGATCGACGGATTGCTCGTCTTCGACACCAGTGGACGCATTCGCCCCACATTGCTCGGCACATGACGCTTCCCGGGCAATCGGTCGTCTACGAACACGTGTATGTGCACGTGCCGTTTTGTGCACGCCGGTGCAGCTACTGCGATTTTTCCATCGCCGTCCGGCGCGAAGTGCCGTGGCAGGAGTATGTGAACGGCATTCGCGCGGAACTCGCGCTCCAACGGCCAGCAGGGAAGCCGGTGCTGCGCACGTTGTACTTCGGTGGCGGCACGCCGTCCCGCCTTGGTGTCGATGGCGTGTGCGCCCTGCTCGCACTGATGCGGGAGCATTTTTTGTGGGACGAAAGCGCCGAAGTGACGCTGGAAGCCAATCCCGAGGACATTTCGGTGGACAGCGTGCGTGCCTGGCGTATCGCGGGCATCAATCGACTCAGCATCGGAGTGCAGAGCTTTCATGATGACGTGTTGCGCTGGATGCATCGAGTCCATGACGCCGACGCCGCCAAACGTGCGGTGGGTGCCGCCCGCGACGGCGGGATCGTGGATCACTCCATCGATCTGATCTTCGCCACCCCCGATGGGGTGCACCGTTCCTGGACCGACGACCTCGAGCAGGCCATCGCGCTCGGTGCCGATCATGTCTCGCTGTACGGATTGACAGTGGAGCCGCATACGCCGCTCGGGCGCTGGAATGCGCGCGGGGCGGTGGCCGAGGCCGAAGAAGAACGCTACGAACGGGAGTTCCTCGAGGCGCACCATCGGCTCGGTGCCGCCGGGTACGAACACTACGAAGTGTCCAACTACGCTCGTCCCGGACGCCGTGCACGGCACAACAGCGCCTACTGGCGCGGCGTGCCCTATCTCGGCCTCGGTCCGTCCGCGCATGGTTTTGATGGGACACAACGCCGCTGGAACGAGCCCGCGTATGCCGCGTGGCTTCGGCAGGTCACCGAGGGACGGGATCCGGTCGCTGGCGCGGAAGTCCTCACCGACGAGAACCGCATCGCCGAATCGGTGTATCTCGGATTGCGTACTGTCGATGGACTTCCCCTCTCGGTGGCCGAAACCATGCATGTTGCCCGCTGGATCGATGCGGGATGGGCCACCATCCAGTCCGTGGAAGCGACGAGCCATCCGTCACCACACGTTGGTGATGGGAACGCACCCTATGCGCAGGCCGCGCAACGACTCACGTGTACGCCGATGGGTTGGCTGCGCCTCGATGCGCTGGCCGCCGACTTGACAGCGTTTCGCGGCACTTCGTAGGCTTCTCCTCATGGCGCATGGTGCGGAACTTTCGGAACGCGAGCGACGGGTCCTCGAGGCGGTGATTCAGAGCTACGTCGCGAGTGCGGAGCCGGCTGGATCGCGCACGCTGTCGCGGCAGTTCGGGCTGGGGATTTCGCCCGCGACCATTCGCAACACGATGAGTGACCTCGAAGACAAGGGGTTTCTCTTTCATCCGCACACGTCGGCCGGGCGTATTCCCACCGACAAGGCGTATCGCACCTACGTCGATTCGCTGATGCGTATCGACCCCCTGACGGCGCCCGAGCAGCGGCAGCTTGAAGCGGAGATCAGTGCCGGCGGGTCGGCCATCGAAACCATTCTCCGTCGCGCCGCCCAATCGCTCGGCATTCTCACGCAGGAATTGGGTGTCGCGCTCGGGCCTCGTCTCGAGCGCGCGGCCCTGCGTCAGCTCGAGTTGGTGCGGGTGTCGTCGGATCGCCTGCTGATGGTATTGAGCCTCACCGGCGGTGCCGTACGCACGATCTTTGTCGAGGTACCCGGTGTCATCGCCGATGAAGCCCTGATCGGGGTCACCATCGTGCTGAACGAACGCCTGGCCGGTCTCACCTTGGCGCAGGTGCGCACGTCGCTGGCCTCCAGGTTGCGCGATGTGCAAACCACGCCCGAGACCGCGGAGCTGCTCAACATCTTCCTGCAGGAAGGCGATCAGGTGTTCGGCCGAGCCGCGGCGCCGATCGAGCCGGTGGTGCTCGGGCAGGCCTCGCTGCTGGCGGATCAACCGGAGTTTGCCACCGGCGAGCGGATGCGCCAGCTCATCGAGCTCACCGAAACCCGTCAGCGCATCGCGACGTTGCTCGAGGAGCGACCGGGCGGTCAGGGCCTGTCCATCACCATCGGCAACGAGCATGGGGATCCCAAGCTCGAACCCTTCACGGTGGTCACGGCCGGCTACCAGGCCGGGTCGCTCAGCGGGGTGATCGGGGTCATCGGCCCCACCCGCATGCCCTACGAAAAGGTGATCTCCCTGGTGGAGCACACCTCCCGACTGGTCTCCGATCTGCTCTGCTAAGGTCGGCCCGGCACTCCTCCCACGGGGAGAAATTGCCGATATTTCAGGGCTGGAGCATGTCGCAGCGGACGCCTCGATGGTCGTAGGCCTCTGTGACGGCGCATTTCGTGTTTCTCAGGGATTCCGCACATGGCAGATTTTTACGCGGTACTTGGTGTACCGCGCGACGCCTCTGACGACGATATCAAGAAGGCCTATCGCCGACTGGCGATGCAGTGGCACCCCGACCGCAACGGGGGCGCCAAGGAGGCCGAAGAGAAGTTCAAGGAGATCACCGAGGCGTACGATGTGCTGCGGGATCCGCAGAAACGTGCGGCATTCGATCGGTATGGCGAAGCGGGCCTGCGCGGTGGGTCGCAGTCGGCGTATGAACATGTCGATCTGTCGGAAGCGCTCAACATCTTCATGCGCGATTTCGGCGGGTTCGGTGACTTGTTCGGCGGTGCCGCTGGCGGCGGTCGTCGATCGGGCCCGCGCACGGGCGCCGATATCAAGGTGCCGCTCGCACTGACGCTCACCGAAGTCGCGACGGGCGTCGAGAAGACGGTCGTGATGAAGGTGCTGGACTCGTGCGACAAGTGCGAAGGCTCCGGCGCCGAACCGGGCACCAAGCCTCAGGCCTGCGGCACATGTGGTGGCGCTGGCGAAGTACGTCGGGCGCAGCGCTCGTTCTTTGGCCAGTTCGTCTCGGTGGCTCCGTGTCCGACCTGTGCCGGTGAAGGCGTGGTGGTGGCGGCCCCGTGCAAGAAGTGTCGTGGCGAGGGGCGGGTGCGCGCCGAGCGCACGCTCAAGATCCAGATCCCTGCAGGCGTGGCCACCGGGCAGTACATGACGTTGCGCGGCGTTGGCAACGTGGGGCCGCGCGGCGGCACCCGAGGCGATGTGCTGGCGGTCTTCGAAGTGGAAGACGACGATCGTTTCGATCGCGACGGTGAGGACCTGTTCTGCGAAGCGCTGGTGACCTACCCGCAGTTGGTGTTCGGTGCGGATATCCGTGTGCCGGGCGTGACGGGCGATCTGTCGCTGCGCGTGCCCTCGGGCACCCAGAGCGGCACGGTGTTTCATCTGCGTGGTCGTGGCTTGCCGCGGGTCAATGCTTCCGGGACGGGTGACCTGCATGTGAAGGTGCAGCTCTGGACACCGCAATCGGTGGACGGCGACGAAAAGTCCACGATCGAACGGTTGTCGTCATTGCAAGGGCAGGCGCCGCCACAACGCGAGAAAGGCTTCTGGTCGAAGATGAAGGAAGCGCTGCGTGCCTGAGTCTGAAGCGCGTTGGATCAGTGTGCGCGTCACGCCGGACCAGCACTCGGTGGGCGCTCGCGAGGCCTGCATGACCGCGCTGTTCGCCGTCGGCGCGCAGGGTGTGCATGAAGACCTCTCGGCGCTCGTCACGCACTTTCCGCCGGGCACGGATCTCGAAGCGGTGCATCGGGCCATCACCGAGGCCGACGACCTTGCCGTCATCGAGACTGCACCGGTGCCCGATATCGACTGGAGCGAAGCCTGGAAGTCGCGCATCGGGTCGCATCAGTTGGGCGATCTGATGGTGACCCCGCCTTGGCTGGCGGAAGGACAAGACCCGGCTCGTACGATCATCATCGAACCGGGCATGGCCTTCGGCACCGGCGAACACGCCACGACACGGGGCGTGGTGCGGCTCATGCCGCGTCGCCTGCGGTCGGGCAGTACGGTGGCCGACCTCGGCGCGGGCAGTGCCGTGCTGGCCATCGCCGCCGCCAAACTGGGTGCTGCGCGCGTCTACGCCATTGAGCTCGATGGTGAGGCCATTCCCGATGCCGAAGCCAACGTGGAGCGGAACGGTGTGGCCGATCGGGTGCATGTGTTCGAAGGGGACGCCGGCTCCTTGCTGCCCCTCGTGGCACCAGTGCATCTGGTGCTCGCCAACATCATTTCGTCGGTGCTGACCGAATTGCTGCCGGTCATCGGCATGGCATTGTCCGAAGACGGCTCGGCCATCCTGAGCGGAATTCTGTACGAAGAGCGCAGCATGATGGTGGAAGTGTTGACCGCGCACGGCTGGACCATCCTGGAAGAAGACGCGGAGGACATCTGGTGGTCGGTGTCGATCGCGCGGGCGTAGCAGCCGGGCGCCCCCAATTCGTGGTGGCGGATGCCATTGCCGTGGGGGCCACATTGGCACTCGACGAGGGCGCGGTACGGCACATTCGTGTGCTGCGTCTCGAAGCCGGCGCCATGATCGGTGTGCGCAACGGCCAGGGCAGTATCGGTGCAGGCCAACTGGTGCGCCTCTCCAAGACGCAGGCCCATGTCGAGATCACGGAAGCGGTCTCGGTCTCGCCGCTTCCCGCCGTGCATCTGCTGGTACCGGTGGCCGACCGGGACCGCATGCTGTGGCTCGCCGAGAAAGCCGCCGAGTTGGGCGCCACGAGTTGGCGGCCGGTGTTGTGGCGGCGTTCACGCAGCGTCTCTCCGCGGGGAGAGGGCGTGAATTTCCAGGCCAAGGTGCGCGCCCGTATGGAGGGGGCATTGGCCCAGTCGGAGGGGGCATGGCTTCCGCAGCCCTTTCCGGAGGCCAATCTCGAGCGGGCCGTGCTGGCGGCGCCTGCCGGCCGTCGGATTGTGCTCGATCCCGACGGCGAGCCACTCACCGGCGCGTTGGGGGCACCATTGACCGCTCCGGTGGTGATCGCCGTCGGGCCGGAAGGTGGCCTCGAGGCCGATGAGATAGCAGACCTGGAGCAGGCGGGATTCCAGCGGCGATCGCTGGGACCGACCATCCTGCGATTTGAAACGGCTGCGGTTGCCGCACTGGCGATCGCCCGAACCGCCCTGGGGCGGGGGAGTGAGGCATCCGATGAGTGACGCGAACTGCATCTTCTGCCGCATCGTGGCTGGGGAGATCCCCGCCACGGTGGTCGCGCGGAACGAGCATGCCCTGGCATTCCGTGACCTGCACCCGCAGGCGCCGTCTCACCTGTTGGTGATCCCGGTGCGGCACGTGGATTCTTTGGCCTCGGCCGACAACACGGCTGAGCTTGGCGCGGTCCTGTCGCTGGCCGCCGAGGTGGCCCGTGCGGAAGGGCTGGCGGAAGCCGGATACCGGGTCGTCACCAATATCGGCGGCGACGGCGGGCAGACGGTGCAACACCTGCATTTCCATGTGCTTGGCGGTCGGCAGATGCATTGGCCGCCGGGTTGACCCAAGGCCTTGGATCCCCTAGGATACAGGGCTGTCCCACTTTTTTGTCCACGAGCCGTCTGATCACATCCCGATCTGACGAGAACCAAAGCTCCGGGCACACTCCGAAGGCCATACCGAGGTTCAGTTTGTCGGAAGTCATCATCCACGAGGACGAGAATTTCGAGCGGGCACTCAAGCGCTTCAAGAAGAAGTGCGAGAAGGCCGGTATCCTGTCCGATCTGCGCAAGCACCGTCACTACGAGAAGCCGTCGGAGCGTCGCAAGCGCAAGATGAACGCCGCCGTTCGGAAGAATCGCCGCACCCGCCACGGGTGAGCAGTCCTGTGGACGCCAGCGGCGCCTCGCTGCTGGCGCGGTTGCAAAGTGATCAGGCGGCCGCTCGCCGTGAACAACTGAAGGATCGCGTCCTGCTCCTCGGCATGGTGATCGCCGAGGTCAAGTATCGCGAGCTGGAATTGTCGCGGCCTATTGCTGATGACGACGTCGTCGAGGTCATTCGCAAGGGCATCAAGAAGCGCCGCGAATCCGTCGAGATGTACAGCAAGGCCGGGCGAACGGACCTGCTCGAAAAGGAGCAGCAGGAGGTGGCCATGCTCGAGGCCTACCTGCCGCCGCAGGTCGATCCGGCGGAGATTCGCGCCGCAGTCGTCGCCGCCATTGCGGCGGGTGCCAACAACGTTGGCGCCGTGATGGGGCGTGTCATGCCCGCCTACAAAGGCCGAGTCGATGGTGGCGTGATCAATGCCATCGCGCGCGAGGAGCTCGCCGGGAAGTAGCCGGTTGGCGACACGGGCGCTCGTGGTGCCCACCGCCATATCCGTGTCTCTCCCTTCGCAGCACCCGGTGCTGCAGTTCGGCAGGTCTTCATGAACGCGCACGCCCTCGGCATTCTCGAGTTTTCCCGCCTCCTCGCACATGTGGCGGGACGGGCCACGTCGGCCCCTGGCGCGGCCGCTGTCCGCGCGCTGACCCCACGCACCGATCGGGAGTGGATCGAAGCCGAGCACGCCCGCGTACGCGCCGTGCGTGCCCTGGTCGCCTCGGAATTGGGGTGGCCCACCGAACCGATCCCGGACATTGGGGAACCGCTGCGGCGCCTGCGCATCGAAGGGCTGTCGTGGACCGCGCTCGAATTGCTGCAGGGCGCCACACTGCTGCGTTCGTCCCGCCGCACCCGTGCCACGCTGCGTGATCCGCGGCGGCCGGCCATCATGCTCGCGTACCTGGTCCGATATGCCGAGGCCCTCGTCGACCTCGAGCCGCGCGAACAGGCCATCGAACGCGCCATTGGCGACGATGGAACCGTGCGCGACGATGCGTCACCGACGTTGCGCAAAGTGCGACGTGACCTGCGCGAGACCGAAGGGCAACTCGTGCGATTGCTCGAGCGCGAGATGGGCAAGCTCGAGGCCCATCATCAGGTCAGCGACCTGTCGGTCACCATGCGCAACGGACGATGGGTGATGCCCATGCGCCGCGAAGCACGTGGGTATGTGGGCGGCATCGTCCACGACAGCTCCGGTACCGGCGCCACCATCTACGTGGAGCCACCGGCGGCCGTGGAGTTCGGCAATCGCGTGCGCGAACTCGAGATCGAAGAGCAGCGCGAGGTGGAGCGGGTACTGCGCGCGCTCACCGATGAGATCCGTCCGTATCACGATGCCATCGGCGGGGCCTACGACGCGCTGGTGGCACTCGACTCACTGTATGCCCGTGCGCGTTACGCGATCGAAGCGCAGTGCGCGCCGGTCACGTTCGGCGAACCGTCAGCGGGCTTCCGCATCGTGGATGGCCGTCATCCCCTGCTGCTCGCCAGCGGTGGAGCGGTGGTGCCGTTCGACCTGACCCTGCATGCGGGGGAACGCACGATGCTGGTGTCAGGTCCGAACACCGGCGGTAAAACCGTGCTGCTCAAAGCCATTGGGTTGATCAGCATGATGGCGCAGTGCGGTGTGCCAGCGCCCCTGGGGGAAACCAGCCAGCTCGCCGTCTTCGACGATCTCTATGCCGATGTCGGCGACGAGCAGAGCATCGAAGCGAGTCTGTCCACCTTCAGTGCGCACCTCAAGAATCTCGGAGAGATTCTCCGTTCGGCCACGACGTCATCACTGGTGCTGATCGACGAACTCGGATCGGGCACGGACCCGGCCGAAGGCGCGGCACTGGGTGGAGCCATTCTCGAAACGCTGACGCGACGTGGTACGCTCACGCTGGCGACCACACACCTTGGGCAACTCAAGTTGTTGGCCACCGATGTCGAGGGCGTGGTGAATGCCTCACTGCAATTCGACGCCGTGCAACTCGCGCCCACGTATCGGCTGCTCAAGGGCGTACCGGGTCGCAGCTACGGTTTGAGCATCGCGCGCCGGCTGCAGATCGACGAAGCGGTCATTCAGCGCGCCGAAGAGCGGCTGCCCAGCGGCGAACGCGATATGGCGGTGTTGTTGGCCGACGTCGAAGCGCGTGAAGCGCTGCTGGCCGATCGTGAGCGGCTCATGGAGATCGATCAGGAGAAGCTGCGCGCACGGCTGGCAACAGTGGGTGATCGTGAACTCAAGGTGCGTGAACGCGAGCGCGAGGCGGAGCGTTCCGCACGCCAGGAGGCTCGGCGTTTTCTGCTCGAGGCCCGTGGACAGGTCGAGCGAGCCATCGCCGATGTGAAGCGACAGGCGCAGGTGGAAGGCGAGGCCTTCGAGGAGACCGCACGGGCAGCCCGTCGCTCCATCGAAGAGGCGGCGGCCGAACAAGGAGAGGCCGTTGCCTACGTCGGCTTGCGCGGAGAGCGTGATCGTGCGCGTGTGGACGCCAAACGCGGCGCCGCCGCGGCAGCCGCCAATCCGTCGCTGGGGCGCACGCTGCGTCCGGAACGCGGGGCCGTGGCGCCGCTTGGCGAAGGCGATCACGTGATCGTGAGCACGCTCGACGGCAAACAGGGACGCATCGTGTCCGTACGAGGCCAGGATGCCCGTGTGGCCGTGGGGTCGCTCACCGTGACCGTGCCATTGCGCACACTCACCCGCTCGGCCGCGGCGCCTGTGTCGATGTATCGCACGCCCATCCTGGGCGATGTGCCCGAGGTGGAACCGGTCCGTGAGGTGGATGTGCGGGGGCTGCGTGTGGACGAGGTCGATGACCAGGTTCTCCAGGCCCTCGATGCGGCGGTGCGCAATGATCTGCGGGAACTGCGCATCATCCACGGCAAGGGGACTGGAGCGCTGCGTTCGCGGGTCAGCGAGATGCTGAAGAAGGACACGCGGGTGACCGGATTCCGTCTGGGCGCATGGAACGAGGGCGGCGCCGGCGTCACAGTTGCCGAACTGGCCTGAAGGAGCGTTGATTCGTTCAATGTCCTCCTTCGTGCGGTATCCACGTGAGTGCGCGCACGCATGATTGCCGACGAATTGGTCGAGCAGGTCCGATCGGCGGCGGATATCGTGGAGATCGTCAGTGAGTTCGTGCCGCTGCGACGTTCGGGCGGCACGTGGCGCGGGCCGTGCCCTTTTCATCAGGGCAAAAACCCAAATTTTTCGGTCTCGCCTTCGCACGGCAGCTATCACTGCTTCGTGTGCCATGAAAGCGGTGATGTGTTCACGTTCGTACGCAAGCGACTCGGACTGGATTGGCCGGCGGCGGTGAAGTACGTGGGAGAGAAGGTCGGTATCGAGGTGATCGACACCCCACGACGCGCCCAGGTTCAGGATCCGAATGCGCCGAACCATGAAGCGCTGGCCGCCGCCGCCGAGTGGTTCCAACAGCAATTGTCCGACGAGCAGATCGGACGCGATGCCCGTGCGTATCTGACGCAGCGCGGACTGGACAGCGGGGCATGGCAACGCTTCGGACTCGGCTTCGCGCCGCGTGATGCGCAGGCTTTGCGACGGTACCTGCATTCGCTCGGACACGACGACGCCCGGCTGCTGGAGGCGGGGCTGCTCGGCTTGCGCGACGGAGACACGGAGCCGCGGGTCCGGTTCCGTGGACGCGTGATGTTCCCCATCCACGATGAACTTGGTCGCCCCGTAGGCTTTGGTGGCCGAGCAATGGGTGACGATCAACCCAAGTACCTCAACAGCCCCGAATCTCCGGTCTTTCAGAAGCGTCGGACGTTGTACGGGCTGCATACCGCCAAGCAGGCCATGCGCCGCACTGAGCGCGCCATCGTGGTGGAAGGGTATCTCGATGCGATCCGTCTGGCCCTGGCCGGTATCGAAGAAGTGGTTGCGCCACTCGGCACGGCACTGACCGAAGAGCAGGCCAAGCTGCTCGTGCGCTACGCGTCGGAAATTTTTCTGCTCTATGACAGCGACGAAGCCGGACAGAAGGCTACCTTTCGTTCAGGCATGGAACTGCTGCGGGAGAAAGCCGCTGTTCGTGTGGTGACATTGCCTGATGGAGAGGATCCCGATTCGTACGTGCGTGTCCAGGGCCGGTCGGCCATGGAAACGCAGCTCGCGCAGGCGATCGATGTCTTCGACCGACAGGTGCAGTTGCTCGAGCGTCGCGGTTGGTTCAGCGATCTGCGTCGCAGCCGTCGTGCGGTGGACAAGTTGCTGCCGACCATTCGGGCCGCAGCCGATCCTCTCACACGCGATCTCTACGTGGCGCGGTTGGCTGACGTCACGCGCCTCGACAAAGCGGCGATCGCGGCTGAAGCGGAGGCGCAGGCAGAAGCAGAACGGCGGCGCTCCACCGCGTTGGTGCGACAATCTCCACAGCAGGCCGGACCGCCGACGGATTTTGGCGCACCTCCGCACGAGGGACAGGGCCCGCCGTTTGATGTAGGTGAAGAGCAGGGTGGTGTCGCGCTGCCTGAGCCGGCCTCTGACAAGGCGGCCCGGACACCGTGGAAGGGTCGTCGTGGCAAACAGGGGCCGGAGTGGAAGGTGACCGCCATTCCTCCGCGTCCGCGCAGTGACGAGCCGGTGGAACGTGCTCTGGTGCGCGCGATGTTGTTTGATCGCGGCGTCGCGGAGCGCGTCGCAGAGCGTCATCCTCCGGAAAGTTTTCGCAGCGATGCGTGCAGTGAACTCTTCGGAGTGCTGCTCGATGCACCATTTGACTGTGACATAGAGCAGATTGCATCACATCTCTCACCCGATGCACTGCGTGTGCTGCGTGAGCTCACGGAAGGCAGCCCCTTCGACGCGGAGGCGGCGGATATCACACTCAGTCTGAGCAGGCTCGACGCGCGCATTCTCGAAGATCGTGTCGATGCGATTCTCGAAGCGATGCGTCGCACGGATGATCGGACCGAGAAGGACACGCTCATGCGAGAGCGGCTGGAGCTGGAAACGGAACTGCGGCGGCTCTTGCCGATCCGCAGTCCACGCACTAAACCGAGAAGGTAGGGTGGCGCACGCGGTGCAGCTCTTGCACTCGTGACGTCGCATCCCCAAGAAGCTCTCTGCTGGAGGCGCGGTGAATCCGGAATTGCAGGCGTTGCTCACGGTGCAGCAGGACGACGAGGTGATTCGAGCGATTGAAGCACGGCTGGAGGCACTCCTGCCGCGCTACAACGCCCTCGAGGCGTCGCGTCGGCAAGCGGCGGCCGAGGTCACGCGAAATGAGACCGGGCTCGAACGCGAGACCCTCCGCCTTCGGAACTGCGAGGGAAAACTCGCAGATCATCGGGCGCGGTTGGAGAAGAACAGCGCCGTACTCGATGGCGCGCAGAAGCTCAAGGAAGCCACAGCGGCTGCGGCACAGGTGGAAGCCGCCAAGAAGGCCGTGGCAGAGGAGGAGAGTGAACTGCTCACCGCGTCCAGGCGCGTCTCCGATGTGCGCACGGCCGTGTTGGCCCATCGGGACGAAGTGGAACGGCTCACGGCAGAACTCGAGGTGGTCCGTGCGTCCATCAGCGCGGAGAAAGCCGCCATCGAGGGCGAACTGAACACCGTGCGCGCTCGGCGTATGGTGTCTGCAGAAGGGGTGAGCCGGAATCTGTTGTCGCAGTATGACCGCCTCAGTTCACGACGGCGTACGACCGTGCTGCATGCACTGCGTGGTGACTATTCGTGCGGCGCTTGCGACACGGCCATTCCCACGCAGCGTCGACTGGCCATGGCCACCGGCACATGCATCGAGCCGTGCGAAGGGTGTGGCGTGCTGCTGTACTACCGCCCCGCGCCGGAAGCCTGATCGGCGCGCGTGTACGTCCAGCGAATGGGTCCGCAGATCATCGGCGGGCCCATTCTTGCGTTGTGGAGGTGATGACTGCGGCGTTTCGGGTGCCGTCGACCAGCGGTGGTTCGTAGATTGTGGCTGTGACGACCAGCAGCCGCCCCACTCCACGCCAGACGCTCCGCCCCGATGCGCGGTGGGTGACCGCACCCCAGCCCGCACACGAGGCCGTCGCGCAACTCTGCAGCGCATTGTTGTTGCCCGAGTCCGTGTGCCGACTGCTGGTCAATCGCGGATATGCCGATGTGGATGCCGCCAAGCGATTCCTGCGGCCTCGTCTCGAGCACATCGAAAGCCCATGGCGCTTGCACGATGCTGAACGGGCCGTGACCCGTATCGCCGAAGCGGTGCGATCCCAAGAAACCATCTTCGTGCACGGTGACTATGACGTGGACGGGATGTCCTCCACCGCACTGTTGACGCGTGTCCTGCGGGATCTGGGTGCCCATCATGTGGTCCCGTTCGTCCCGAATCGTCTCACCGATGGCTACGATCTCGGACCGGCCGGCGTCCGTGCCGCACAAGCCGCCGGTGCACGCCTGGTGATCACCTGCGACTGTGGCACAAGTGCGCACGCCGCGGTCGCAGAGCTCATGACCGCCGGCATCGACGTGATCGTCACCGATCACCATTTGCCGGGGCACGGCATGCCTCCGGCGTTTGCGGTGTGCAATCCGCGCCATCCGGCCTGCCAGTCGGCCGACAAGGATCTTGCGGCGGTTGGAGTGGCGTACAAACTGGCCCTCGCGCTGTGCGAAGTCTTTGCGGTGTCACCAAACATCGCGCATCGGCAGCTCGATCTCGTGGCCCTGGCCACGATTGCCGATGTGGCGCCGCTGCGCGGTGAGAACCGGGTGTTCGTGCGGTATGGGCTCAAGCTCTTGGCCGAGACGACGCACCCTGGACTGCGAGCACTGATGCGTTCCTCTGGACTCGATGCCAAGCCGCTGACGGCCGGTCGTGTCGGCTTCGTGCTGGCTCCGCGCCTGAATGCGGCGGGGCGTATCGCCGATGCTCGTCTGGGGTTGCAGTTGTTGCTGGCCGAGCGTGAGGACGAAGCCAATGTGATCGCGCGGGAGCTCGAGGAGCTCAACCGGGCCCGCCAGGAGCTCGATCGCACGGTCCTCGACGATGCGATGCGTCAGGTGGAGTCGCCCGCGATGCGCGACCAGGTGGGATTTGTGCTGTCGCGGGAAGGGTGGCACGCCGGCGTGATCGGCATCGTGGCCTCGCGCATCGTGGAGCATACGGCACGGCCGGCGGTGCTCGTGGCTGTCGAGGACGGTGTCGGCAAAGGGTCCGGGCGTTCCATCAGTGCATTCGATCTGCACGCCGGTCTCGGGGCCTGTGCGGATCTCTTCCAGCGCTATGGTGGCCATCGTGCCGCCGCCGGTCTCACCATGGACGCTGCGCAACTTCCGGCGTTCGCGGAGCGCTTCGATGCCGTGGCCCGTGCACAGCTCTCGGCCGACGACCTCGTACCGGAGTTGCGTGTGGATCTCGACGTCTCGATTCATGCCGTCGGCGAGGAGCTCGAAAAGCTGGTGCGGCACTTCGAGCCCTTTGGCATTGGCAATCCGTCACCGACCTTTCGCGCCGATGGCGTGCGCCTGGCTGCCCCGACCCGTCGTGTGGGGACCGATGGCCTGCGCATCAGTGTGGACACTACGGGCGGGACCTTGGAAGGCATCGGTTGGGGTTTGGCAGCGCGCATGCCGCGCCTGGATGTGTCGCAGGCCTATGACATGGCGTTTCGCCTGGAACGTGACGAGTACCGCGGCGTATCCCGTTTGCAGCTCAAGCTGACCGACGTGCGTGTCGGCGGTGACACCGCGGCGAACGCCCAGGCGCCGACGTTTCATACCACGGGAGCATGACGATGCGCATCATTGCCGGTCGCTGGAAGGGACGCCGCATCAGCGCTCCGCCGGGGGACGCCGTACGTCCTACCGGCGATCGCGTGCGCGAGGCGTGGATGAGTATCGTGCACCCCTTGCTGCCTGACGCGCGCGTGCTCGACCTGTGTGCCGGCAGCGGTGCACTGGGTCTGGAAAGCCTGTCGCGTGGTGCGGCGGAGTGTGACTTCGTGGAGCAGTCGCCCAAAGTGTTGCGCGTGTTGCAGGAGAACCTCGCGTTGGTCGGCGGTCATCCCGGCGCCCAGGTGCATCGGGACGAAGCGGTGCGGTTCGTTGCCGGTCTCGAGGCGGGGCGCTATGACGTGGCGTTCGCCGATCCGCCCTACGCATCCGATGTAGCGCTGCAGCTCGCCGAGTTGTGGATCGCCGTCCCGTTTGCCTCGGTCTTTGCAGTGGAACATTCTTCCACTGTGGTGATGCCAGCCATCGGTGAGACACGCCGGTATGGAACCACGGCGTTGACCTTCTTTCGTGCCCTTTCGTGATGTCGCCTGCTTCCCGACTGCCATCTGCTGCCCCCATGCCCCCTTCGGCATCCGAAGGCCGTGAACCGTTGCTGGCGCTGTATGCCGGTTCGTTCGATCCGATCACGCATGGGCACGATGATCTCATCAAGCGCACGCTGACATTTGCCGATCGCCTGATCGTCGCGGTGGCCAACAACGTCAACAAGCAGCCGCTCTTTTCCGTGGATGAGCGGATGCACTTCATTCGTGAAGTGATGGCGGATGATCCACGCATCGAAATCCGCTCGTTCAGCGGGCTGCTCGTGGATTTTGCCCGCGAAGTCGGTGCGCGGGTCAATGTGCGCGGACTCCGGGCCGTCAGTGATTTCGAGTACGAATTCCAGATCGCGCTCATGAATCGCCACCTGTACCCCGATCTGGAAACGATCTTCATGACGCCGTCGCTCGACACCACGTACATCAGCTCCAGCATGGTGCGCGAGGTCGCGCGCTTCGGTGGTGATGTGACCGGGTTGGTGCATCCGCTGGTGGCCGACGCGATGCGGGAACGTTTTGCCGCGCTGCAGCGGGGTGACGCATGAACGCCGCCGGCCAGGGCGCGTCGGATGCCGCCGCGGCGTTTCTGCAGTCCTTGCACGAGCGTGCCGCGGCCAAGCCCCGCACCATCCTGTTTCCCGAAGCCACCGACATTCGAACGGTGCAGGCGGTCATCGCCCTGCAGAAGCGAAAGTCGGTGGTGCCAGTGCTCGTGCGGCGCAGCGATGCCTCGACCGGTGTCACGCCCACGGCAGGGGTGGTCCTCGATCCGCTCACCGATCCGCGTCACGAACGCGTGGTGGCCCACCTGCTGGCACGCCGCGGCGACAAGGGGTTGGCCCGGGAAGACGCCGAGCGTCTGGCGAGGGACCCACTCTATTTCGCCGATTCGTTGGTCGCGTTGGGCGAGGCCGACGGGTGTGTGGCCGGTGCGGTGCACACCACCGCCGACGTGCTCCGTGCCGCGCTCTGGACCATCGGCGCCGCCAGTGGCGTGCGGAATGTGTCGTCCTCGTTCTATCTCATCGTGCCGCCGTTTCGCAGTGGGGAAGGGGAGGTGCTGACCTATACCGACTGCGCGGTCATCCCCGACCCGAGCGCCCGGCAACTGGCCGATATCGCGCTCTCGGCGGCGGCCGATCGGCGACGCATCGTGGGCGACGAACCCCGGGTGGCGTTTCTGTCCTACAGCACCATGGGCAGCGCGGACGGGCCGTCGGTCAGCAAAGTGCGTGAAGCCGTGGCGCTGGTGCGGCAGGCGGCGCCGTCGCTGGTGGTGTCGGGCGAGCTGCAGGTGGACGCCGCGCTCATCGGGGAGATTGCCCGGCGCAAGGCGCCTGGTGAGGCCGCGGGCGGTGTGGCCAACGTGCTGGTGTTCCCGTGCCTCGACGCCGGGAATATCGCCTACAAGCTCACCCAGCGGCTGGCCGGTGGCACCGCCATCGGACCCATCCTGCAGGGGCTGGCGAAGCCCTGCAGTGACTTGTCCCGGGGGGCCACGGCAGACGACATTGTCCATGTTGCAGCGATCACGGCCCTGCAGGCCGCTGGCGCTGCTCTCTGATCCCTCTCAGTTCGCGAGCACGATTATGAGCTTCACACTGGACCGCGCAGAAGATGTGCTGACGGTGGCGGTCGACGGCCAGCTGATCGTGACCAATCGCCAGGAGTTCAAGCAGGCGATCCTGGACGCCGCGGATCAGGGCGTGCGAATCGTCATCGTCGATTTCACGCACACCGGCTACATCGACAGCTCGGGGCTGGGTGCGCTCGTCTCGCTGAGTCGCCGTCTGCGGGATGTGAATGGCGATTTGCGCCTGGTCGGGCTCAACGATGACCTGCGCACGCTGTTCGAACTCACGCGCCTCGACGCCCTGTTCCCGCTTTTTGCGTCGCGTGCTGATGCCCTCGCATCGCGCTGATAGGTGGCCAGTCGTCTTGCACCGGCCGTCCACCTTCGCACCGATGACGGTGCGCCAGTGCTCACGCCGTTCGTGTCGGCTCATCCCGATTGCGACCCGGTGAAACACATGTCGCGGTGTTGGGTGCTGTCGTCCGAACTGACGGTGATTCCGCCGGTGGTCGAGGACATTGTCACCCTCTGCCGCGACGCGGGGTTTTCGTCCAAACAATGCGGGTTGAATGTCCCGGTGGCCGTCACCGAAGCGGTGGCCAACGCCATCCTGCGGGGCAATGCGAGCGACGCGTCGCGCCAGGTGGAGATCACTGTCGAGGTCGACGATCAGCGCCTCGTGATCGATGTGTGCGACGAAGGCAACGGATTCGATTTGCAGCAGTTGCAACAGTCGCCGGATGATGCCGACTGGCTCGAGCGTGAACATGGTCGCGGTGTGTTTCTGATGCGGAGTCTGATGGATCACATCGAAAACGCCCGCCGCGATGGCCAGTGTGGTCATCGTCTCCGTCTCGTGCTGTATCGCGCATGAACGAGGTCGCCGCCCTTCTGGCCGCGTTTCTCGAGGCCACTGGGCGCCAGGCGGCCATCTGGGAACGGCGTGAAGGCTCGGTCGTGCCCACGTTGCTGGGCGCGTCATCGAGTGTCTTTGCCGAACGCACTACCTCCTGCGCGCAGGCTTGGGATGTGGCATCCTGGGCCCGTTCGCATCACTTGCACGCGCAGCTCGTGAACACCGGCGACAGTGTGGGCTGGCTGTTCGTCGAAGCCGGCGAGGCCGTGCAGGAACCTGTCGCCGTGGGAGGCCCTGCGGCCGACGTCGATCGACTGCTGGGGCGCCTGCTGCCACTGGTCCGTCGCATCACGCGTGAGCGCGATGGAGCCACCCGCGAACTCGCCGAGCGTTACGAGGAGATCAATCTCCTGTATGCCATCGGGGAGCTGCTGGGAGGCACGACCTCGGTGGAAAGCGTGGCCGATACGCTGCTGGCCGAGCTGGCGGCGACACTGGGCGCCACGCGGGCCGTGTTTCTGCAGACCAACCGGGCACAGGGGACATTGGCGCCCATTGCTTCGCTGGGGCTCGCCGACGATGCCTACGAGCCCGTGTCGCTCGAGCAGGCGACCCATATTGCCGTGCGTGCCTATCATGCGGGCAGCGCCTGCACCGAGGACGGGAACGCGGCATCGCTGGCCGACCCGATCCTGGCCGCCCGCGCCGCACCGCTGATGGCCGTTGCCATCACGCGCCCCAGTTCCGGCGTGGGCATCACGGGCACCTTCCCGGTCCCGACGCGGCGCGGCGCAGAAGGCATTGCCGTTCCGCTGGGTGTGTTGGTGCTGGCCGGACGACCGGGCGGTGCGCCGTTCTCCGGCGGTGATCGCAAGTTGGCCGTGGCGATTGGGACGCAGGTCGGCGTGGCCATGCACAACGCCTCGTTGGTGCGGGCTGCCGTGGAGCGTCAGCAGTTGGCCCGCGAAATGCGACTGGCTCACGAACTTCAGCTCAAGTTGTTGCCGAGCCCACAGGTGGTGCAGCCGGAAGCACGCGCAGCCGCGCGCGTCGTTCCGGCCGAAAGTGTAGGTGGGGATTTCTATCTGTTGGCCCGACTGGACCAGGATCGCACCGGTGTGCTGATCGGCGATGTGTCCGGGCACGGGTATCAATCGGCGCTGGTCATGGCCTTGGCCCTCAGCGCGGCCGCCATTCATGTGCAGGCCGCGTTCGATCCGTCCATCGCCATCGAAGCGGTGCAGCGCTCGCTGCGCGAAGAACTCATGTCCACCGAAATGTCGATCAGCATGTGTTACGCCGTGATCGACAGCCGCGCCAACGAGCTACGGTTTGCCAACGCCGGACATCCGCATGCCTTCAAGCTGTCGAGCGATGGACACGCCACACGGCTTGGGGCCGTGGCGCCGCCCATTGGCTTCAGTGACGCGCCGATCGAAGAGTGTGTCATGAGCTGGCGCGCCGATGACCGTCTCGTCTTCCTGACCGACGGCGTGATTGACGCCCGTGATCCCGCCGGCCGCCGCATCGGGGAAGCGGAAGTCCTGCAATGGCTCACGCACACCTCCCCCACGGATACGCCGGACACCATTCTGGATGCCATCTACGGGCGACTCAACGCCCACACCGGACGTGCACCACTTCGCGATGACTGCACGGTGGTCGTCGTCGACCGTATGGTCCCGTCCGCGGTGAATCCCGGAGAGTCATCGATATGAAACCAGGTCGCGGGCAGGGTGGAGGCTCATCACGTGGAGGGGAAGGCGTGTCGCGTCCAGATGGGAATGGAGGCGCATCCCGCTTTCGACGTGGCGGCCCACCACGCGGCGATCGTTTGCCAGCACCACGCAAGCGTTTCGGTCAACATTTCCTCAAGGACACCCGGGTTCTCAGCAGCATCGCGGACGCCCTGGGTGATGTACGCGATCGCACCGTCATCGAGATCGGCCCGGGCCGCGGCGCACTCACCGATCTGTTGGTGGAGCGCGCCAGGCGCGTGATCGCGATCGAGATCGACCGCGATCTCGCCGCACATTTGCGCGCACGGTATGCCGACCGGCCCCATGTCGAGATCGTGGAAGCCGACGTGCTGCAAACCAATCTCGCCGCACTCGCTGGGGAGCCGTATGTGCTGGCGGGCAATGTGCCGTATTACATCACCACGCCGATCATCTTTCACGCGCTCGTCCAGCCACGTCCCGATGTGGCGGTGTATCTCGTGCAGAAAGAAGTGGCCGATCGCATGGCCGCGCCGCCGGGCGACAAGATCTATGGCGCGCTGAGTGTGAATCTCCAGGCCGTGGTGGGCGTGGAACTGATTCGCAAAGTGCCGCCCAGCGCGTTCAACCCGGCGCCCGCCGTCGATTCCGCCGTGGTGCGGGTCGTGCCGCGGCCCGATGCCGTCGTGGAGCCGGAGCTCGAAGCCCGTTTCCGCAGCTTCGTGCTGGCCGCCTTTGGTCTTCGGCGCAAACAGTTGATCCGGGTGGTGCGGACCATCGCTTCGTTTGACGCCGAGCGCGCCGGGGCAGTGATCGCGGCGTGTGGGTTGTCGCCGGAGGCACGTCCGGAAACACTGACGCCCGCCGAGTTCGCGAAACTCGTGCGGGCGTTGCGGGCGGAGGGGCTGTCAGAACCGACGGCGACCGACGTCGTGGATCCCGATCAGGCCGCGCCCTGATCGAGCAGGCCGGCGTTGGTCAGGGCGAATGACAGGCCTTCCAGTTCCATGGCCATGTTCACCGACTTGAGCGAGACGTGCGGAGGCACGGAGATCTGGGTCGGCGCGAAGTTCAGGATCGCGCGGATGCCGGCGGCGACGATCTGATCCACGACGGCCTGGGCGTTTTCGGCCGGGATGGCGAGCACCGCGATGGGCGCTTCCTCACGCTGGATATCCTGGGCCAGCGTATCCATCGACCGGATGGTGGCGTCGCCCCATGCCTTGCCAACTTTGGCAGGATCGTGGTCGTACACGCCCACGACGGTGAACCCACGCTGGCGGAACCCGCGATAGTTTGCCAGCGCCGCACCGATCTTGCCGGCCCCGACAATAATGACCTTCCACTCGCGCTGCAGTCCGAGAATCTCGCGCAAGTGGGCCGTCAGCTCATGGACGGGGTAGCCGAGTCCGCGTTTGCCAAAGGATCCGAAGAAGGAAAGATCCTTTCGGACCTGTGCCGGCGTGGTGCCGCACAGATGGGCCAGTTCATCACTGGAGGCAGTTTGCTGGCCGCGGGTGTCGAGGTCCTCCAGATAGCGGAGGTACATCGACAGGCGTCGGACAGTGGAGTCGGCGATACGTTTCACGGCGGCGCTCTGGTGCTTGTGAAAATCTTCACAAAGCTAGGCACGCGCACAGCAATTCACCAGCGGCTCACTAACTTCCGGACGTGATCGGTACATCAGTCTCGCCTCGGCCCACGACACTCTCCGCCCGGGCCGCACGTCGCCTCGCCGAAGGGCCGCTCGACGCCGTTACGCTCATGCGCGATGTCTGCCAGGTGGAGCGCCTGCAGGCGGATGCGGCCGAACGTATGGCGGCCGCACTACTGGGTAGTCATCCGGAGTTTCTGCGGTTGCCGACCGGTCATTGGACACTGCAGGCCGTTGCCTACCCGGCAGGACACCAGACTGCGCCGTCGACTGCGCGCGTCGCGGGTTCGGCCAGGGTCGCCGAATCGGCCGGCCAGTCGCCCCGATTGCTCGATCTGCCGTTTGCGGTGGTTGACGTCGAGACCACCGGCACGCGCGCGGCCGGAGGGGACCGCATCACCGAAATCGCCATCGTGCAGGTGCAGGGCGGGCAGGTGGGTGAGGTGTACTCGCAGCTCGTGAATCCCGAGCGGCCGATCCCGCCGTACATCACGTCACTGACCCACATCACGTGGGACATGGTGCGCGACCAGCCGACCTTCCGCGAGATCACGAGCAACGTGCTCGATCGACTGCGCGGTTCGATTTTTGTGGCACACAACGCGCCATTCGACTGGCGATTCGTGAGCGAAGAAGTGCGACGGGGCAGCGGGCAGGAGTTGTCGGGGCCCCGTCTGTGCACCGTGCGGTTTGCGCGGGCGGCGTTGCCACAGCTTTCGCGGCGTTCGCTCGATCACGTCACGCGCTACTTCGGTATCGAGATTGCTGCGCGACATCGGGCGGCTGGGGACGCACTGGCCACCGCACACGCGCTCTGCCGCATGCTCAACATCGCGTCGGAACACGGCGTTGAATCGTGGACGGCGTTGCAGGCGTTCGTGGATGGCCCGGTGGGCACACGGCCGCGTACGGCCTCCGATCGCCGCCGACGGGCATTCCCCCTTCCAGTGACCAAGGACGATATCGCGTGAGCTTTCCGCATCCGTTGCTCGATACCCGCACCCTGGGACGGTGGCGCATTCATGCCATCCAGGCCGGTGGCCAGCAACTCGACGGGGGCGCCATGTTCGGCGTCGTGCCCAAGACGCTGTGGTCGCGTCGCCTCGAAGCCGATGACAAGAATCGCATCCCGATGGGCATGCGTTGCCTGCTCATCGAGCACGATGACGGCCTGGTGCTGCTCGATACCGGGTCGGGCAACAAAGAGACCCAGAAGTTCCACGATATCTACGGCATCGAGAACAGCGGGGCAGACGGTCGGACGGCCCTCGAGGACGGGATCCGGGCGGCGGGCTTCACGACCGACGATGTGAAGCTGGTGATCAATACGCACCTGCACTTCGACCATGCCGGTGGCAACACCTGGCGTGCGCCCACCGGCGAAGTGCTGCCGACGTTTGCCAACGCCACCTACCTGGTGCAGGCGGGCGAGAAGGCGTACGGGGAGCACACCAACGAGCGCACGGCGGCCAGCTACTTCCCTCCCAACTGGGCACCCATCGTGGCCAATGGCCGCTTCCAGGTGGTGGAAGGGGAGCGGGAAATCGTCTCCGGCATCACCGTGCGGCCGACGCCGGGTCACACGCCGCATCACCAGAGCGTGATTCTGCGGTCGGGCGGCGAGACGGCCTGTTTCCTGGGGGACGTGGTGCCGACCAGCCACCATCTGGCCCTCCCCTGGATCATGGGGTATGACGTGGAACCGCTGGTCACGCTCGAATCCAAGCGGGCGCTGCTCGGCGAGGCGCTGCGGGAGGATTGGCTGCTGGTCTTCGAGCACGATGCCCATGTGGGCTTTGGCCGACTGGCGCACGACGGCAAGTCGTATCACTTGGCCGAGCGGGGTTGACCTCGGGCGGACATCGCCTAGGTTACTGCTGTTGCTGGAATACGGCTCTTTACAGGTCCGTCCGGCATCCGGGTCACAGAGCCCGGGACAATCGAGAAGTGGAGTGGCTGCGACGCCTCTCCCACCCTTCGGCCCTCACGAGGTGTTCACCTCCGAGGTGTGCTGCTGGAGTCCATCGAAACGCGCTCCCTCGCCATGCGTCCATGCAGGTGGGTGGCAGTGTGCGTCACGACGCGGATTCCACTCATGGGGTCCGCGTTTTCTGTTTCTTCTACCGGAGTACGCACTATTCAGGATTCGACGAAGCGACCGCCACGGGTAAACCGGCAGATCCGGATCAGCCCCGTTCGCGTGATCGGCGCCGATGGCAGTCAGCTAGGCATCCTCGAGGTGGACGCAGCACTGTCCATGGCGGTGGAGTTGGGCCTCGATCTCGTGGAAGTGGCGGCGGCGGCTCGGCCTCCCGTGGTTCGCATCATGGACTACGGCAAGTTCAAGTTCGAACAGGCCAAGCAGGCGCGACTCGCGAAGAAGAAGCAGCACGTGATCCATCTCAAGGAGGTCAAGTACCGCCCGGGGATCGACGATCACGACTTCGAGACCAAGACGCGGCATGCCCGTCGGTTCCTCGAAGAAGGCAACAAGGTGAAGGTGACGCTCATGTTCCGTGGCCGACAGATCGCCCACCCCGAGCTTGGAAAGATCGTGGTGGAGCGGGTGTCCCAGGAGCTGGCCGATCTGGCAAAGATCGAGAGCGCACCCACGATGGAAGGAAAATCGATGACGATGATCCTCGCGCCGAAGTGATTCCTGAGTAGGTACTCAGGAGGTGGCGCGTGATCCGATGCAGGGCTGCCTCACGTCGGGGCGGTTGACCAGAGCCATGAGCGAATCATGCCGAAGATGAAGACCCACAGCGGCGCCAAGAAGCGCTTCTCCGTGACGGGTTCGGGGAAGGTGCGGCGCCTGAAGGCGTACAAGAGCCACATCCTGACCAAGATGTCGGGCAAGAAGAAGCGCGACCTGCGCCGTCCCACGATCGTGGAGACCAACGGCGAAGCGAAGCGTATCAAGCGTCTTCTCGTGGCCTGAGGATAATCCACTATGCCTCGCGTCAAATCCAACGTCGTTCGTCTGAAGCGTAAGAAGCAGATTCTCAAGCATGCCAAGGGCGCCTTTGGTGGCCGCTCGAAGCTCTGGAAGGCTGCCAAGGAAACCGTCGAGCGTGGCTGGCGTTATGCCTACCGCGATCGCAAGAACAAGAAGCGCGACTTCCGTCGCCTCTGGATCGTGCGTATCAACGCCGCGGCCCGCCTGCACGACATGTCGTACAACGCGTTCATCAACGGCCTGCATGCCTCCGGCATCGAAGTCGACCGCAAGGTCCTCGCCGATCTGGCGGTGCGTGAGCCCGAAGCGTTCGCGGCCATCGCCGAACAGGCGAAGAAGGCACTCGACGCCAAGGTCGCTGCAGCCTGAGTCACGAGTCACACACACGCATAACCACGGTGTTGGCGTAACGCGCTGCGAGACGCGGCGCCGTGGGTGAGTGGTTAAGTTGCGAGGGTCGGCGTCTGCGGATGCCGACCCTTCGTGCTCCCGTCTCCGAATTTCCTGTGAACCTCTCCGAGTATCTCGCACAGGCTGACGCACTGGCAGCGGAATGCCATGCGCTCCTCGCCGGGCTCGACGTGGCTACCCGTCTCGACGTAGCCAAGGGACAGCTCAACGCGCTCAAGGACGATCGCCTGAACGCGCTGCAGAGCGCCCTGCGCATGCTGCCGGCCGAAGATCGTCGCGCAGCGGGTGGGGCCTTCAACACCCTGAAGCAATCCATCCAGGCTGCGCTCGACGCGTTCGGGCAGCGCCAGTCCGCCGCGTCCGGTGTGGTGCAGGTGGATGCCACCATGCCCGCACGTGGCATTTGGCGCGGCTCGCTGCACCCGGTCACGCTGGTCATCGACGAGATCAGCGAGATCTTCCGCGAGCTCGGTTTCACGATCGCGCTCGGACCGGAAGCCGAAACGGAGTGGTACAACTTCGGCGCACTGAACTTCCCGCCCGATCATCCGGCGATGGAGCTGCACGACACGCTCTACCTGGGCGAAGACACTTTGCTGCGCACACACACCTCCCCGGTGCAGGTGCGCACCCTGCAGCGCTATGCGCCGCCCGTCCGTGTGCTGGCACCCGGACAGGTGTATCGCCGCGACTTTTTCGATGCGACGCACGCACCAGCCTTCATGCAGCTCGAAGGTTTGGCGGTGGATGAAGGCGTGAGCTTTGTCGACCTCAAGGCAACGCTCGCCGAATTTGCGCGTCGCTTCTACGGCGCCACACGCCGCGTGCGCTTCGGGCCATCGTACTTTCCCTTCGTTGAACCCGGCGCGCAGATGGATGTCGAGGTGGACCTGGGCGACGGCAAGGGCCTCCGCTGGGTCGAGATCCTCGGCTGCGGCATGGTGCATCCCAACGTGATCGAAGCCGCCGGACTCGATAGCGAGAAGTACACCGGGTGGGCCTTCGGCATGGGCCCGGCGCGCATCGCCATGTCGCGCTACGGTATCAACGACATTCGTGTTCTCTACGATTCCGACGTCCGCTTCCTGGAGCAGTTCGCGCGATGATTGTTTCGCATGAGTGGATCAAGCAGTTCGTTCCGCACACGCTGAGCGCAGAGCAGGTTGGCGAAGCGTTGAGTCGGCACTGCGTCACGCTCGATGGCATCACCACGCTCGGCGCGGAATTGTCGGCCTTCGTGGTGGCGCAGGTCGTGGAAGCAGGACGTCATCCCAACTCCGAGCGCCTGTGGGTCACCAAGGTGGACGACGGCAGTGGTGAACTGCTGGAAGTCGTCTGCGGAGCGCCCAACGTCGTGGCGGGACACAAGTATCCGTTTGCCCGCACCGGCACGGTGATGCCCGGTGGTCTCAAGATCGAGAAGCGCAAGATTCGTGGAGAGACCTCCAACGGCATGTTGTGCTCGGCGCGCGAACTCGGGCTGGGTGAGGAACACGATGGCATCCTGACCCTCGACACCGACGCCGCCCCTGGCACCGCGCTGCTCGAGATCATCAAGCTCGGTGATGCGCGCCTCGATCTCGATGTGTTGCCGAATCGCCCCGACCTGCTGTCGCACGTGGGTGTGGCGCGCGAAGTGTCGGCCATCAGTGGCACGCCGCTATCGACTGTTCCGGCGGAGCTCACGACGGCCGTCAGCACTCTCGCGGCGGTGGAAGGCAAGACCGCGGCGCGTGGCCAGCTCGCCAGCGTGATCGTGGATGATGCCGAAAGCTGCCCGCGTTTTGTGGGCGTGGTGATTCAGGGCGTGCAGGTGGGGGCCAGCCCGGCATGGCTGCGGCAGCGACTCGAGAGCATCGGGCTGCGCAGCATCAGCAATGTCGTGGATGCCACCAACTATGTGCTGCATGGCCTTGGGCATCCGGTGCATGCCTACGATCTGGGCACACTCAAGGATCGCACCATCACCGTGCGTCCCACGCGGGCCGATGAAACGTCGCTCACCACCCTCGATGGGGTGAGTCGCGTCGTGGCGGCCGGTACCACGGTGATCTGCGACGGCGAACGGCCGATCGGTTTTGCCGGTGTGATGGGTGGTCTCGACACCGAAGTCACCGAGCGCACGACCGATGTGCTGCTGGAGCTTGCTGTGTTCGATGCCCGCTTCGTGCGTCGGGTGCGTCGTGCAGTGGCCCTGTCCACCGATGCGAGCTATCGCTTCGAACGTGGTGTCGATGCGCAGGACGCGGAAATCGTGGCGCGCCGTGCCGCCGCATTGATCACGCAGGTGGCTGGTGGCACGGTCGCGGAAGTGCTGGTGGTGGGTGAGGCACCTGCGGCGCGTGGCGCGGTGACGCTGCGTCCGTCACGCCTGGCGCGCCTGTTGGGTGTTGACGTGTCCACCGCCGAGATCGTGCGTCGTCTCGAGTCGCTGGGGTGTGTAGTGCAGCCCTTGGGCGACGCGCTGCTGGTGCAGGCACCGGGATGGCGTCATGACCTCGGGCTGGAAGTGGACCTCATCGAAGAGGTGGCGCGTCTGGTGGGCTTTGACGCACTGCCCGATGAATTGCGCCCGTTCCGTCCGGGCAATGCACCGGATCATCCGTTGCATCTGGCCTCGCGACGTGTGCGTGATGTGTTGGTGGGAATTGGCATGGCCGAGGCCCGCCCGATGCCCTTCACGTCCACTGGTGACGAGCACACGCCACGGGTGCGCAATCCGTTGGCCGACGATGAGCCGTTCCTGCGTGCTTCGGTGCTGGACACGTTGGCCCGCCGCGCGGAATACAACCTCTCGCGCATGCAGGGCAATCTGCGGCTGTTCGAGATCGGCAATGTCTTCACGCCACGTGATGGACGACTGCCGATCGAAGAAACGCGCGTCGGCGCGTTGTTGATGGGCGCACGTCGCCCGGCGCATTTCAGTGAACCCGAGCCGCCGGCGTTCGATGCCTGGGATGCCAAGGAGCTGGGCGCACGGGTGGCGACTGCAGCCTTTCCGGGGCGCGCGGTCTCGCTGCAGCCGGCCGATGGTGCACTGGAGTGGGCGATCGTGGTGGACGACGTGGGCACCGTGGGGCAGGTGAGCGCTGTACCGCTCGACCGGCCGCTATGGGCCACGGAGGCGTGGGGCGTGGAGGTGACACTCGGTGTGGTCTCCTCCGACGACGTCGCCGGCGCCAACCAGCACGCCCATACGCCGGCAGAACGGGAGTCCGGCGCCACGCGTGCCGTGCGCTTCGCCCCGCTGCCCACGACACCGGCGGCCGAGTTTGATATGGCGTTGTTGGTGCCCGATGCCGTGACAGCGGCCACGGTGCAAGAGGTGTTGCGTCGGACGGCAGGCGAACTGCTCGAGCAGGTGACGTTGTTCGACGAGTTCCGCGGGCCGGGTGTGCCCGACGGCACACGCAGCCTCGGGTGGCGGTTGACGTGGCGTCATCCCGAACGCACGCTCCGTGACAAGGAACTGGAGGGCCGCCGGGCCCGCCTGCTGGAAGTCCTCGACAAGGAACTCGGTATCCGTCCACGTGCGTCCTGACGTCGCCGCCTTTCGCGAGCTCGATACGCTCGTCCGCAATCTCAGTGAACAACTGGCCTCGTATCGCCGTCGTGCGCTGTCGTCCGAACAGCGCATGCGGGAGCTCGAGCAGCAACTGGCAGCGGGCGCCGGTGCACTACAGGAGTTGCGCGGGCAGTCGGAAAGCCTGCGCACGGCTCGTGATGAAGCCCGTGCGGAATCCGATCGGCTGGGTCGCGAGCTCATGACGGCCCGTGGCGAGCTGGGCCGGGTCAAGCTGGCGTACGAGGAGATCGCCGCCCGGTCCACACCCGAGGGTTTCGATCAGGAGCTGGCGCGTGAAAACGAACAACTGCGCTCTCGGCTTACCGATGCCCGGGACCGCACGACCCAACTTGGTGAACGGGTCCGGTTTCTTCGGCAGCAGATCGGGCAGGGGGTTGAGCGATGATGGACCAACGTGCGCTGGTGAAGGTGCGCATCCTGGGTGATGACTATTCGCTCCGGACCGAAGCCTCGGCCGAACACACCAAGGCCGTGGCCGAACACGTCGATCGCACGATCCGGGCGATTCTCTCTGGGTCTTCCACGATGGAGACCCAGAAGGCCGCCATTTTGGCGGCACTCCAGATCACGGACGAGCTGTTCAAGGAGCGGAACGCCTGCGAATCCCTCACCGGTGATCTCCGCCAACTGGCTGCCGACATTCGGCCGCTCCTGCCGCCCGCCAAGCGCGGCGATGAGGTCGGCGCCGCGTAGGGATTCCCGAACACGGGACATGACGAATCCCATCGGGGAACCGTTGCGGTGCACCCCGTGGATTCGTACGTTCTGAAATCAGCCGTTGATGACCGCGGACGCGCCAGCAGCCCCCAAGCACAGCCCAAGTGCCGTCGGGGCTCATTGTCGTGTCCCGCTGGTCTCCTGGCGTTTCGATAGATCTGTCTGTCCACGATTTTGGATCCGCGCCCCGTGCGTGGTTGGAGCATAGATCCCCATGGGAGAACTTTCCCTGGCCGCGCTGACTGGCGCGCTGGGTATGGTCGCGGCCGTGATCGCCTTTGTGTTTGGGCGTCGCTCGGGCCGCCAGGCCGAGATCGGCGAACAGCAGCGTGCCAAGGCGACCGCTGAAGACACGGCCGGACGCATCCTCGACGAGGCGCGTCGTGAAGCCGACACCCTTCGCAAGGGTGCCATCGTCTCCGGCAAGGAAGAGGTGCTGCAGCTCCGGGAGACGCACGAGCAGGAGTTCCGTCAGCGTCGGGTCGACGTGGAGCGCGAAGAAAAGCGCATTCTGGAGCGCGAATCGCAGGTGGATCGGGTGCGTGAAGGCCTCGAGGGACGGGAGCTCGAGGTGCAGCGGCGCGGCAAGGAGCTGACCCAGCGGGAGGACGCCGCCACGGCGCGTTCACTGGAACTCGACACCCTCTTTGCCGACGAACGTCGCCGTCTCGAACAGATCGCCGGGCTGAGTGCCGATCAGGCCAAGGCCGAACTGGTTCGGCGCCTCGAAGACGAAGCGCTGGCCGATGCCGCCAGCCGGTTGCGAGAGATTCGGGAATCGGCCAAGCGCAATGCAGACCGTGAAGCCCGGAAAATCGTGGCGCTCGCCGTGCAGCGTGTCGCCGCCGAAACCACCGCCGAAACGACAGTGTCGGCCGTGGCGCTGCCGAACGATGAGATGAAGGGCCGTATCATCGGCCGAGAGGGGCGCAACATTCGCGCCTTCGAACTGGCCACCGGTGTCGATGTCATCATCGACGATACGCCGGATACGGTGGTGGTGTCCTGCTTCGATCCGGTGCGTCGTGAGACGGCGCGCCTGGCACTCGAAAAGCTGGTGAGCGATGGTCGCATCCATCCGGGACGCATCGAAGAAGTGGTGGCCAAGGCCCGCCGTGAGGTGGAGGTGGCCATCGTGGAGACCGGTGAACAGGCCGCGTACGAAGTCGGCATCACCGGTCTGCATCCCGAGCTGATCAAGCTCATCGGCCGCATGAAGTGGCGCACCAGCTACGGGCAGAATATCCTCGCGCACAGCAAGGAAGTGGCCTGGCTGGCCGGCATGATGGCCGCCGAGCTGGGGCTCGACGTGGCGCTCGCCAAGCGTGGTGCGCTGTTGCACGACATCGGCAAGGTGCTCACGCACGAACACGAGGGCACCCACGTGCAGCTTGGCGTGGAGATGGCCACCAAGTACGGCGAAAACCCGCTGGTGGTGAACTGCATCGCCGCCCATCATGACGATGTACCACACGAGAGCGAAGTCTCGGTGCTCGTACAGGCCGCCGACGGCATTTCGGGTTCACGTCCCGGTGCGCGCCGCGAAGCATTCGAAACCTACGTGAAGCGTCTCGAAGGCCTCGAACGCATTGCGTCGAGCTATCGCGGCGTGGAACGCGTGTTTGCCATTCAGGCGGGCCGCGAAGTGCGCGTTGTGGTCACCCCCGAGCAGGTCGACGACCTGCGCATGGCGGCGCTCTCGGAAGAGATTGCGCGCCGTATCGAATCCGAGTTGCAGTATCCCGGCCAGATCAAGGTCGTGGTCATCCGAGAAAGCCGAGCGGTGGACTTTGCGCGCTGAACTGATCGATGGAAAGGCCATCGCCGCGACGATTCGTGGCGAGATCGCCCGCGATGTGGCTGCACTGACCGCGCGCGGTGTGGTACCCGGACTCGCCGTGGTGCTGGTGGGCGACGACGCGGCCAGCGCCACGTATGTCGGCGCCAAGGAAAAAGCGTCGGTGGAAGCCGGCATGAAGGGTGGCACCATCCGCCTGCCGGCCAGCACGTCACAGCAGGAGTTGCTGGCGTTGGTGGAGCGCCTCAATGGCGATCCGGCCGTGCATGGCATCCTGGTGCAGATGCCGCTGCCCAAGCACATCGACCCCGATACGGTCATCCGGCATATCCGTCCCGACAAGGATGTCGACGGCTTTCACCCGGAGAACGTCGGGAAGCTGCTGATTGGTCATACCGATGGCTTCGTATCGTGCACACCCGCGGGTGTGATCGAGTTGCTGGTGCGCAGCGGTGTCGATACCCGTGGCGCGGAAGCGGTGATCATCGGTCGCAGCAACATCGTCGGCAAACCGATGGCCGCGCTGCTCGTGCAGGGGCGCGCCGGTGGTGATGCCACCGTGACCGTGTGCCATAGCCGCACGAAAGACCTCGCGGCGCATACCCGTCGCGCCGACATCCTCATTGCCGCAATCGGTCGCGCCGAAATGATCACCGGTGACATGATCAAGCCTGGCGCCGTGGTCATCGATGTGGGCATGAACAGCGTGCCCGATGCCACGAAGGCCAAGGGCAGTCGGTTGTGTGGCGATGTGCACTTCGCGAGCGCGGTCGAGGTGGCGTCCAAGATCACGCCGGTACCGGGTGGTGTGGGTCCGATGACCATTGCGATGCTGCTGCGCAATACGGTTCGCGCTGCCGAACGTACGCTGGGCTGACGCATGGCCTCCCGTCGCACCAGCGGCGCCGGCTCGGAGTCCTTTGGCGATGGTGGCCGCGTGGCCGCCGCGCCGGGGAGTGAGCCGGATGCCGCGATCAGTGTGCACGACCTGACGAGTGCGGCCAAGGATCTCATCGAGGGTGCCTTCCCGCCGCTGTGGGTGCGTGGTGAAGTCACGAACTTCAAGGCGCATCGGAACGGGCATTGGTACTTCTCGCTGCGTGATGCGAACGCTCAGGTGAATTGTGTCATCTGGAGTTCGGCTACCCGTCGCATTCCCGCGCAGCCGGATGAGGGCATGCAGGTGCTGGCGCTGGGACAGATGACCGTCTGGCCCGTGCGCGGTGATCTGCAGTTCTCCGTGCGACAGTTGGAAGCGGAAGGTGATGGGCTGTGGCGCAAGGCGCTGGAGCAGTCGCGTCTGCGACTCGAGCGCGATGGTCTCCTGACGGCCGAGCGGAAGCGGCGCTTGCCGGCCTTTCCGCGGCGCATTGCCGTGATCACCAGCCCTGATGGCGCCGCACTGCGCGACGTCATCACGGTGAGCCGTGCCCGCAGTGCGGACGTGGAATTGGTCGTGGTGCCGGCCAAGGTCCAAGGCGAAGGCGCCGCCGATTCGCTCATCGACGCACTGGAACGCGTGGGCCGGTGGGGCGGCGCCGATCTGGTGATCATCGGCCGCGGCGGTGGCTCACGCGAAGATCTGTGGGCCTTCAACGACGAGCGGTTGGCCCGGGCGCTCGCCGCGTGTCCGGTGCCGACGATCTCAGCGGTGGGTCACGAAGTCGATATCTCCCTCTGCGATCTGGTCGCCGATGTGCGTGCGGCCACACCGTCTGCCGCCGCCGAAATTGCTGTGCCGTCGCGGCGCGAGTTGGCGGCGCGGGTCGATGCGCTGGGCAATCGCCTCGCATCGGCGGCGGTACGCCGTCAGGACCGCGCCGTGGCATCGCTGGTACAGGTCCGCAAACGCCTGGCCCTGACGGCCACCCGGCTGGTGGATCGTCGCCGAGGACGTATCGAAACGCTGGCCGGGCAGTTGGAGGCGCTGTCTCCCCTGGCCACCCTGGCCCGTGGCTTTGGCGTGGCACGTGGGCCCGATGGCGCTACCTTGAGTAGGCGGGCGCAGTTTGCCCCGGGCGCCAGTTTCGAGCTGTGGCTGCAGGATGGCATCGTGGAAGCCACGGCCGGGGCCAGCAAAGCGCTGCCCGATGAGCGGATGGAACGTACGAACAGGGAGTTGGCGTGACCTCGGAGATGACCTTTGAGCAGTCGTTGAATCGTCTCGAGGAGATCGTGCGTGACCTGGAGCGACAGGACATGCCGCTCGAACAGGCCTTGCGACTTTTCGAAGAGGGGATCGGTCACCTGCGCTCCGCCGGTTCGGCGCTGCAGGCGGTGGACGCTCAAGTGCAACAACTCGTGGAAGCGGCGGACGGGTCCTTTTCCGTAGAAGATTTCGGTGAATGAACTCGCTGCTGCGGGCAGCGGAGGTCCTGCTTCCACGGTTTCCTTCAGCGCGGAACGCGCGGCCATTCAGCACGCGCTCGACGGCGTGTGTCGTCGCTGGCTGAGTGCCCTCGCGCCCGCCACGGCGGAAGCCGTGCGCTACGCGCTGCTGGGTGAAGGCAAGCGCTTGCGAGCCATCCTGCTCATCGAAGCGTACCGGGCCTGCGGTGGCACGGGCGATGCGGCCGACCTCGCGGCGTCCATCGAAGTGGTGCATGCCTACTCCCTGGTGCACGACGACCTGCCGTGCATGGACGACGATGACATGCGGCGCGGTCGCCCGACGGTGCACAAGGTGCATGGCGTTGGTGTGGCAACGGCGGCCGGACTGGCCATGGTCCCGCTGGCGGCCCGGTCGGCGTGGCACGCCTCCAAAGCCCTGGGACTGTCGGACGTGGTCGCCGGTGACATCGTGCGGGAGCTCATGGAGGCGTCGGGCGGTGGCGGGATGATCGGGGGCCAGCTCCTCGACCTCGAAGCCGAAGGTGCCCCGCTCAGCCTGGAGTCCCTGGAGCGGGTCCATCGCCTCAAGACCGGTGCGCTGATCCGCGCCAGTGTCACCCTGGGGGCCCGTGCGGCCCTGGCACCCGAGGCGCGCCGTCACGCGCTCGATCGCTATGGTGCATCAATCGGGCTCGCGTTTCAAATTGCAGATGACGTTCTTGACGTCACGGCCACCACCGACGAGCTCGGGAAGACCGCCGGCCGCGACCTCGATCTCCAGAAGAGCACCTATCCGGCGCTTCTTGGGGTAGAGGGCGCTATCCAGCGAGCCGTGGCGTTGGTCGAGGACGGCTGTGCCGCGCTTCAGGCGGAAGGCTTGCTCACACCGCCGCTGGAACAGCTTGCCCGTTTCATCGTGGAGCGCCGGTCGTAACGGCGATCGACGACTCCACGTAGTCATACCTGGTGATCGTGTACCTGTGCACTTCACCACGCACCGTCCGCATCCATGTCGATTCTCGAATCCATCAACTCACCCGCCGACGTCCGCGCCCTTTCGCGCGACGAGCTCCGCACGCTCGCGCAGGACGTCCGCGACCGGCTGATCGACGTCTGCTCCCGTACCGGTGGGCACATCGGCGCCGGACTTGGCGTGGTCGAGCTGACGATCGCGTTGCACGCCGTGTTCGATACCCCCACCGATCAATTGGTGTGGGATGTCGGCCATCAGGCGTACCCGCACAAGCTGCTCACCGGCCGCAACAGCCGGATGGAAACGCTGCGGCAGGAAGACGGGCTCTCCGGTTTCCTCAAGCGCACCGAAAGTGAGTACGACACCTTTGGCGCCGGTCACGCTGCCACGGCCATCTCGGCGGCCCTCGGCATGGCCGCCGGACGTGATGTGCTGGGTGAGGCGTTCAAAGCCGTCGCGATCATCGGTGACGGATCACTGGGATCGGGCCTCGCGTACGAAGGACTGAACAACGCCGGTCATTCGGATCGGGACATCATCGTCGTGTTGAACGACAACGAGATGTCGATCGCGCCGAACGTGGGCGCGATGCACAAGTATCTCACGAGCATCCAGCGCAATCCGCTGTACAACCGCCTGCGTTCGCGCATCGGCGAATTGGTGGACAACGCCCCGGCACCGTTCACCGGTGTGAGCACGCTGGTGCGGAAGTGGGAAGAAAGCGTGAAGTCGTTCCTCACGCCCGGTGTGTTGTTCGAGGAGTTGGGCTTCCGTTATTTCGGTCCCATCGACGGGCACGATATCGACGCGCTGGTGGAGACCTTCAACGCCGTGCGCGACATGAACACCCCGCGTCTCGTGCATGTCATCACGCAGAAGGGACGTGGCTTTCCGGCCGGCGAACACGGTGAGAAGTGGCACGCCCTTCCACCGGGCCATGACCCGGCCACCGGCAAGCAGCTCAATGTCTCGGCGGGCAATCCGGCCTACACCGCGGTGTATGGAAAGGGCCTCACGGAGCTGGGTGCGGAGCGTCAGGACTTGGCGGTGATCACGGCCGCGATGCCGGGCGGCACGGGCACCACGGCGTTTGGCAAGGCGTATCCCAATCGGTTCTTCGACGTGGGCATCGCCGAAGGCCATGGCGTGACGTTCGCCTCCGGCTTGGCCACGCGCGGTGTGCGCCCCGTGGTGACGATCTACTCCACGTTCCTGCAGCGCGGGTACGACAACATCATTCACGATGCCGCGCTTCAGAAGTTGCCGGTCGTGTTTGCGATGGACCGTGCAGGATTGGTGGGCGAAGATGGTGAGACGCACATGGGTTTGTACGACATCGCCTACATGCTCTCCGTGCCCAACATGACCGTGACCGCACCGCGCAACGGCACCGAGATGCTCGGACTGCTGCGAGCGGGTGTGGAGCACCTCGACGGGCCGTTCTGCCTGCGCTATCCACGCGATGCGTCGCCCGATGTGCCACCGGCCATGTCCGAGATTCCGGCCACGCCGTACGGCACGTGGGAAGTGCTGCGTCGCGGCCGCGAGGTGGCCATACTGGCCGTGGGCACGATGGTCGATACCGCGCTCAAGGCGGCAGATGATCTCGCCGCCGAAGGGCTCGACGTGACGGTGGTGAACTGCCGCTATCTCAAGCCATACGATGCGGTGACGCTCAATGCCATTCTCAGCAACCATGGGCACGTCCTCATGGTGGAAGAAGGCACGGTGGTGAACGGCTTTGGGGCGTACATGAGCGCGATCATCCATCGTCTCGCGCCGGCGGTGCGCACTGCGGTGCATGGTGTGCCCGATCAGATCGTGTACGCAGCGCCGCGCAAGAAGCAGCTCGCCTCGCTCGGGCTCGATGCACCGGGTATCGCGGCCCGTGTGCGTGCGCTGCACGCCTCCGAGGCGATGGCCGACTGATGCGCGTCGGCGTCGTCGGTCATCGAGGCTACGTCGGATTGCCGGCGGTGCTGAACACGTTGCTCGACAGTGCGCCGGCGCTGAATTTCACGCTCGCCTTCGAGGAAGAGCTGTGGGATATGGCCGAGGAAGGCGAACGGCTCACGCAGGACACCCCCATCGACGCCATGATCACACTGGGCGGCGACGGGACCTTGTTGCGTGGCGCCCGGCTCGTGAACGGCCGCAAGATTCCCATTCTCGGTGTGAACTTCGGCCGGTTGGGGTTTCTCACGAGCTGTAGCGCCGACGAAATGGAAGACGGCGTGCAGCGCCTCGCACGCGGCGATTTTGTGTCCGAGCCGCGCATGGTGCTGGAGTCGTGCGCCATCGACGGTGATCGTTCCGAACGCTGCCGCTGGCGTGCGCTCAATGACGTCGTCATGCACAAAGGCGGGTTCGCGCGTCTGGTGAAGTTCTCGGTGTTGGTGGACGGAGAACACATCGGCTCGTACTCGGCCGATGGCCTCATCATCAGCACTCCCACGGGCTCCACGGGCTATTCGCTGTCGGCCGGCGGACCCATCGTGATGCCGACGTTCGAGAGTATCGTGCTCACCCCCGTGTCACCGCACACGCTGGCCATGCGCCCCCTGGTGCTGCCGGCCGATGTGGAAGTCACGGTGCGTGCAGATGATGGGCCGGAAGAACTTCTGGTAACGGTGGACGGGCAGGTTGGTACTACCTTCACGGGTGGTGAGACCCTGATCGTGCGTCGTGCACCGGAACCGGTGCATATCGTGCGGCTTCCGGGGGCCACGTTTTTCACCAGGCTCCGGCACAAGCTCGGATGGGGTGGTCTCTCCGGTCGGGACGGCGAAGCGACGTGACGGCACATCGGTGCCATCGCCTGGCGCCGCCTTCCGCGCCTCGTCGCTCACGATGGTCCGGCACGTTCACTTCGTTCCCTATTCATGCTCGTTGAACTGCGCATTCGGAACGTGGCGGTCATCGACACGGTGGTATTGCCGCTTGCCGCAGGCCTCAACGTGCTCACCGGTGAAACCGGCGCCGGCAAGTCGCTGATCATCGGCGCGCTGGGTATGCTGCTCGGCGAGCGGGCCACGAGCGATCGCATTCGTACCGGCGCAGACCGGGCCACAGTGGAAGGCGTGTTCGAGCTGCCACCATCGCACCCACTGTTCATGCTGCTCGACGAGCGCGGCATCGACGTCGGGGACGAACACACGCTCGTGCTCAAGCGTGAAGTGGGTGCCAACGGGCGCTCACGTGCGTGGATCAATGGCTCACCGGTGACAGCGGGCGCGCTGTCGGAGATCGGCTCTCAGTTGGTGAGCGTGCATGGGCAACATGAATCACGCGCCTTGGTCGACGCCGATCACCAGCGCGATCTGCTCGATGCGTACGTACAGGCCGGTGCCGTACGACGGGACGTGGCGACGGCCCATGAAGCACTCATGCGATTGCGCGTGCGGCAACACGAACTCACCACCCGACACCAGCAGGCCATCCGCCGCGCCGACTACCTGCGCTTTCTTCTGCAGGAGATCTCCGACGTGGATCCGCAGCCCGGTGAAGATGAATCACTGGATGCGGAGATTCGACGCCTGTCTCATGCCGAAGAACTGCAGGCGCTCACCGCACAGGCCGCAGCCGCGATTTCCGGTGACGAGCGTGCAGCGCTGACTCGGCTCACTGCGGTGCGGCGTACCCTGGGCAGCCTCACCCGCATCGACCCGGAACTCGAGCGCCTCTCGGCGGGCTTCGAAGGTGCCGTCGACGCACTCGAAGAACTTGCGCGCGAACTGGAAACCTACGCAGAAGGGCTGGAAGCGGACCCTTCTCGCCTGCGCACGCTGGAGCGCCGACGTGATGCCTTGCTCGGTGTGTTGCGTAAACATGGCCCCACACTCGCCGATGTGCATCGCACCGCCGACGAAGCGGCGCAAGAACTGGCGCTGATCGATGGGCACGAGGCGGAGCTGTCCGCGTTGCACACAGAACTTGGCAACGCCGAACTCGCGTTGAACGAGGCCGCACATCACCTGACGGCCATGCGACGCGCCGGTGCCGGAACACTGGCCACGGCCGTATCGGCGCTGTTCCCTGAACTCGGCATGATCGATGGCAAAATGGACGTGCAATGCACGCCGCTCGATGCCATCGGACCGCAGGGTGGCGAGAGTGTACAGTTTGCCGCCACGCTCAATGCCGGCATGGAAGTGCGCCCGCTCGGACGTATTGCGTCAGGCGGCGAGTTGTCGCGGGTGATGCTCGCGTTGAGCACCGTGCTGGCACGCCTCCAGCAGGTACCCACGCTGGTATTCGATGAAGTCGATGCCGGTGTGGGTGGTGCGGTCGCCTGGCAGGTCGGAGCCCTGATGAGCCGCGTGGCGGCACATCATCAGGTGCTCGCCATCTCTCATCTGGCGCAGATCGCTGCCCGCGCGCAGCACCATGTGGTAGTGCAAAAGGGAGCGGTGGGCACGGTGACCACTGCGGACACCCATGTCGCCACCGGCGACGCGCGTGTGATGGAGATCGCGCGCATGCTGGGCGGTGATGCCGATCGTGAGGTCAGCCGCGCGCATGCACGAGAACTGCTGGCGCGTGGTGATCAGGAACTCCAGAAAACAGAAGAGCCGACCAGAAAGGCCGGCTCCAAAGCACCAAAAACCGCTGCGTCACCCAATGGAGCTCAGCGCCGCGGAAAACCGGTGTAAACGCGCAGCTCCAATCGGTCGCTCACCACGGCGGGCACCACACCACCGGACGCCGAGATCGGCACGGTGTGTGTGTACATCACTTCGGCGGCAAACCGCGAGCGACGGCGCGCGTAGCTGGCCAGCGTGGAGAACGTGACACCAACAGCGGCAGCCTGCATCGTGCGCGACGGCACGGTCATCTCGGACATGAGCGGAACGCTCGAATTGAGATTCTCCGCATCATACTTGTCTTCGCCCCAGCGACGCATGATGTACGCACCGGACACGCCGAAGAAATCGCCAAACGAAAATCGCGGTGCGAGTTCGATGTCGGTGCGCATACCCAACGATCGCGCGGCGTCGTCCACTGTGACCGGTGCGGACAGGAAATCCGCCGTCGTGCGATAGGGCAGGACGACGGCGATACGGTCACCCAGTGGCTTGGCGGCGCGAATGGTCGCACTGAGCCACATCGTGCGGGACCACACCAGATCGGTGGTGCTGCGCAGCAACACAGCATTGGCACCTTCACCGATGGGGACATCGAACGCGTCTTCGGTGCGATCCGCACCAGCGGTGCCAAAGCGCCAGCCGCCGGTGAGCTGTGACCGCACGCCACGAGTGGCCGTCGTCAGGCGTTTGACCTGATCAGCGCCAAACGTGTCGTACAGCAGCACAGACGCCGTGAGGTCGATATCTCCGACACCCGCGCGGCGGGTGTTGCCCAGCCGTTGGTAGCCAACCCCGTAGCTGCTGTCGCTGGCGAGCAGCGGAATACCGCCCGGCCCCAGCACTGTCGTTGCCGCGGCGGGCGCGGACTGCTCGGGAATCGACGTGATGCCGTAACGCGCGAAGTCGGTGCGGAGCGTGCCGATGGTTTGTGCGACGCTGGTCTGAGCGCCCGATCCACTGATCGGGATGAACCGGGAACCCGAATTCGCCGCCGTACCGTACACCGCCGTCACGGCCGAGCCCACGGTCTGCGTGCGCGTCACCAGTGCCTGTGCCTCCGCCGGGTTCGCGCGGATGGCATCACATCCGGTGGCCATGGCATTGCCGCAGCGCGTGATCTCCGCACTCAGTTCCGAACGAGCCTGATTGAGATTGTTCACCACCCTGGCGTTGTCGGCTCCCGCTGATCCACTCTGATAGGTCGGATTCAGTCCCACGTTGGCCCCGCTGCCCACGCGATTGAGCAGCAACTGCGTCACATCGCGCGACTCGGCGTACGGCACCAACACGCGGAGTGACACCCGCCGCGTTACGCCATACTCGATACCCAGGGGGGCAATGCTCTGCCGGACTTCTCCAGCCGCCTCCAGCCGCCCGAGCGACATCAGATAGCTGCTCTGCCCAGTCAGTGTACGTAGCTGCACCTGCGTCTCCGCGAGTCGCGGCAGCAGGTTCACCCCAGCGTTTTCCAGGGAGAGCGCACCAAACAGCGGGCCGCGCTTCGAACCACCGCCCGAGGCATTGGGCGAGAACACCTGGTCATAGTCGTTCCACAGGCCGGCCAGGACATAGCGCATCCCACCGCGTGGCAACTGGAGCGCGTCGTCGCCAACACCAGAGACAGCCTGGGCCGTCAATGAGCGAGAGGGCGCGCACAGCGCGGCCCAGGTAAGCATTGCCGCCATCGCTGTGCGTGCACGCCTACGTGTACACACAGGCGCACGCATAAGCGGGGCAGGGTGCTGAGAGAGAGAAAGCCAAGGCACCGGTGCTAGATTAGCTGTGGGCGGAGAGGGCGTCAACGACGCCACATCGAGGGTATCACCTTGCCGTCTCACTGTTACTTCCTCGCGGGTGCGCCGTGCAAATCCCCTCCGTGCCGTGGCAACTGACCGGCAATCACTGGCTGACGATTCCGTGCATTCACCCCGCCGATGGCGCCATCCATGCGCTCGGGGTGCTGCACCGCGGAGCCCGTGCGGCCATTGAGGTCGCGGGAAGTGCGGACTTCGTCTCCGGACGCGATACCCCACTCCTCCGCCCAGTGTTACGGGTGAACGGCGAAGTGCGCACCTTGGCCGCCGAAGGGATCGCCTGGGAACGTGCGGTGGGATGGTTGCCCACCTTCACCTGCACCGTGGGCTCGCTGATCGTCCGGGGGACGATCTTTGCACCCTACGGTCGTGATGCCGATATCGCGGGTGCGGTGTACACCTTCACCGTCGAGAACCGCGGCACACAGGCGGTCACCGTCGAGCTGTCTCTCGAAGGGAGCCTGGGCCATCGTCAACAACGCGTACGCACACCACGCCCGTTCGATGATGCCCATGTCGTCAGCCGCGGCGGCGACGACACGATCCTGCTCGAGGGCTCTGCCATTCCGGGACTCGTCGCGATCGCGCTGGGCGCGGATGGCCCGGTGCACATCGAAGCCGACGAAGGGGCGTCCGCGGCGCCACGACATTTCAGCATGCGCCGGGAGTTCACGGTGGCACCGGCGGGCGCGGCGCAGGTCGCGTTCTACTTGGCCGTCGGACCGGAACGTGACGGCGCGCAGGCCACCGTGGCCGTGCTGCGCCGTCGTGGATGGCGTACGCTGCTTTCGGCCACACGCACCGCACTCACGTCGCTGGAACAGACCACGGGGAACGACGGGCTTGATCGTCTGATCAATCGCAACCTGTTGTTCGCCTATTTCTATTCGGTGGGACGTGGTCTCGACGACGCGCACTATTATCTCGTGCGCTCACGCACCCCCTGGCACGCGATGGGATGCACGGTCCGGGACTGGGAGGCTCTCATGTGGACGCTTCCCGCCGTGCAACTGGCCGACACGGGGCTTGCCCGTGAACTGCTGGTGCGCGCCTGTGAATTGCACGGGTATGCGCCGGGACAGGGGGTGCACTATTTCGACGGCACGCTCTTCCAGCCCGGGTTCACGCTCGAAGGCCCCGCCGCGTTTGCGATTGCGACCGATCGGTATATTCGCGACACGGAAGACGATCAGATCGTCGAAGATCCCGTGGTCGCCGATACCCTGTACCTGGCTTCGGACGACATCATTGCCCGACGTGACGAGCGGGTGCCGCTGTTCAGCACCGAGGTGACCCCATCGGGAGCACCCGCCGCGTACCCTTTCACGCTGCACGGCAACGCGGCCGTGGCCATGGCACTCGATGTCTTCCGCCGCACGCTGGACGAAGAGGCCGCCGCCGCCGTGGAAGATCCGGAAGCGGTACGGGGCGCCATTCGGCGACATTTTGCCGTCGATCGCGCGGAAAAGGCCCGACTGGCCACCGCGGTCGATCTGGCCGGTGGCGCCTCCCTCGAAGACGACCCCGTCGGCTCGTTGCTCTGGCTCCCGCTGTATGAAGCCATCGACCGCGAAGACTCGCTGTATCGCCGCACCGTACGGTCAGTCGGCAAGTCGGAGGGGACGGAGGCGCCCCTCGTTCCGCAGCTTGCCCGGCTGCTCGGTCCCGAGGCGCAGGACGTCATTGGCTGGTTGCGGCGCGCGGCGCTCGACAACGGCCTCGCGGCGCAGTTCGTGGACGGGGAAGGACGGGCGACCCGGAACGGCGGCGACGCGGCGCTGGCCGGACTGCTGGCCTATACGGTCTGGTACGCCGCTCATGCCCTGGGAATTCGGGGATAGGTTCCGGTCTACTGCGGGTCCGCACCGGGTCCACACCGGGTCCACCGCGGGTACACTGCCGGCCAACGTTCGGGCGGCTTGTCGGCAGGCCAGCGCGTCGCTACAATCTGAGAACGGCGCCGCTGGCGCCTTTGCGGGAATAGCTCAGTTGGTAGAGCACAACCTTGCCAAGGTTGGGGTCGCGGGTTCGAGTCCCGTTTCCCGCTCTGTAGCTTCGGGATGATACGTAAAATCAGATGCATCAAAGGGGCCTGCGGGCCCCTTTGACGTTTCTGACCTTTCGTCCCTGTGCAGCGATTGTAGGCCCAAAGGATTATTCGTTCAAAATGCATGTAGGCCAAAGGGCCAACTCCCTGTGGCTATTGAGCATACGGGCCCTGTGTCTTCGTGACCTTGGTAGGGGGGAATTCGCCTTTCATGTGAAGACAACCCATGCTCTGCGCAGGACTATGGCGAGCGATGGCGGTTGTCCGGCAGTGCAGATCACTGCCGACTCAAAGGCAAGACGTCAGCCAAGAATGGGTGCATTGCACCACTTCTTCGTAAACTCAGCAGACACCGTACCGTTTCTCGAGGGGCGACACTCCGCGCTCCTCGTGCTGCTTTCCATCGGGATTTCCGTGTTCTCGGCCAGCATGGCGCTCGCGTCGGCGCATGTCGCGCGCCGTGCGGAGACCGCGCTTTCCCGGCATGTCGCTATCGCGTCAGGCGCCGCGGCACTCGGCGGCGGCATCTGCGCCACGCACTTCATCGGCATGCTGGCCTTCAAGCTGCCGACGCACGTCAGCTATGAACTGTGGTTGACCACCGCGTCCATACTGCCCGCTCTCGGGGCGTCATGGCTGGCGCTACGCATTCTGGCGCGGGCCCACGTGACCTTCCGGCAACTGCTGCTGAGTGGTGCGCTGACCGGTGCAGGCATCGGCACGATGCACTATGCGGGCATGGCCGCCATGGATACGCCGGTGCTGGTGCGGTATGAGCCGACTATGTTTCTGCTGTCCATCGCGGTCGCTGTCGGATTGTCCATGCTGGCGTTGTGGATTCGATACGGTTTGCGCAATACGCGCCTGTCGAACCGCCATGGTTTCTACATCAGCGGCGCCGTGATGGGCTTCGCCATTGCCGGCATGCACTACACCGGCATGGCGGCCGTGCGTCTGACGGGTGTGGCCACCACCCCCACCGTGCAATTGCCGATCGATGCGCCCGTGGCGTCGATCCTGCTGGCCACCCTCACCATCACGCTCACGCTGCTGGTGTATGCATCGAATCACCTCATTCGCGCGCGCGCTGTATCGACGCGCCGAGATGAGTGAATCCCGACTGCGCGCGACGCTCGATACGGCGGTGGATGGCATCGTCACGACCGACGCGATCGGCACGATTGTCGGGTTCAACCCTGCGGCGGAGCGACTGTTCGGTTGGGACAGCGCGGAGATCACGGGGCGGAACATCAAGGAAGTGATGCCGTCGCGCGATCAGATCATGCAGTTGCGTGAACAGCAACACGGGTTGATTGCACGGGCACAGGAATACGTGGGTTCGAGTAGCGAGATTCTCGGGCGTCGCCGTGATGGCAGCCTGGTGCCGCTCCGGCTCGCCTTGGGACGCATGCAGTTGCACGACGAAATGCTGTACGTCGGATTCGTGAGTGACATTTCCGAACGGCGGGCCATGGAGTCGTCCCTCCGGGAAGCCGCCGCGCAGGCCGAACGGGCCGCCGCCGCGAAGAGCACGTTCCTGGCCAACATGAGCCACGAAATTCGCACGCCGATGAATGCCATCATCGGCTTCACCGAACTGCTCCTGCAAAGCGACCTCACCACGACCCAGCGCAATCACCTCAGCACCGTTCGGCAATCGTCGCGCTCCCTGCTTGGTCTGATCAATGACATTCTCGACACCACTCGCCTCGAGAAGGGCGGCATGGTGTTGGAAATGATCGACTTTTCGCTGAAAGGCATCTCGATGCAGATCGAGTCGTCGCTTCGGTTGAGCGCTCAGGCGCGCGGATTGTCGTTGACGACGTCCTATCCGGCCAACCTCCCGGAGTACTTCCTCGGTGATCCTCTGCGCATCCTGCAGGTCCTGACGAATCTGGTGGGCAACGCCATCAAGTTCACCGAACGCGGTGGTGTAGAGCTTTCGTTCAGCTCCGAAGATGAACAGGTCATCATCATGGTCCGCGACACCGGAATCGGCATGACGCAGGAGCAGGTGGCCAGCATCTTCACGCCGTTCACACAGGCAGATGCGTCCATCAGTCGGCGATTCGGCGGCACCGGGCTGGGCACGACGATCTCCCGGCAATTGGTCGAGCTGATGGACGGCCAGATCGAAGTGGAGAGTGCGCTGGGGCAGGGCAGTTGTTTCCGTGTGCGCCTGCCGTTGGCGCCGGGCAAGTGTCCCACCGGACGCGAGAACGTTGCGCCGAATCGTGTTCTGCCGCCGCTCCGCATTCTCGTGGCCGACGACGTGGCGCAAAATGTCGAACTGCTGTCGCTCATCCTGACGGAAGGTGGGCACACGCTCGAAACCGCCCGTGACGGTGCGGAAGCGGTGGCGCGTTTTCACGCCTCCCGTTTTGACGTCGTGCTGATGGACGTGCACATGCCCGGCACGGATGGCCTCGAAGCCACACGTCTCATTCGTCAGCATGAACGCACGACCGGCGCTCCGCAGACTCCGATCATCGCGCTCACAGCCAGTGTATTGGTCGAGGATCGCCGAGCGGCGCGCCAGGCCGGTATGAGCGGATTTGCCGTGAAGCCTCTGGAACTCGCCAATCTGCTCGACGAAATCGCCCGCGTGCTGGCGATTCCGGTGCAGGCACCGGATGCATTGCTGACGCCCGCGACACGATCGGCCGTTGGCGGTCATACCTCCCTCATCGACTGGACCAGCGGCGTGGCGGTGTGGGGAAACAAACAACGCCTGGCCAAATCGCTGGACCAGTTCCTCCGTACCACTGGCGCGCCAACGCAGTTGCCCGATGCGCAATCGGAGATGCCCACAGCCGACGCACTCGGCTTCCATCTTCACGCACTGCGTGGTGCCGCGGCCAACCTGGCGGTGCCCTCTGTGGCCTCACAGGCTGGTGAGATGGAGACCCGTCTTCGTCTGAATGCCGACGTCCTGCACACCGAACATTTCCGGCGCGATCTCGAAGCCCTGCGCAGCACGCTCAGCGCCGTCCGTGAGGAGCTGGATGCCAGTGGTCAGTTGGCATCAGATGCCGACACCCCCCCGACGTCGGAGAGCACACCGCCGCGTGAACTCGGAACGCACGTGTCGGCGCTGTCCGCGCTGCTGACCCGCAGCGAACTCGATGACGAATTGTTGGATGCGGTCTGTGGCGGATGGGAAGCTGGCGGTGACCGGCAGCGCGCTCAACGCCTGCGTCAGGCGGTCGATGCCTTCGATTTCGGAGCTGCAGTGGCCGTGCTGGATACCTGGACTGATGATGCCGCAGACGATGCGGCCGGCATGATCTTCTAGCAGCCGCGATCATGATCAGCACCAAGGACGCCCGTCCAACCCTGTTGCTCGTCGATGACGAGTCGACCAATCTCCAGGTCTTGCGGCATACGCTGCAGGATCAGTATCGCCTGTTGTTTGCCCGCGACGGACACAAGGCGCTCGAACTCGCGCGCACCGATCCACCGGACCTGGTGCTGATGGACATCATGATGCCAGGACTGTCCGGCTACGACGTCTGTCGCGCGCTCAAGCAGGATGCGTTCACCGAGCACATCCCCATCATCTTCGTGACAGCGCTGGCCGACGCCGCGAACGAACAATTGGGGCTGGATCTGGGTGCGGTCGACTACATCAGCAAGCCGTTCAATCCGCACATCGTGAAAGCCCGCGTACGCACGCACCTCTCGCTGGTGCAAGCGAACGAAGTGCGTCTGACGCGGTTGCAGATCGTGCAGTCTCTTGGCGCCGCCGGCGAATTCAAGGACAGCGAGACCGGGCTGCATGTGATCCGCATGAGCCACTACACCCGGGTGCTGGCCACGGCCGCAGGGTACGGCTCGCAGATGGCGGACGAGCTCTTTCATGCCGCGCCGATGCACGATATCGGCAAGATCGGTGTGCCGGATGCCATTCTCCAGAAGGCCGGCCCGCTCACCGATGAAGAGCGCCGCGTCATGCAGCAGCACACCGTGATCGGGTCGCGCATCATCGGCGAACACGCCACGGGACTACTGCGCATGGCGGCCACCATTGCGCGTAGCCATCACGAAAAGTGGGACGGTACCGGCTATCCGGACCGGCTGGCCGGCGAGGCCATTCCGCACATCGCCCGCGTGGTGGCCGTGGCGGATGTGTTTGACGCCCTGACCAGCGCCCGGCCGTACAAGGAGGCCTGGACCGTCGAGGCCGCGCTGCTGTTCATGCAGCAAGAGCGGGGCTCGCACTTCGATCCCGAGTTGGTGGACGCGTTCTGCCACTGTCTGCCCGAAATCTCTCAGATCCGCGCCTGCTGGGCCGACACGGAAGCGACGGCCGAGACGCTGGTGCCCGCAGACAGTTCCGCAGCGGCTTAGATTCGGCATTCGCGCGGCCAATGCATGCGGCCGCACGCACCCGGATGGCGAAATGGTAGACGCGGGGGACTTAAAATCCCCTGATCGCAAGGTCGTGCGGGTTCGAGTCCCGCTCCGGGTATGCACGTTCACCGCGCCTCCTGTATGGTCCGGGTAGCAGTTTGGGTAGCAGTGCGCGAGGCCCGGTAATCGCGGGCCTGCGGGATGTATCGGCCGTAGCGTTTCCACACGAGCGAGGCGTCTTTATGCCCCAGCTGGTGGGCCACGACCTCGGGACGTTCGCCGGCCTGCAGTTCGGCCACGGCATACGTGTCCCGCCACTCGTGAATCTTGAACCGTGGCACCTTGGCGGCATCGCACGCCGCGTAGTGCCGCATCAGGGCGGCCCGATTGCCCCACGAGAACAGCAGGGCGCCCGGGAGCCTGCCGCGCAGCCACGGCGTGAAATACGGGAGTACCCACGGCTGCGTGATGTGAATGACCCGGTTGCGCCACGGCGTCTTGCTGCCATCACATCGCACCGTGGGGAGGTCGCCCGACAGGTCGATATCCTGCCGGCGCAGCCGGGCCACATCCGACCAGTCCATGCCCGTGCCGGCCATCAGCGCCTCGCGCGCCCGGTCCTCCGGGTCCGCCAGCCGTTCGATCACCGCCTGTGCCTGCGTCATCGACCGGAACCGGATCGCCTTGAGCGGCTCGCTGTAGCCGCCAGCACTCTGCGCGGGGTTGCTCTCCAGTATCCCTCGACGCATCAGCCACCGACACCACGTGGACAGCGCGGCCCGGTACCGGTTACGGGTGGCATCGCTCGGGACGTCCAGCTCGTCCAGTCGCGCGGCCACGATCGGCGCCGTGAGCAAAGAGCGGCGCAGCGGGGCCTCGGGAAACAGCGCCTGAATCTGGATCAGATACCGGTCAGCCGACGCGGCCCCCCGCGCGGCTTTGCCCTTGATGACGTGCCACGCGGTGAGGTGGGGCAGGAGGTCGATGTCCTGGGCCGCCTCCGCTTGCGCGGCGAGATAGGCCAGCGTCCCCTCAGTGCCCAACTCGTACGCTTTCGCCAGCGTGATCTCCTCGCCCACGATGGCGCGCAGCACGGCCACCGCCTGCGCGTTCGGCGACTGCTGTAGCTTCTCCACCCACTCGGCCACGTCGTCGGCGACCGTCTGCAGCGTGGTGCCGCACCCGCAGACCTTGTGCGCCTCACCCGCGTAGACGCGCAGCACGAACCCGGGGCGCCCCTGCTTCCGCCACGGGCTCATCATGCGGCAGCTCGCAGCGGCTCAATCCCGAGCAACGCGTCGATCTTGGCCTTGCTGTAGCGGACGCGGGATTTGCCCACCCGACGGATACGACACGCCATCACCGCGGGCATGCCATACACGTCCTGGCGTGCGACACCAAAGAGCACCGCGACCTCCGCCATCGTGTAGGTGGCTTTCGAGACGGTGGCCCGCAGCTCCCCCGCGCTCGGCGGCATCACGCTTCCTCGCCGGGCTCACGAGACGGCGCTTCCTCGCTCGGCACGTCAGCAGCCGCCTCAGTGGGCTGCTTCGCCGCACGCCGCTGCGCCAGCTTCTCTTTGAGCGCCGACGCCTTCGCACTCACCGGCTGCCCAGCGGCTTCCTGCTTCTGCGTCTCCACGCCGAACGCTTCTTCGATGTCGCCCCATGACGCATCGCCGTCCTTCATGGCGGTGATCCACGTGCGCATCTTGGTCACTTCGGCCGGCGACACCTGTGCCAACGGGTGCCCCAGCAGCGCTTCAAGGCGATCCGGCATCACGCCGAGCCCGTAGAACGCATCGGCGATCTTCTTCGCCTTCTCGGCCGGGTCCTTCGCGTCTTCGTTGCGTACAGTGTCCTCGACCTGCTCCAGCGCTTCTTCGAGGATGTCGCCCGGCACCACGCGCAGCACCGCCGTGCGGATCGCTTTCGAGATCAGCGCATTCTGCTTGTTGAGCAGATCGTCTTCACTCGCCTCGACCAGGTACGTCGGGCGCCCGTTGCTGTTCGTGCGCGTCTTGATCGCGACCTGCCCGTCCTTGAGTTTCGACCGCTCCACCGTCTTCACCACTGTCACGTCCGTCGGGTAGGTGAGATTCGTTTCGAGGTCCGTCACCATCACGCGCAGGATGCGGATGCCCGCGTCGTCGTAGATCACCGCGCTTTCGACGAGCAGATTCCCGAGTGACCGCGCGCACTCCTCGGCGAAGCGGATCGACCAGCCCACCACTTTGCCGCCGCCCACAGGCTTGGCATAGCGCGCCGTCTCCGCGAAGCGCGGACGCTTGCACGCATCGAGCAGTCTCGCACGAAACTGCATCAGCGAGCGCGGACGGTGCATCGCCATCATGTAGCGCGCCTCGACCTGCGTCTTAGCCTGCACGGCAGCGGCGGTGCTCGCCGTTTCGCCCTGCGCGGAGAGAGCAGGCAACGACGGTTCGTGCGTGGTGTTCGGCACAATGTCCATCGGCCCCGCCGGGATCGTCATCACACTGGTCATGCCGCCTTCCTCTGCTTCGGGGCTTTCGCCGGGTAGTAGCGCATGGTGCGATAGGGCGCACCGCGCGAGGTGTGTTGCTGGATCACTTCGTCGGGCACGTTCATGAATTCGACGATCGCCTTGTAGTCCACGGAGCCGCGCCCCTTCGTCTCCGGCCAGATCACGCGCTCGCCGTCCGGCAGGGATACGCCGTAGTTGCGACCGATGGCCATGGCCAGATTGGCTTTCAGTTCGTCGGAGCGTTCTTCGGTTTCTTTCGCCAGCGACTTCAGTTCGCCGAACTCGCGGATCATCTCGGCAACGCGCTCGTCCGCATCCACTAGATGATCCGAGTGCAGCGTGTACGTGCGCTGGATCGCCTGCATCGAATCGACCAGCGGGATCGGGTCCGGCAGCACGCCCTTCAGGACGTGATCGTGCCAGAGATCGTGGCCGATGGCGTAGATCGCCTCCTGCATTTCGCGGTCGCGTTCGACGATGAACTCACGCGTCTCGAAGCCGAAGTTGACGACGCAGAAGCCGATGGACAGCCCCGTCACCATCAACTGCGTTTGCACCTGAATGAGCTTGTCGTCCGGCACCTGGTCGCTGCCGCTCTCGCCATAGTGGTCCATCAGATACGGCGTGACGAGCTTGGCTTCGACGACGGCCTTGCCATACGGAGTGATGCCGATGCGGTCCGGACGCGCTCGCAGCCAGTCACCCTTGGGGTGCCGCATCGTGCCGCACTCCTGCAACTGGATGTCCGGATGCAGCACCGCGAACTCCGCCATGATCGCCGGTTCGTAGATGTGCCCCCGCTTCATCGCGTGGGTTTCTTCGACCGTGTCGAGGCCGAGTTTCAGCCGCACGAGATCGAGCGGGCCACCGTACTCGCTGCGGCCGCACGCCATCGGCATATCGGACGCGCCGAGATAGTTGCGGCGGTCGTCGACGTACTCTTTCGTGCCATACGTCGGCTCACTCATGCCGCATTCCTCAGCACTTCCGCTGCTCTTCGCTCGGTGAAAATGCGATCAAGCAGCAGCTCAAACGCTCTGGTCCGCTCCGGCGAGTCCTCGAACTCGTTCGCGATCCAGCGCAGCGCCAATAGATCGGTGGCGGTGCGACTCCGCGCCTCGTCCACCATATCGCTAGCGATTCTTTCAACACGCGCTTCGCGCTGCTCTGCCAGCATCGACAGATGCGTCTCCCGATGATCCTCGCCGGGCGGGTCGGGGAAGGGGGTCATGATGCCCTCCCGACTTCGCACATCGCACGGATCAACTCGACCGCACTGGCCTGCAATTCAGTGACGGTCGGCGCGAGCTTCTGACACGCAGCGTCCCTCGCAGCGGCCCCCGCAGCGGCCCCCGCAGCGGCCCTCGCAGCGTCCCACGCAGCGTCCCTCGCAGCGGCCGCCGCAGCGTCCCACGCAGCGTCCCACGCAGCGGCCCTCGCAGCGGCCCCCGCAGCGGCCCCCGCAGCGGCCCTCGCAGCGTCCCACGCAGCGTCCCACGCAGCGGCCCTCGCAGCGGCCCTCGCAGCGGCCGCTTTCGTGCGCGCATCATCAAGCGCCGGCTGTGCCGCACGCGCCGTTGTCGCGTCCACGATCCGCGCACACGCCTCGATCGCCTGCGCTTCGGCGGTGAGCCCAGCGAGACGCAACCACGCCGGCGTCTGCACACGCGCAAGCCAATCCGTCGCCATCCATGCGCGTGTCTGCTCGTCACCCTCTGTCGTGCGCGTGCCCATAAGCAACGGCACCAAGGGACGCAGCAGTTCCGTACGCGGCGGCTCCGGCAGATTGTCGTTCCAGTTGCGGCAGAACGCCGCGATCACGGGCGACACGCACTGGGGCTGATCGCTCCACGGTTCGCCGGCGATGTACGCCACCGCCTCCATCACGCAGTACGCGTCCTGCGCTCTCGCGTGCCCACCGACGGCGAACGTCACCGTCTCCAGCAACGCCGCGCGCTCGGGTTTGATGAGAGGATTCACGCCACCCTCGGCCCCACGGGCGGCTGCACGGTGGTGATCTTGAGCGCGGCGGTGCCGACGACGGCCACCAACCGCAACGTCGTGCCGGTGCTCGTCTGGCGGGTGGGGCCGATGCGGCCCCCGGCGAATTTCCTCGAGCCCAGCGGATACATCGGGAGTACGGTGTCGCGTGGTCGGATCTGTTCCATCGCCCTCACTCCGGTTAGATTGTGTGTTCGGCGCACTGCGCCGCCCTCGCTTCGCACAGCGCCGCCCCTCTCACGGGCGGCGTTTGTGTTTTCAGGCTGCGTCGCTCGTGTCGAACGCGCCCAATACGATTTGCTCTGCGGTCGTCGCGACGTGCATCGCTGTCTCGTCACGCGACATGCCCTGTGAGCGGCAGTAGAACGCGAAGTCCGCGACGAACGCGGCCCATCCACCACCGCGTGTGCCTGCCGCATACTCATCGAGGCGCCGCAGTTCGCCCTGCACGCCGTAGTTGCGCAGCGTGCCCCGTACATGCACCGCGCACTCCTGCCACACACGGGATGCGCGCCGGACAGCGGCATGTCTCATGGTGGATTCGGTTCTCGGCTGTAACTCACCCATCCCCCTCGCTCCTTGGATTGCGCGGCGTCGCGCGGTTCAACAAACCCCGCAGGCTGCGGGGGCCGGGGCTCTCACCTCCCGGCTACTCTCCGCTCATGCGATTCATGAACGGAGTGCCACCACCAACTAAGCCGCCGACTGTTCGGCGGCATGACGCTCGGCCGCCCAGCGCTCAGCAGACTTCCGCGTGATCATCACCGGGTCTGTCCCCGGCGCGGCGACGAGGTCACCACGGGCAACGGCTCCCAACACGTTCTGGCGAGCGATGCCGACGATGCGCGCCGCTTCCGCCTGTGTGATTACAGGGGCCGTCCTCGACTGGCGACGTGGAACCTTGGGTGTCATAGTCATGGGGTTGTCATGCTCGTGTCGTGCGGTACGCCACTACAGTATCGTACCGTATTAACCTTGTCAAGAACATTATGGAACCGCCCAAAAAACTTGGTCTCGAACCCGACGATGAGTCGCTTGTGTGGCTGCGTGCGCGCATCAGCCACCGCAGGGAGATGGGAGCAAGGGTCTCGACCATCGCGGCAGACATGGGGGTCCTGCAGGTCACGCTGTCGAAGTTCTTGGACAACGAGGACCGCAAGCCGCTACCTCAGACTTGGGCGCTCTATCGGCGCTGGTACGCAAAAGAGATGGGAGCCGAAGTCCCCATCTCTGAGTTACAACAGAAAGCCACTAAAGCACTTGACCTCTTCCGCGAGGGGCAGGAGATCCTCGAAGAAGTCGTTTCGCACATTAAGAGGCTCCCCGTCTCACCGGACGAAAAAGCCTCAATCGACGCAGCCGACCTACCTATGCCTGAAGACGCTGAATCTCAGCCGCAAGATCCGCATAGGCGGGCTGACGGAGAATGATGACTCCGTCGTCCTCCTGAAGGATGAGAGCGCCAAAGTTTGGTGGACCGATACGAACAGGAGCCCACTGGCCTTTCATCTTTCTGACGACAACGATCGGACGGGCATGGCCTGGACGGACCACAAGGCGGTCACCCGGCTTTGCCTGAACCGGGTGAATCATGTCAACGGCTACGTCGTACAGATATGTTGTCATTTCGGGTTCTGTTTGGTTGCCATGACGCTACCGTCACCAAATCCGTCCCGCAATTGTGACCGCAGGCAACATGTTGATGAGTGTGGAAACCCATCAGAAGGATCGGGATGCCTGCCTAGATGCGTCACTGGTAAGGTAGCTGAACATCCGCAGTTACCCCTTGCACAGGGGCGTCGTATTTTATTAGAGGAGACCTAAACGGAGCACCCATGGCACTCGAACGAGAACTGAAGACGTACAACGCGAAGCTCCCAGAACTGCGCGAGCAGGAAGGGCGCTTTGTCCTTATCCACGAGGATTCGGTCGTGGACACATTCGAAAGCTATGTGGACGCCTTGAAGCGGGGATATCACGAGTTTGGCGTGAAGCCGTTCTTGGTGAAGCGCATCAACGCACATGAAGTCGCGCAGATGGTTACTCGTTTGTTCACCTCGAACTCCGCGATCTGCTAACGCATGGGGAATTTTTCTCTTCCTGTTATTGCTGGTGGTCCCATCGTTCGAATGGTTGTCGGAGCGAGTGAGCCGCGCCTCGCCGCATTGCAGGAATTAGGGATCCCGGAACCGCCGCTGCAGTTCATAGACGCCCTGGTCGACACGGGCGCCTCTTGCACCTGTATAGACCCGGGTGTGCTTGAGGCGCTGAACCTGACGCCGACCGGAAGCACGGAGATGCACACACCTTCCACCTCAGGTGTCCCGCATCAAGTCGGCGTGTACGATGTCGCATTGAATATCCCGGGGAGAGAGGGCGATTCGCCGCTCTACATCCCGCAGATCGCGGTGATGGCGACACAGCTCAGCTCTCAGGGGATCAAGGCGCTGATCGGCCGGGACATCCTTTCGACCTGCGTGCTGGTTTACAACGGTTCGATCGGACTGTTTACGCTGGCGTTCTGATGGCTGGCTTTTGCATGATCATCTCCGCGATCTGCGGATTGCTTGCTGTGTCGTCCATCGGTTTTTACAAAGAACCGACTGCATCCTTGGCATGGGCGGCCACCGGCATCCTCTGGCTCCTCTTCGCGGTCACTATTGAGGCCCGCGCCCTCCGAAAGCGCCAGCGGCCTGACCCTGAGTAAGGGCGTTCCGGCGGTAGATCGTAATCATGCCGGGCAGCAGATCCTGCAGCTTGCGAACGGCTTCCTCTCTGGCCATCTGCTGCGGCAATCCGGCTGCGAGAATGCGCCCCATCGCATCAGCTTGCGCCGCGTTGTTGCCCTGTGTGCCAGCCCGCAGTGCACGTTCTGCGAGAATGCGCGGCATACTCGTCGGATTCAGCACGGCGCTCGCAACGGCAACCGGATTGTTTTCGAACTCATCCTGAATCTCCGCAGCGTTGGCGACCGTGCTTGAATTGCCAGACACGGCGTTGCGCGTTTGCAAGCGCTTGGCGATCTGCTCAGAATCACCGCGTAGAGTCTCGTAGGCACCCTGCGAGGTTGTGCCCGTCGCAGTACGAGCGCGCCGCGTCTGGCTCGCCATGGCCCCAGGAGTCGGGTTCGCGATTCGTCCGGCTTCACCATCAGCGATGTTCAGGGCGCGCTCCAGAGACCGACTACCAGACCCCATCTGGAAAGCCTGTGGGTCCGACGCCTGCATCCCAAGTTCCATGATCTGCTGTGGTGACGTCGCCGACTCCACCCGCTGACCCAAGCGGAAAGACTCTCCCCGACCCATCGCATTCGAAAACAACTGGTCCGCCTGCTGCATCGGCTCGCCGCCTGCGGCCTTCACGAACTGGTCTACGACGTCCCGCTGCCGCTGGAGGATGGCGATCATCTGATCATCCTGTTCTTGCACGGCGCGCTCAATCGCGTAGTCGAGACCTTGCCGCAGGCTGTGCGCGTTCGCCACCGAGATGACAGGGTTCGCCGGATCGATGTCTTGCGTATAGTTGAACCCGCGCGACAATTCGCCGCCCCGTTCAAGCGCCATCTTGCCGCGCTTCAGGCCGTTCAGATCTTCCGCGACTTGAATCAGTGGCCCGGCTTCAACATCAGGGCGCGCACGTGCCTGCATCAGCAGACGCTCAACCTCTGGCTGCACTTCGTCTTTCGCGCCACGCGCGAACGCCGCCGGATCGATCGGTGCCGAAAGGCCACTACTCTTTTCCAGACTCCGCGCCCACCGCATCGGTTCTTCTGCTGCTCGCTCAGCGAGCGATTGGTCAATCGCGTCACGCGACCGCCCAACGTTACGAGCAATCCGAAGCCCCCGCACGCCTTGACGATTCGGGATCAGTTCAGCGAATGCGGACTCCTCCGGCGCCGATGCACTAGCCGCTGCGATGTCGTCCAATGTCGCGCCGCTCTTGCCGATGGTGTTCAGCACGCGCTGCGCGCCAGCGATTTCCGGTGACGCGCCGCCCGCCTGGAGCACACTGCGGATGGGCCCCGCCTCGCCCTTCTGCCCCATGGAGGCGACCAGCTGCCGTGCGCGACGGATGGCGTCGGTCAAGCCTGACAAGGTGGCGCCGCCGGCTGCACCGATCGTTGCGCCTGTAAGGACGTCCTTCCCATGATCGAAAGCATCGTCCGCCCGCGAACTCCCCGCGGCCGTCAATCCGCCAGCAACGCCACCGGCTTTCGCGGCCGCCCACGCCCGTGCACCAGCGCCGGCCGTTCCTTCGACCTTCGGCACCAACTGCGAAGCACGAATGGCCTGCGCGACCTTGCCGGCGCCTTGCGCCCCTTTCAGCAGCGCACCACCGCTCGCCAGTCCGCCGGCCAACTCGGCGCCGAAGCTCGCGACCGGGTGGGCTTCCTTGAATTCGTTCTGCTCGGAATCGATCTGCTGCAGCGCGTCACGATAGGTCTTCTTCCCAAATCCTGCACGCAGCGCCGCCTCGGCCTTCGGGGCCATGGTTGCCGTCGCACCGGAGAGCATCGATCTCGCCATACCGATCGCGTCACGCAGATCGGTGGCGCGGTTCTGCGCCACCTGCTGCGGGGTGGCGTTGCGCGATGTTGCTCGCGTATTCGTCGACTCGCTCGCGAACCCATCGCGCGGTTGACCCCGCCCCTTCGGAATCAGCGCCGCGAACGGATTGTCATCGTCTTGGAGCCCCAGAAACGGATTGGTCATCGTACGAGATCCTGGCCGGTCTGCTGCTTGAATACCTGCGCGACTTTGGCCGCGCTCGCCCCCTGGCGAATGGCGCTGATTGCTTGCTCTCGTAGAACCGCATGGGGATCTGCGCTCTTGGCTGGAGTCTGCGCAGAAGCGGTGCGGCCCAACGCGTGGTATCCAGCTTCCTCGTCGTATGCGGCTCCCATGTCAGCGGCCTTTTGCTGGTAGAAAGCCAAGATGTTTTCGAGGGCGTTCTTCGCTTTCTCCGGTGTATCCGTCATATTCGCGGTCCAACCTTCCAGCCGCTTCGCCTCGCTGGGCGTGACCGCTGCGCCCGATCGCTCGAGGAAGATGCCGGACGCGAGATTCGAGAGCTTGCCACGCACCGCCATGGCGCCCTCTGACATTCCGCGTGTGGCCATCCACTCGGGAAGCATGTTCTTGAAACCCAAAGCTTCCTTAAATGCCTCGGGATCCTTGTTCGCCGTCTCCAGGGCATCCGCGATCTCGCGCATATTCGCGTTGATGCCCTGATAATCCTTGATGGTGCCGGCAGGTATCGCGCGCAACTTCGGCTGCGCCTTCGCTCCCGCCGCCACATTCGCCAACCGCTCCCTCTGCGAGCGATCTTTCGCCGATTCGCCTGCTTCGAACATCTGCCGGGCCTTGAGCAGCGTTTTCTGTAGGTCGGCGTCTTCGGCGCGCTCCTGCCCACGCGCCGCTTGCGCCGCTTGCTTCGCGGTCCAGTCGGTGCTGTTGGCGCTCTTGCGCATCTGCTGGCCACCGATAGAGACGGTCGGCAGATCGGGCAGGCCGAGTGCCGCATTCACGTCGTCCATCGGAGATCCAACCGGTCGATAGCCCGCGTCCACCGCACCCATCGTATCGAGAGCGCCCTGCCGCTCACGCGCGAGGCGTGTTTGCTCGGCCTGCTGTCGATCCTGCGACAACTGCCGCTGCCATTCACGGTCGGCGATCATGCGGCTGAACTCTTTCTGTTCGGCGCGCTCCTGCTGCAGCCGTCGCTGTTCCTGCGCACCCGCTAGTCCGGTTGCCAGCCCTGTCAGCCCCCGCGAGAGGGCCATTCCCCACGACATGGTGCCTCCTTACGCGAGGGTGGAGCCGCCCGCCATCTGATAGGCGGGCGACATCGATGACGTCGGGCGGTTGGCGAAGTAGGGCAGGTACTGCGCGGCCTGACCCACGGCATCGTACGCGCCGTTCGCCTGTCCTTGTGCCGCCGCAGATTGCTGGCCGTAGACGCTGCCGGGATTGCCCACTTGCCCAGCACCGAAGAGCTGCGTGGCGTTGTTGATGTTCTGTGACTGCAGCCACTCGTAGAACTGCTGCTGCTGAATGCGATCCTGCTGCGCTTGGGTGGCCATGTTGTTCTGGTACGTGCGTTCGCCGCGCAGCTCGTTACGATTGCCGGCGTCCACACCCCGCAACTGATCCTCGCGAGCCCCGAGTGTGGAGGCCTGCTGGCCGAGCGCCGTCCCGCGTTGAATGCCCGCGTCAAAACCGCTGTTCCGTTCGTTCACGCCCGACTGGTAGCCGTACCGGTCGTTGTCTTCGGCGAACTTGATGCCATCGGCTGTCTGCTGGTTGTTCGTGCGCTGCACATCGAGGCGGCGGTTTTCGTTGTCGACATTGGCGCCGTACTGGTCACGCGCCCAGCCCGTTTCACGATCGGCCACGTCCGTGCCACGCTGCCACTCGTCCTGACCGAGCCCACGGAGCAGGGACGAGCGCTGCAACTGTAGCCCTTGCCCCTGTAGCGCGTTCGACGCGTTGGCTGACTGCGCCTGCATGTCGCTCTGCGCCAATCCCGCCTGTCCTTGCCCCACACCGGTGAGGACCGACGCACGCTGTAAGTCCAACCCCTTCGCACTCTGGTCGGCGCCAGCGAACGAGTTGAACACGCCGTTGGCGGCACCGGTGTAGTCGATGCCATCCTGCAACGTCTTCCCGGCTGCTTCTGCCGCCAGCAGGGAACGCTGGTTGCCGAGTGAGCGCTCGCGCGCCAAGAAGGCGTCACCGATTTCGTTCGTCGTTACACCAGAACCGATGCGGCCAAGCGCCGCGGCATTCTGGCCGATTTGCCGCTGTGTCTGTGCGAACGCGGGAGCCGACTCGTCTTCCAGTGCCTTGTACGTCTTGAGTGCCAGCGCCTCCCGATCGGGCGCTTGCATCTGCGACAACCGCTGCAGCGTCATGTCGCGCGCCGCGTTCGTGCTCGTGTCGTAGTTGAACGCACCGCCCGTGGCGTCCTTTGCCGCATCGAATTCGGCGGCCGCTTTCGAACCATCGAAGGACACGCCAGGCGCACCACCGATCCCGTTCAGGCTCGCGGCGGCGTCCGCCCCGAACTGACTGGCGCGGGGCAGGGCGCCGTTCATCGCGCCCTGGGCCGCCCCATAGCTCGGTCCTGCAACGGGCGACGTGGCCAGCCGCGGGATCCCGCTCATCGAGTTCTGCGACGAGTAGGTGGGCAGCGCGTTCCACGACGGTGGCTGGTAGCCGGCATAGGCACCGTAGGCCCCATCGGCCGCCCCACTCGCCGCTTGGGTGCGCGTGGAGTCCGTCGGCGTGATCGCGGTGCCCCGCAGATCATTCCCGGTGCCGTAACTCTGGAGGTTCGCGCCTGGCGTCGCCCATGACGAGGTCGTCGGCTGCGCAGGCGTATCGCCACGTACCTGCGCCATCTGCGCCATGCCCGACCCGTTCATCGCCTGCGGGTTCCAGCCCGTCGCTTGCGCTGGGCGCGCCGCTGATCCCGTTGGCGCTGCACGGTAGGAGGTCATCGACGGCCTCCGCTCGGCACCATCGTCTGCGAAAACGCCTCGAGCTGCGCCCGATCCTGCGGCGCGCTGGCCGCCGTCATTTTCTGTGCGGCGTCGTTCATCATCCGTTGGATGCGCGGATTCCGCACCCCCGCCGCCACGACACGCAGATCGTTGGCTTGCTGCTGTTGGGGATTGGCCTGTGGGGCCGCCTGCATCTCGCTGGCCTTCCACAGCGGCTGAAACTGCGTCGTGCTCGCGTACGGATTGCCCGGGTCCGCAAACAACTGCGTCATCGCCGCTGGATCGATCTGGCGATTGAGCATCTGCGCGCCGGCGTTTCGGAACTGCCCGCCCTCATTCCAGCGCTGCTCTTCGAACTGGCGCTGCTTCTCGGCGAGCTGATTGGCCTTCTTTTGCTCGCGATTCCCGCTGATCGCGGACGAGATACCACCGATTGCGGACGCCGCGAATGGCAACAACATCGGGATGGCCATGGCCATCACTCCGTGGAGAGTGCGCACGCATCGTGCGCAGGGTGTTCATCTCCACGGCTGGCGCCTGTCGTCCTCCACAGGCGGGGCCGGGCCCATCTTGAGCGCGTACGCTCGTGAATGTGCAAGTTAACTGATACTGATCCAGCCGGTACCGTTGCTGACGATCCGGACTTTGTTGCTCACCAACGTCGCGCTGCCATCAATCGTTTCCGCGCCCGCGCCATCCAGTGTTACGCTGTTCGATCCCGCCGTGCGCGTCACGGCCACTTCGAAGCCGATCACGTCGGCCGCGCGGGGCAGGGTGAGCACGACCGCGCCACTCGTGGTATTCACGGTGACCACCGTCCGCGGGTAGGTGAGCACCACCGCGCTCGTCGCTACCGACGCCTGGAAGGCCCACCGATCGCTGCCCACCAGCACATCGATCGCGCGCATCATCCACACGTTCAGCGCCGTCCACGCGGTGATGTTCCGCCACGCCAGCCGCTCAATCGCCATCAGGCACCGTATACCGCAGCGTATTGGTGTCGCAGTCGACGGACTGCAGGGTGGCGCCATCTGGCAGCCGCCCCGCGGTCAGAATGTCCAACAAAACGGCCAGCTTCTTCTGTTCCATCGCGACGGCTTGCAGACCACGCGCGACGAGCTGCGCTTGGCCCGAGGTGATGTCGATCGACAGGTCAGACATAGTTGGCTCCGACACGGCGGCCCAGGATGCCCATCGGGGAATCCCAAAACTCCCACCAGTCCGTGCGCCCTGCGGTAGCGGTGGGCGTCGGCATCACACCGCCCTCCCACGTCACGCCGACGAAGTTCAGGGTGTGCCCACCGGTGCCATCCTGCGCCGTCGCCAGACGGAAGATCTTGCTCACGCTACCGCCTTGTGCCGACAGCGTGATCGTGGTGTTGCCCACCAACCGACGGCGCGCGCCATCAAATGTCGCGACGAACAAGGTGATGGGGCCGCTGACATCTGCGCTGCTGTACACCGTGTACATGCCCGCGCTGACCCCCGCTTGGTTGGCTACCGTCAGCAACCCGGTGATCGCGACCGTACTGGCGAAACTGTACGCCCCCGGGAATAGCCCGCTGGTGACGCTGGTCGCAGGCACCGTGCCATTGAACGTGCCAATGAAGTTGCCGTCGATGTCACCGGTAGCAGTCACGTCACCATCGACCAGCACTGGGCCGGTGATGTCGGCGCCGCCCGCGGCGATAGTCAATCCGCCGGCGGTGATCGTGACACCGCCCGCAGTGACCGTGAGGCCCACCGCAGCCGTCACCACACCACTGAATGCCGCAACATTGAACGTCTGCGTCGCACTCCACGTCCGCGCCACGTCTGTGAACGCGCCCGTGCTGTTCAACGCCACGCGGAGTGCGTCGAAATTGCTATTCAGATCGGCGGCGGTCAGGATCTCCAGATCCGCCCACGTCTTGAGTGATGGAATCAGTGCCATGATGGCCTCAGGCTACGTCAGGGTCTGCGCCGGTCTTGAATGCGACCACGCGTACGTCAGTGATAGAAATCGGCTCGCCACGAATCGAATGCCGGATGATGGGGCGCACCCAGCGACCAGAGCCGATCTGGCCGACCATCGCACGGCGATCACGTGACACCGCGCCCAAACGGTCTTGCCCGAGCACGAATTGGCCTATGCGAGCACCGCCCCCACCGGGGATAGGCACCTCAAGCATTGGCATCGCGCCGTTGCTCGTTTCACCGGTGATCGTGAGGCGCGACGCGAGCGCCGCAGAGAGCCCCACTTCGATGGTGTCGACTTCCAACGTCTCGGTGAGATCACGTCCCAGCGCCGGTAGCTCCAGCGCATGCGGAATCGCCTGCGCCCCTTCCACAAACAAGTCATCCCACGGCCCGCCGCCCGGGCCGCCATGGATATAGGTCGTTCCGCCGACAGTATGCGCCCATCGGGGGTCGCCCGTATCGGTCTGCACCATGCCCAGCACGTCAGCCGGGATGCCGTTCCACAGACCCACGAACTGCAGCGACAGAATATCGAACGCCAAGAACCGCGTCAGCTGCGTCGTGGCCACCGCCGGCAATCCGATCAGCAGCAATCCGCACGCCCGATCCTCCAGCGTCCACGCACGATAGACCGCGTTGCGCGGGATCAGCGTCGCGGACAATTGCTCGAGACAATCCGCCCACAGTGGCGCGGGCTCCGTGCCGAACGTCGCCAGATGCGGGCGGGCATCCGCGTCCACAAACACCACGCCCGCTTCGACGTTATAGAGACTCCAAGGCGCCGTCGTCCCCAGTCGTTCCGAAATATCGGAATTCGTCGAGGCGGCACGAAAATCCGGGCCAATTTCTCCGAGAATAGAGAAACAGGACCGCTCACGAAACAGAATTTGCCCATCGTTGCGTCCGATCCCCGCCACCAGCGGCGCATTCCCGAGCTGCCGCAGCTCCCATGCGTTGTTATAGCCACCGGCCGCGTAGCCCAAATTCGGCTGGTTTTCTTCTGACCACTGAATCTCGATGGGGCTCGCGGCATTGATGGCGACGAGTTTGGCGCTTTTCACCCACACCCACCGCGCAATCGGAGCGTTCGTCAGTTCGGTCATCCCTGTGCCGTCCACGCCCGTCCAATAAAACATCGGATTGACGCGATCGTTGATAACCAGCCCTGAGGCGAACGGCACGATCTGTACGCGGCCACTGGCGGCCAGCGTGATACTGGCCGCACCGATCTGCGATGCGGTCAGCGCCGGCACCCACGCATCCGTGATCCAGTCAAATCGATCGATGGCGCCGTCAGCGATGCGAAACGTGACGCCCGTGCCATCCGGACGATACCACGTGGTGATGGCTTGGACTTCGGTCGCAGGATCGTCCTCCCCCATGACCGTGATGCCGGGGCGGCCGACGTAGGCGCGCCCTCCACCACCCGGCGCCAAATAGAAATTGATCGCCGCCAGCACCTTGTTGATTTGCTGTGCCGTCGTTTCGCGCGCGTCACGCATCCCCACCCATGGGGCCTGTAGACCGCCAGAGGTCAGAATGATGCGATGCGGATAGACGCGCGCGGGCTCACGGACGGGCATCAGCTGCCACTCATCCAGTCGGCGCTCTGCCACCACGCGACATCCTGCCCGCCGTTGGATGGCACCATGCTGGTCGTGTAGCGCAACTGCAGCGTGGCGCACCACCCCAGCTTGCCCAACGCGGGATCCCCCTGCCATTCGCGCGCGAACGCCTCACGCCACGGGCCGGGGTCACGCTTCCCGCCGCGCTGCGACCACAGCATCACCGCGTAGTACACCAGCAGGATGCGCATTGGGCGCGGCTGAATGATCGGCTGCGCTGTGGCGGTGATCGCGGGGGGCACGCCCGTCCAGCGCGCATACGGACCATCCGCGAATCGGCCCTGCACATCACCAGGCATCCGAATCGATGCGCCCTCAATGACGAAGTCGCCGTCACGATCTCCGTAGTTCGCGGCGTACAATGTGCGCCCCCCCTGGCGCGCCCACACTTCTACGTGCCCGAAGGGGATGAGTGGCTCGCCATAGACGTCGAGCCCGAAATTGAAGCTCCGCCCACCGTCGACGCTGTTCAGCGTGGCGTACTGCTGGTTGAGCGCAGACGGCGCATAGCTCGCAATTTCCGGCAACAGCGCATCCTGCGCCTCGGTGAGGAGGCGATACCATGACTCATCCAGCATCTGCGCGTCCACCGCCGGTCGATCCGCGTTGAACTTGCACATGGCGAGCAAGTCGGCGGAATCGTACCGGCTGGGGGTCGCCGAGAGCGGCGGGTTGACGATCGGCACGCTCATGCGACGACGATGCGACGCCGGCGTCGGCGTAGCTCGAGGAAGGAGATGGGGCCGGGATCCGGGCCCGGCCCATCGTTCCCTGTACCGTCGAAAAAGCCCAGGGCCCACAGGAAGAGCAGCATCAGGGCGTCTTGGTGAGAGATTCGAGGTACTTCGCGGGGTCGTTGCGCACGGCGGCATACGCCTGCCCGTCGATGGTCACCGAGTCTTCCCCGGCCAAGAACCCGTCCAGCGCGTCCTTCTCGGCGGCGACGACGGCGGCGGCGATGTCGGATTCGCTCGGGGTGTCGGTGTAGGTCGTTGAAGGCCCGATGGACACATCGCGCCCCCATGGTGCAGCTGTCGCGATCGCGTGCGTGAGGTGCCCGGTGCAATGCGCGTTGTCCGCTTCTGCATCAGACAACTCCAGCTTGTACCATCCGCTTTCGCTGGTTGTCGCCCAGTCATTGTCCGTATCGGCGTACACACCGTCGCCGAAGTGGATTTTGCCCGGCTGTCCTGCAACGCCCGTGGTCAGGGGCGTGAGTGGTGCCGCAACCTGCCCGAAAAACTGCGTGACCGTCTTGAGGAGCGGGTCCGTTGTCCCCTTCGGTATCACGATACTCATAGTCACTCCGTGAGGCCGCCGAGCTGGCGGCGATAGTAGTCGGTGGACGCGGTGGACGGTCCGGCCGGAGGGAGTCCGATCTGCGCGATGCGGAACGTCAGCACACTGGCGTTTTCAGTCATGATGCGCAGCTTGACCGCGGCGAGGCTGCCGAAACCGGACGCGGCCACTGAGTGGAAGACACTCCATGTGACACCATCTGCAGACTGCGACCAGGTCAGTGTTCCTGCCGCGTGTGCAATACGAGCCCATGGGCGTCCGGCAGTACCCAGCGCACTGTTGCCGTACGAGCCGGTAGACGCGTTGATCGCTCCAGCACTCGGCCGCGAACCCTGATAGTTGATACACGGGCCGAGTAGCGTGGAGGTTGCCGCAAAGATGTACATGGCTGACGGCGACGTGCCGGACGCGACCGGGACGTGCACCGTGATCGAAGACTCTGTCCAATCGAACGTCGCGACTGATTCGACGCCGGCCTTGACGTTCCCGGCCAGCGACTCGATCACGAGGTTGCCGGCATCCTCTGTCGCTGACGTAGGCGCAGTGGACGTGGCCTGCAGTGCAGGGTCCAACGCGCTGCCACCGAAGGGCAGATAGAGACTCCCGATCTTTGCCACTAGTGCCCCGGCCCAGAGAGCGTTGGTAGCGATGTGATCGCGCTAGGATGGGCGCCTGCGAACGCGCGCACTGCACCGCCATCGACGTAGTACTTCGCAGACTGTTGATGCCCGCTGAAGTACTCGCCGAGCGCTTTGTAGCTCTTTATGAAACCCGCCAACTGGCTCGTCGCTCCACACCGCAACGCCCATGTGCGATAGATGGGATTCGCAGTGAACCCGAACGCAAGCCCGAATAGTTCAGAGAAGAACGAGCTGTAGTACCATTTCAGGTCGTTGGGTTCTCCATTGAGCGCCACAGGCGTGTTGTCCTCGGGGTCAGCCACGTGCCAGTACGGCATCGTGTAGACTGCTCCGTCCTGACGAAACTGAGTCATCACCATGTTGGCAATGCTCGTGATCCAGCCCGGAATTCGTGAATCCGCCGCGATGTTGTTGTAGTAGAAGTGGAGCATGCGCACCACCACGGACAACTGAAACGTCGGGAACGACCCAGCTACCTGCCCAATCGCCACAGAGTAGCGTTGACCCACGATGCCATCCACGTACGCGCTGGAATTCGCCGTGGTGTATTGGTACAACTCCAACCCCTTGAGACTCCACAGCAAATCGTTGCTCCAACTCGCGACGTCGTTGTCTCGGCCGGGGCCGTAGCCTGACGGCGGCGCCTTCACCTGCATCGTTGCTCCAACAACGTACGCCGCCATCCGCCACATCTGATTCATCATGTTCACGCGAGGGCTCGACGTGCCGCTCGCGCCGACATACTTCGTGATCGCCGTGGCTTCGGTATTGGTCCCGTAGGTGGAGCTGCCGTAGTACGCGAGAATGCGCCACGGCTGCGCCCACGCCGTCGCGAGATATCCTGCGGCGAAGCCAATAGCCGTGACGGAATGCCACTCGGGTGGGAGGCCCGAGCCGGTCCCCAGTGGCAACGACGGGTCCGCGCCTTGACCGACGCGACTCCACACGGTCCCCGATCCTGTGTCCGCGGTGTAGCTGGGGATCGCATAGGTCCCCAAGTGCAAGCGCAGGCACGCGTAGAACCGCTGGTAAAACCAGCGCCGGCGCGTGGCGTCATTGGAGCGCATCGCGGCCACGAGCAACCCATGTACGAACTCGTAAGTCGACACTCCGATTGCGGCGTCGCCTTGTGTCGTGTGCAGATAATCTGCCCACCGCGATAAGGTGTTCTCCGTCGAACCAGTCGTCTTGAAGAACGTCGCCATGTCGTCCGGCACGTCGAGCGCTTCCGGTTGCACCGGTGTCAACGCGCTGAATGTGCTACACCAATAGGCAGAGTCCGCAGGGATGATCGCACACAGGTTTTGCGCGCCCGGAAGCGTTGCGCTGCCCGAGTCGTACGCGATCGGCACCCACGCCCCCAAATCTTGGGTGCACACACCCGCGCCCACCGACACCGAAAACTGACGTGCTACGCCGTCCTCGAGCGCAGCGTTAAACTGGATACCAACAGCACGCAATGACCCGTCCGGAAATCGCCCGTGCAACGCGACCACGCTACGCAACACTTCCTGATTCGCGTCGTCGCGCACGATCACGGTATTCAGGGCATCAGGCATCAATGCCCCAGGACGCAAGGGCCACCCGCTCGCTACGCGCACAGCACCAGAGCCACCGTCCCAGCGCCAAACGTCGGCAGCTTGCACCTGCGGATCCGGTTCCGGCGGAACAGGCACGCTGCGCCCGAAGCCATTCTTCGCGAGGAGGAGGAGGCTCACCGCAGCAGCCCTCCAATCACGCCGAGTACCGCGCCCCCGATAGCGAGCCCGCCCGCCTGCATCCACGTCGGCCGCTTCTCCAGCGATCGGATCGAGTCCGCTTGCACCGCGATCACGGCGTGCGCGGCTTTGTTCTGCGCTTCGAGCACGGAGCGCTCCATGGTGTGGGCGGCCCGTTCTGTATCCACCTGAACTAGCAGCGAGTCGACGCGTTCCTGCAGCGTCGTGCATGCGATGACGACGGGCGCGACGGACGGCAGTCGCTGCACGCTGTCCGGCATCACCGCAATGGCGTCACGCACCTGCACGGTCGCCTTTCGAACGCGCTTGACAGCGGAGTCGGTGCGCTGCACTGCCGCCTCTCGCTTTGCCACGAACGGCGCGATCACCACCGAGTCGAGACGCGCACCGCTGGCCGCATCGCGCTTGCCAGCCGCGTAGCGTGCATCGCCATACGCACCGATCGAGTAGATCAGCGCGACGATGGCCGACATTACGCCCATCGCGATCCATGCGAGGAATGGGACGTCGCGGAGGAAGCGGGGCAGGAAGGTCATGCGGACACCGCCTGACGCACTGCGCCCAGATCGAGCCACGCGCCACCCGTGGGGTCGGTCTTCCGACCGCGAGGCATCGCAAGGTCGACATGCCCCACGATCCGCCACGTCTCCGTGAGCGGCCACTGATGCGCGATCATGCGGGCGCGGAGTAGTCGCACCAACACTTGCACCTGCGCGGGCGTCGGCTTTGTCGGAGGTCCGCCGGCCAGCGCGATATTCTCCGTCGCGCCGTTCCCTTTGCTGCCGAACGTGAATCGCAGGTCATCCGGCTGCCTGGAAGCGCCCACGCTCCACGACGCGCGATCCCAGGGCACACACAACGCCACCTCGCCGTCCGGCGCGATGATCGCGTGATAGCTGACCTGTGACTCTTTGCGGCGTGTCCAGTCCAGCGCGCTGGCGTAGCTGCCGCCGGTCCAGTGCACACACAACGCTTCGACGCGATGCGAGCGCGCCGAGTGATTTGGGGACGGGTGCGTGAGACTCATAGCCCACGCCCGTCGTCGATGTCGAGCGGTGTCGCCGTAGCGATGCCCTGCGCGACCGCACCCGGCGTCTTGCTGTTGGCGATCAACTCGGCCCGATCACGAGCGGCCCATGCGATGAAGGCCAGCGTCGTGAAGCTGCCGAGGAATGCCCACGCGGCTGTGGTCACGCGCAGCACCTCAAGGCCCGCCAGCACGAACACGACACAGACCCACACGACGATCACGAGCAGGAAGAACTGCGACAAGTCCATCGCGCCGTCCTGCCGGAAGAACAGGGGATTGCGACGGATCACCGCCCACCCCGCCGAATCAGTGCCACCGCGTTGACGATTGGTACCGAGCGCGCAAGCACATCGTCTTTTGCGTGTGCATCCGCTTCCACCGGGATCGACTTGTAGCCTTTCCAGATGCGCTGCCAGATCCAGTCCGCCACGAACTTGACCGTGTTCCAGAGGCGCACTTTGCCCGCAGGATCCATCTCGGCGACCTGCTGCACATGCCGGAACTCGTGTGCGAGATTGCCGGCATCGACACGATACGCCGGCATCGCCAGCAGGATCAGCGGCGCGAAGGTCATGCCCTCGACGCCAATCCACGCAAGCGGACGGACGTTGGTCTGGACACGAACCGGGATGCCGTGGAGGGTGAGGCGGAAGGCCATCAGTGCTTCCCCACGCTATTCTGCACGGCACCTTGCAGCGAGATGATCGCCGCCGTGAGGTCTTTGATTTCCAGCCGGAAGGCTTCGACTGTCGTTTCGGCCTTCTCCAGTCGCTTTTCTTGCGACTCGATCTGGAGCGACTGCCGCCCCATGGCGTACGAGCCACCGAGCAGAGCCGGCACGCAGATCGCCAACAGGGCGATACTGATGCCCGTGTTCGCGGTGATTGTTCGCCCGCGATGCTCGGCGGTGTCCGTCACCTCAGGTGCCACCCGTGATCGGCGCCATCTCGATTTCGAGCACGCCGTTCCCGGTCACGCTCAGCACATCGAGAATGACGTCGCAGCCGTCGCAGATGATCGAGTGCAGCTGCGGTAGAGCTGTGGCCGTGACGGGCGTCGACTCGGACACCGCCGCCATGGTCGCCATATTCGTGAACGCGGACCGCGGCGCGGCGGAAGCATCAACGACCGTCACGCCATTGTAAGTGGTGCCATCCCCCGTGCCCGTGAGCCGCTTCCGCAGTCCCCACGTCACACCGGTGCCGGACTTGAGGCGGGATTGCATCACGAGCGCGGCCGCGGCGTTCTCGCCGACGTTGGTCAGGACGAACTGGCCGGTGGTCGCAAAGATGCGCGGCCCGATCATGCGGCCACCGACTCAGTCGGTTCCTTGCGCGGACGTCCCGGGCCACGCCGCACCGGCTCGCCATCTTCCTCGTCGGCGTTCGGGAACGCGGACGGACCTTCTTCATCGCGCAGCAACGCCAGGGGGCGATACTGCGGCAACGTGTCCTTGAACGCTTCCGCCCACTTCGGCATCACCGGGTCAAGGCCAAGCACCCACTTGTTGGTGCCAGCGCGTGCAGCACGCACAAATGCCACGGCCGGCGGAGGCGGGCCGATCTCAGCCAGCAACCGGGCATCACGGCGGCCCATCGCCTCCGCCGCCTGATCGCCAAACATCTTCTCGGCCACCATGCGCTCCATCTGCGCATAGATGTTCACGCCGATCTGCGCCCGCTCTTCCCACTTGTCGTAGTCGATGATGAGCGAGCCGAGACGGACCGGGTCTGGACGGATCAAATCCCCGTCCGGCATGATGGGCGCCGTCCACCCCTGCGGCTGCAATGGCGTGCACGGCGCCAAGTGCGGCCGGCAGCGCGTGTCGACGTTCGCAAAGTACGGCCGCTGATGCTGGTCGTAGAACACGTACGTCTGGCGGGTTTCGTGCTGGGTCTGTTCGCGCAGTGACATCGAGTCCTCAGGAGGCAATGAGCGCGCAGTCGTCACGGAACGACTGGCGGAAGGTGTCGGGGTCCGTCCATTCGAGCGGCGTGCCGTGCGGCGCCGCGATAAACGCCGAGTCGTGCTTGCGGATCAACCACGCGGCTTCGTCGACGCTGCCGCTCATGCGTTCGAGGATGAAGTCGAGCACGCGATCCGCGGCGTGTTGTGCGCGGTCGCGATCCTCTGCGGCCAGCTCCGCACTCGACACATCGCGCAACCGCCCTTCGGCGTCGCGCAGCCGATCTTTGTGGAGCAGCCCCTCGATCACGCGCTGATCGAGATCCGCATATGGGCCATCGCCGGGCGACGGGAATTCGTGTGGCAAGCCTGCCGCCTGCGCGAGCTGCTTGCTGATGGGATCCATCACGGGCGGATGTCCGCCGGTGTCACCCTGTACAATCCAGATCACGCGCGGGAATCCCGGCGTGCCAGCCGTGCGCATTTCCTGCGCGACCTGCCATTGCCGGAAGTAGTCCACCGCTTCCGACCGGCCACCGGTCCAGCGATTGCGCTTGAGGGCGCACGCGCAGCGCCCAGCACCGCAGTAGTGCCCCGTATCGCGCGGGTTCGGCCCCTCCAACGTCATCCGGAGATAGGCCGCGTCCGCCGTCGGCAACGCGTGCCAGGGCGTGATCTCCCAAATGACCCACCGTTCGACGGGCGCCCAGTCTTCACCGGGCTCCCATCGGGCCATGAGCCATGAGAGACCGTCACGACGCGGAAACGCCGCCGCCAACTGCGCGGCGAACGCCTCCGGCACCGCACGTCCCAGCACGCGCGCCGCCGTGCTCACGAGCGCGTCTTCCCCGTCCAGCCGCAGGTGGCGCGGCGGTTCCGCCACTGCAGGGCCATGATACGGTTCAACTCGTACACCTTACCGGCTTCGTCGATGTACTCCTTGCCGCCGTCTTCCGACCCGCCACTCGAGCTGTTGTCGAGGGCCGGCACGATGTCGACGCGCTTGACCGCCTTGGAGACATCGAACGCCGTCACCCAACCCGGCGGCACGAAGCGCGACACCACGTTTGTGGCGTTCTTCGCCTTGATGTCGGCGTCCAGGGTGAACGTGGCGGTGTCGTTGAACCGCTGGAGCGATGCGCGATTGTCCCACGCATCACGCTTCACCGCCGCGTCCCAGAACACATGCGAAATGGTGCCGTCTCCACGCAGCGCCATTTCATCGCGGCCACGCTGGTAGAGCAGGGGCGAGAAGCGCACGTTCGACGTGTCATAGACCGCCGGCGCCCATTCCGGGTGCGTGATGGAGTGCAGCGCGGAGGCCGTCAGCGCGTCTGCCCAACCGACCAGTGCCTTGTTGTAGTCCGTCTGCGTCAGCGTGCTGCCGATCGCGTTGCACAGCACGATCTGCAAGCCGTTTGTGGTGCTGGCCGTCGGGGCCACATCGAAGGCAATCGTGATCGTTCCGCCCGACCGGCTCTTCGCGGTGATCTTGCCGACGCCCTTCACCACGCCCGCTTCGAGCACGGCCACGCCATCACCGTCATTGCCCGCCGCATCGCCCGGCACGAAGAGATCGGCCAAGTAGCCGGCATCGTCGAGGCCCGTGACGCCGTGCGCCGCGCGCATCGTCAACGTCTGCGACAGACTCGTCGTGAGGTCCGTATCGGTCAGGGCGAGAATGCCGCTGGACGAGCCCCAGAACCCGATCGACACGCGACGGTTGAGCGCCTTCACGCTCTTCGCCATCGAGTACTTGAACTGGTCTTCGATCTGATTCGACTTACCCTTCGCCACCAGGCGCGTGAGCGTCGACCGATTGAAACGCTTGTTGAAGTGCACCAGATACCCGATGCCTTCCTCGAGCCCGGTCACACTCGGATTGGCCAGCTTGCCGAAGTCGACCAGCGACGCGACGCCGCCGGTCTCGTTCAGATCTGCCGGGAATAGCGTTTCGCGGAGCGAGTAGTCCACATCCGCTTCCGGCACCTTCTTGAGCACGTCCACTTCGGGGGACGTGAAGTTGAATCCTTCCTGTGCATCGGCAGCGACCTTGCGCAGCGTCTTCGCCATCATCGCTGCCGTCGTGTACTGCACCGCTGTGGACATCCGTACCTCCTAGAAACACGAACGCGCGGCCAACGCCGTTCTCGGGCGTCGCCGCGCGCATCGCGCGAGTTGAGTTGTCAGGGGAGGGCGGCGCTATCGCAGCGCCATCGCCTCTTCCCACTCTTCTTTCGTCTTGAACCGCCCCTGCTCATCACGCGGTGGCGCGGGAGTCGCCTTGGCTGCAGGTGCCGCTGTCACGGCAGGGACCGTCCCCGCACGCACCGCGGCGTTCTGTCTGGCCGCATCGGTGGCCGCTGACAGCGAGGTCCGCATCTTGGTGCGTTCCTGCGCTTCAGCCTCCACATCCTCCGCGAAACGCGTATCGTCGAACGCCAGCTGGCCATTCACTCGCGTCAGATAGAGGTCAGGACGCCGCAGCAGTCGCTGCGCGATTCCCTGATGGTCTTCCGCCGAGAGTTTGAACTTGGGCCCCAGCTCGTCCTGCAACATCTGCTGCGCCGACTGCACCACCGCGCCCATCACCTGCTGGTGCTGCTCTTCCGGCGTCGGATCATTGACGCGCTGCTGACGTTCCCATGCCGTCTTGTCGCGCTCCCACTGCGACCGCTCGACCCGCGCGTCGAAGGTCGGCGCGAACTGGTCGAACTTCTCGATCGCCGCGAGCAACGTCTCCGGGTTCTTGCGGACATCCTGGAACCAGGCGACGATCGCGTTCGCATGGACTTCGGCATGACCACGCTCTTCCTGCAGCGCGGTGTTCTCATGCTCCAGTTGGCGAATGCGCGGACGGCCGAACGTTTCCATCTCGAGCCCACGCGACATGAGCGTTTGCACGCGCTGCATCGCTGGCCCTTCCGGCACGCGGAGTCCTTCGCCTGGCACATGCTGTACGCCGTCGAGCGTCAGCGATTTCCCATGGGCCCGAAGCGTGTACGGTTCGGGGGTGGGGGCCGACGACGGGGGGACAACCGGAGCAGCCGCGGGAACACTCGCGTCACTTCGCTCTGTCGTCGTCGGCTGGCCGTCGTCCGCAGCGATGGGCTCGGCCGCGTCTGCGGGGAGCGTTGCTGTCGTCGAATCGGGGGCCGTGGTGTCGAGCACTTCGGGTTCCTGCTCCGACGCGTCGTCCACCAACAGAGGGCTGGTCATAGTATGTGATACTCCGTGGTTGTGGTCAATAGTCCTCGCCCATCCCCGCGACAGGCATCGCATGCACCGCCGCCCGCTGCGCGTCGACTTCCATCTGCGCCGCAGTCTTCACCTGTTCCGTCACCACGATTTCCTCGAGCTTGTTGGCGTGCGCCTGCTGTTGCTTCGCCTGCTCGTTCTGCGCGTCCATCTGCTGCTGCTGACCCGTGCTCTGCGCTTCGGCTTGTGCTTGCGCCTGTGTCGCTTGCTGCTGGGACTGCGCTTGCTCAGCGGCGTTCATCATTCCGGCCGCCTGACGCGCGGCCTGATACGCTGCGACCAACGGCTGATTCCAGTCGGGCGGGAATTTCGTGAAGCGGTCTGACGCGATCGCGCGGCCCAGTCGATAGGCGCGCATCGGCGCGACCGTCGGGTCGTCGTCCACCGGTAGTACGGCCCAAATCGTATTCGGGTCGGCCCCCTCCTTCGGCCCACGGCGCCATTCCGTCACCTGACGCTGCACCCGCTGCATGTGCGGATCGTCGTCCTGTGTCGCGATGGCGTCGGTGAGCGAGGCGGCCTGTGTGCGGTACCGCAGGTACGCGCTCGGGTCGTTCGCCTGCATACCCAGCGTCAGCTCATCACGGAGCATCGACACTTTCGCCGAGCGCGTCAGCATGGTCATGCTGTTGCGCTGCAGACGCACGTCGCGAATCGTCCGCAGGTCGGCACCTTGGAACGCCCGGACCTGTGGCAGGCCGCCGTCGCCATTGATGCGGAGCAAGCGCGGCGCCGTGTAGTGCGTCGCGATCAACTGCAACCGAATCCGTCCACGACGCAGCAGGAAGTCCTGGACGTTGCTGACCACCTGCGTAAGCGCCACCAACGCCTGCTCAATAATCCGCTCGGCGTGAATGCCGGATTTCACCGAGGGATCTGCGACGCCACGCGCCGCGTTCTCCAGCCCGGAGAGTGTGCGCATCCACGCTTCGTACTTGTCGATCAGGGCCGTCGATTCACTGGGGAACGTGGGGATCGACTCATATTCCAATTTCCCCGCCGCCGCGTTGTACCGGATGGGCGTGCCGTCCCGAATATTCAGTTGCCCGGGCTGAATAACGGAGCCCAGCGGCAAAAAGGTGTTCGGGTGGTTGAACCGATAGAGATATTCCAGCCACGCGATCGTTTGCGTGGCCACCGCCTCATCCATCGGCGCCAGCCATTCGACCGGCGAGAGCCCGTACGGATCCTGATCAGCCGGATCCTCGAAAAACCGGCACTGCGCAACGGGCAAGTCGAGCGGCTCTTCGCGCTCATCCTCGCCATCGCCCACCGTGGCCGACCATTTTCCACGGCCAACCAGCTGAGTATTCGCGCCGAGACAGAAATACGCGCCCATCGGGTATTTCCGACTGCTCCGCAGATACAGGCAGCGGAAATACACGATGGTTTCGTCGGGCGGCGCCTGTTCGCTGCCTTTGCTCCGGTCCTGCATGGCGAGCGCGCTCTTGTCGGCGGCTTCAGCCAACGCAATGGGCGCCCAATATTTCTTGCCCGTCGCTGGTCGCCAGGCGCACAGCTTCCGCAGCTCGTCCGCGTCCAACTCCGCGACATCCGGGAAGCTGGCCTTGATGGCGCCGAGCGTCGTCACCCGGCCGACGAAGACGCCTTCCGCGGTATCGATCCCCTCGGCCGTCGCCGGCCAGAGCCGCACGCAGTGCGGGTTCAGTAAGTCTTCCCGAATCAGGGGCTTCCAGCCGAGCTCCGCCCCTTTGCGAGAAGCCGAGAGCTGCTTCTGGCCGTCTGCGCCCACCACGACATAGCGCGTTTCGAATGGTCCTGCCGCGGGCATCCCCGTCTGCGGGTCCACCAACGGATTCTCAGGGTCCGTCGCCAGCGGATGCGCCAACACTTCGATCGGCTCGAGCAGTCCGTACTGGTCGACGTACTGAAAGCTGAACGAGGACGAATACGTACCGGCGCGGTTGAGCGCCTTTTGCACCAGCTTGCGCAGGTTGCTCGCTGCCGCCGCGTCTTCGTGCTCCAGAATGCGCGTGGCCTGTTCCGCCGCCTCGATGTCCAGGTCATCCGGCGACGGCGACACCGCTTCGATCTTGGGCTCATCGGACGTGATTGTGTCCACGATCCTGCGCGTGAGCTGGTCGACGTTGTTGGGTACTGGGGGCTGGTCTGTCGCGCCCGGCGGTACCCACACGCCATCCGAATCGTCGCGCGCAGACGCGGCGCCGAGCACACGCACGCCACGGATCCCGCGCCGCGAGAGCCGGTTGCGCTCCCACTTCGGGACGCGCTGCCGCATCGGGTCTTCCAACGCGTCCCAGAGCGCAGACAATCGCTTGGCCGCAGTCTTCTCCGGCAGCGTGAGCAGGTCTTGCCCGTCGTCCGTCTCGTTTTCTGCGGCTGTGGCCGTCTCCGTTTCACTCATCGCGTCGGATCTCCCATCGTGATCTCCTTCACGATCTGCTGCTCCGGAATGCCGCGGGCCGCGCGTGTACGGGCATAGCTGGCGAGTTGCGAGCGCAGCATCGGATCCTCACCCGCGAACTTCGAAATCGTCTGCTGCACGAGGTCCGGCAAATCTTCGCCCCGTGATCGTTCGTGCTCGCGCTCCACCGCCTCCGCAGCCGCCTTCTCGCGCCCCTGTTCCCACTGCAGGCGCTCACGGTCCAACGTGACGCGGGCCAAGTCGGCCTCTGCCTGTCGTGACAACGCCGCGGCTAACGCCTGGGTGGCGTCGGCCTGCTGGGTGGTCGCAGCCAGCAACGACTGCAGGACAGCGGCGGGCACGAAAGGCACTATTCGCTCTTCTTGCTGGCGCTCTTCGCCTGCGTGGTCGCGTAGCAGCGCTGGAACTCCGCATCGTCGAGGATGTCGTGCAGCCGATCCGGATGACGCACGATCCACTGGCCCTTGTTGATCGGCCGCAGCCCACCCACGGAGTACAGCCACCGCTGCGTTGACTCACTGAGTACGCCATCGGGCAGCTTCTTTTCGTCGACGAACTGCTCGGCATCGACGGTGATCGGACGCTGCACGAATTCAGCCATGTGACATCGCTCCCGGGCGCCAGCCCGTGACCTGCGGGGTAGTGAACGGCGCCGGCGTCTGCTGGCGCGGGGCATAATTGCGGATGGGGCGCGCCACGTCGAACCCTTCCGGCGGCGGCTGATTCACACGCGTCCGGGGGCGCACCCAGTTCCAGTACACAACGGCATCCGCGCGATCCGGTGAGCGACCCAAACGCTTCCGGATGTCGTCCTTGGATTCGAGCGTAACGATCCCGCCGTCCTCGTCGAACTGCACGGTGGTCAACTCGCGGAACAGTTCACGGTCACGGGGCAGGGCGATCAACCCGTTACGCAGGTCTTCGCGGAGCTGCCACCACATCTGCGCTCGCAGGTTCTTGAACTTGTTGGCGTCGGCCAGCCACTCCATCGCCGAGCCATCAGCCGCCCGCGACGACGCCTCCATGGCTTTTGCGCCACCGCTGCAGCGCACCACCGACCGACCGGCGTTCTCCTTCTCACACTCACCGTCCAGGTGGTTCACCGTGGCGGCACCAACGCCAATGGGGTCCACGCCGACGTACTCTGGCACGATCCCTTCGTCGCGCATCAACTGCCACACTTCGGCGCCGAGCTTCGTGGCGTTCGGGCACGCCTTGGCGATGACCGAGAGCAGGCGGGCCCCTTGGCCCATAGCCACGGCCGCCTTGTCGCCGTTCTCAGACTGCGCCACGTCCACACCGAGCGCCTTCGGCCCGAGCGCGAGCGCCGCATGCTGCACCGATTCGGCGCGATCCGCTGCCGCGACACACCAGGCGAGATGGATCAGCGCTGATGCGGACTGCTCCGGCGCGATGCCACGCACGCGCGACTGGTAGACGCCACTCTCCACGCCGTACTTGTCTTCGCGGGTCGCTATCGACAGGCGGGTTGCCGCACCAGGGATGCGCTCCACACCGAGCACCACGTTGGGGTGGTCGAGGGCGCTGATGCGAATGGCGGTGACACGCTTCGTTTCCGCGAACTGTCCGAGCGGATCGGCCTGATAGTCGGGGTTCCCGAACGCCGCAATCACGTTCTCTTCGCCCGTTGCCGTATTCACCAGCGCCGTCATCACGGGCTGTGGCACACCAGGCGTTTCGTCGACCAAGATCAACAGCCGCTTCGCGTGCAACCCCTGCACCGCGGAACTCGATTCCTCGCCCGCCTTCGGGGCGGCCGTGATGCCCCACGCGCCCCACGCATCGCCACGCCATGGCTCCATGCGAATGCGCAGCGTGGTCAGCTCCGCTTCTGGGAAGCAGGCTTGGAACCGCGGCCAGTGGCGGGCGACTTCGCGCCAGATACCCTTCTCCTGCTGGTCGGCCTTGGTGGCCACCGTCGTCGCAATCGAGTCCGGCTCGACTGCGATCCACCACAGCAACAGTACCGCTTCGAGGAACGTCTTGCCCGTGCCCGTGCCGCTGGCCACCGCGACCCACTGGTTCTTCGCGATTGCTTCAAGTACGGTCGCGAGCGGGTCTGGTGTGCCGTCCCACTCGTGCGTGCCATACGCGTCGAACAACGACCACAGCAGCGTCTCCCGAGAGACACCCAAGGCGACTTCAGCCCAGCCCAGCGGGTCGTGGCGATAGGCGCTGTGGTCGATGACGAGCGACGGCGCGACGGTGGCCGTCTCGACCACGGCGGCCTTGAACAGCTCGCTGAACGAGGGCGAGTCGCCCAACAGCGTGGTCACTTCCAGACCTCGGCCAGCTTCGCAAGCACGAGGTCGGCTTGCTCTGGCGGCAACGTCTCACGGATCGCCGCAACTTGTGCCACCAGACGCTTCCGGACCTCGGTCAGGCTGATCTTGCGTTGAGAATTGGCGATCTCCCACAGCAACTTCATTGCGGCGTTGCGCTCGCCTTGTGTGGGACTGGCCAGCTTGAGCTCGCCCTTTTCGCCGAACTCCACCACCACGCCGTCCGCCGCGTGGGCCAGCAGTGGCAACCGCTCGGCCACGAAGTGCATCGCCTGTTTCTGGACGACGGCGCGCATGCGGTTCCCACGATTGCCTTTGCGCCCGCCACGGTAGAGCGCACCACCGTGCGGTTGCGGAACGAGCGGCGGATTGGGAGCGGAATCGACCATACGCGGGGCTGAACGCAAAAACGCGGCGGCCCCCAAGAGTTGCTGGGAGCACGCCGCGTCGGCGGGGTATGAATTGTCTTGCCAACCTACCACCGGTTGGCCGTGGCGTCAAATCGTGGGCGTCAGGCGCTACGCCGCCAGTCGCCTCGGCACCGGTGTCCAGTAGGCCGTGAGCGCCGCGACCAGCTCGAGCCGTGGTGTGCCGGCCGTCAGATGCGACGGCACAGGCAGCGACAGCACCGGCGCCAGCGGCCCGCTCGCCACCGCCCACGACGCCAGCCGTGCCCCAATCAGCGTTTCGACCTGCGCCACGGTCGGCACACCCTCAGCCACACGCAGCGCCCACACGAGCCGCTGACAGCGCTGGTGCCAGCAATCCAACACCACGTCGCCAGTCCGGAGACGGACCGCTGTCTGTGGGCGTCGGCACCAAGGGCAGCGGACGCCGGCGGAGAACTGGGGGAAGGGGGTCATGCGGATCTCCGCTGGGCAGCAGCTATTTCCTCCGAGCGTTCCCTTGCCTCCACCATCCCTCGATGGCTCATCTGCACTACCTGCGGCGCGTCGAACTGATGGCCCACGAAGATATGCCGCATCTCGGCGGCCTGGAGACGCACCGCTTCCCACGGAGCAGGCCAAGGGAGACGGCCGCCAAGCTTCTCGTGGGCGAGGTACTCGCGGTACGCATCAGGCCCGCAAACGATCACCGAGTGTTCGTAGTCAGGATTCATGCCGCCCGCTCCGCGGCGGTGGGGGTGATGGCGCGATGCTCCCATGCGCCTTTGTTGGGCCACACGACGCGGATCGGGAACGGCGCTTCACCGGCGGCCGTCTTGACCTTGGCCCAACTCGCTTCGGTCGCGCCGAACCCAGACTTCGCTCGCGCCTTGACCTCGTGGAGCTCCAACAGGCCATCGGGCCGCAGCACGACAAAGTCGGGCCGGTAGTGCGTCCCCGGCCCGAGCCGCCACGACATGCGCTGGTACCACCACGCGGCGACGCGGCCACCTGCGACCTCGCCGGCCAGAAACGCCGCGTATTTGGCCTCTGTGGCGTTCATGGCGGCCGAGGACGGGTCTACCCCTCGGGGCAGGGGGATCGTGTCACCACGGCCCGATTCTGGCCCGAGAACCGGCGGCTTCTTGCGATAGTGCTTGGTTGAAAATCTCATGCGGCGGCTTTCCCGTGGATGATGCGCATGACGGCGTCCGAGCGCGCGATGGGGTCGGTGGCGAAGCGGCGGCGGGTGCGGGCGATCTCGGCGAGGCATTGCGCCGCGCGGTCGATCGTCGCGAAGCGCGATTCGGCACCGATGCCCGCCATCTCGGCGAAGCTGCGCAGCGCGTCGGCCAGCTCCGCGTCGGTGGGCGCTTCCGGTGGTCGATCGGCTTCGGCAATCGTGAACAGCGGGCCGATCGTTTTGCGGAACCGGCCGTACTCCACCGCACCCCGGGTGGACACCCACGTCGCGTGCATGGCGTCGCACCGATCGCGGGAGAAGTGCGGGAACTGCGGGCCGTTGCGTGGTCGAGGCGCCCGCACGATCTGCGGCGCCGGTGGCGCGTCAGCGACGCCGGAGAACAGGTCGTTGGTACTGGTACTGGTCGTTGGTACTGGTCGTAGGTCGTTGGTATGGCTCGCGAGCGCCTCGCGAATCTCTCGCGAATGATTCGCGAATGCCTCGCGAATTGGCGTATCCTCATACGGCGTAACGATTTCCGGGAACGACGCCGCGTAGTTTGGGTGATCAACACGCTGGTGCCGTTTCCAATTCGTGATTTCGATGATGCGCTGACCGGAGGCCGTGAAACCGCGTCGAATCACCCCGATTCGCGAGAGATTCGCGAGAGATTCCACGACCTCGCGGCGCCGGTCTTGCTCCCCGTCGAATAGATCCGCCTCGATTTTTACCGGCTTGTCCAGCAACCGCCCCGCGTCATCGGCGAGCGACACGAGCCCCAGGAACAGCAGGCGCGTGACATCCGGCAGGCCGACGAGCTTTTCGTCCTGCCAGAACTCGGGCTTGATCGTGCGAATCCGTGCCACTACCGAATCCTCCGGCTGGGTCGGTCTGACGGGCTGCCGGTGTGGATGCCGTTGTACGCAGCCTCGATCGTGAACGCATCACTGGCGGGCAAACTGCGCAGGATCCCGTGGTCGTACTGGATGTGGGTGGTGCGGCCGATCTTTGAGCCACCGAACCGCGAGGCCATATCCGCCAGCCCCATCGTGTTCGGCAATGCGATTTTCCACGGCTCCTCGTCCCCGGTGCGCACACGTTGGACGAGTGAATCTTCCAGATCCGGCGCCATCGGCCGGTAGAGGCCAAACATAGTCGTTGCGACCTGATCTTTCACGCCCTTCATCCACAACCAATCGGTCTGCGGGCGCTTGAACATCGCGAGCGGATCTTTGGCGATGCGCGTGTTGAACTGCGACATCAGGAGCACGGCGATGTCAAACGTTTCCGCGAACTCCAGAGCGTCGTGCTGCACCGCTTCGCTCGCTGCGTAGCCCGACTCGCCGGTGCCCGGATCGCCGCCGATGTGATCCACGTGGTCGACGACCACCAACTCGTATCCGCCCTCGGCCGCTGCCTGACACGAACGACGGAACGTGGTGCGCGTGAGGCGCGGAGAGGGCTCGATGGCGTAGTTGCAGCCGTCCGCTTCCACGCCCGCCAGCATGCGGTCAAACTCGCTGAACAGCGCCCGCAGTTGCTGCTCGGCGTCGGTGTCCCCAGCGTCCGCGCGCACCCGCAGACGGCGCGACATCGCCTCATCCGGCGCGACGCCGACCCGAAAGCACGCGAGGCGTGTGACCAGCCCCTTGGGGCGTGATTCGGTCGGCATAGCCCAGACGCGGCGCCCGGTGCGGTCCCAGTGCGCCATCTGGTTGGAGAGGAATGTCGTCTTGCCGCCCTTCGGGAACGCGCAGGCATACGTCACGGTGCCAGGCAGCAGGTAGCCAGCCAGGTCCGTGATTTCAGGGAGCGACCAGTCGATCAGTTCGGATGCTGGGCGGCGCAGGTCAGCCACCGCGTCACCGATCGCCTGCGGGATCACGAACTGCGGGTCGCGCCCCTTGAGTGATTCGTGCGCCTCGCAGTACAGCGCCGACAGCCGATCCCAGCCTGCCGGCGGGAGTCGGTTCGTACGCTCGCCACAGTACGCACAGCGCGTGAACTCCCGCCCGTCCATATCGACATCGAGGCAGTCGATGCGGTCCTTCACGTCATCCCGCCTTGGCTGGGAGTTCTGGCAGCTCGTGGGCCGGATCAAACGCGCGGCGCGCCACATCACACAGCGACTCGATGAGTTCCGCGCACTTCTCGCGTTCCCCGAGCGAACGTTGGGTGTGACCCGGACGACGGAGCAGGGCCGCCATCGTCTCGCCTTGCTGGATCACGCGGCGGAGCTCGTACTTGGAAGTGATCTTCGGCATGGTCAAAAAGGCAAAGAGGAATCGTCGTCATCCATCAGCGCCGCCGGAAAGTCGTCCGCGCGCTCTGTCGTATTGGGCCGCGTAGTCTTGGCCGGCCGCTCCTGCTTCACTTCTCCACCCTCCGACTTCCCCCCCAACAACATCAACTCCCTGACCCGGATCTCCGTGGTGTACCGCGTCTGCCCGTCCTTGTCCTGCCACTGCCGGTATTCGATCTCGCCTTCCACGTAGATCTTCTCACCCTTGCGGACGTACTTCTCGACGATGTCGGCGAGCGTGTACTTGCCCTGGTTCCACGCGACGCACCGGTGCCACTGTGTAGCATCCTGCTTATTGCCCTGCGCGTCGGTCCACTGCTTGCCCGTGGCCAGCGAGAACTGGGCGACGCGGCCGCCGGTGCCGACCGTGCGGACTTCCGGATCCTGCCCCACGTTGCCAATCAAAATCGCGAGGTTCTTTGAACGGCTCATGCTGCGTTACTCCGTGTTGAGGGTGTGCGGGCGACGGTCGCCGCCCGATAGCAATCGTCCAGCGGGTACCAGCGAGGCCGTCCGCGTCGGTGGGTGGTGACCGCGCCGATCAGGTCGAACGGGATGATCGCCGGGCCGCGCTGCCGTTTCTCGTAGGGCTTGAGAAACTGCCGGTGTGCATCATCCCAGTCGGCAACGTGTTCTTTGCCGTCGAGGGTACGGACGCGATACGTGGTCGCGTCTTTGAGGAGGAGGCGGTCTTTCATTTCGCCTTCTCCTTCCGCATCAACGCCCGCCACAACCGCTGCACGTCGGCCGCGCTGAGACGGAGGCCGATGCCACGCTTGGCGGCTTTGGCGAGCAACTGGGCGAGGGTGGGGAGACGGGGCGTCATGCGGCCACCGCGACAGGCAGGCGCTGTCCGAGGTTGGCGGCCACGATCGCGGCGGCGACCGGTGGGCACACGCTGTTTCCGCACATGCGGACCTGCGCGGTCTTGGACATCGGCTTGCCGTTGAAGGGGATGTCGATTTTGTACGAGTCGGGGAATCCCTGCGCACGATAGAGCTCGCGCGGGGCCAGCATGCGCATGCCGATGTCGGCAATAGCGTGGAGCTGGCCGGCGACAGTGACTAGACCGAAACGCTCCTTGCTCGTGATGGTGCGCATCGGGGAGAACAGGTCGCCGCCGTCAGTCTCTTTGCCGTAGTACGCAACCAGAAACGCGTGCACGTCATCACTGTGATCGGCGCCAAGGCGCGCGACGACTAAGGCGTTGCTGTCGCGTGCCTTGACCGTTGGGAGCGGGTCGAACAGTGAGGCCGCCTGCACCTGCCTGGCATCGCGCTCGCTCTGATGCTTGGCCAGAAACGCCACGACCAACGCGAACCCGCCGCCCTTCGGATACGCCGTGATCGTACGCAACGGGGCATCGATACTGATCGGCGTGTCGCTGGCGCTGGCGTTCTGCACCTGAACGATGAATGGGCGCGGCGTGCCGAGGACATACCGCTGCATGCCGGCCGCGATCCGCTTCTGCGTGTTCGCCGCGAGAGGGCGCGGGCGGCCGAATATGCTGCGGCACTCGAGTGACCAGTCGATGCACTCGGCGGCCGCCCGCCACGGCTTCGGCAACCCTTTCCCGTGCGTCGGCCTGGGCCACACGATCGGCTGCCCATCGCAACGGGCGATGAGGAACAGCCGCTTTCGGATTGTCGGGGAGCCGTAGTCACAGCCGCGCAACTGCCGATGTTCCACGCGGTAGCCGAGACGCTCCAGATTCCGCACGAAGGCGCGGAAGTGCTTGCCGCGGCGGGCAGGGCAGGGCTTCTGCGTCGCCCGCACGAGCGGCCCCCACGTCTGAAACTCTTCGACGTTCTCGAGACAGATCACGCGTGGTCGGACGGCGTTTGCCCAGCGGATCGCGACCCACGCGAGGCCCCGCACGCGTGGGCTCACCGGCTTGCCGCCTTTCGCCTTGCTGAAATGCTTGCAGTCCGGCGACAGCCACATCAACCCCACTGGTCGGCCGCCGGTGGCTTCCAGTGGGTCGACCTGCCACACGTCTTCGCGGTAGTGCTTGGACGTCGGATGATTCGCCTGGTGCAGGGCAATAGCCTCCGCGTCGTGATTGATGGCCACGTCAGGCGAACGCCCGAGCGCGAGTTCGATGCCGAGAGAGGCACCGCCACCGCCGGCGAAGCTGTCGATGATGAGTTCGTGTGCGTGCAGCATCACGCCCCTCCCGCCGCGCTCAGCTCTGTCACCTTGAGCGCTGCGTCCAAGCACAGCCCGATATTCTCCGGCGTCGCACAGACGTGACCACGCCACAGGTTGCTGACGGTCATGGCCGACAGGCTGACGCGCTTGGCGACCGCGCGCACGGGCACCTCACCACGCAGTGCACCCAGTGCGGTGGCCAGTGCTTCACGTGCCCTTTCCGCGTCACGCACCGCGATCTCCAGCGCCACCGCTGCACGCTTTGCGGCGGCGATCTTCTTGCGCGTCTCACCCATCCTTCCCTCCCGCCGCGCGGGCCGCGTCATCCGTCAAGGATTCCTTGATAGTTGGCAGAGGATGCCCGTGATAAATGCGTCGCATCACGTCCATCATTGCGCTGAACGTGGCGGACTCGAACAGCGGGAACGGTTCGGCCAACTGCTGTCCTACGCAGCCATAGAACTTCATGGCCGCTTCGACCAATGCGGTGTGCTCCGGCGTCGCGAGCGGGAGGCGCTGCACCGACACGCCGAGCATGTCCGCCTCGCTCTGCGCGATATCGCGATCGAGGAACACGTTGTCGTAGCCGGAGACGCAGGTCACGCGATACACCACCCCCTCACTCCCGGCCGTCATGGGGCGCCTCCAGTGCGTCTTGTTCGTACCGGAGCCGCACCCAGGGGCTATCTGCGACGTACTCGCGCACCGCCGCACGTAGTTGCGCCTCGGTCTCCCACGTGTACCGGCCAACATCTTGAGCCACCTGCTCGGCAGGGACACTCAGATCCTCGTGGCGCACGATGTATCGGAGTTGCCCGTCTGGTATCTCCACGACTGACCCGAGCGTGCGGACGCGCGTGACCCAGCCGAAGGGGTTCACAGCTTCGGCAATGCCGACGGCCCAATCTCCAGAGTGATCGATATACGCGGTGAGTATCCCGGTTTGACCGGGAGAACTCGGCACGGTGTTGACGCTCACTCCCCCTCCCCCGCGCCGGCGCGCGTGGTGGCATGGCCTGGGCATCCAGTCTCATAGCTGAATCCCTCGCACGGCTCGTGTGTGAGCGGAATGACGCGCCATCCTTTCGCGAGACAATCGAACAGGAACGATTGCGCTTCGTCGGGCGTGAGCGTGCGGCCGTCTTCGTTTGTGAACACTCCGCGCATCTTGTTCTTGCCCCACCGCAGTGCGCCACGGATGTCCATGCACATGTGGATCGTCTTGGTTCCCATGCTCACCCCACCTCCGGCGCTTCATCGCGCGTGATCCGTGGTAACGGCAACCCACGATCCATCGCCGACGCCACCGGCGTGGGGGACACGATACTCGCGAGATCCGCAATCGTGACCGACAGATCGTCCATCGCGTGGTAGTACCGGTCGTGCGCAATCGCGACATCATCGTCGGTCCAGTCCGCGTCGCCGATCTCCACGGCTTCTGCGACCCCCTGGTGGTGCTGGTACAGCTCGTGTGCAATCGCAGCAGCCTGCGCGCAGCGCAGCAGGAGGGCGACCTGCGCGCTTGTATAGGGAGCTGACTCCCCAGATAGCGGCACGGACTCCACAGACAACGGCGTGGACTCCCTAGGTAAGCGCTTACCCATTCCCCACCTCCGGCGCGCCCGCTTCCTTCTTGCGGCGCATGATGGAGCCAAGCTCCGTGATACGCACTTCCTGCGCGCCCGCCGCGACCGCCTTTGCACGCTTGCTCTTGCAGATGTCGAAGTGCTCTCGGTGTGTACCAGCGTCCTGAATCCACTTGCGATCCACGCCGATGGTATCGGCCATGGCCACGAGTTCCTCATGCGTGTCCGCCATCATGTGGCACATCTTCATGCGGCCGAACTGCGCGGCGAAGTTGTCGACGTAGACGGCCATCAGCGTGCCTCCGACGCGCCCGGCGCGGTGGCTTGGCGTAACCGCTCGTTTTCTGCGAGCAAGTCGAGGTACGCGGCGGCAAGATTAGCCTCACCGCCATACCAGCTTTCGCTGAAGCCTTGTATTTTACTGACGTGCATGATGTGCTTTGCGCACTTCAGTGCATTCTCGTTCCGCCTCTTGAGGCTGGTACGCTCACTCGCCATCGCGCGCCCCTCCCGGGGTGGGGGTGATCGGTGCGAACGCGATCTTGCCGCACACAACCCACTGGATGTCACCCTTGAGCGTGACGCGATCGGTGTACGTCGTTTGATCGTTGTCGTGGGGCGTGTGGGAGTACTCCGCCGTGCCCTCCTTCTCGCGTCGGATCTCCCAGCATCCCTTGCTGCCGTATTCGATGGACAGAACCGTGCCATCGGAGAAGGCGAGGTAGTTCCGCTCATCGTCGGACGCGTTCCACTCCTCGCTGATGGCGCCATCGATCTCGACCAAGTCGTCGCTCGCGCCGTAGATGGTGACTTCAGCCATTGCTCTGGTCTCCGTTGGTCTGTTGGGTAGCAGCCGGTGCGGCGGCGGCGAGGGCGGCTGTGATCACGGCTGCTGCGACTTCGACGTACTGGTCTACTTCATCCATGTTGGCCGTGCTCGCATCCTTGCCAGTGCTGGCTTCAAACGCGGCCTTCGAAGCGGCGACGAACACTGGCTGATCAAGCTCGCGCAGTGCGGTGATAGTGCGCTCCACCGCCGCCACGCGCTGCTCGGCGGCTAGTGCACGGTCGGTCATCTGCGCGAGGGTCGCCTCCACAGTGTCGACGTATCCGGTCCCCGCCTCCGTCACCCACTGCGCAATCCGCTTCAGATCACCGCTGGTCTGCGCGATGTGTCGGATGCTACGCAACGTCTCCCAGTGTTGGTCTCCACGGCGTTTGTAGCGATCTCGCTCCGCCTCCAGCTCCGCCACGCGCGCGGCGAGGGTGTCGTACAGCGACACAATGTCGGTGACGGCACAGAGGTATCCGGTGCTCTCCTCTCCGCCGTCCCCTCTGTCGATCGAGGCGTAGAGATTCATGCCATCCGCCTCACGGAGCACTGCAATGGCGCTCGGCTCCTCCGCGGCGGCGGGCGGGGTGGTTTCGTTGTGGGTCATGGTGCCACCTTCACGGCGTCCGCCGCCTTGCGGATCTGCTCACGGAGAACGCCGCGCACCTCCTCGCGAAGTTCCTTGTTCGACAGGATCTGTTTCACATCGTTGGTCAACTCGGTGGCGAGCGCATTCCAAATCAGATCGCCGATGCGCTCTTCGATGATCTGCGTGATGCGCCCACGGATCGCGTCGCGGTCGATGTTCGCGTATGCTTCACGCAACAACGCCCCGTCGATCTTGAGACGTTGTTCGTACGGCAACGAGACAACGCCGCCCTCGCGGATCTGCTTCAACACCGAGGCTTCAACTGCCTTCGTGACTTCTTCCTGGAATGTGCTCACTTCTCCACCCCCCTCGTCTCGGCTGGCGCGAGCAGTCCTCCCGGCGCGAGCAGGGCGGTGCATTCTTTGTGGCGTGGCGCGAACGTGCCGCAGGACTGGCAGTGCGAGCGCGGATACGGCTTGCCTTCGTGTTGCAGGCGCTGACGGCAGTTCATCGGAACCTCCGCGCTGACGGGGGACTTGGCCTCCGCGCCCTCGGCGAGCACGGCGAGGCGGACGGCGCGATCAGTGATAGGACGCGGCCAATGCTCGACCTCCTTGCAATGCTCAGCGGTTGCGTACCAGAAGGCGTCTTTGTCAGCGTCGAGGTTGTACCACCCGTCCAGCACGCGCACGATCTTCTCCCCCCGCACGGCGCGGAGGATGGCGTCGGTTGCGTCTTGCAAACCCAACCAACCCTTCACGGTGCGCGTGCCGCGTCCCGCTTCGTACGCATCGTCGAGAACGTCGTGTACCAGATCCCACGTCGCATCCCGCACCACCGGCTCGGGCGGGGCCGGTTCGAGGGGGGTGGCTTTGAGGGCGAACACCGCGTCCTCGTCCTCTGCACTCACGCCGAGCGCAGCGAAGTTCGGTACGGTGCTGAACACCCGGCGCTCATGGTGCGCGTGTTCCCACTGGCCCGTATGCCGGGCGATGTGATTGTTGCCGCCCCACGCGGTGGTAAACGGCACCTCCCGGAACCGCATCCCGGCGGGGGGTGTGGTGCTACTTGTCATTCTTGGTTCCCTCCCGAGCTTCGAGCTGCGCCCGCATAAGGCGAACAACAGAAGCCGTGAAAGCGGACATGTGATGCCGGTTGTATTCGTACGAATTCGGATTCCTGGTCATCGGCTCCAGCATATCGAGCATGGCGCGGACGATATGGCCGTCTGCAACCACCGACTCCGTCGACATCACGCGGATCCCCGACGGGTCTTTGGCGCGCACGACGAGAAGACCCGCCTGCGTCAGGCGGTCGACGTCTTCTTTGCGTACGCCTGCAGTGTTCGGGATCAGGACTATCGGTGCGTTCTCGCTCACTCTCCCTCCCTCCGTGGTTCGCTCGGGCGGCCCGCCGGGGTGGCGGTCGCGCTATTCAGGCCAATCGCTGCGTCCAGAAATGCGTGTGTCCAAGCATCCACCTCGGCTTCATGCTCGGATTTCGTCTGCGTGTCCTTGCGCGTCGCTTCGTAGTGGCGGGCGAACTCGACCAGTTTTGCGCGCACGCGGAGCCACGCCTTTCCTCTCTTGGGAGTCACCATCACCCCTCCCCCTCGACCACGCGCACGCCGGCCTTTTGCGGCCGCAACCACTCGGCGCAGGTGAGACAGCACAGGGCCGCGTCGTCGTGGAGCATCACGAGCTCGCGTACCGGGACCACAGCCGTGCACACCTCGCACTGGTGTTCGTCGGTGCGCCCGCGCTCCATCGCAGCGGACATCGCGTCGATTCGCGCAGCACGCTGCATGATCTGCTCCCACCGCGCATCGAGTTCGGCGTCCAGCGCTTCGTTGGACTTCGCGCGCTTCCACTGGCGACGGGCCCACACCACCAGCGCCGCGAGGAGCGTGGTCAGGATGAGTTCAGGCATGGGTGCGCTCCACGAATCGCTTCGCCTTCCCATGCTGCCATGTACCTTCCTTCCAGCGGTGCCATCGGACGCGGCACTGCATGCACTCGTGATAGAGCACGCCGTCGTACTCGCCGACGATCTGCACGCCAGTGACGAATTCGGGGCCGCATTCACAGCGCGCGGCCGGGGGCGTGGGGGTCATGGCCACACCCCGCTGTCACGGTGCGCATTCCGCAGCGACCACATCGACGGCGCTTCGAGGACCAGCGCGATCTCGACGTTCCGCACGTATTGCGTGTGCCGCCCAACCGTGCCGGTCTTGGTCACCAGACCATACGAGGTGAACAACGACAGGTAGGCAGCGACCGTCTCCGGCTTCACGCCGGATCGTTCCATGATGTCGTGGCGCGACAGCGGTTCGAGGGCCGGGATCACGCGCAGCACATCGCGCCATGCTTTGCCAGCCATCGCTACCGCCCCTCCCCGCGCGCGCGGTCCGCTGCTTTCTGCAAACGGGTCACGGTTTCGCTATCGCGGTTGTACTTGTTGCGCTGCGACGGGTGCACGTCTGGATAGCCGTACCGCGTGTCGATCTCGGATTCGAGGTCTTTCGCCGCTTCAGTCAGCAGATCCGCCAGTTCGCAGTATTCGGCGTCACGCGCCCGCAACCCCTCCAGCTCGGCCAGTAGGGCGGCCATATCCGTCAGCATCCGGTCGCCGTCGAGCGTGCCCGTGTCTGAGCGGAAGTACTTGTCCCACAGCTCGCGACGCCGCAGCGCCGCCACGTCGAGGGGCGGGGTCATGGGGTCACCCCACCGCTCTGCCAGAAGTCGACCGACTCGCTGTAGTAGCCGTTCGACGTACCGTACCAGCGGATGTCCACGTAGCCCTTGATCGTCGCGAGCTTGTAGAACGTCCAGGTAAACGATTCGTCGTACTGGCTCTGCCTCTGACCGTCGTAGTCCACCTCGTCCGCCATCGTGAGGGGCGAACCGATCAGATCGGCCGCATGCCCCACCACGTCGTCGATAGACACCGACTCGCAGCAATCCTGCTGGTGCGCCATCGTGAACTGCGTCCCGTCGGCGCAGTCGAACACCACACGGTCGCTCCCGGCTTCCAGGCCACTGATGTGGGTGACGGTCTTGCCCAGCAGGGTTGAGAACGGGCACCTGTTGCTCCATGCGTCGCCGTAGCTCATCCCTCACCCCCACCCAATCGCGTCGCGAACGCGCACGTCTCGCACACGCCCCAGACGTCCCACTCGGCCGCCGTCATCACGGACCCGCACGACGGGCAGGACCCGGACCACCAGCGGCGGAGGCGGGTTAGGAGGCGGGCGATCATGGCCGCACCTCCGCAGGCCTCTCGCAGCGCCAGACGTTGGCGGCGGCGTCTGAGACAATGCGCCCGCCGATGCTACGGCATCCGATGGCCCACCCGGAGACGAATAGCACGAACAGGACAGCCGGCACGGAGAGCCAGCCGAGGAGCCGGAGATTGCTGGTGTCGCTCATTCCCACCCCAGGACCGGCGCGAGGCAGGCGGCGAGGAGGGCCAACACTATCCAATAGAGGGCGAGCGAGCGGGTAGCAGTTTGGGTAGCAGCGGGCTGCTGATTTGCCCGAAATGCTCCGACATCGACCGACACCTCTACAGAGTGAAGCGGGCCTAAGTCGTTGATTTTCTGAGAAGCCGTAGGGGACTTAAAATCCCCTGATCGCAAGGTCGTGCGGGTTCGAGTCCCGCTCCGGGTATGGCAGGCCACATGCCGCCGGACGAATTTGGTGCGCGGCACTATCTCAGAAATGGGCATTCCTGAGTATCTTGGTGCCCATGTCCGACGTCGTGGCGCTGGCCTCCGAGATGCTCTCCATCGACTCCACCACCGGTCGCGAACGCGACGTGGTGGAGTTCACTGCCAACTGGCTCATCGAGCACGGTTGGAATGTCACCCTCCAGGAAGTGGAGCCGGGGCGGTCCAACGTCTGGGCATCGCGACGCGGTGGCGGGGTGACCCTGTCCACGCACCTCGATACGGTGCCGCCCTTTGTGCCGCCTCGGCTCGATGGCAGCCGCCTCTATGGCCGGGGATCTTCGGACGCCAAGGGCATCGCGGCAGCCATGATGATCGCCGCCCAGCGCCTCGCTGACGCCGGTGAAGAACGGGTCGATCTGCTGTTCGTGGTCGGGGAAGAGAAGGGGTCGCCCGGCGCCCGCGCGGCGAACCGCCTCGAACCCACCAGCAAGTGGCTGGTGAATGGCGAACCCACCGAGAGCAAGCTGGCCTCCGGTTGCAAGGGAGCACAGCGCGTGATCGTGCGCGTACGCGGCCGCGAGGCCCACTCGGCCTACGCCCATCTGGGCAGCAGCGCCCTCGAGCCACTGCTGGAGCTGCTGCCGCGCCTGCGCGACCTGCCGCTGCCGGTCGATCCCATCCTCGGACCGACCACCTACAACATCGGCGTGCTGCGCGCCGGCACCGAGGCCAACATCGTGCCCGGCCACGCTGAGGCGGAGATCATGATCCGCCTCGTGGGAGACATCGAACCGGTCAAGCGGCTCTTCGCCGAATGGGCCGGTGACCGGGTGGAACTGGTGTGGGGCTCCCACATTCCGGCGCAGCATTTCCAGGTCATCAACGGGTTCGAGGTGGAGCCCGTTGCCTACACGAGCGACATCCCACTGCTTGATCGCTGGGGAACGCCGCTCCTCTTTGGGCCCGGATCCATTCACGTGGCCCATACGCCCATCGAATACATCGATGTGGCAGAACTCGACGCGTCGGTTGACGCGTACGTGAGAATCGTCCGCACTCTGCTCGCATGACACCCTCATCCACTCGCTGGCCGGTCGCCGTTCTGGGCGCCACCGGTGCCGTCGGGCAGGCGTTCATCCGCCTGCTTGAAGGCCATCCCTGGTTCGATCTCGTCGAAGTCGCTGCCTCCGAGCGCAGCGCGGGCAAATCGTATCAAGAGGCGGCGAAATGGCTGGAGGGTGTGCTCCCGGCATCGGTGGCGGGGCTCACCGTAAAGCTGTGCACCCCCGAGCAGGTCACGGCGCCGATCGTCTTCTCGGCGCTCGATTCCGGTGTAGCGGGTGATGTGGAGGCCGCGTTCGCACGCGCTGGTCGCCTCGTGCTGTCGAACGCCAAGAACTACCGCATGGCCGACGATGTGCCACTGGTGATCCCCGAAGTGAACGGGGACCATCTGGCGTTGCTCGCCCATCAGCGTCAGGTGCGCGGATGGACGGGGGCCATTGTCACGAACGCCAACTGCGCCACCACGGTCATCGCGGCCGCGCTGGCGCCGTTGCATCAGGCCTTTGGTGTCACCAAGGTCTTCGCCACCACCATGCAGGCCGTGTCCGGCGCCGGGTATCCCGGTGTGGCATCACTCGACATCCTGGGCAACGTCATCCCGTACATCGGCGATGAAGAGCCCAAGATCGAAACCGAGCTCGTGAAACTGCTCGGCACGTTCGATGGGACGCGCATCAAGCATGCCGACATCATCACCAGCGCCCACGCCAACCGGGTGCCGGTGGAGCATGGCCACACCGTGTGCCTGTCGGTCGCGTTCGAACGCAAGCCCACGCCGGAGCAGGCCCTCGACGTGCTGCGCAACTGGACCGGCCATGCGGCGGTGAAGGGACTGCCGTCAGCACCGGAACCGGCGCTCATCATTCGTGACGAAAACGACCGCCCGCAGCCGCGTCGTGATGTGGATCGCGGCAACGGCATGGCGACCACGATTGGTCGCGTGCGCGCCGATCACCTGTTCGACCTGCGCCTCGTGGCCATGTCGCACAACGTCGTGCGTGGCGCCGCCGGTGGCTCGATCCTCAACGCCGAATTGCTCGCTGCCTCGGGGCAGCTCGCGGGGATCGGTGCCCCGTGATCGTCTGCAAGTTCGGAGGGACCTCGGTCGCTGACGCGACTGCCATTCGTCGCGTCATCGAAATCGTCACCAGCAAGCAGGCGCAGCAACCCATCGTCGTGGTGTCCGCCCTCGGCGGCGCCACGAACCTCCTGCTCGACCTGGCACACAAGGCCGCAGCCGGTGAGCTGCTCACCGCGTTGCAGATCGTGGAGCAACTGCGCGATCGGCACCTCACCGAAACCGCGGCGTTGCTTGGTGATTCGCCGGAGGCGGCCGATCTGGCCGTCGACATCGGCGCAGCATTCGACGAGCTCGCACATCTGGCCGAAGCGTTTCGCACACTCGGCTATCTCACACCGCGCTCCCTCGACACCGTCGCGGCGCTCGGGGAGTTGTTGTCGTCGCAGATCGTGGCTGCCGCCTTTCGTACGGCGGGATATCCGGGCGTGTATGTCGATGCGCGTGATGTCATGCGCACCAACGACTACTTCACGCGCGCCGAGCCCGATATCGACGGCATCGCCGCGGCGTCGCAGGAACGTCTGGTGCCGCTGCTGCAGCAGGGAAAGATCCCGGTCATGGGCGGCTTTGTCGGTGCTGCGCCCGGACGGGTGACCACCACGCTCGGCCGCGGCGGCTCGGATTTTTCCGCATCACTCGTTGGCGCGGCCGTCGACGCCACCGCCATCGAGATCTGGACCGATGTGGACGGCATGCTCACAGCCGACCCGCGCGTGATTCCGAGCGCGCAGCTCATCGAGCACATCAGCTTCGACGAAGCCGCCGAACTCGCAGCGTTTGGTGCGAAGGTGTTGCACCCGTCCACCATCGCGCCTGCGGTGCAGCGCGGGATTCCGGTGTACGTGTTCAATTCGCGCAAGCCGGACGGCAAAGGCACCATGATCGCCTTCGATGCGCCGCGCCTTCCCGTGCGAGCCATCGCCGGCAAGCGCAACGCCACGCTGGTCAAGTTGCGCTCGTCGCGCATGCTGTTGGCCCCCGGCTTCCTGCGTCGGGTGTTCGAAGTGTTCGAAAATCACCGCACCTCGGTCGACGTGGTGACCACCTCGGAAGTCTCCGTGTCGGTCACACTCGACGACACCAAGCACCTGGGCGCCATTCTGCAGGATCTGGCCGCATTCGGTGATGTCGCCGTGGAGCGTCGCGCCGGTGTAGTGGCCATCGTGGGCGCGGGCATTGCCGATGGCAGCCGCGCGATTGCCGATGCCATCGCGGCGCTGGGGCCGATCCCGGTGCACATGGCCTCGCTGAGCGCCACGGGCATCAATGTCACGTTGGTCATCGACGACGATCAGGTCGTGCCGGCCATGCAGCGCCTGCATGCCACGTTCTTCGAGGACGCATCATGACCGTCGATCGAACTACGGACGGCGCGTCCGGTCTGCCCATTGCCTTGGTCGGCATGGGAAAGATGGGACGCGCCATCGATGCCCTCGCCACAGGGCGTGGTTGTGATGTCGTGGCGCGCCTCGGGGCCGATGCGATGGCGCAGGCCACCGTGGGCACACTGGGTGGAGCACGAGTCGCCATTGAATTCACGCATCCAGAGGCCGCACTCGCCAACGCCCGCACACTGCTGTCGCTCGGATGTCCGGTCGTCGTTGGCACCACGGGATGGACCGCCGCGCTCGATCAGCTCGAAGACGCGGTGCGCACCACCGGCACCCCCGCGTTGTGGGCGCCGAACTTCTCGGTGGGTGTGCAACTGTTTCTCGCGATCGCTGAGGATGCCGCGCGTCGCCTGCGTGACGTGGAGGGGTTCGACACGCACGTCGTGGAAACCCATCACACGGCCAAAAAAGACGCGCCCTCCGGCACGGGCATTGCCATTGCCGAGCGGCTCGCGGTTGGACTGGGCCATGACGTGCCAGTGAGCAGTGTGCGTGTGGGATCGGTGCCCGGCACACACGAAATTTTGCTCGATGCCCCCTTCGAGCAGATCCGCCTTGTCCATGAAGCGCGCGATCGTCGCGTATTCGCGGACGGTGCGTTGACGGCCGCCCGCTGGTTGGCCCGTCAGACCACACCCGCGTTGTACACCATGCGCGATGTGCTGCGCGCCACGCCCACTCCCTGAATAGATCATGACCTCCCGACTTCGTGGTTGTGGGACCGCGCTGGTCACGCCGTTCACAACTGGTGGCGTGCTGGATGAAGACGCACTCCGTGCACTCGTCGACTGGCAGATCGCGCAGGGCATGCACATGCTGATCCCCTGCGGATCCACCGGTGAAGCCGTCACACTCTCGGCGGCCGAACATCGGCGCGTGGTGGAGATCACGGTGGAGCAGGTGAACGGACGCATCCCGGTGATCGCCGGTGCCGGCTCGAACGATACGCAAAAGGCCATCACGCTGTCCCGCGAGATGCAGGCGATTGGCGCGACCCATCTGCTGCATGTCACGCCGATGTACAACAAGCCGCCGCAGCGCGCGTTGGTGGCGCACTTCCGGGCCATTGCCGATGCCTGCGATCTGCCCATCGTCATCTACAACGTGCCGGGCCGCACGGGCGTGAATCTCGAGGCCCGCACCTGCCTCGAACTCGCCGCCGATCCCCGGTTTGTCGCGGTGAAGGAAGCGTCTGGTAGCGTGGCGCAGATCGCCGCCATCATCCGTGACCGTCCTGAGCACTTCGCCGTGCTGTCGGGCGATGATGGGCTCACGCTGGCCGTGATGGCACATGGGGGCGAAGGCGTGATCTCCGTGGTGTCCAACGTGGCACCGGGCATCATGGTGGCGCTCTGCGAGGCCATGGAGCGCGGAGACCTCGCGGCGGCGCGGGCGCTCGATACCCGTATCGCGCCACTCATCGATGCGGCGTTCGTCGAGTCCAATCCCATCCCCGCGAAGGCCATGCTGTCCATGATGGGACGCATGACCGAGACGCTGCGCCTGCCGCTCGTCCCGCTGGCGGACGTGCATCGCCCGCGAGTTCGCGACATTCTTCTGCAGGTCGGCGCGCTCGCGTCCTGACCAGCACCTTTTCTCCGACACTCCGGCCGAGCCCTGATTCATGGCCTTCTCCATCGCCGATCTCGAAGCGCGCTGTAACGACCCCCTGCTGCTCGACAGCGGAGCGCCGCTCGTCGCCGACGCGCAACAGTTGTTCGACGCCACCATGGCCCATCTCGAGCGCGGCGATGTGCGCGCCGCAGCACGTGATGCCGACGGCACCTGGCATGCCGTGCCGTGGGTGAAGCGCGCCATCCTGCTCGGCTTCCGTCTCGGCCGCGTGGTGGAGATGGGCGGTGCAGGCGCTTTCAACTTTTTCGACAAGCATACTTTCCCGGCCCGTGAGTTCCGGGTCGAAAACCAGGTGCGCATCGTCCCGGGCGGTTCGACGATCCGCCGAGGTGCCTATCTGGCGCCGGGTGTGGTGTGCATGCCGCCGATGTATGTGAATGTCGGCGCGTACGTGGGTCGTGGCACGATGATCGATTCGCACGCACTGGTGGGTAGCTGCGCGCAGATCGGCGAGCGGGTGCACCTGAGCGCTGCCGCGCAGATCGGCGGGGTGCTGGAGCCGATCAACGCATCGCCCGTGGTCATCGAAGACGACGTGGTGGTGGGTGGCAACTGCGGCGTGTACGAAGGCACCGTGGTGCGCACGAAGGCCGTACTCGCGGCGGGTGTCGTGCTCACACGCGGCACGCCGGTGTACGATCTCGTGAATGAAACCGTGCTTCGTGCGACGGCCGACCAGCCGCTCATTATTCCCGAAGGGGCCGTCGTGGTACCGGGTGCGCGTCGTGTGTCCTCGCCGTTCGGCGAAGCGCAGGGCCTGTCGCTGCAGACACCCGTTATCGTGAAGTATCGCGACGATCGCACGGACGCCTCCACCGCGCTGGAGGCGTGGCTGCGTTGAAACGCCGCGCGCCGCTGCATGTGGCGGGGACCATCAGGGCGCCCGGTGACAAGTCCATCAGTCATCGGGCGCTCATCTTCGCCGCGTTGGCAGACGGTGAGACACGCGTGCGCGATATTCTCGCGTCGGCCGATGTGCACGCCACCGCTTCGGCATTGCGTGCGATGGGGGTCTCCATCCCCGAGCTGAGCACCGACTTTGTCGTGCGTGGGCATGGTATCGCAGCACTCACGTCTCCCGCGCGCGCGTTCGACTGCGCCAACAGCGGCACCACGACGCGCCTGTTGTGTGGGCTTCTGGCCGGCCTGCCCGGGCGCAGTGCGCGCTTTGAAGGCGACGCGAGCCTGAGTCGTCGTCCGATGCGTCGGGTGGCGTCACCGCTCGCGTCGATGGGCGCGCACATCGATTTTGAAGGCGCACCGGGTCACGATGGTCTGCCCATGCGGGTGCACGGGGCGCAGTTGCGCGGCACCAACTATGTGAGTGCACACGCCAGCGCCCAAGTGAAAGGCGCCTTGCTGCTGGCGGGGTTGGCGTCCGGTGTGGAGGTCGTGGTCGAAGAACCGTACCGCTCACGCGATCACAGCGAGCGCATGTTGTTGGCGCGTGGTGTGGCGCTCGAGGTGTCGGAGCGCAGCGTGCGTCTGCCGGCCGCACAGCAGGTGACCGCCGCCGATGTGGTGGTGCCCTCCGATCCTTCGTCGGCAACGTTTTTTGCCGCGCTGGCCGCGCTGGCCGATTCGGGAGAGCTGCGACTCGAAAACGTGTGCCTCAACCCCACACGGACCGGCGCGTTCGATGTGCTGCAGCGCATGGGCGTGTCGCTCGATGTGTCAGAGCAGCGTTTGGTGGGCGGAGAGCTCATTGGCACCATCGTCGTGCGTCCGGAAGCACTGAACGGCACCACCATCGAAGGCGCAGAGATTCCACGGTGCATCGATGAGCTGCCCATGCTGGCGTGCCTCGCATCCCAGGCCGCAGGCGAAACGCGTATTGCCGATGCCGCAGAACTGCGCGTGAAAGAGAGCGACCGTATTCGCGCCGTGGTCGACAATCTGCGCACGTTGGGCGTGGACGCCGAGGAGTTGCCGGACGGTATGCGCATCATCGGCAGCCGCACGCCACTGCGTGGTCATGTCATCACGCATGGCGATCATCGGCTGGCGATGGCCTTTGGTGTATTGGGCGCCATTCCCGGCAACCAGATCACCATCGACGATCCGGCGTGTGTGGATGTGTCCTATCCGCGGTTCTGGCAGGATCTGGCCGCGGCCGTGGGGCAGGGCGATGCCGGGGTCGACGTTCGTCAGACCACCGCTTCGGGGGCTGCCGTTGGCACGCCGCTGACGATCGCCATCGATGGACCGGCGGCGTCGGGCAAGAGCTCCACGGCCCAGTGGGTGGCCCAGAAGCTCGGGGTGCGTCACGTGGATTCGGGCGCGTTCTACCGGGCGATCACCTATCTGGCGCTGTCCACCTGCGGCGACCCGGAGTCCTGGGTGGCAGACGACGTGCTGGCCAATGCCCCCCGCATCTCGTGGCGTCTGACCGAACGGTCGGTGTTGCCCCTGATCGACGACATCGACCAGGACACCGCGCTCCGTGATGCGCCGGTGACTCGGCAGGTATCGCGGGTCGCCCAGATGCTGGCCGTGCGTGAGTGGGTGAACCAGATGGTCCGCAGCGCCGGGGCAGCGGTGGATGTGGTGGTGGACGGCCGGGATATCGGGACCACGGTGTTTCCGGACGCCCAGCTCAAGGTCTTCCTGGTGGCGGATTCGTGGGAGCGTGCCCGTCGGCGGCTGGTGCAGCGTTTGCGGCGTCGCCCGACCGATGCCGAGATCGCCGAAGAAACGGAAGAGCTCGTCGCCCGCGATGCCAAGGACGCGACCCAGAGCGCACCGGCCCGGGATGCCATCACCATCGACACCACGACGGTGACCCAGGAGGAGCAGGTGGAGCGCATCGTGGCACTGGCCCGGGCCACCCGGGAGCGGATGGTCCGGCCGACCTGAGCCATTGCAGGCAGGAAGTCGTCCTAACGGGGTGGGGAAAGGCGTTGAACCCTTTTCTCCATCCCGTTATGTTATTGGGTTCCCGTGGTTTCTTCACCACGAGGAGAGCCTCATTTACCCCTTTCTCGGCGCGGCGAGTGCAGTACCGCGAATCTGGAGACCCCACACCGTATGAGCATCGAACTGAGCGCTGAGCTCGCCGCTGAAATCGCTGAAGCCGCAGAAGCCATGGACAATGGTGATGCGCCGGCCTACGGCAAGCTGACCGCGCGCGAAAAGCGCGACCTGCAGAAGAGTCAGCTCCGCCCCCTCGCGAATCGCCGCCCCGAACTGTACGAAGAGGACGAGTTCACGTCCGACGAGTACGAGCGGATGCTGGAGCTGTACAACGGCACCCTGGCGTCGATCGAAGAAGGTGAGATCGTCAAGGCGCACGTGCTTGAAATCCGCGAGAACCTCGTCGTGCTGGATATCGGATTCAAGTCCGAAGGCACGATCCCGCTCGAAGAATTCAAGGACATGCCCGACCTCAAGGCGGGCGATGAAGTCGAAGTCCTGCTTGAGCACCTCGAAGACCAGGAAGGCTCGGTCGTCCTCTCCAAGAAGAAGGCCGACTTCATGCGGGTGTGGGAACGCATCCGTGTGGCCTACGAGAGCGATCAGCCGGTCGAAGGCACGCTCGTCAAGAAGATCAAGGGTGGCGTGGTCGTCGACCTCATGGGCGTCGACGCGTTCCTCCCGGGCTCGCAGATCGCGCTGCGTCGCGTGCCCAACATCGACGAGCTCCTCGGCCAGAAGTACGAGTTCAAGATCATCAAGCTCAACAAGCGTCGCCGCAACATCGTGGTGTCTCGTCGCGTGATCCTCGAGACCGAACGCGCGGGCAAGCGCGAGAAGCTCATGAAGGAGCTCGCGAAGGATCAGGTGCGGAAGGGCGTCGTCAAGAACATCACCGACTTCGGTGCATTCATCGATCTCGGTGGCGTCGACGGCCTGCTCCACATCACCGACATGTCGTGGGGCCGCATCTCGCATCCGAGCGAGATGGTGCAGATCGGCATGGAGCTCGAGATCAAGGTGCTGGACATCGATTGGGAGCGCGAGCGCATCTCGCTCGGCCTCAAGCAGCTCCAGAGCTACCCGTGGAAGGATGTGGCGGCCAAGTACCCCGTGGGCACGCGTGTCTCGGGTAAGGTCGTCTCCATCACGAACTACGGCGCGTTCATCGAGCTCGAGCCGGGCATCGAAGGCCTCGTGCACATCTCCGAGATGAGCTGGACGCGCAACGTCCGCCACCCGTCGAAGATCGTCAGCATTGGCGAAGCGATCGAAGCGGTGGTGCTCAAGGTCGACGAGACGGAAGAGAAGATCTCGCTGGGTATGAAGCAGACCGAGCAGGATCCGTGGGTCATCCTGCCGCTCAAGTACCCGGTCGGCACGCGCATCAATGGCAAGGTCCGCAACCTGACCTCGTTCGGCGCCTTCGTCGAAATCGAGCCGGGCATCGACGGCCTGATTCACATCTCCGATATGTCCTGGACGAAGCGTGTCCAGCATCCGTCGGAAGTCGTGAAGAAGGGCGACGCAGTGGACGTGGTCATCCTCAACATCGACAGCGAAAACAAGCGTATCTCGCTCGGTCTCAAGCAGGCCGAGGAAGATCCGTGGCTTCGCATCGGTGAGACGTATCCGGTGGGCACCGAACTCCCGGGCAAGGTTGTGCGCCTGATGGACAAGGGCGTGGTCGTCGATCTCGGCAACGACATCGAAGGCTTTGTCCCCGTCAGCCAGTTGAACCCGGAAGGCACGGTGACCAACCCGGCCGACTTCACGTACGAAGCGATGAACTTCGTGATGCGCGTGTTGGAAGTGGATCCCATCCACCGCCGCATCGTGCTCGCCGTGACGTCGATCCCGGAAGAGCAGCCGCCCAAGCCGGCCGAGCCGAGCAAGGTGCACAGCTCCGAAGACGAACTCGGTCTCTAAGAGATCGGTTCCGTTGCATGAAGAAGCGCCCGCAGCTCATGGCTGCGGGCGCTTCTTTTTTGTTGGGATCACGGCGATTCAGGCGTCTTGAGGCGCCCGCCGCGCCGCAAATGAAAAACGCTGGCGCTCCCGTGTGAGAGCGCCAGCGTTCATGCAACGGGTGCGATGTATCAGCCGTTCTGACGACGACGACGCGCCACGCCGAAGATGCCGGCCAAACCAGCGGCCATGAGCGCGTAGGTGGACGGCTCCGGCGTCACCACACCACCACCCGCATACGGGGTGACCAGATCGGTATCAAAAGCGAAGTGCGCTTCGATGCCACGCCCCGCACCGATCGCCCGGCCGAAGGTCACATCCATCTGCGTGAAGAGGTCACCCACCGGCGCATCCGGGAAGAGCCCAACCTGGTTGTTGTAGGTCACGTGTGTGTTCCAGGCATCAAAGCACACGATGACCACGCAGCGGTACGCATCGAGGCTGTTGCCGATGCTGGAGCCCGGCGTGCCTTCCGCCAAGCCCAGCAGGCCGAACGCGCGATCGAACGCCGTGTTGGTGCCGGCCGCTTCAAAGACCAGGCGCGTCAGCCCCGACTGGCCGTTGTCGAGCGCCCAGGTCGTGAAGAACGTGTCGCCGTTGCCATTGCCGGTGAAAAACGAAAAGCCCGAACCGAAGAAGCCCCACTGACCAGACTGCTGACCAAACGCGATCGGGCCGCTGGTGCCATTCTGGCCCCAGTACGCCGTCAGGGTCACACCCGTCAACTGGTTGACCTGCATCGCGTCATTGACCGACGACACACTCGACACCGTGCCGACGTTGCTGCTGTAGCTCTGCGCGTTCACCGTCGAAGCGAGAACCAACGAACCGGCAGCCAGGGCCGCCTTGAAGAAAGAACGGGACATCGGAAAGGTCTGAGAGAAAATGGAGCGGGCTCAACGAGCTATCGAAGTGACTTACAGCACAAATTGTGCCCGCTCAAACTCTTTCTCAGATTCTCACCAAAAACCTGGCTGCTCCTGCCGACTGCGCCTCCGATCAGGCGCGGCGGCGGCGTGACAGGCCAAAGATGCCCGCAAGTCCAGCGGCCAACAGCGCGTACGTGGACGGCTCCGGCACCACCTGGCTCGGCGAATTCAGGCCGTTCCAGCGGATCTCTCCACAGAGCTTCCCATTGGTCGACCCGTTCTTGCCACCCTCGGGCAACACCTCGGGAAGGTCGTCGTAGTGACCCGCCTTGCAGTAGTTCTTCGAATGATCGTCCCAGGGCGAGTCAAAACCCGCCACGCGGAAGCTGTAGGAGTTGTCGCCCACATTGAAATCGAACCACTGGGCTTCGTTCAACGTGAGGATGTCGTAGGTGTGATACCGCGTTTCCCAGCTACACAGCTCAACCCACTGCCCACGCACCCGCTCCCGCCGGCAGACCTTCTCCTGCGTGGCGTAGCTGCCCTGGTTTTCTCCATAGGTCACGCCAAACAGGTTGTACGAGACCGGATTGTCGAGTCCTTCGAAGAACAGGTTCAGAGACAGCGTGGCGGACTCAAGCCCCGTGCCGCTCTGGTCATCGAAGTTCATGTAACCGAGGTACAACGACTGCAGGTCGCCCGCGCTGGCAAAACCCAGCGAACGGTTGGTGGACGCATTCGACGCCGGACCACCGGGCCAATCGTTGTTGCCGGAGTTGCTGTACTCGTTGATCTGGAAACTGAGCTCCGACTTGTCGTTGCCGTCATTCGAGTCCCAGCGGATGCGGGTCTGCGTGGTCGGCGACACGTTCGAGACCGAGGTCCCGCTCAGGTTGCAGTTCTGGCGCCAGCCAGTCTGGGGGGCCTGGGTGTCGTAGTGTTCGACATTGGCACCCAACGTGGCTTGCACATTCGTCCAGCAGGCCGTCGTACCAAACCAGGTCAGATTTTGCGCCTGTGCCGGGGCTGTAACAGTTGCCAATACCGCGAGGGCACCAAGCCCAAGAAAGCTGTGCTTCATTCTCGTCTCAGAGTGGGGAAGACGTGGAGGGAGGGGGACATTCAATCGGTGATTTCACGCACACATTGTGCCGTCACAGCTCTGGCAAACGAGTCGTTCTAAATTGCCGTAAATGGAATGACTTTCAAAAAACTACCGTTCCAATATCTGCAATCAAAGTGGCGTCACTGTTGCGTCCGGTAGACAATGTGTTTCATGGTCGCTACAGCAGAGTTCGCAGCGCCGCCGGCACGAGTCCGCGGAAATGCCAAACGCCTCCACGCACCGTTGAACGGCACATGGAGGCGTAGGATGTCGAAAATGTGACAGCGGAGGGGACTGGCCCCGCCGCGCGGTTACCCGCTGGGGTTATTCCTGGCCGATGATCAGACCCACACGATCTTCGCCGCCCTTCTGATCGGCCTTGCGTGCTGCCTGCTTGGCGGACTTGGGTGCCGAGAACGCGGCCCATGCCACGAGCGCGAACGCCACGAAGAACATCGAGCTCACAGCCCCCACCCGCACCGCGGTGTTCTTGAACGCCGCTTCCATCTGTGTGCTCACAATGGTCTTGAGCTGCAGCGCGTCGAGGACAAACAATCCGAGTGACGCACCGAGACCCAGAACAAAGATGATCGCCAGGACGCCAACCGTACGCTGCACACCTTTCTGCTCGAGTCGACGCGAGAGGCTCAACAGAAGGACCATGCCGAGGAACGAGGGCAGGAGCATGCCGCCGGAGAGCACGTTCGCGGCCGTGAAGCGCCACTGGATGTTGCTCAACTGAAGCGGCCACACCTGAATGCCGACCTGCACCGCAGGCACGACAAGAAGGAGGATCGCCGCAGTAAACAGCACCCGCCGGAGGGACGGATCGTCGTGAAGATCGGGGAGCACGGACATATGGGGATGCAATGGGAGGGAGTTCGATCGACGGGCGTGGTTCCAAGCCGTCATAACGCAAAGGACGTTCCAACCGCCCCCGGCGAAACAGAATGGGCCGCCAGCCCTGAACGACACCAGTGGGTGTGCCGGGGATGTGACGAATGTGAATACTGAAGTGAGAAACACTTTAGCTCTTCGTGACATCGGCCGATAGACCTACTCGTGCCATGTCTATCTCATTGAGGAGATAGCGCGGCAACCCCCTGGCTTCGACGCCGAAGTGCTGGGCTATCAGATTGTCCTGTCGTGATCTCGAGGATCAAATCCCTATGTCGACGTTTCGTCTTGCCCTGTTCCCCGCCATTGCCGCCGTATTGCTCGCCGGCCCCCTTGCTGGCACCGCTGCAGCTCAGGACGACAAGGTCTATCCGATCTCGGAAGTGACCAATCCGCCGAAGCTTGCCTCGTCCACGAACGCCGCCCGACTGATCCAGGAATCGTACCCGGCCGATCTCAAGAGCCGTGGTGTGGGTGGCATGGTTGAACTCCAGTTTGTCGTGGATTCGAAGGGCAAGGTGGACCCGACCTCGGTGGAAGTGGTCGATGCCACGCAGACGGCACTCGGCGAAGCGGCCAAGAAGGTGGTGGCCAAGCTCGACTTCAACCCCGGCAAGGTGAATGGCGCGGCGGTGAAGACCAAGGTCGTGCTGCCGATCATCTACAAGGCCAACTGATACGGGTGTTTTCCCGAGCTGTCCTTCGTGCCCACGGCATGACACGATAGCTCGGTGGCCCAGCAGTACTGCGAACGCGTGGGACGCCGTCATCCGGCCTCCCGCGCGTTTTGCTATTGTGGAGTATGCGCGCTCTTCCGTCGTTCACTCGGCAACTCATCGGCCTCCTCACGTGCGGCGCCTTGCTGTCATGCCGTCCGGACGCCACCACCACCGTCACACTGCCACCGGAAACGGATGACGGCTGGTCGGAGGCCTCGCACGGATCTGCGGCAGCGCCGAACTACGCCGAGGTCTTTGCAGACGATGTCGTGCGTCGCCTCGACATACAGATGACGGCCGCGCAATGGAGTAGCGTGCGCGCCAACATGACCGCGCTCTGGGGATTCGATTTTGGCGCCAGAGGTCCCGGCTTTGCCATTCCGCGCAAGGACCCTGACTACATCGATGTCACCCTCCGTTCGCATGGCCGCACCTGGTCTCATGTGGGCTTTCGCCTGAAGGGCAATTCTTCGCTCGGCTCCGCATGGCTCAACGGCAACTACAAGCTCCCCTTTCGGCTGAACTTCGATCGTTTCGAGGATCGCTACCCAGAAATTCGCAATCAGCGATTCCATGGGTTCAAGGAACTCTCGATGTCGCCGAACTTTCGTGACCAGTCACTCATTCGCGAAAAGACGGCGGCCGACATCTTTCGTCTCGCTGGCGTGCCGGCAGCACGCACAGCGTTCTATCGCGTGTATATCGACTTCGGTGAAGGCGCGCGATACGTGGGGGTGTACACCATGGTGGAGATCATCGAGGACACCATGCTCGCCTCGCAGTTCGGCAGCGACACGGGCAATGTGTACAAACCCACCTCACGCTTTCTCGTGTTCGAACGCGATCAACTCGAGAAGAAGAACAACCAAAACGCCGACGACTGGCGTGATGTGCAGGCCTTCATCGCGGCGCTGCACGACACCACGCGACGCAGCGATCCGTTGGCATGGCGCACAGCGCTCGAGGCCACGTTCGATGTCGACCACTTTCTGCGGTACCTGGCCGTCAACAACGTCATGGTGAACTGGGATGTGTACGGTGCACTGCCGCAAAACGCCTATCTCTACAACAGGCCCGGCAAGGCGCTCACCTGGATCCCGTGGGACATGAACGAGGCACTGACCGCCAATAGCCTCGCGCTCAGTCTCTCCATGAACGAAGTCAACGGGACGCAGTGGCCGCTCCTGCGTTTCCTCGCCGACGACCCGGTGTATTTCGCACTTTACCGGCAGCACGTGGCCGTCTTCCAGTCCACGGTGTTCACGCCCAGCCGCATGGAGGCCCTGCTGGACCGCCACCACGCCCTCATCGCGCCCTATGCGATCGGCCCCAATGGGGAGCAGGCGGGTGCGACCTATCTGTCTGACGCAGCCAGCTTCACCGGCGCGCTGGCGACGCTGCGAGCCCATGTGCACAGTCGCCATGAGCAGGCACGGACGTTTGCCCCCTGACGGGTCACCCTCGAAGGCGGTCCTGATAGGGGCCAGAGGGCGCGTCCGGGACGTGGCATGAGCGGGACGAGGGGAAATAGGCGCCGATTGCAGGCGGGGGGCCTGGCCCATCGCTACCAATGCCTCAGGACGGGGGCTAGCTTCCCGCGCCATGACCCAGTCATCCCAGACTTCCATGCGCGACAAGCTCGAGCGACTCGCCGTCGCCCGCGAGGCTTCGGAACAGGGTGGCGGTGCCGCCCGCATCGCTGCCCAGCACGCCAAAGGCAAACTCTCTGCCCGCGAGCGCCTTGATGTCCTGCTCGACGAAGGCTCCTTCGTCGAAATGGACCGTTTTGTCACCGCCCGTTCACTCGCCGAAGGCGAGGCACCGATCTACGGTGATGGTGTGGTGACCGGCCATGGCCGCATCGAAGGACGACTGGTGTATGTGTTCTCGCAGGACTTCACGGTCTTTGGCGGATCACTGTCCGAGGCTCACGCGGCCAAGATCTGCAAGGTCATGGATCTCGCGCTGCGCAATGGCGCGCCGATGATCGGCCTCAATGACTCGGGCGGTGCGCGCATTCAGGAAGGTGTGGTGTCGCTGGGTGGCTACGCTGACATCTTCCTGCGCAACACACTGGCCTCCGGCGTGATCCCGCAGATCTCGGCCATCCTCGGCCCCTGCGCCGGTGGTGCCGTGTACTCGCCCGCCATCACCGACTTCATCTACATGGTGCGTGGCACGAGCTACATGTTCGTGACCGGCCCGAACGTGGTGAAGACCGTCACGCATGAAGACGTGACCATGGAGCAGTTGGGTGGCGCCGACACACACGCCGGGACAAGCGGCGTCGCACACTTTGCCTGTGATTCCGAGCTGGCGTGCCTGCAGCACATCCGCGAGCTGTTCCGCTACGTGCCCAGCAACAACGTGGATGATCCGCCACGTGGCACCGGACGTGATCCGCGCGATCGCCGCGAAGAGTCGCTGCTCTCCGTCGTACCGGAGAACCCGAACAAGCCGTATGACATGCGGGAAGTCATCACACGCATCGTCGACGACGGCACGTTCTACGAAGTGCAGCCCGATTTTGCCGGCAACATTCTCGTGGGCTTTGCGCATCTCGGTGGCCAGAGCGTGGGCATCGTGGCCAACCAGCCCGCTGTGCTGGCCGGTGTGCTCGATATCAACGCGTCACTCAAGGCGGCGCGCTTCGTGCGTTTCTGCGACTGCTTCAACATCCCGTTGCTCACGTTCGAAGATGTACCGGGATTCCTGCCGGGTGTGACGCAGGAGCACAACGGCATCATCAAACATGGCGCCAAGCTCCTGTACGCCTACTGCGAAGCCACGGTGCCGAAGCTCACCGTCATCACGCGCAAGGCGTACGGCGGCGCGTACGACGTCATGAGCTCCAAGCATATCCGCGGCGACTTCAACGTGGCGTGGCCGACGGCCGAAATCGCCGTGATGGGTCCGAAGGGCGCGGTGGAAATTCTCTATCGCAAGGAAATCGCCGAAGCGGCCGACCCGCAGGCCGCCATGGACGCCCGGGTCGCAGAATACACGGAGAAGTTCGCCAACCCGTACATCGCAGCCGCTCGCGGCTATGTCGATGACGTGATCGATCCGCGTGACACGCGTCCGCGTCTCATCGAGGCACTCGAGTCACTGCGGGGCAAGCGCGATCGCAATCCGGCGAAGAAGCACGGCAATCTCCCGCTCTGAGGCCAGGCATGTTCACCAAGGTGCTCGTCGCCAACCGCGGCGAAATTGCGTTGCGTGTCATCCGCGCCTGCCAGGAGCTCGGCGTCAAGACCGTCGCCGTCTACTCCGAGGCCGACGCCGAGGCGCCGCATGTGCGCGAAGCCGATGAAGCGGTGCTGGTGGGGCCGCCGCCCTCGAGCCAGAGCTATCTCGTCGGGGAACGTTTGATCGAAGTGGCGCTGCGCACGGGCGCACAGGCCATTCATCCGGGCTATGGATTTCTGTCGGAGCGCGCGTGGTTTGCGCGTGCCGTGCGGGAAGCGGGTTTGGTGTTCATTGGCCCACCAGCGGAAGCCATCGAAGCGATGGGATCGAAGACGGCCGCGCGTCAATTGGTCATCGCGGCCGGTGTGCCGGTGGTGCCCGGCAATGCGGAAGGCGTGAAGGACGCCGACGAAGCGCTGGCCATCGCGGAATCGTACGGCTTTCCGGTGCTGCTCAAGGCCGCCGCCGGTGGCGGTGGCAAGGGCATGCGCGTGGTGCGGGCGAAGGAGGACATCGCCGATGCCCTCGCGTCCGCGCGTCGTGAAGCGCAGAACGCCTTTGGTGATGATGCCGTGTACCTCGAGAAGTACATCGAGGGCCCGCGCCACGTGGAGATCCAGGTGCTCGCCGACACGCATGGCAATGTCATGCACCTCGGCGAGCGTGAGTGCTCGGTGCAGCGTCGCCATCAGAAGATGATCGAGGAAGCGCCCAGTGTGGCCGTGTCGCCGGAGCTGCGAGCCCGCATGGGTGCGACGGCGGTGGCTGCTGCCAAGGCGGCTGGCTACGTGAACGCGGGCACGTGTGAGTTCCTGCTCGACAAGGATGGGCAGTACTACTTCCTCGAGATGAACACGCGCATCCAGGTGGAGCACCCGGTGACGGAATTGGTCATGGGGATCGACCTGGTGCAGTGGCAGATCCGCATCGCGGCCGGTGAAGCGCTGCCGTTCGCGCAGAAGGATTTCACGCCGCGTGGGTGGGCCATCGAGTGCCGCATCACGAGCGAAGATCCGAGCAACGGGTTTCTGCCCAGCACCGGTCGCATCGAATATCTGCATCTGCCAAGCGGCCCGGGCGTGCGTTGGGACGGTGGCATCGAAGCGGGCAGTGTGGTCGGGCTGCATTACGACCCCATGCTGGCCAAGCTCATCGTGCATGCGCCCACGCGCGATCTCGCCATCTCGCGCATGCGTCGTGCGCTGCTCGAGCTCACGATCGACGGCATCGAATCGTCGCGCGCCTTTCATCTGCGCGTGATGGATGATGCCGAGTTCCAGCGTGGCGATATCACCATCCAGTGGCTCGAGCAGCGTCTGGCGACGCTGACGGGTCCGAACACCGATCCCGAAACGTTGCGCTTGGCCGCCATCGCGGCCGCGCTCGTCGCGCATGAAGAACGTTCCGCCGGACGGGTATCAGCACCGGCGGGTACCGGCGCGTCCGCTGCCACGGTGGCGCCGTCGGAAGCCAAGCCGAGTGCCTGGGCCGCGCTGGCCCGCCAAGAAGGACTGCGCTGACGGTGCGTCGTCGCCCCGGTCGCCAGGACCATCATCGAGAGCATCAGCGGGGGCGTCGCGAGCGCGCGGCGCTTCCCGAGCACACCGCCGTGCTCACCATCGACAGCTTCGCTGCCGGCGGTGAGGGCGTGGGGCGTGTGGATGGGATGGCGGTGTTTGTGCCTCGCACGGCGCCCGGCGATGTGGCCCAGGTCGCGTATACTCGGCATGCGCGTCATGGACGCGGACGTGTGCTGCAGTTGCTCGAGCGCTCGGCGCACCGGGTGGATGCCCGATGCGGGCACTACGAAACGGATCGGTGCGGCGCCTGTCAGTTGCAGCACGTCAATGCCGACACGCAGCGTCAGGCTCGCCAGCAGATGGTGCAGGAGACGCTGCGGCGTGTCGGTCGGCGCGAGGTGGCACTCCCGCCCATCACGTCCGACCTGGAGTGGCATTACCGGGGACGCCTCACGCTCGTTTTGCTACGACGCAGTGGCGGATGGATCGGCGGACTCCATCCACACGACGACGCCCGTCGGGTGTTTGCCCTGCAACAGTGCGAGATCGCGCATCCCCTGCTGGTCGAGACATGGCATGCCCTCCGAGCCGTGCTGACGGATCGTTCGCTGACCATGCCGGACGCGGACTCCCTGCGGCTCGGACTTCGGCTGGATACCGACGCCACCCTGGTTGCCGACGCGGACCTCAAGGTGACGGTGGTACTGCAGGGTGGCACGCAGTGGCCGGATCGCGAGCGGTGGAGCGCCGCCGTCCTGCGACGAGTGCCTCAGGTGCGCGCCGTGTGGTGGGAAGCGGAAGACGGCACCCGCGATGCGGCGCTGCAGGAGGGCGATGCCCCGGAAGCCAGCGAAGCGCTGGCCTTCGCGCAGGTGAATGCGCGGGTGGCCGATGCCCTGCGGGAGCATGTGTATGCCGCCGTCACCCAGTTCGCCCCACAACGCGTGGTGGATGGCTATTCCGGCACCGGCCTTCTGACCGAGCGCCTGGCGCGTGCGGGTCGAGAGGTGATCGCCGTGGAAGCCGATGCCATGGGTGCGCGCCGGACCGAGGAGCGATTGCGCGCTGCCGGCGAGGCCGTGGCTGGTCGTGCGCAGGTGGTGTGTGATTTGATGGAGCGGGCGATTCCGGGCCTTGCCACCGACGTGCAGGCACCCGACGTGGTGGTTCTGAATCCCCCGCGGCGCGGTGTGGACGCGCGCGTGACGGCCTGGCTGGAAGATGAGATCATGCGTCCGGCACGGGGCGTGGTCTATGTGAGTTGTGACCCTGCGACCCTGGCGCGCGATCTGTCGCGCATGCCGTCGTGGGACATCGTTTCTGTACACTGTTTCGACATGTTTCCGCAGACCGCACACGTAGAGACCGTGTGTGTGTTGCAGCGATCGCAGGGGCGGGAGGCCGCGTGAAGTACATCGTGGATGTGAACGGCGAACGAATCACCGTGGAGCTCGACGGAGCGCACGCAGTCGTCAACGGGGAGCGCGTCGACGTGGCGCTCACGCCTATCGCGGGGACGCCGGTGCGGCTCGTCCGGTTGGGCGAGCAGGTGCATCGGGTGGTGGCCCGCCGGGGCAGTGAGCGTGGCCGCTGGGTGCTCGATGTGGATGGCGCCCGGGTGGAAGCCGAGGCCCTCGATGAGCGCATGCGGGCGATTCGGGATCTGACGGCAGCGTCGGCGGCGGCGAGTGGGCCGGCCCCGGTGACCGCCCCGATGCCCGGGCTGGTGGTGCGCATCGCCGTGGCGGTGGGTGACACCGTGAGCGCCGGGCAGGGGCTCGTGATGATCGAGGCGATGAAAATGGAGAACGAGCTCCGGGCCACCACGGCCGGCGTCGTCACCGGTATCCGGGTCGCACCCGGTCAGGCGGTGGAGAAGGGCGCGATTCTGGTGGATCTGGGGCCGCTGCCGGAATAGGCGGTCGGCCAGCGGCGGAGGCCAGCGGCGTAAGGCCGTGGCCAGAGGCCGCGGCGTGGGCCTGCCCGGATGTCCTGAGGGGACGATCCGGGCGGGCGGTCAGGTCAGACCTTGGCCGGCGGCGCCGTACGGCGCATGCGGTTCACGCCCTTGATCACCATGAAGAGGGTGAACGCCACGATGAGGAAGGTCAGGATCTGGTTGATGAACTGACCGTAGGCAATGGCCGCCACACCAGCCTTTTTGGCCTCTTCGAGGGTGGTGAAGGGGCCACCGCTCAGGGCAATGAAGCGATTCGAGAAGTCGATACCGCCCGTGGCCACGCCGACGACCGGCATGATGATGTCGGTGACCAGGCTGTCGACGATTTTCTGAAACGCGCCACCAATGACCACACCAACGGCCAGGTCGAGGACGCTGCCCTTCATGGCGAATTCCTTGAACTCCGACATCATCGACATCGCTGATCGCTCCTGAGAGGGGGGCTACGGCACGTCCGGCTGGTGGCCGGAGAGGGACGGATGGGGCCGTGCCGTAGGGCCTAAGTATTGGGCGGGTGGGGGGCGTCGCGAAAGGCGCGGCGGGGGAAATTCCGTACCAAGTGCGGTGCGGACCGCATGGCTCCGGCACACGACTCAAGCCCTGTATTGACAGCCACTTCAGGTCTGAGTAAGCTAAGGGTCTGTCCCGTTTTCCGCGGGAGCATTTTGTCGTGGCTTTGTGTAGTTTGGGAGCGATGCGGTTTTGCATCCCGTTCAAAGTCAGTTTTCATAAGTCTGTCGGAGATCCGGCGCATGTCGGCGATCTCCATCAGTCCCATCACTGTACCTCGCAAGCGCGTAGCCCGCGTTTAGGCGGGTTACCAGCACGGATCACGTTAGCATGAAGACCTACAGCGCGACCCCGAAGGATATCGACCGTCGGTGGTACGTCGTCGACGCGGAAGGAATGGTCCTGGGCCGGCTCGCGTCAGAAGTGGCGAAGATCATCCGCGGCAAGCACAAGCCCATGTACACGCCCCACATGGACACGGGTGACTTCGTCATCGTGATCAATGCGTCGAAGGTACAGGTCACGGGACGCAAGGCGGAGCAGAAGACGTATTTCAGCCACACCGGCTACATGGGCCATGAGAAGCACACGCCCTTTGCGTCGGTACTGGCCAAGCACCCGGAGCGGGTGATCGAGAAGGCGGTCTACGGCATGCTGCCGAAGACGGCACTCGGACGTCAGGTGCTCCGTCGCAAGCTGCGCGTATTCGCGGGTGCGGAACATCCGCACATCGCGCAGAGCCCGGCTGCCCTCACCTTCTCCTCGGCCGAGGCCAAGTAATGTCGGAGCAGATTCAGTCCGTTGGTCGTCGCAAGGAAGCGGTGTGCCGTTTGTACCTCACGCCGGGCTCCGGCAAGTGGTTGGTGAACGGTCGCACGCTCGGTGACTACTTCCCGCGTCCGACGCTCGTGTCGGCCATCCAGCAGCCGTTCACGCTGACCGACACGCTCGGCCGTTTCGACGTGAAGGCCACGATCGACGGTGGTGGTGTGTCGGGTCAGGCCGGTGCGGTGCGCCTCGCGGTGGCCCGTGCACTGGTGCAGGTCGACGAGACCAATCGCAAGAAGCTTCGTGAGTTCGGCCTGCTCACGCGCGATGCGCGTGAGGTCGAGCGTAAGAAGCCGGGCCGCGCTGGCGCCCGTAAGCGCTTCCAGTTCTCGAAGCGCTAAAAACTGGATGGCCGGCACTACGGTGCCGGCCACACCATCCAGCTATCTCACACGTGGTCCGAGTCGGTGGCGGGTGCCAATCCCTTTGGGATGGTCGCGACGGACGTTGACGATCACGGACGAATTCAAACCTCACGTACCATCATCATGTCGACTCCGTCACTCGAGCAGTTGCTCGCCGCGGGCGTTCACTTCGGGCACCAGACCCGTCGTTGGAACCCGAAAATGCGCCGCTTCATTTTTGCCGAGCGCAATGGCATTCACATCATCGACCTCCAGAAGACCCTCCGTCAGATCGAACTGGCGCAGAAGCTGGTCCGTGAGGTCGTCCTGCGTGGCGAAAACGTGCTGTTCGTCTGCACGAAGCGCCAGCTCGCCGCCATCGTGCGTAACGAAGCCGAACGCTGTGGCGCGATGTTCGTCACCGAGCGTTGGCTCGGCGGCATGCTGACGAACTACCAGACCGTCAAGAAGCAGGTCAAGAAGCTCAAGGAGCTCGAAGCCGGCAGCGAAGAAGGCGGCGGCTTCACGAACTACACGAAGAAAGAACAGCTCCTCATGAGCCGCCAGCGCGACAAGCTGAGCAAGTACCTGTCGGGCATCAAGTCGATGCACCGCCTGCCGGGGCTGCTGTTCATCATCGACTCCAAGAAGGAACGCATCGCCGTCTCCGAAGCGAACAAGCTCGGTGTGCCGATTGTCGCCATCGTGGATACGAACGCCGATCCCGACCTGATCACGGTGCCCATCGCCGGTAACGACGATGCCATCCGTTCGGTCGAGCTCATCGCGAAGGTGGTGGCCGACACGATCGACGAAGCGCGCCGCGAAGCACCCGTGCGCGCCGTCGAAGAAGAGCAGGAGAGCTACACGTTCAGCAGCGATCGTGGCACCGAGCCCGCCGGTCGTGGTGACCGTGGCGGCCGCGGCGGCGACAATCGTGGTGGTGACAACCGTGGTGGCGGCAACAGCGGTGGTGGTGATGACCGCAGCGGTGGCCGTCGTCCGCGCCGTCGCCGGGCCAAGCCGGAAGCGATCGCTGCACGTCTCAAGCCCGGCTCCGACAGCCCGGCCGGCGACGACAGCGCGCCCGCTCCGAGCGCGGAATAACGCAGACGGTTACGTCGTTCCTTCCCAGGGTGCGCCTCATTCGCAGGCGCACCTCAGGATGTTGCAGTACGACGCCGCCGGAGAAACTCCCGGCGGCGTTCGTGTAGTTGGGGTGCAGGCTACCCCCTTCCAGTCAGCAGATCGATCTTTTTAATAGACCCGCTTCAACAGGACGCCACGATGAGCACCCCGATCACGGCCAAGGCCGTCGCTGAACTGCGCCAGCGCACCGGCGCCGGCATGATGGATTGCAAGAAGGCCCTCGAAGAGACCAACGGCGATATGGACGCGGCCGTGGAATACCTTCGCAAGAAGGGCATCGCGAAGGCGGAAAAGCGCTCGGATCGTTCGACCAGCGAAGGCATCGTCGGCGGCGAGATCTTCAACGACGGCACGTCGGGCGCGATCCTCGAAGTGGCGTGTGAAACCGACTTCGTCGCGCGCAATGAAGATTTCGGCAAGGTGGTGGCGTCGCTCGTCGCACACCGTGTGCAGTCGACGGCGGCGGACATCGAAGCGATGCTGCGTGAGCCGATGGCGTCCAGCCCGAGCGAGACGGTGGAAGAGTACGTGAAGGGCGCCTCCGCCCGCACGGGTGAAGCCGTGAACGTCAAGCGCACGGCGCGCTTCGACGCCGGCGCGAACGGCCAGGTGGGCATGTATCGCCACCACAACGGCAAGCTCGCCACCATCGTGCAGATCACGGCCTCGTCGGCCGACGTGGCGTCGCATGAAGCCACGCGCGAACTGCTCAAGTACATCGCTGAACACGTCGCCGCCTCGGCGCCGGTGGCGGTGGACCGCAGTGGCGTGCCGGCCGACAAGATCGACAGCGAACGTCGCATTGCCGAAGAGCAGGCCCGTCAGGCCGGCAAGCCGGATGCGATGATCGAGAAGATCGCCACGGGCAAGGTCGAAGCCTTCCTGAAGGACGTGACGCTGCTGCCCCAGCCCTGGGTCCGTGACCCGGCGCTGACGATCAGCCAGCTCGTGGCCGACTATGCGAAGAAGGCCGGTGGCACCATCACGGTCGACCGTTTCGCGCGCCTGCAGCTCGGCGCCGAGTGAGCGACGTGCTCACGCAAGACGCGGCAGAGGGCAAGCCACTGCGCTTCTCGCGTATCCTGCTCAAGATCTCCGGCGAAGCCCTCGCCGGAGATCGCGGCGTGGGCTTCGATTTCGACCGGATCGGGTTTTTTGCCGATCAGATCGTGGAAGTCGCCCGCATGGGTGTGCAGCTTGGCCTGGTCATCGGCGGCGGCAACATCGTGCGTGGCACCCAGCTTTCCCAGATGGGTATGGATCGAGTGGGCGCCGACTACATGGGCATGCTCGGCACCGTCATCAATGCGATGGCGCTGCAGGACGTGCTCGAGAAGAAGGGGCTCGACACCCGTGTCATGACCGCGATCCGGATGGAAGAGCTGGCGGAACCGTACATTCGTCGACGTGCCTTGCGGCATTTCGAGAAAGGACGCACGGTGATCTTTGCCGCCGGCACGGGCAATCCGTATTTTTCGACCGACACGGCGGCCGTGTTGCGTGCCATCCAGATGAAGGCGGATGTCATCATCAAGGCCACCAGCGTCGACGGGGTGTATTCCGCCGATCCGAAGAAGGACCCGAACGCGACGTTCTACGAAACGATCAGCTACCGTGACGTGATGCTCGAAGAGCTGCGAGTGATGGACCAGACGGCCATCACGCTCAGCAAGGAGAATCAGTTGCCACTGATCGTGCTCAACCTCCACAGCCCCGGAGCCATCGTCCGCGCCGTCCGCGGCGAGCGCGTCGGGACACTGGTTTCGTGAATACGCCATGAGCACAACCGCGCAGATCCTGAAGGACGCCAAGAGCGGCATGGAAAAGGCCATCGAGAACTCCAAGAAGGAGTTTTCGAGCGTGCGTTCCGGCAAGGCGTCCCCGAACATGTTGGACACCATCAAGGTCGAGGCCTACGGCTCGTTCGTGCCGCTCAATCAGGTGGCGTCGATCGCGGCTCCCGAGCCGCGCATCTTGCTGGTCACGCCCTTCGACAAGGGGCAGGCCAAGGTCATCGAAAAGGCCATCCGTGAGTCCGAACTGGGCCTGGATCCCGCCCATCAGGGTGGTGTGATCCGCGTGCCGCTGCCGAGCATGAACGAGCAGCGTCGCAAGGAACTGGTGAAGGTGCTGCACAAGATGGCTGAAGACGGTCGCATCGCTGTGCGTCATGCCCGGACGGATGGCCGCGACAAGCTCAAGAAGCTCGATGGCGTGTCGGAAGACGACAAGAAGCACACGGAGAAGGACCTGCAGAAGGTCCACGATGACTTCATCGGCAAGCTCGACGCCTTGGTGAAGGCGAAGGAAGCCGAATTGATGGAGGTTTGAGTCCGCTCTGCGGACGGATGGTCGATGTGCGCGTCACCGCCCTCACCTGACATGGCTGAATCTTCGTCGGAACTCCTGGCACGCATTCGTGTGCATGGGGCGGTGCCGCGTCACATTGCGATCATCATGGATGGCAATGGACGCTGGGCGCGCGAGCGCCATATGCCGCGGGCCTTCGGGCATCGCTCCGGCATGAAAGCGGTGCGGGAAGTGGTGGAAGGCGCGCTCGAAGCCGGTGTGGAATGGCTCTCGCTCTTTGCCTTCTCACAGGAAAACTGGCAGCGGCCCGAGACGGAGGTCTCAGCGCTGATGTCATTGCTGGAGGAGTACATCGCGCGCGAAGCCGCCGAACTCGCCCAGCAAGGTGTCCGAGTGTACGTGCATGGTGACCTGAGCCGTCTCACGCCAGCCGCCGCCAACGCCGTGCGCCGCGTGATGGAGCAGACGGTCACCGGAAACCGTCTCGGACTCAATCTGTTCATCTCCTACGGCGGGCGGGCAGAGCTGGTCCGCGCCACACGCCAATTGGCCGCCGACGTCGCCGCCGGTCGTCTGACCGCGGACGCGATCACCGAAGACGAGATCAGCGCGCGGTTGTATACCGCCGGATGCCCTGACCCCGATTTGCTGATCAGAACCTCAGGTGAGCAGCGACTGTCCAATTTCCTGCTGTGGCAGGTGGCCTACGCCGAGCTGTTCATCTCGAGCCTGTACTGGCCCGATTTCGATCGCCACGCGTTGTACGGTGCGATCAGTGACTTCCAGCGCCGTGACCGGCGTTTCGGCCGTGTGAGCACGTGACGATGCGCCTGCCTGCACTGCGGGTGGTGGCGCCCCTCCACACAGGTGATTTCGCGTGAACGAACTCGCGCGGCGTGTCATCGTCGCCCTCATTGGTGCACCACTCGCCATTGGCCTGATCTGGATTGGCGATGCGGCGCTCGCCACGTTGCTCAGCGCCATGGCGGCGATCGGTGCCTGGGAGTTCTATCGCATCGCCCGTGAAGGTGGCGGAACGCCCATGGGAGCCATCGGCATCACGCTCTCGGCGCTGATCCCACTCGCCGTCCATGCCCGGTATCTCGGCGTCGCAGACCTGCCGATTGCGGTGATCGTGCCGATGCTGGCCATCGGCCTGCTTGCGGCCAGCATCTGGATGCGTGGTGTACAGGGCAAACCGCTGGAAGCCACTTCGAGCACCTTGTTCGGCGCGCTGTACACCGGCGGTACGCTGAGCTTTGCCTATGCCCTGCGATACCACAACTACGCGGTCGGAGACCTGGCCGGTGCGTTGGTGGTGATCGTGCCCGTTGTGCTCACGTGGGCCAGTGATACCGGCGCCTATTTCAGCGGACGACTGATTGGCGGCCGGAAGCTCATGCCCTCGGTCAGTCCCGGCAAAACCATTGCAGGTGCGATTGGTGCCGTCGTCACCACGGTGGTCGTGGCGTACGCCCTGATGCAGTGGTTGCTGGTGCCGCACGCCCAGCTCGCGTTCACCACCCTCGGGGTCGTGACATTTGGTGTGCTGATCAGCGTGACGGCCCAGATCGGTGATCTGGCTGAGTCACTGCTCAAGCGGGAAGCGGGCGTGAAGGACAGCGGCACGCTGTTTCCTGGTCACGGTGGCGTGCTCGATCGACTCGATTCGCTGTTTTTTGTGCTGCCCACGGCCTACGTGCTGTATGACTGGCTGTTGATTCCCGCGCCAGGACTGCGATGATCGCCACCGAGAACGTGATCGCGAGCGCAAACGCCGAGACTCCTGCGCACGCGCCCACACGATCTCTCACCGACATGTCGTCTATGATCACGCCACCTGTTGGCGTGGCGTTGCTGGGAGCCACGGGTTCGGTCGGCACCAGTGCGCTTCGGGTGCTGGAGCGTCATCGCGAACGTTTTGTGCCCGTGGCGTTGACCGCGCACAGCAATCAGGACGCACTGCAAGAGCAAGTCGCACAATTTTCGCCCGCGTACGTGGGCCTGGTGGCCCCGCCAACGGACGAACTCCCCGAAGACTGGGGGAAGGGCAGGTCGTGCCTCGTCGAAGCCGCTACGCGCCCCGATGTGCAGATCGTGATCAATGCGGTGGTGGGCGCCGCTGGGCTCGAGGCCACGCTCGCGGCGCTGACCGCCGGGAAGCGGGTGGCATTGGCCAACAAGGAAACACTGGTCATGGCCGGGCAGATCGTGACCGACACCGCGCGCCGTCATGGCGGAGCGCTCGTGCCGGTGGACAGTGAACACTCCGCGATCCTGCAATGCCTGGCCGGCCGAGAACCCTCCGACGTGCGACGGTTGATCATTACCGCATCGGGAGGTCCGTTTCGCACCTGGAATTCCGAGCGCATTGCGCAGGCCACCGTGTCGGACGCCCTGCGGCATCCGACGTGGCAGATGGGCAGCAAGATCACCATCGACAGTGCCACGCTGGCCAACAAGGCGCTCGAGGTGATCGAAGCCCATCACCTGTTCGGCATCCCGTACGATCGTATCGACGTGGTGGTGCACCCACAGAGCATCGTGCACTCGCTGGTGGAGTTCGTCGATGGTAGTGTGTTGGCGCAGATGGGTGTTCCCTCCATGGAGCTCCCCATCCTGTACGCGCTGACCTGGCCGGAACGGCTGCCGGACGCCGGCGTACCACCGTTCGATCTGGTTGGGCTCGGTTCACTCACGTTCGAAGCGGTACGTCACGACGATTTCCCGATGCTGGCATTGGGGATTGCCGCTGGGCGCCAGGGTGGCGCGGCGCCGGCAGTCTTCAATGCTGCCAACGAGGTGGCCGTGGCACATTTTCTTGACGGGCGTCTGCCATTCGCAGGTATCGTGCAGTGTGTATCGGCCGCGGTCGATGCACTCGGCACCATGCCGGGGGATACGCTCGATGCGCTGCTCGCGGCTGACGCGGCAGCGCGTGACTACGTCAATGCCAAGGTGGGGTCCTGACAACGATGGCGTCACTGTCCGTTTATATCGCTCCATTGCTCGTGTTCGGGCTCGTGGTGTTTGTGCACGAGCTGGGGCATTTCATGGCGGCCAAGATCACCGGCGTCTATGCGCCCGTGTTTTCGCTGGGATGGGGTCGTCGGTTCTTCGGCTGGAAGCGCGGCGAAACCGACTATCGGGTCTCGATCTTCCCGATCGGCGGCTATGTGCGCATGGCCTCCCGTGACGATGAAGCACTCGCCGGTATCGAAGGTGCGTCTGCCGAGCGTGGATCGCTCGATGGGGGAGTCGCGTCACAACGTCCCCCCGAGGTGCCGGAGGCCTTGTGGGATCCGGCCGGCATGGCGCCGTTTGGTCCGAAGGCCGTGCCCGCCGATCGATGGGTGGAGAGCAAGTCCACCAGCGCGCGGGTGTTCATCCTCGCGGCCGGCGTGATCATGAACATCCTGCTCACGATCGTGGTGTCGAGCGGGATCTACTATCGCTACGGCAATCCGTACCTGCCGGCAGTGATCGATTCCGTCGTGCCCGGTGCCCCGGCCGCATTGGCGGGGCTGCAATCGGGTGATCGCATCACCGCGATCAACGGCGAACAGGTGCGCAGTTGGGATCAGGTCCTCGACCGGGTGTCGCCGATCACCTCCGGCTCGGTATCGCTGGATGTGCTGCGTGGTGCCGACACGTTGCGCCGCGAGATCACGCCGCAGATTGCCGAATCGACCGACCCGGTGACGGGGGCGCCGCGCAAGGTGGGGCGTGTGGGCATCATGGTCCGTGATTCCGTGGTGCGAGAACCCGTGGCGCTGGGCGCCGCTCTCACATCGGGCACCCGTGCCACCTGGACCATGGCCCGCAATGTCGTGCAGGTGCTGGGCGGGCTCATGTCGGGAGAAGTGTCGGCGAAAAATCTGGGTGGGCCAATCCAGATTGCCCGCACGTCGGTGCAAGCGGCGCGCAATGGCGCGGAGACGCTGTGGTCGCTGATCGCGTTCCTCAGCCTCAACATCGCCATTTTGAACCTCGTGCCCATCCCCGTGCTCGATGGTGGGCAGATCCTCATGGTGCTCGCCGAACGGGTGAAGGGCAGTGAATTCAGCATGCGCACGCGTGAGGCGGTGGCGCGTGTTGGAGTGTTGGCGGTGCTGGCGCTCATTCTGCTGGTGACATTCAACGACGTGCGCTCCTTCTTCACCCGATGAGCCGTATGTCGACGAATGGCCTGTCGATCCGCGGTGTCACGCTCCGCGGCCTCGCACTGGCGGCGGTGGTCGTGGGCTGTGGCCGGGGTCGCGTGGAATCCACGCCGAGCCAGGCGCCCATGGCGCGCATTCCCCGCAATGCGCCACGCTTTGAAATCGACAGCGTCACCGACAGCACCGCGCTCTTCCGCGTGGAAGAAGCGCGGTGGCTGCAGCCGGGCCTCTCGGGCTACGCCGTGGATCCACGGCAGCGTGATGCCCTCGTGGCGCGCGTGCGCGTGGTGTCCTCCGACGGCGCACGCGCCACCGTGCAGGTGACCTCGCAGGTGTCCCTGGTGAAACGCGATCATGTGCTGCTGATCGTGGAGCCCGCACGCCCCTGGTGGCGGCGCCCCACGTTCTGGTCAGGCGCCGGGTTGGGTGCCCTGCTGGGCGCCGGCACGGCCGTCGTGGCCCGCTAACGCCTCATAGCAGCGACACCAGCAGAAGCACCTGGCGCGCCCGTACGCCACGACGTCAGGCCGTGTCTCGCACCCCACGCCCGGGGGCGAGTCCGATGCGTTGCAGTCGACGGTAGAGCGTACTGCGCGTCACCCCGATCGCCTTCGCGGCGTCGCGCATGGTGGCATGTGACGCAATGAGCGACGCGTACCGCGTGCGCAACTGCTCACGCAGCGCGTCGCCGGCTGGCAGGTCCGCCACCAGATCGTCGATGGCGGTCGTCGTCTGAAACCCGACCTCGAAGTGTTTCGCCGGCGCCCGCGCGGCCACATCACGTAGCGCCGCCGGCAGCAGATCCTCGGTGATCATAGCCGTTTCGGACAAGGCGGCCACACGCTTCACGAGATTCTCGAGCTCGCGGACATTGCCGGGCCAGCGGTAGTGCTCGAAGGCATGCAGCACCGCCGGTGAAAATTCCTGGGCCAGTGTGCCGCTCACGGTGCCCAGAAAGTGGCGCGCCAGCAGGACCGCATCGCCGGTGCGTGCCCGCAGGGGTGGCAACGAATGCGTGAGCACATTGAGCCGGTGATACAGATCGTCGCGCAACTGCCCGCTGGCAATTGCACTCGCGATGTCGCGGTTGGTGGCGGCGATGATCCGCACGTCCACATGCCGACCGGATGTTGCCCCCAGTCGCGTGATCTCCCCTTCCTGCAACACCCGCAACAGGGCCGCCTGTGCAGCGGGCGGCAGCTCACCGATTTCGTCGAGGAACAGCGTGCCGCCATCGGCCGCTTCGAACTTGCCGATCGCTCCATCACGACGGGCGCCCGAGAACGCACCGGCGACATGGCCGAACAGTTCGCTTTCCACGAGTTCCCGAGGGAGCGCGGCGCAGTTCACGGCCACAAACGGCGCATGGGCCCGCGGACTGGCCGCATGGATGCCTTGTGCGATGACTTCTTTGCCGGTGCCCGATTCACCGAGCAGCAACACCGGCAGATCGGTACGGGCGCAGGCCCGGGCGAAACGCCGCACTTCCTCGAGCACGGGGGCAGCGCCTCGTAGTGCATCGAGAGTGTACCGCACCATGTGTGTGCCAGCAGGTCGCGGCGAACCCGCACGCGAGGGCGAGCGGGAAGATGAGCGGGCGATGGTGTCACGACCAGGATCGCTCACCCCTGTCACGGCACCTCGCTGGACCGCGCCATCACTCCCACGCGCCGGAGCTGTCGTGGCAGTACTCACCGCCGTGCGCGCACCGGCATGACCAGGCACGGTGGTGTGCACGCGCGCATCGCGCGCCCCCGAAGTCAGTGGCAGCACCACACAGGCCCCAATGGGCGTGCGACCATCGTGCATGGCATGCACCGCGGCGGTGGCGCCCAGCATCGGGTGCGAGGCATCGCGAATGATGGTGTGGGAGGGAGCCTGCCAGTTGGCTCCGGCCGTGTGTCCGTCATTGGTGCTCATGGCCCGCAGCACATCGGTGGCTTCGTGCCCCGAGGCCTGCAGGCGACGTACGATGCGTTCGGCCGCGGTCGATGACGCAATGATCTCACCGGCCCGATCAACGACAAGAATCGCATCGGTGGGATAACGCCCCACCAGTGACCCGAACTGACGCAGCAGGGTGACCCGACGCTCCGCCTCCCGCGCGGCCAGACGTTGCTCGAGCGCCACGGCAATGGCGGTGGCCAACGACAGCGTGTGCGGGTGCGCCTTCTCGCGGAACCCCGAGAGATCGAGCACCCCGAGCACATCCTGCGTCAGCGGGTCGCGGATCGGCGCCGCGGCGCAGTGCCATCCCTGCCATCGCTCGCAGAAATGCTCGGCGCCCACGATGTGCACGGCGCGCGCCAGCGCCAACGCGGTACCAGGACCATTGGTGCCCACCGCGTCCTCGCTCCACAACGCCCCAGGACGGAAGTTGATATCCGCCAACCCATCCAGCGCTCGGGGATCGCCGGTGGCCACCAACATGCGCGCGCGGTCGTCGAACAGCGCCAGGATGTGACCATCGAGCACGGAACCACTCGCGTGCGCACGGACGGCCAGTTCGGCATGGGGGAGCCAGTCGACCTGCTCGCGCAGTTCGGCGAGCGACGCGTCGTCGAGCTGCATGGGCGCCCGCGGCAACGTGGGCAGGATGCCGCGGTGCAGGGAACGCTCCCACGACGCTTTCACCGCGGTGCGCACCTGCGGCTCGCGACGGAGCGTTCCCGCACCATCACGCACCACGCGCTCCCACGCATCACTCAGCGAACGCTGATCACGCGCCTCGACCGGCAACAGCTCCTGCACCCGCATGGCCACCCCTCCTGGTCGCAGTCTGCTACCCAGGAAGCATCGGAGGGGGTCCCGGACGTCGCAAGAGACGCGACACCTGTCGCACCCCCTAACTCACCGATGCCGCGTCGCGGAATCGGTGTCCGGATCGCTCAGGAGCAGATGAGAGATCGGGAGATCGCGGCGTCTCCGGACACCCGGGTCACCTGTACGGTGTCCTGAAAGGTGCTGCACCCCCTTGCGGAGATACGCAGCAGGTATCGCCCCTGGGGCAGGGTCATGGCCGCCGCGCTGTCAGCACGCAACTCGCGCATCCGGCCACCATCGAGTGGGGTGAAGGACACCCGCGCATCCCGGGGCTTGACCACATACCGCACCACGGCGCAATCGCGGACGGCGAGTTCGACGTCCGCCTGCTGGCCGGCCCGCAGCCCCGTTAGCACGGTGTCGAACATGGCTGTCTCACAGTTCACCGAGGCGTGAGGCAGTACCGCCCGCACTTCGACACGCTGAACCACCGGATGCTCTCCGGTCCAATGACCGAATCCGACCAGCTTGTTGTCGACATAGAGTTCTGCCGAATCGGGTGCCGTCAGTTCGATGCGAGCCAGTGCCGGGCCAGGTCTCGTGGGCCGCCTGATCACCGGAGCGCCTGTCGCGGCGCTGGTGGTGGGCGGCGCGACGGTCGGCGTGGCCCCAGAATCCACGCGCACGGGTGTGGACGCACTGGTATCGCCGGGTACCCGTGTGGTGTCGGGGCGGACATCAGGAGTCACCGGAGCACCGTCCCAGGGGTGCCGCACGCCCCAGACGCCGCCGAGCACGATCACGGCCGCCGCCCCCACCCACCACCAGCGGCGGATGGTGGTCGGTGGCCGGAACGCCTCGATGGTGTGCGACCCGATCCGGCGCGCTCCCGCACTGCGCTCGGGCGCGTTGGGCAAGGCCGCGAGCGCGTCGACCACCTGCAGGGCGTTCGGGAAGCGCTCTTCCGGCGTTTTGGCCAGCAGCCGCATCACCACCTGCTCGAACTCCGGCGTGAGCTCGGGGACGATCGACCGCATCGACGGGGGCGTGTCTTCGATGTGCTGCCGAGCCACGGCGTACCAGTCATCCCCGTCGAAGGGGATCTGTCCGGTGGCGGTGCGATAGAGGGTGATGCCGAGGGCGTAGAGGTCGCTGCGCCCGTCGAGTTCCTGGCCCCGGGCCTGTTCGGGGCTGAAATAGTGCGGCGTGCCGAGCACCTGATTGGTGGCGCTCATCGAGTTCGACGCGGTGAGGGCGCGGGCCAGGCCAAAATCGGCCACGACCGCCTCACCCTCGCTGTCGATCAGGATGTTGTCCGGCTTGATATCGCGGTGAATGACCTGACTGGCGTGGGCGACCGACAGCGCCGCCGCAATACCGATCCCCAGGCGCACCACTTCCGGCTCGGGGAGCCGATCCACGAGCGCGAGCCGACGGCCCAGCGTGACCGGATAGAGGTCCATGGCCACGAAGGCCGTGCCATCGATCTGCCCGACGTCGCGGACGGTGACGATATTGGGGTGCCTGAGGCGCGCCGCCGTGGAGGCTTCTCGGCGAAAGCGGCTTTCCGCCGACTCCTGGCCGGCAAATTCCGGGCGCAGGATCTTGAGCGCGACCGGGATCTCGAGATCCTGGTCGACGGCTTCATAGACCCAAGCAAAAGCGCCCGTGCCCAGGAGCCTGGTGACACGGTACTTGCCGAGAGATCGCCCCAGATAACGGTCAGGCACGCGTTGGTCCTTTACAGACGGGGCGGAGTGGAGTAAGGTACCCTGCTACCTGCAGTTGTGCGCAATCGTTGCGTATGACATGCGCTGAGAACGGCTGAGAATACAACGACGATGGCGTTCGACAAGGCTACCACGATCGACAAATTCCGGGCCCACGAAGGGGATACCGGATCGACCCGCGTACAGATCGCGATCCTCACGGAGCGGATCAACTACCTGACGGGTCATTTCCGTACGCATGCGAAGGATCACCACGGCCGCCGTGGTCTCCTCAAGATGGTGGGCAAGCGCCGCCGTCTCCTCGACTATTTGAAGCGTACGGACGTGCAGCAGTATCGCACGCTCGTGCAGGACCTTGGTCTCCGGTACTAAGCCGGATCGCGGCAGGGCATCGCGCGGGAGCAATCATGCTACCCGCGCGATTTGCGTTCTCATGAGGCTAAAAAGCAGATGATGCATAGAATTGAGCGGACCTTCGCGGGACGCCCCCTGGTCATCGAGACCGGTCGGATGGCCAAGCAGGCCGCCGGCTCCGCCGTGGTCCAGTTCGGAGAGACGATGGTCCTTGCCGCCGTGACGGTGAGCGAGAACCAGAGCCCGCTGCCGTTCTTCCCGCTCACGGTCGAGTACAAGGAAAAGACCTACGCCGCCGGCAAGATCCCGGGCGGATTCATCAAGCGCGAAGGGCGCCCGCACGATCACGAGATCCTGGCGGCGCGCATCATCGATCGCTCGATCCGTCCGCTGTTCCCGGAAGGCTTCAAGAACGAAGTGCAGGTGTTCATCTACGTCATCTCCGCCGACCAGGAGAATGACGCGGACGTGCTGGCGCTGGTCGCCGCATCGTTCGCCCTGAACGCCTCCAAGATCCCGTTCCTCGGCCCCATCGCCGGCGTGCGTGTGGGTCGTGTGCAGGGACATTGGGTGCTCAACCCGACCTTCCAGCAGCTCGGCTTCTCCGACCTGGAACTGGTCGTCGCGGGCTCCAAGGACTCCATCGTGATGGTCGAAGGCGGCTCGCTCGAGGTGTCCGAAGAGGACGTGCTCGAGTCGCTGCGCCTCTCACACGACGGCATCCGCGAACTGATCGGCATGCAGGAAGAACTGCTGGCCAAGGTGCGCGTGCCGAAGATGTCCTGGGTGAAGGCCGAAGCGCCGGAAGGCATCACCACGCGCGTGAAGGAACTCGCGTCGGGTCGCATCCGCGAAGCGCTGAACCAGAAGGACAAGCACACGCGCATCGAAGCGGTCGAGCGCACCAAGAAGGAATTGGCCGAAGGACTGCTCGTCGAGTTCCCGGACAACGCCAAGGATATCGGCAACCTGCTCGGTGACGTCGAATACCACGAGCTGCGCTCGCAGGTGCTCGACACCCAGCTCCGCGTTGACGGCCGCAAGAAGGACGAAGTGCGCGCCATCAGCATCGACACCAGCGTACTGCCGCGTGCCCACGGCTCGGCGCTCTTCACGCGTGGCCAGACGCAGGCGCTCGTCGCCGCGACGCTCGGTACCGCCAAGGACGCGCAGCGCCTCGACTCCATCAAGGAGCCGGGTGAAGTCACGCGCTCGTTCATGCTGCACTACAACTTCCCGCCGTTCTCCACCGGTGAAGTGCGTCCGATGCGTGGCACCAGCCGCCGCGAAATCGGCCACGGCAACCTCGCCGAGCGCGCGCTGCAGGGCGTGCTCCCCGACTTCGCCGACTTCCCGTACACGATTCGCATCGTCTCCGACGTGCTCGAGTCGAACGGTTCGTCGTCGATGGCCTCGGTGTGTGGTGGTTCGCTGTCGCTGTTCGACGCCGGTGTGCCGCTCAAGGCCGCCGTGGCTGGTGTCGCCATGGGTCTGATCAAGGAAGGCGAGCGGTATGCCATCCTCACCGACATCCTGGGCACCGAAGACCATCTCGGCGACATGGATTTCAAGGTCGCTGGCACGAAGGATGGCATCACGTCCATCCAGATGGACATCAAGATCGAAGGCCTCGACATCAAGATCATGGAGGAGGCGCTTTCGCAGGCGAAGGCCGGCCGTCTCCACATCCTTGGTGAGATGGACAAGGCGCTCGCGGCGCCGCGTGAAGACCTCTCCAAGTACGCGCCGCGCATCGTGACGGTGCAGATCCCGGTCGACAAGATCGGCGAACTGATCGGACCGAAGGGCAAGAACATCCGCGGCATCCAGGACGAGACGGGCGCCGAGCTCAGCGTCGAGGATGATGGCACGGTCACCATCGCCGCCGTGGGTGGCGACAGCATGGAGCGCGCCAAGCAGATGGTCATGGCCATCACGGCCGAGCCAGTGGTGGGCGAGACGTACGAAGGCACGGTCAAGACGGTGACGGCGTTTGGCGCCTTCGTCGAGATCATGCCTGGCAACGAAGCCCTGCTGCACGTGTCCGAGATGCGCTGGGAGCGCGTCGAGAAGCCGGAAGACGTCGTGAAGAAGGGTGATCGTGTCACGGTGAAGCTGGTCGACCGCGACGAGCGTGGCCGCCTGCGCCTCAGCATGAAGGCGCTGCTGCCGAAGCCGGAAGGCATGCCCGATGAGCCGCCACAAAGCGAACGCCCGCGTCGTGACGACGGGGAGCGCTCGGGTGGCGATCGTGGTGGACGCGGTGGACGGAATGGCGGTGGTCGCGATCGGCGCTGACAAACAGGGCGCTGAGGCGCCCCAGTTGCACCGAACGGACCTGCCCAATGGGCTGACCGTGCTCTCGGAAGCAGTTCCGGGAGCACGGTCGGTTGCTTTTGGGGCGTGGGTGCGTGCAGCCACGCTGCACGAACGCCCGGAGGAAATGGGCGTCTCGCATCTGCTCGAACACATGGTGTTCAAGGGCACGCGCACCCGTTCGGCGCAGGAGATCGCGCTGTCACTCGAGACACTCGGTGGCTCGCTCGATGCGTACACCGAGCGGGAACACACGTCATATCAGGCGCGTGTGCTCGACGAACATCTCGGAGAGGCCGCCTCGGTCATCGGTGAGCTGATCTTCGAACCGCTGCTGAAGCCGGAGGACCTGGCGCTCGAGCGTAAGGTGATCCTCGAGGAAATCAGCATGGTCGAAGACACGCCCGACGACATCATCTTCGACGTGCACAATCGCGCGGTGTGGGGTGATCATCCGCATGGGTATGCCATTCTGGGTACCCGCGACACGGTCAAGTCACTCGACATCCCGCACATCCGTGCGCTGCAGGAGCGGGCCTATCATCCGGGCCGGCTCGTGGTCGCGGCATCGGGGCGCGTGGAGCATGATCAACTGCTCGAGGTCCTCGATCGCGCCGGCTGGTTGACGCGTGCACGTGGCGACATGACGCCGTTCGCGCTCGATCCGGTGGAAGCCGCCGGGCCGCATGCCGAGCATGTGAAGCGCAAGGACATCGCGCAGACCCACATCGTGTTGGGTGGGCAGGGTATCGCACATGGTGACTCGCGTCGGTATGCGTTTGCCCTGATCGACATGCTGCTGGGCGGTGGCATGAGCTCGCGTCTCTTTCAGCGCGTGCGTGAAGAGCTGGGGCTGGCGTACAGCGTGCACACGTTCAGCAGCGCCTTCGCGGATACGGGCGTGCATGGCGTGTATCTGGCCACGGCGCCGGAAAGCGCGCAGGAAGCGCTCGACGCGGTGCGGGAGGTCCTGCGCGAAGTCGCGTCGGAGGGATTGCCTGAGGCCGATATGCTGGCCGGCAAGCGGCAGCTCCGGGGTCAACTGGTGCTCTCGATGGAAGGGGTGTCCTCGAGGATGTACCGGGCGGCCACGACCGCTCTTTATGGCGAACCGTTCCGTTCCGTCGACGAACAGATGGCGCTTGTCGATGCAATCGACGAGGATACAGTGCGGGACGTAGCGCGTGATTTTTTCGATCCCGATCGGCACATTCTTGTCAGCCTTGGCCCGAAGGCCGTACGCTGATGGTTCAGCAATAATCCCCTCCTCTTCATCCTTCCTCGATTATGCGCATCGGCGTACCGAAAGAGATCAAGACGAATGAAAACCGTGTGGCCCTGGTTCCTGCGGGAGCCGAGGCCCTGACGGCTGCAGGGCATGAAGTGTTCATCGAGTCTGGCGCCGGCATCGGCAGCGGCTTCGAGGACGACGATTACCGTGGCGTGGGTGCGCAGATCGTGCCCGATGCGGCCACCGCGTGGGGCAAGGCGGAACTGCTCCTCAAGGTGAAGGAGCCCATCGCGAGCGAGTGGCAGTACCTGCGTTCGGACCTGACGCTGTTCACGTACTTCCACTTCGCCGCCGACGAGCAGCTCACGAAGGCCCATCTTGCCAGCGGCGCCACGTGCATCGCGTACGAGACGGTGGAGCTGCCCAGCCGCGAGCTGCCGTTGCTGACGCCGATGTCGGAAGTGGCGGGTCGCATGGCGGTGCAGGAAGGCGCCAAGTACCTGGAGAAGCTCTACGGCGGCCGTGGTGTGCTGCTGGGTGGCGTGCCGGGTGTGGCGCCGGCCAAGGTGGTCATCCTGGGCGGTGGCGTCGTGGGCGTGAATGCCGCGAAGATGGCCGCTGGTCTGGGAGCGAAGGTGGTGGTGCTGGACCTGTCGCTGGAGCGTCTGCGGTACCTCTCCGACGTGATGGCGGCCAACGTGCAGCTCATTCACTCGAACCGCCACAACATCCTCGAGCAGATCAGCACCTGCGATCTGGTCATCGGTGGTGTGCTGATTCCGGGTGCCAAGGCGCCGAAGCTGGTGCGTCGTGCCGACCTCGCGCGCATGCGCCCGGGTGCGGTCATCGTGGACGTGGCCGTGGATCAGGGCGGCTGCGTGGAAACGATCAAGCCCACCACGCACGAGAACCCCACGTACACGGTGGACGGCATCATCCACTACGGTGTGGCCAACATGCCGGGCGCGGTGCCGCGCACGTCCACCCTGGCCCTGACCAATGCGACGCTGCCGTACACCTTGCAGTTGGCGAACAAGGGCTGGAAGCAGGCGCTCAAGGACAACGGCGCGCTGCTCAAGGGCCTGAACATGTCGGCCGGCAAGGTGACCTATCGTGGTGTGGCGGAGTCGTTCGGCCTCGAAATGACCGACCCGGCCAGCTTCGTCGGCTGATTGCGTCATCGTGGGAAGAGCCGCAGGGTCGACCCGGTGTCGATCCTGCGGCTCGTTCGTTCCGGGCAGTGGCCCTCGTGTGCTAGGTCACGATAACACAATAGCTTGTCTGCTCTCGCGTGCTCCGATACTTTACTGGGAGAGACATTGTCGCACTTCATCAAGGCGTCCTTTCATCGGGGCGCCGCCCCGTGATCCCCCTGGATGTTCTGGCCTTTCAGCAAGTCCAATTCGTTTTTCCCGGCGAACGCCATCGCCGTGGACCTCGGTACAGCGAACACCCTGATCTATGTGAAGGGTGAGGGGATCGTCCTGAACGAGCCATCGGTCGTTGCGCTCGATCGTGAGACGAAGAAGCTCAAGGGCGTGGGACTCGAAGCGAAGCGCATGCTCGGGCGCACCCCTGATGGCATCATGGCCGTACGTCCCATGAAGGACGGCGTTATCGCCGACTTCGACGTGACGGAAAAGATGCTGCGCTATTTCCTCACCCTGGTCATCGACAAACACGTCTTCAAGGTGAAGCCGCGTGTGATCGTGTGTGTGCCCTCAGGCATCACCGAAGTCGAGAAGCGTGCCGTGCGTGACTCCGCACTGGGTGCTGGTGCGAAAGAAGTCTTCATGGTCACCGAACCGATGGCGGCCGCGATCGGTGTGGGGCTCCCCGTGGAATCGCCGACCGGCAACATGGTCATCGACATCGGCGGTGGCACCACGGAAATCGCCGTCATCGCATTGTCGGGCATCGTGAGCGACACGTCCATTCGCACGGGCGGCGACGAGCTCGATATCAGCATCGTGCAGTTCATGCGCAAGAACTACAATCTGCTGATCGGTGAACCCACAGCCGAACAGATCAAGATCCAGATCGGTTCCGCGTATCCGGTGGGCGATGAGCGCGAGATGGAAGTGAAGGGTCGCGATCTCGTGTCGGGCATTCCGAAGACGGTGCGCGTGCACTCGAGCGAAATTCGTGAAGCGGTGCAGGAACCCATTCAGCAGATCGTCGACGCCGTGCGTCGCGCGCTGGAGATCACGCCGCCGGAACTCGCCTCGGACATCGTCGATCGTGGCATCGTGATGACCGGTGGTGGCGCCCTCATTCGTGGTCTCGATGTGTTGCTGTCGCAGGAGACCGGACTGCCGATTCACGTGGATGAGGATCCGCTCACGTGCGTGGTGCGCGGCACGGGCAAGATCCTCGACGACGAAGAGAAGTACTGGTCGGTTCTCACCACCTGATCGCGGGCTGAACGCGTGGCCCGCACGGTGCGTGGAGAAGGGCGGCTCGACACAGTGTTGGTGCTGGTCTGTGTCGCACTGGCGGCACTGGCCATGCTCATGTCGCGCCGCACGCGTGAACAAACCGCGATGTCGATGCGCACCACGGTGCTCGCGCCGTTGGTGGCCCTGGAAGGCCGCGCGGCCGGTGTGCGCGCGGCCGTAGAGTCCCGCGACGCGTTGCTGCAGACACGTGGACGCGCGGTGCGCGACACGATGAATGTGCGCGCCGTGGCCGATGAAAACGCGGTCCTGCGCCGGCTGCTGGGATTGTCGGCTCGTCTGCAGGATGGATTTGTGCCGGCCGAGTTGTTGCCGTCACGCGCGGGCGATGAGTTCACCATCACGCTCACCACCGGCAGCAACACCGGCGTGCAACCATTTCTTCCCGTCGTGACGGCCGATGGACTGGTCGGCATGGTGGAAAGCGTAGACAACGTCACGAGCTTTGCCATCACCTGGGCACATCCAGACTTTCGGGTGAGCGCGATGAGCGTCGATCAGAGCGCTTTCGGGATCGTACAGCCGCATCTCGGTGCAGGCGCGGAACGCTGGTTGCTCGAGATGCGTGGTGTGCCATTCCGTGCGAAGCTCGATTCCGGGACGATCATCGTCAGTTCGGGGCTCGGCGCCACCTATCCCCGGGGCATCCCCGTGGGCACGGTGATCGGGGAGATCGTCACCCCCGAAAAATGGGCGCGCACCTATCTCGTGAAGCCCGCCGTGTTGCCGGAAGCCATTGGTCCGGTGTTGGTGCTGTTGCCGGCGCGGGCGCAGCGTGGCGTGAATGGCGTGTGGACCACCGTGACGGCTGCCGACAGTGCGGCGCGGGCGGTGGCCGCCGCCGGCGATTCGTTGGCTCGCAAGGCCGCGTTGGACGAACTGGCCGCGCGTCGTGCGGCCTTGGATGCGCAACTGGCCGATAGCCTCGCCGCCGCCGATACGATCGGCGGCGGATTGGGCACGCGCCCCGCACCGCGCGTGATGACCAGAGCGGACAGCCTGCGAGCCGACAGCGTGCGCGCACGGCAGCGGGCCGATAGTGTGCGTGCAAAACAACGCGCAGACAGTATCGCCCGTGTCCGTCCTGCCGGTCCGCCGCCCAACGAGGAGCGCGAGTGAGGCCGACCCCGCAATCCAGCCCGGGCATCGCGAGCACGGTTCGCGCGTGGATCGGCTTCGCGCTCCTGATGGCGGCGCACTTCGGTGTGCGCCCGCTCGTGGCAGGGCGCGTCGAGGTGGACTTCGCCCTGATCGCGATCCTGTTTTCTGCCGTGCGCATGCGTCCCGGTCTGGCCGCCATCACGGGCTTCCTGGTGGGCATTTCGCTCGATGCGATGGCGCCGGGGACCTTCGGTTCGCACGCGTTGGCGCTCACGCTCATTGCCTATGGCGCAGCGTGGCTCAAGGCGGTGTTCTTCGCCGATCACGTGGGCCTGACGGGCCTCTTCGTGTTCGCTGGGAAGTGGGTGTTCGATATCGCACTCGCGTTGCTGACCGGTGTATCATCCGGCATCTCGCTGGTGATTGCGCTGCTGGTGTGGTCGCCGCTGTCAGCGGCGTTGACTGCTCTCGTGGCCATGCTGCTGCTGGTGATGTTCCGCCCGCTGTATCGCCCACAGTCGATCTGAGAGGTAGCGCGTGAGCTACCACCCGAATTCGGTGTTGCGCCGCGCCCGCGTGGCGCGCGGCCTGCTGTTCGTTTCGTTCCTCGCGCTGGGCACGGCGTTCTTCCGTGCGCAGGTACTGGACAGCGCGTCGTATGCCCTGCAGGCGGAGAGCAATCGCCTGCGTGAAGTGCCGCTGCCCGGTGCGCGCGGCATCATCTACGACCGCAAAGGCGAGATCATCGCCGAGAACCTGCCCGGATATTCGGTGTCGATCCTCAGTCCCACCGAGGATTCGCTGCGATCGGCATTGCGCACCTTGTCGCAGGTCATCACGATCGACTCGACGCAGCAGGCCTTGGCCCTGCGACGCTATCGCCGCGCTCCCACACGACCCGCCGTGATCTTCAACGATGCGTCGTTCCAGGTCGTGTCGGTGCTCGAAGAGCGGCGTGTGGAGTTCCCGGGCCTGATCATTCAGAGTTCACCCAAGCGTTACTATCCCGATGGTGAGGCCATGGCCGCACTGGTGGGATACACGGGCGAAATCTCGGAAGACGAACTGACGCGCGAACGTTTTGTGGAGTACAAGGCCGGCCAGCAGATCGGCAAGGCCGGCGTGGAGCTGGAATACGAAGAGCAATTGCGTGGTCGGGAAGGGAGTCGCTTCGTGGAAGTGGACGCCCGCAATCGTGTCGTGCGGGACGCCGGCGTACGGGCCGATGTGCAGCCGGAAGCCCCGGCGCCGTTGCGCACCAACATCGATCTCGACCTGCAGAAGTACGCGCACGATTATTTCGGTGATTCGCTGCGCGGCGCCGTGGTGGCCATGGAACCCACCACCGGTGGCGTGCTCGCGTTGTACAGTGCGCCGAGCTACGACATCAATCGATTCATCGGCGGTGTGTCGGGCGCTTTCTATCAGTCGCTGCTCGATGACGAGCACAAGCCACTCGTCAATCGCGCGCTGCAGGGCACCTACCCACCGGCCTCCACCTGGAAACTGGCCACCGCCGCGATTGGTCTGCAGCTCGGCCTGGTCACCATGGACACGCACATGGAACGGCCATGCACCGGTGGCTACTACTATGGCCGCGTGTTCAAGTGCTGGGACAAAAGAGGCCACGGCGACGTGACGCTGGCGCAAGCCATCGCCAAGTCGTGCGACGTGTACTTCTACCAGTTGGGGCTCAAGATCGGTATCACGCGCCTGCTGGCTGGCGGCGTGAAGCTGGGGTTCGGAGAAAAGACCGGCATCGATCTGCCCAACGAGCGCACGCCGACCTGGCCAGAGAATACCGACTACTTCGACCGCAAGTATGGAGCACGCGGGTGGAATCGCTCGGTGGTGCTCAGCTTGTCCATCGGCCAGGCCAACAACGCGCAGACGCCACTCAACATGGCGCGCTTCTATACCGCGCTGGCTACCGATGGCAGCGCCGCCACGCCGCAGATCGTGGCGCGCGAACCCGAGCGGAAACAGATCCTCAACCTGACCGCCGAGCAGTTGGCGGGCATGAAGATGGCGCTGGCCGATGTGGTGTCACGCGGTACCGCCGCCGGCGCCCAGATTCGTGGGCTGACCATTGCCGGCAAGACCGGCACGGCGCAGGTACCGCCGCTGCAGGACTTTGCCTGGTTCGTGGGATATGCGCCGGCGGACGATCCGAAGATCGTGCTCGCCATCGTCATCGAAGAAGGTTTGCACGGTTCGGCGGCGGCACGGGTGGCGACCAAGTTGATGGAACGCTACCTCAAGACGCAGCTCACGATGTCCAGCGTCACCAACGACTGAGGACGAACGCACCATGCCCGTCACCAGCGTGCTGCGCCGACAGAGCATCGATTTTCCGTTGCTGCTGATTGCGCTGCTGCTCACCGCGTTTGGCATCGCCATGGTGTTCTCGGCGGGCCAGATCGACGCCCCCTCCACCATCACGGCAGGGGCGTGGAAGCGACAACTGTCGTGGTTCGGTCTCTGCCTCGCGGCCACCTGGGTGGTGACCCGTGGATCGGTACGCCTCATCGAGTGGAGTGCCTGGCCGCTGTATGCGCTGAGTTGTGCGCTGCTGGTGCTGGTGTTGTTCATCGGTACTGGTGCCGGTACCGCCGCCAGTGTGAAAGGCTGGCTCAGTATCGGTGGCGTGCGCATCGGACAACCGGCCGAACTGGCCAAGCTGGCCACCACGCTGATGCTGGCGCGGGTGCTGGCCGCGCAACGGGAAGTACCACGTTCCCTGATCGATCTCTGGCGACCATTGCTGGTGGTCGGCATTCCGTGGCTGTTGGTCATGAAGCAACCCGACTTGGGCACCGGCATTGTGTTCATCGGCATCTGTTTTGCCATGCTGTTCTGGGCCGGCGTGCAGTGGCAGTTGCTGCTCATGCTGGCCAGCCCCGGCATCAGTCTCGTGCTGGCATTCAGCACCGGCGTCTGGGGCGCGTGGTTTTTGATTCTGGTGGCGCTCGTACTCTGGTACCGCCCATTCCTCGCCGAAGGTGTGGTGGTGGTGGTGGCCAATGTGGTGACCGGCGTGGTGGCTCCGCTGCTCTGGGACAAACTCAAGCCGTACCAACAGAAGCGACTGCTGGTGTTCCTCGACCCCACCATCGACATGCGCGGGTCGGGGTACCATGTCACGCAGAGCAAAGTGGCCATCGGCTCCGGTGGCCTGTTTGGTCAGGGGTTCACGCAGGGCAGTCAGAAGCGTCTGCAGTTTCTCCCGGAGCGACACACCGACTTCATCTTTTCGGTGGTGGGCGAGGAACTCGGATTTCTCGGCGTCAGTATCGCACTGGCCCTTTTTCTGGCGCTCTTTCTCCGCAGCACCCGTGTGGCCTCCCGCGCCAACGATGCGTTCCCCAGCCTGGTGGCGTTCGGTTTTGTGGCCGCATGGTTCGTGCATGTCATGGTCAATGTGGGCATGACGCTCAACCTGATGCCGGTCACGGGCATTCCGCTGCCGTTCTTCAGCTACGGTCCCTCGTTCCTGCTGGTCAGTTGGGTTGCCGTGGCCGTGCTGCTGCGCATCTCGGCGGAAGGGCGGGGACAACCCGACGCGATCGGTCTCTGACGGTCTGCCCACGCGCTGTACAGCGACCCCGTCTGTGCGCAAGATCTAGCCTTCGCCCCGACGCTCACCAATCTTTCGTGGTCTATGGCCTGGTTTCGGAAGGAAAAAAAGCCCCGTCAGCCCCGACGCGTCCGCCTCGAAATCCCACCTGATACGTGGGAGAAGTGCGAAGCGTGCGGGCACACAGACATCCGCGACAACTTCCTGCGGAATCTCAACGTCTGTCCGTCCTGCGACTTTCATCGCCGCGTCCGAGCGTGGGAATTTGCCTCGTTCCTCATCGATGACGGCTCGCTGAACGAAGTCGGTGGTGAACTGCGTTCGATCGATCCGCTCGGATTTCCGGACTATCCGGCGCGACTCAAGAAAGCGCTCACCAATGCCGGTGACACCGACGCCATCCTCACGGTGACCGGTTTGCTGGAAGGCATGCCGGTGGGCATCGCGATCATGGATTTTGCGTTCATGGGCGGTTCGATGGGCTCGGTGGTCGGTGAGAAGATCGCCCGACTTGGCCAGCGCTCGCTCGAGAAAAAGCATCCGCTCGTGATCCTTTCGGCGTCCGGTGGTGCCCGCATGCAGGAGGGCATTCTTTCCCTCATGCAGATGGCCAAGGCGTCCGCGGTGTTGTCGCAGTTGGCGGAGCGGCGCATTCCGTATATCTCCGTGCTCACCAACCCCACCACGGGCGGCGTGAGCGCGAGTTATGCCATGCTCGGTGACGCCATCCTGGCCGAACCCGGCGCGGTCATCGGCTTTGCCGGCCCGCGGGTCATCAAGCAGACGTTGGGTCAGGACTTGCCGGAAGGCTTCCAGACCGCCGAGTTCCTGCTCGAGAAGGGGATGGTCGACAGCGTGGTGCACCGCAAGGAACTGAAGTCCACGCTCTCGCGCCTGCTGCGCCATATGACCGGTCGTCCGGCAGCACAGGCCCAGACCCAGCAGGAAGGCTGATACTGTCCGCAGTGGACCCGCTGAACCCCATCCGGGGCGTCCCGGTGACCGAGGCGCCACAGGCGATGGACTCGGCGTATCACGAAGCGCTTGAACGGCTCTTTGCCCGGACCGGTGGTGCCTGGCGCCTCGGCCTGGAGCGGGTGGCCGAGCTGCTGTCGCGGCTGGGCGATCCGCATCGACGCTACCCCGTGTTCCACATTGCCGGCACGAATGGCAAGGGCAGCACGGTAGCGACCCTCGACGCGCTGCTGCGTGGCGCGGGTCGCAAAGTGGGGCGATACACGTCGCCCCATCTGGTCGATTTTGCGGAACGGGTGGTGGTGAATGGCGAGCCGATGTCGCATGCCGCCATCACCGAATGGCTCGTCACCCACGAGCCGCTACTGACCGAGCTCGGCGCGACCTTCTTCGAAGCCACGACGGCGATGGCCCTGTCGCACTTCGCGAACGAGGCCGTCGATGTGGCCATCATCGAGGTAGGCCTTGGCGGGCGTCTCGACGCCACGAATATCGTGGAGCCGATTGCCGCGGCGGTCACGCAGATCGGCTTCGATCACCTCGAGTTTCTGGGGGACACCCTGGAAGCGATTGCCGGGGAAAAGGCCGGGATCTTCAAGCCCGGTGCGGCGGCGGTGGTGGGAGACACCCGTCCAGCCATTCGGGACATGCTGCAGGCCCGCGCCGAGGGGGTGGGGAGCGGACCGGTGTTGGTAACGGGCCGGGACTGGCAGGTGGACGACATCGTGGTCGACGCACAGGGCACATCGTTTACCCTCGCCGTGGCGGATGGCGCCGGCCACCACACCCGTCGCCTGACGACGCCGCTGGTGGGGCAGTTCCAGGCGCACAATGCGTCCGTGGCGCTGGCCCTGCTGCGCAGCGCCGGCGGCCCTTGGGCGGAAATCGAGCGGAATGCCAGCCGCTATCTGGCCGACGTACGGATCGCCGGGCGATTTCACCGTTCACCACCGTGGCTGTTCGACGTGGCGCACAATCCGGACGGCGCAGCGACGGTCGTGGCCAATCTGCTCGCCGTGGGTGTGCCACATCCGCTCACGGCCGTGGTGTGCGTGCTGCGCGACAAGGACTGGCGCGGCATCCTGCAGGCCGTGTCCCGAGCCGCCGAACGCATCCTGGTGACCATGGCTCCCACGGCACCGGCCAACCGAACGTGGAATCTCGACGACGTCATGGCATGGGCCGAAGCCGAAGGGCTGCCGGTCCAGCGCTACGACGATTTCGACCGGGCGCTGTCGGAGGCGCAGGTGGGGGCGGCGACCGTGCTGGTGACCGGCTCCTTTCACACTGTCGGCGACGCGATGGAGCGGTTGCAGGTCGATCCGCTGGCTCGGTAGCTTACTTGGATGTCACACAAGCCGCTCCCGGGTTTCCGAGACTTCTACCCAGACCAGTTCGCCGAGCGAGCCCACATCTTCGACACCTGGCGCCGCATCGTGCGGCGCTATGCGTTTCAGGAGTACGATGGGCCGCCGCTCGAGCCACTCGAACTCTACACGCAGAAGAGTGGCGACGAGATCGTCACGCAGCTCTACAACTTCGTCGACAAGGGTGAGCGTCCGGTGGCCATGCGCCCCGAGATGACACCCACGTTCGCGCGCATGGTTGGCGCACGCGCGCAGGCGCTGCGCAAGCCGGTGCGTTGGTTCTCGCTGCCGCAGCTCTTCCGCTACGAGCGCACGCAGAAGGGTCGCCTGCGTGAGCACTTCCAGCTCAACGTCGACATCGTCGGTGAAGCCGATGTGATGACCGATGCGGAACTCGTGTCGGTGGCCATCGAGATCATGCGTGCCTTCGGGCTCACGCACACCGATGTGCGCGCGCGCGTGAGCGATCGCCGGTTGCTCAACGGACTGCTGGAGCATCTCGCGATCGCCGAACCGACGTGGCCCGCCGTGTATGCGGTGCTGGACAAACTCGAGCGACAGCCGCGCGAGGTGTCGGCCGAGAAGCTCGCCGAGGCCGGCATTGCCGGCGATACGGCTGAAGTGATTCTCGGCTTCACGTCGCTCGACTTTGCGACGGTGCAGGCACGCTATGGTGATGCGCCGGCGGTGAAACCGCATCTCGATCGCTTCGCGCAGTATCTCGCGCATTGTGATGCGCTGGGCGTGGGCGCGTGGATGCGCTTCGATCTCACGATCGTGCGTGGTCTCGCGTACTACACGGGCATCGTGTTCGAGCTGTTCGACAACGTTGGCGAGTTTCGCGCCATCTGCGGCGGCGGTCGGTACGACAATCTGCTCAAGTCGCTGGGGGGCACCGATCTGCCGGCATTGGGCTTTGGCATGGGTGACGTGGTGATCGGCGAATTGCTGCGCTCACGAGGCCTGCTGCAGGTGTCCGCGACGCCGCCAGCGTATTGGGTGGCGCAGTCACCGGACGCTCCGGATGCACCGGCCGCTGCACTGCGCACGGCGTCGGCGCTGCGTAGCGCCGAGTGCATCGTGGAATACGCCCTCAAGTCCCAGAAGCTCGACAAACAACTCGAGGCCGGGCGCAAGGCTGGCGCCGGTGCCTTTGTCATCGTCGATCCGTCGAGCGCCGATGCGCCGTGGCGCATTCGCCGCGCCGGCCATGACGACCAGACGTTCTTCACGCTCGAGGCCCTGACGGCCTGGGCGTCCTCGCATTCCGGAACACCCGCATGAGCGACGACAAGAAGCTGACCACCCGCGCTGACAACTTCAGCGACTGGTACAACGAACTGGTACTGCGTTCCGAACTGGCCGACTACTCGCCAGTGCGCGGCTGCATGGTGATCCGTCCGTGGGGCTATGGCATCTGGGAGCGCATGCAGCGCGCGCTCGATGACATGTTCAAGGCCACCGGCCACGTGAACGCGTACTTCCCGTTGTTCATCCCGGAGAGCTTCCTGTCGAAGGAAGCCGAGCACGTGGAGGGCTTTGCGCCCGAGTGCGCGGTGGTGACGATGGGTGGTGGCAAGCAGCTCGAAGAACGACTCGTGGTGCGCCCCACCTCGGAAACGATCATCTACTCGATGTTCGCCAAGTGGGTGCAGAGCTATCGCGACCTGCCGTTGCTGTACAACCAGTGGGCCAACGTGGTGCGCTGGGAAATGCGCACGCGGTTGTTCCTGCGCACGATGGAATTCCTCTGGCAGGAAGGCCACACGGCCCATGCCACGCACGACGAGGCCGAAGAAGAGACACGTCGCATGCTGGGCGTGTATCGCACGTTCATGGAAGAGTACATGGCCATGCCCGTGATCACCGGCCAGAAGACGGACGCCGAGAAGTTTGCCGGCGCGCTGCGCACGTACTGCACCGAAGCCATGATGCAGGACAACAAGGCGTTGCAGGCGGGCACGTCACACAACCTCGGCCAAAATTTCGCCAAGGCGTTCGACCTGACGTTCCAGAACGAAGCAGGGCAGCAGGATCACGCGTGGAACACGAGCTGGGGCGTGTCCACACGCATGATCGGCGGCCTGGTGATGACGCACAGCGACGATGCGGGCTTGCGCCTGCCGCCGCGCCTTGCGCCCACACAGATGGTCATCGTGCCCATCTGGAAGACGGATGAAGAGCGCGCCGCGACCATCGAAGCCGCCAAGCGCATCGCCGAAGACCTGGGCAGCTTCAAGCGCCCCGATCACGAGCGCATTCGTGTGCATGTGGACGAGCGCGTCGGCATCAAGCCGGGCGCCAAGTACTATCACTGGGAACTGCGCGGTGTGCCCCTGCGCATGGAGATCGGCCCGCGTGATCTGGCGTCGTCGAGCGGCATGCTCGTGCGCCGCGACACGCGTGAGAAGCGCTCCATCGCGTTCGATGTGCTGCGTACCGAACTGCCGGTCATTCTCGACACCATCCAGGCGGACATGCTGGCTGCGGCACGTGAGCGCCTCGAAGCCAACAGCCACCGTGGTGACATCACCTATGATCGATTCAAGGAGATCATGGACGGCCCCGGTGGATTCGTGTACGCGGGCTGGAACGGTGACCCGGCCGTGGAGCAGCGGGTGAAGGAAGAGACGAAGGCGACGATCCGCTGTATTCCGGATGCGGAGTTCCGCTCGCCGAACGCGCCGACGACGTGCATGGTGACGGGTGAACCCGCCAAGTACGAAGTCATCTGGGCGCGTTCGTACTGACCGGCGACCACCAAGCGATGTCAGACTCCGGATTTGATCGTCGGCAGGGCGTGCTGCACGCGGAAGGCGTGCCACTGCCGACGATCGCGGCGGCTGTGGGAACGCCCGCCTATGTGTATTGCGCCGGCACCATTCGTGCGCGGTACGAGCGGCTCGCCCATGCCTTCGAGGGCGTGCCGCATCGCATTCACTTCGCGATGAAGGCCAACTCCAACCTCGCCGTGCTGCGCCTGCTGCAGGAGCTCGGTGCGGGCGTGGACATCGTCTCAGGCGGCGAGTTGTATCGCGCGCGCGAGGCCGGCTTCACGGGCCGCGATGTGGTGTTCAGCGGCGTTGGCAAGACCGTGCAGGAAATCGAGCAGGCGCTCGATGATCGGGTGTTGCTGATCAACGTGGAGTCTGAGGCGGAGCTCGTCACCATCGACGCCGTGGCAGCCCGCAAGGGTGTGGTGGCACCGATTGCCATCCGGGTGAACCCCGAGGTAACGGTGGAGACACCACACGCCTACATCCGCACCGGCGAGAAGGGGCAGAAGTTTGGCATCCCGCGCGACGACATCACGCGTCTGGTGTCCCTCATCCGCGAACTGCCGCACATTGCGCTGCGCGGCCTGGGCATGCACCTCGGCTCGCAGATCGGGAACGCCGATCCGCTGCGTGATGCGCTGCCACGTCTGTTGGTAGCCGTGGAAGCGGCACGTGCCGAAGGACACGACGTGCGCTACCTCGATGTGGGTGGTGGACTGTCGGTGCCATACGAACCCGACGAACGCGATGCCGACGTGGAGGACTACGCGCAGATCGTGCGCGCTGCCGCCACGGAAACCGGATTGACCTTGTTGCTCGAACCCGGCCGGTACATTGTGGCCGAAGCAGGCACGCTGCTGACGCAGGTGTTGTATCGCAAGCACGCGGCCGGCAAGGACTTCATTGTCACCGATGCCGGCATGAGTGATCTCATCCGGCCGGCGCTGTATCAGGCGTATCACGCCATCGAAGCGGTGGTGGATACGACCCGCACGATCACCGCCGATGTGGTTGGACCCATTTGCGAATCAGGCGACTTCTTCGCCAAGAATCGCGAACTGCCCGATGTGTCGGCCGGCGAGTTGCTCGCCATCCGCACCACCGGCGCGTATGGCTACACCATGACGTCGAATTACAATTCCCGTCCGCGTGCCGTGGAAGTGCTCGCCGACGGTTCCCGCTTTGCCATCATCACGGAACGCGAGCGCTACGAGGATCTCGTGCGACTCGAGCGTGCCCACCTCCAGTGGAGAACCACCTGATGCGTATCGGCCTGTTGTCGGATACCCACGATCGTGTGCCGGCCGTTCGCGCGTTGTTGGAGCAGATGGTGCAGGGAGGTGTCTCGCTGGTCATGCACGCTGGCGACTACTGCTCCCCGTTTGTGCTGCAACCGTTCCAGGACCTGTCGCTGCCGTTGCTTGGCGTATTCGGCCGCAATGATGGTGATCGCGACGCGCTCGTCGCGGCCGCGAACTCCGGCTTTGGTGCCGCCGAATTGTTCGAGTCCCCCCACTCGTTCGACCTGGGCGGCAAGTCGGTGCTGCTCATTCACGATCTCGCCGATGTGCATCAGCGTTCCATCGATGGACATGAGGTGATCGTGCACGGCTTCACCCACGTGCCGGAAATGAAGTCGCGTGGTGATTCACTGTTGGTCAGCCCGGGCGAAGCCTGTGGCTGGCTGCATGGGGCGCCGACGGGCGCCATCCTCGATCTCGATACCAAGGCCGTCGAGTTCCTCAAGCTCACCGGTCCGGAGTGGAAGTTCTGATGAACAGCCGTATCCTCATCCTCGATTGTGGTTCGCAGTTCACACAGCTCATCGCCCGCCGTGTGCGCGAAGCGCGTGTGTACTCCGAAATCCATCCGCCCACCAAGTCACTCGACTGGATCCGGGCCTGGAAGCCCACCGGCATCATCCTGTCGGGCGGGCCGAGTTCCGTCACCGATGAGGGTGCGCCCACCATTCCGCCGGCGCTGCTCGATGTCGCACCCGTGCTGGGGGTGTGCTACGGCATGCAGCTCATCGCGCACCTCGAAGGTGGTTCGGTGGTGGGTGGTGGTCGTCGTGAGTACGGCCGCGCCGAAGTGACGGTGGATGAAGCGTCGGGCATGTTTGCCGGCTTCACAGCGGGTGAGAAGACTACGGTGTGGATGAGCCACGGCGATCATGTGGAGCAGGTGCCGCCGGGCTACGTGGCTACGGCACACAGCGGCAACACCTGCGCCGGGTTCCGTCACAAGACCAAGCCCATTCATGCCGTGCAGTTCCACGCCGAGGTACATCACTCGGCGCGTGGCGCGGAGATCATCGAGAACTTCCTGTTCGATATCTGTCACTGCGCGCCCGATTGGACACCTGGTCATTTCATCGACCTCGAAGTGGCCAAGATCCGTGAGATGGTCGGTGACCGTCAGGTGATCTGCGGCCTGTCCGGCGGCGTGGATTCGAGCGTGGCAGCGGCACTGGTACACAAGGCCATCGGTGATCAGCTCACCTGCATCTTCGTGGACACCGGTCTGCTGCGCCTGCATGAACGCGAGCAGGTGGAACGCACGATGCGTGCCCACCTGGGCATCAAGCTCATCACGGTGCGCGCCGAGGACCGCTTCCTGAACGGGCTGGCTGGCGAAGGCGACCCGGAGAAGAAGCGCAAAATCATCGGGCACACGTTCATCGACGTGTTCGAGGATGCATCGGCCGAGGCCGGGAAGAACGCCGAGTTCCTGGTGCAGGGCACACTGTATCCCGACGTGATCGAGTCGGTGAGTGCCAAGGGTGGTCCGTCGGCGACCATCAAGACGCACCACAACGTGGGTGGCCTCAAGCCGGACATGAAGTTCAAGCTCATCGAACCACTGCGCGAACTGTTCAAGGACGAAGTGCGCAATGTGGGCCGCGAGCTGGGTCTGCCCGAAGAGATGGTGGGTCGCCACCCGTTCCCGGGGCCTGGTCTCGCCATTCGTGTGCTGGGTGAAGTCACGCCGCATGCGCTCGATGTGCTGCGCCGCTCCGATGCGATCTATCTCGAAGAGATTCGTGCAGCGGGTTTGTATCCCGACATCTGGCAGGCGTTTGCGGTGTTCCTGCCGGTCAAGTCCGTGGGGGTGATGGGCGACGGGCGCACCTACGAAAACGTGGTGGCACTGCGTGCGGTGACCAGCACCGATGGCATGACGGCGGACTGGTATCCGTTCCCGTATGAAGTGCTCGGACGCATTTCGAATCGCATCATCAACGAAGTCGATGGTGTGAATCGGGTGGTGTATGACATCAGCTCGAAGCCGCCGGCGACGATCGAGTGGGAGTAGGCTCCGTCGCGGTTCGCTGAACGCGTGGACGCGGTATGGCTGAGCGGCCTGGGCCGGTAACGGTTCGGGCCGCTCGTCAATCCGGTAAAAAACCTGCTTGCTTTCGCGAACCGGAGCCGCAATAATCAGCCAGCGTTTGGTTCCCCGGATTATTCCGATCCGGGGTGAAAAGGGAATCCGGTGCGGCGCATTTGTGTGCCTATTCCGGGGCTGCCCCCGCAACTGTAAGCGGTGAGCACCTGTCGATCACGGTCACTGGCATAGGACGCCGGGAAGGCCAGACAGGGGCGTCGACCCGCGAGCCAGGAGACCTGCCAGCGCGCGATTTCACGTCCTCGGGCGGGGTGCCCCGGGTGATCGTCGGTCACGCGATGCGCGCCCTGTGCCGCTCGTACCTGACCCGATCCCTGCCTCCCCTCGTCCAGCACTCACGGGGGTTTCGATGGCAATCTCGCACGGTGTCAGTGAGACGCGTTTCGGCGCGTATTCCGCGGGCAATGGGTCCCGTCCTGCCGACCTGACCTTCCAGGTCATCCGCCGCAACCGCACCCTGTCGCCCTTCGATCCATCGAAGATCGCGGTGGCCATGACCAAGGCCTTCGTGGCCGTTGAAGGGTCCAGCGCCGCAACCTCGGCGCGTGTGCGCGACATTGTCGAACGACGGTGTGTCAGCGTGGTGGAGGCACTGACCCGCCATGCCGATGCGCAGCGCGCCTTGCACATCGAAGAGATCCAGGACCAGGTCGAACTGGCCCTGATGCGCGGTGGTCACCACAAGGTGGCTCGCGCCTACGTGCTCTATCGCGAAGAACGCGCTCGGCTGCGGCGTGAGTCCGGCGCGGAAGAAACCACACCCGGCGTTGCCACGAGCACGGTGCGGTTCCGCACGGCCACCGGCGAACTGCGCACCATCGACCAGGGCCACCTCGGTCTCGTCATCGACGATGCGTGTGATGGCCTCGACGGTGTGTCTGCCGTGTCGGTGCTCGACGAGACGCTGCGCAACATCTACGACGGCATCACGGCCGACGAGCTGTCGCTGGCGCCCATTCTGGCTGCCCGCACGCTCGTGGAGACAGAGCCGAACTACGCCTACGTGAGCGCGCGCCTCTTGCTCGAGCGCCTGCGCGCCGAGGTGTTGAGCGGCATTCATGGGCAAGAGGTAGAAGCGCGTCCGGCAGATATGACGCGGCACTATGTCGACTACTTCCCGTTGTTCGTGGCCCGTGGCATCGACACGGGCCTGCTCGATCCGGAGCTCGCGCGCTTCGACCTGCATCGTCTCGCGTCGGCGTTGCGCCCCGAGCGAGACCTCGCGTTCCGATACCTCGGCCTGCAGACGCTGTACGATCGCTACCTGCTGCACAACGACGGTGTGCGCCTCGAGTTGCCACAGACGTTCTTCATGCGGGTGGCCATGGGACTGGCCCTGCGCGAAGTGGACCGCGAAGCGCGCGCGATCGAGTTCTACGAGCTGCTGTCGTCGTTCGATTTCATGTGCTCCACGCCAACCCTGTTCAACTCGGGCACTCCGCGGGCGCAGCTCTCGTCGTGTTTCCTCACCACGGTGCCCGACGACCTGGACGGCATCTTCAAGAGTGTGAAGGACAACGCGCTACTGGCCAAGTACTCCGGCGGTCTGGGCAACGACTGGAGCCGCGTGCGTGGCCTGGGCTCGTACATCCGGGGCACCAATGGACGCTCGCAGGGTGTGGTGCCGTTCCTCAAGGTGGCCAACGATACCGCGGTGGCCGTCAATCAGGGTGGTAAGCGCAAGGGTGCGGTGTGTGCCTACCTCGAGACGTGGCACATCGACATCGAGGACTTCCTCGACCTGCGCAAGAACACGGGTGATGATCGGCGTCGCACCCACGATATGAACACGGCGAACTGGATTCCCGACCTGTTCATGCAGCGGGTGGAAGAAGACGGCGATTGGACGCTGTTCTCTCCCGATGAAGTGCCGGACCTGCACGACCTGTACGGCCGGGCGTTTGCCGAACGCTATGTGCAGCACGAAATCCGTGCCGAGCGTGGCGAGGTGACGGTGCACAAGCGCGTGAAGGCAGTGGACCTGTGGCGCCGGATGCTCACCATGTTGTTCGAGACCGGTCACCCGTGGATCACGTTCAAGGATCCGTGCAACCTGCGCTCGCCGCAGCAGCACACGGGCGTGATTCACTCGTCGAACCTGTGCACCGAAATCACACTCAACACCTCGGACTCCGAAGTGGCGGTGTGCAACCTCGGCTCGGTGAATCTGGCCAACCATATCAGTGGTGGTGGCATCGATCGCGCGCGGCTGGCCAACACGGTGCGTACCGCCGTGCGCATGCTCGACAATGTCATCGACATCAACTTCTACACCATCCCGGAAGCACGTCGTTCGAACCTGCGGCATCGGCCCGTCGGTCTCGGGATCATGGGCTTCCAGGACGCGTTGCACATGCTGCGCGTGCCCTATGCCTCGGAAGCAGCCATCCGCTTTGCCGATGAGAGCATGGAGTTCCTGAGCTACGAGGCTATTGCGGCGTCGTCGGATCTCGCAGTGGAGCGGGGCAGCTACGGCTCGTTCAACGGTTCGCTGTGGCAGCGCGGCATCCTGCCGATCGATTCGCTGGCACTGCTCGATGCCTCCCGCGAAGGTCGGCTCGAGTGTGATCGTTCGTCGCGCCTCGACTGGAGCAGCCTGCGGGAACGTGTGCAGACGCAGGGCATCCGCAATTCGAATCTGCTGGCCATTGCCCCGACGGCGACCATCTCCAACATCTGCGGTGTGTCGCAGTCCATCGAGCCGTCGTATCGCAATCTGTTCGTGAAGTCGAACATGTCCGGCGAGTTCACCGAGGTGAACGAATACTTGGTGCAGGACCTCAAGAGCCGCGGTCTGTGGGACGAGGTGATGGTCGGTGACCTCAAGTACTTCGATGGCAGCCTGGGTCCGATCGATCGTGTGCCGGAAGATCTCAAGCAACTGTACATGACAGCCTTCGAAGTGGATTGTGCATGGCTCATCGAAGCCGCCGCACGCCGCCAGAAGTGGATCGATCAGGCGCAGTCGCTCAACCTGTACGTGGCGCGGCCGAACGGCCGTCAACTGGACACGTTGTACCGGCTGGCGTGGCGTCGTGGGCTCAAGACCACCTACTATCTCCGCTCGCAGGCGGCCACGCACGTGGAGAAGAGCACGCTCACGCGCACCGACGGCAAGCTCAATGCGGTTGCCGTGGCAGCGGCGCAGACGGTGAGCGCCATCGAAGCCGTGACGGCGCCCGCATGCTCCATCGACAATCCGGATTGCGAGGCCTGCCAGTGATCGACGCCACCACGGACTCCACCACGGACTCCACCACACATGACGCCTCGCTGGCCGACCTGGCCACGGGGCTCGGCGAGATCGATCGTCACGGCGGACGCGTACGCGTCGACGACAAGGCGATGATCAATTGCCGCGCCGACGTGAACCAGCTACTGCCACTCAAGTACCGGTGGGCCTGGGAGAAGTATCTCAGTGGCTGCAACAATCACTGGATGCCCACCGAAGTGTCCATGCAGGCCGACCTGGCCATCTGGCGCTCACGGGACGGCCTCACGGACGACGAACGTCGCGCCATCAAACGCAACCTCGGGTTCTTTGCAGCATCCGAATCGCTGGTGGCCAACAACATCGTGCTGGCGATCTATCGCCACCTCACCAACCCCGAGTGCCGACAGTACCTGCTGCGTCAGGCCTTCGAAGAGGCGATTCACACGCACACCTTCCAGTACATCTGCGAGAGTCTCGGCCTCGATGAGGGCGAACTCTTCAACATGTACCGTGAAGTGCCGTCGATCACGGCCAAGGCGGCCTGGGCGCTCAAGTACACCCAGCACCTGGCGGACCCGGGGTTCAGCACGGGCACGCCGGAGACGGATCAGGCCTTCCTGCGTGATCTGGTGGCGTTCTACGTGGTGTTCGAAGGCATGTGGTTCTATACCGGCTTCGCGCAGATCCTGTCGCTTGGCCGCCGCAACAAGATGGTGGGCATCGCGGAGCAGTATCAGTACATCCTGCGCGACGAATCCATCCACCTGAATTTCGGCATCGACGTGATCAATCAGATCAAGGTCGAAAATCCCCATCTGTGGAGCGCCGCCTTCCAGGAAGAAGTGCGGCAGATGCTGGCCGAAGCGTGCGAGCTGGAAGTGGCGTACGGCCGCGATACCATGCCACGGGGCTTCCTCGGTCTCAATGCTGCGCTGTGCGAGACGTACATGCATTTCATCACGAACCGGCGGTGTGCGCAGCTTGGGTTGGCTCCGGTGTTTCCTGAAACGGACAATCCATTCCCATGGATGTCGGAGGCGATCGATCTCAAGAAGGAGAAGAACTTCTTCGAGACACGCGTGATCGAGTATCAGAACGGCGGGGCGCTCAAGTGGGACTGAGAGTTTCCCGTACCGCCTGTTGCCGGTCGTGCAGCAGGCGGTACGAGTAGCCCGATACGACGGGAATTGCCTCAGGAGAGCGGGTTGCGCCACCGGTAGCCTGCACGAACATTTCCCGGATGCGCCTACCAACGAAGTCGTCTGGTGTCCAGGACATGGTCGAAGCGAAAGAACCGAGCGGTCGGGCCGCGCACGGCGCGCGGCTTGATGCTTGACGTGATGCCGCAGGGCACCTCCGGCGCGCCGGCGTCTTCACTGCCGCGTCTGGCGCCGCCGTATGTGATTTTCGACCGCGAGCATTGGGCGACCCTGCGCGCCGAGACCCCGTTGGCGCTGTCGGAAGCCGAACTGCTGGCGCTGGCTGGCGTGAACGATCCCACGTCACTCAGCGACGTGACCGAGGTATTCCTGCCTCTGGTGCGCTTGATTGAGCTCCACATGGCCGCCGCCCGCAGCCTGCGTCACATGGTGGACGGGGCGTTTGTGGGACAATGGCGCGCCACGGCGCCGTACGTGATCGCCATTGCCGGCAGTGTGGCCGTGGGCAAAAGCACCTTCGCACGCCTCCTGCGAGCAGTGCTGGGCCAAAGCCAGAATCGTCCTCGCGTCGAGCTCGTTACCACGGATGGCTTTCTCCAGCCGACCCAGGTGCTGCAGGCGAATGGGCTCATGGAGCGCAAAGGGTTTCCGGAAAGCTATGATCTGCGAAAGATGCTGGCCTTTCTGGAGGGGTTGAAGTCGGGCGAATCGCAACTGCGGATTCCCACTTACTCGCATGAAGCCTACGACGTGGTGCCCGGGGAATTTCAGGTCGTCGACCGTCCGGACATCCTGATCTTCGAAGGCCTGAATGTCCTGCAGACGGCGAACAGTCTGGTGGCGGTGGCTTCGGACTTTTTTGACTTCACGATTTATCTGGATGCCGATACCGCGACGATCGAGGAGTGGTATGTCGATCGCTTCCTGAAGCTGCAGCGCACGGTGTTCCAACGCGAAGCCTCCTACTTCCATCACTACAAAGACCTGACACCAGAGGCCGCGGCCAAGGTGGCCCGCGATATCTGGCGTCGGATCAACCTTCCGAATCTGGAAGAGAATATCGAGCCGACACGCCGACGCGCCCGTGTGGTGATGCGAAAGGGGAGTGATCACCGGGTCGAGGAGATCTGGCTACGCCAGACCTGAGCGAGGGCACGTTGTGAGTTGGAATCCTGCACTGGAGCCCGGGTGTCCGTCTCCCGGTGACCTGGACGCGATCGAGACGGTGATCGTGCCCCGGGCGCGTGACATCGGCCGATTCGAGGTACGCCGTGCCTTGCCTGCCCCCAGCCGGCAGATGGTTGGTCCCTTCATCTTCTTCGACCAGGTCGGTCCGGCGGAGCTGTTGACGGGGCACGGTGTGGATGTGCGTCCCCATCCGCACATCGGCCTGGGTACCGTCACGTACCTTTTCCAGGGTGAGTTCCACCACCAAGACAGCATCGGCACCAATCAGGTGATCACGCCCGGCGCCGTGAACTGGATGGTGGCCGGCAAGGGCGTCACACACTCGGAACGCACGCCCGCGTTGCATCGCCAGCACCCCAACCGACTCTTCGGCATCCAGACCTGGGTGGCGCTACCGGAAAGCGACGAGGACATGCTGCCCACGTTTTCGCATCATGGGGTCGATGCATTGCCCGTGATCGAAGATGCCGGCACATCGGTGCGCCTGATCCTCGGCCACGCGTATGGCCAGCAGGCACCCGCGCACTTGTACTCCGATGCCTTTTACGCGGATGTCGTGCTGCAACCGCATGCACGGCTGCCGTTGCCCGATGACCACGAGGATCGCGGCATCTACGTGGTGGAAGGTTCGCTGGTGGTCGCCGGTCAGACGTTCGAGGCCCAGCGCATGATGGTGTTTCGCCCTGGCGACGCACTCGCCGTCACGGCCGGACCGCGTGGAGCACGCCTCATGCTGCTCGGCGGCGCGACCCTCAACGGTCCCCGCTACATCTGGTGGAACTTCGTCTCCTCGCGCCGCGACCGGATCGAGTCGGCCAAAGAGGACTATCGGCGTGCCCGGTGGGGGCAGGGGTTGTTCGACCTTCCACCAGACGATCGCGACGAGTTCATGCCGCTACCGGAATAAGGTACATCCCTCAATCGGGGTGCACGTCGAGCCCCATGGCTGACAAGAGTGGGAACTGTTGACTCCCCGTGATCACCAGCCCCTCGAAACTGCTCAGTGACTGCAGGTTGAGCCCGTCGATCGTTGCCCCACGCACATCGGCGCGCGCGAGTCTCGCGCCATCGAGGGCGGCCCGTGTGAGATCGGCATCGCGCAGATCCGTGTCCTCGAGATCCGCCTGATGCAGCACCGCCTCGCGGAACCGACTTTCGCGCAAATCGCCTTCGCGCAGTCGCAAGCCGTTGAGGTTTGCAAATTCAAAATTGCAGTCGGTCATCCAGCCCGCCCATTTCACGATCTTGCGCGAAAAGCCGCGCGAGAACTCGACTCGCACAAACGCGCTGCCACGCAAGTTGCAGCTCGTCAGCCGCAGGCAATAGAGATCGCAGCGCTCGAACCGGACGAACGACAGATCACAGCGCTCGAATCGCGCCTGCTCCATACGCGAGAGCGAAAAATGGGCACCGGTATGACCGGCATCGTCCGTGAAGTCACACTCGACGAAGTGACTGTCCCGGAACTCCACGTTCGCAAAATGACACCGCACAAAGCGACACCGCATGAAACGTGACGCCTCGAAGCGGGTGCCGGCGAAGCGCACGTCGACAAACGTGCACGCCTCGAATGTGGAACCCGTGAGATCGAGATCGGCGAAGCGTTCCTGCGACAGGTCCTCACCATGAAGACGGCTTTCGGGTGCGAGTGGCATGACAAGAGGATAGCGGCGAGCTGCAGTGACGGACTGACGTGTTCTGCAATTTCGCGTTATCCTCGGGGATTCGCGACGTGCCGCCCATGCCGGCGAGCCCCTTCCATTTCCTCCGGATACGCATCATGGCGTTCTCCCTGACCACGTCCTGCTTCGTTGCACGCAGTGCCCCGCGTCGCGTGCCCCGCGCGATCCTCGCCACGGTGGTGGCGTCGGCGATGGTGTCGACGAGCGCCCTGCTCGTGGCGGCGGACGTGCTGGCTGCGCAGACCGCGCCGACCCACGGGGTGCGGCCGCGTCGTCTGGTCATTCGCGGCGCCATTGTGGTGGAAGGCAACGGCACGCCGGCCGAGGGCCCGAAGGACATCATCATTGAAGGCAATCGCATCACGCAGATTGTCGGTATCGATCCGGCGGCCATTCGCAACGGCACCGCGCGTCGGCCCGCGGCCGATGTGGAAATCGATGCCAGCGGCAAGTACGTGGTGCCAGGCCTGATCAACCTGCATGGGCATGTACAGGACGAGCGCGCCGGCCAGGCGCAGCCGCTCGAGTACCAGTTCAAGCTGTGGCTGGGCATGGGCGTGACCACGGTACGTGATGTGTCCAGTGAAACGCCCAAGACCCTGCAGCTCCGTGCGCGCAGTCTCGCCGGCGAAGTGATGGCGCCGCGTTTCTACGTGTATGCGCGCTATGCCTACATGCCGGTGCCGCGCAACGAAGTCGAGGCCCGCCAGCGCGTGCGCGACCTCAAGACACAGGGTGTGGATGGACTCAAGCTCTTTGGCATGGACAAGGACGTATATGGGCCCGTACTCGACGAAGCCAAAAAGCAGGGGCTGCGCGTGGCGCACCACATGGCCGTGGACGAGACCAATGCGCTCGATGCGGCAGCCAATGGTCTGACGAGTCTCGAGCACTGGTATGGGGTGCCCGACGCCGCCATCCCCGATGGGGTGCAGCAGTTCCCATCCAACTTCAACTACGCCGATGAAGGCATGCGCTTCCGCCTCGCCGGTCGACTCTGGCGTGAAGCCGAGCCGGCACGCCTGCAGGAAGTGTTGAAAGCGATGGTGAAAGGGGGCGTGGCCTGGAACCCGACGCTCGACATCTACGAGGCGAGCCGCGATCTCCAGCGCGCGGAAACGCAGCCCTGGTATGCGCAGTACCTGCACCCCACCCTCGAGAAGTACTTCAAGCCCGATCTCTCCAACCATGGCTCGTACTTCGCCAACTGGAGCAGCACCGACGAAGCGTTCTGGAAAGAGAACTACCGCATCTGGTTTGGCGCCGTGCGTGACTTCGAGCGTCTTGGCGGGGTAGTCGGAGCAGGAGAAGACGCGGGCTTCATCTATCAGGTGTACGGCTTCGGTCTGATCCGGGAGCTGGAACTGCATCAGGAAGCCGGTTTCCCTACCTTGAAGGTCCTGCAGCATGCCACGGCCAACAATGCGTTGATCCTTGGGCAACAGGAAAACCTTGGCCGTGTGCGTCCCGGATACCTGGCCGACCTCGTCGTGCTCAATGGCAATCCGCTCGAAGACCTGAAGGTGTTTTATCCGCCGCGTGCCGATGCGGCGGCCGGTCCGGGAGGTGGTGTGGCCTGGACCATCAAAGATGGCATTCCCTACGATGCGCAGCGTCTGTTGCGCGAAGTTCGTGAGCTCGTGAGCACCGCCAAGCGGGGCTCTTCGCGCTAAGCATTTTTCGCCTTACTCCCGATGCAGCTCTCACGCGGGTGGCAGCGCGACCTGCGTGAGATGGCGCAGGTTGCCGCGCCCATCGTTCTGATCAATGTGGGTATCCAGGCCATGGGCGTTGTCGACGCCATCATGGTCGGCAAACTCGGCGGCGCCGCCATCGCGGCCGTGGCCCTGGGCAATTTTTACTTCTTCAACATCAGCGTCTTCGGCATCGGGCTGCTGTTCGCCATCGACCCGGTGGTGGCACAGGCGGTCGGTGCCGGTGATCATGCCGCCGCCTCACGCGGTGTGCAGCGCGGACTGCTGCTGGCCACCGCAGCGGCCGTCGTGGTCACCCTCGCGCTCATGCCGGGCGAGTGGTTGTTGGGTGCGCTGGAGCAGCCGCCGGACGTCATCGGCGAAACCGCCGTGTATGCCCGCCGCCGCGCCATCGGTGCGCTGCCATTTTTCCTGTTCACGGTCTTTCGGCAGACGCTGCAGGCGATGGGGCCGGTGCGCCCGATCATCATCGCGGCGCTCGTGGCCAATCTCGTGAATGCGGCGGTGAACTGGCTGCTGATTTTTGGGAACCTCGGATTTCCGGCGCTTGGTGTGGCGGGTGCGGGTTATGCCACGGCCATTTCGACATGGGTGATGATGTTCATGTTGCTGTGGCTGGCCTGGCCGCTGCTGCGTGACAAAGTGCGCCCCTGGTACCCGGAAAGCTGGCAGTGGACCCCCTTCGCCCGGATGGTGCGCATCGGTGTGCCCATCGGCACCCAGTGGTTCTTCGAGAGCTTTGCGTTTGGCCTGACGGCGCTCTTCATGGGCTGGATGGGCACGGCCTCACTCGCCGGTCACGAAATCGCCCTCAACATGGCCGCCATGACGTTCATGGTGCCGCTGGGCATCTCCGGTGCCGCCTCCGCCGTGGTGGGGCGTGCCATCGGCCGCGGAGACGTGACCACGGCTCGCCGAGACGCTGCCGCGGCCATTGTGTGCGGCGTGGGCTTCATGTGCCTGAGCGCGGTGGTGTTCATCCTCTTTCCTCGCGAACTGGCCACGCTGTACACCACCGAGGCCGCCACCGTGGCGGTGGCCGTAGCTCTCATCCCCTTGGCGGGCTGGTTCCAGGTCTTTGATGGCCTGCAGGCGGTCACCAGCGGGGTGTTACGCGGCACCGGCGACACACGGGTGCCCGCCGTGCTGCACATGATCGCTTTCTGGGGGATCGGGGTGCCGCTGGGCGCCTACCTGGGCTTTCGCACCCCCATGCGTGAGCGGGGCTTCTGGGTGGGGCTGGTGGCCGGCCTGGCGGCAGCGGCCATTCTGCAGAGTCTGCGGGTATACTGGCGTATGCGCCGGGATCTCCGGCGTGTGGTGATCGATACTCACCTCTAGGTGAGATTTCTTGGCCGCCTCTGTACCGTCGTCAGATGTGATCCATCGGACCGGGTATGTGTCCTTGGTGCTCTGGCGAGCTCGGCGCGGCACCACTAGCGTCACCAGCGATGGCCTCCCCGTCCAACCGCTTCGTCCCCAAGCCCTTCCGGGCGGGTATCCGCCGGCGCCTGTTCCTCCTGGCGCTGTCGCTGACGTTGCCGATCGCGCTGATCTCGCTGGTGCGGGCCGTGGAACGGTGGCGGAGTGAACAGGAACTGTTGGCCGAGCGCAGCCTGGCCACCGCTCGGCGGGCGGCGCAGTTGTTCGATGCCGACGTCAATGCCGTGCACACGATTCTGGCGTCCGTGTCCCGACTGCTCAGGATCGAGGACCCGCCGGAACGCAATGATTCGCTGCTGCGCCATGTGTTCGATGAGACGAGCATCAATCTCACCAACGTGTTCATCACGGACACATTGGGCGACATACATGGCTCACTGCGGCGGGCCGCAATGGGGCCGGCGCTGCCGAACATGGCCAATACCGAGCCATTCCAGGAGGTAATGCGCACGCGTCGGTACGCGGTGGGACGTGCCAGGCGCTCGGTGGTGCTGGCCGACACGGGATGGGTGCTGCCTCTCACCATGCCCATCCTTTCAGAGAACAGCGCCAGGCCTCTGGGCATCGCCGGTGCTTCGATCGCCGTGGATTCGCTGGCTGCAATACGCCTGGTGCGGGATCTGCCCGAGGGATCCGTGCTCACCGTGCTCACGAGCGGTGGTGATGTGCTTCTGCGCAGCGCCGAGCTGGATACATGGCTCAAGCAGTCCCCGGGTGATTCGTCGATGATGGCGCTGGACTTTGCCCACCCGGACGCCGTGCAGGAGGTGAAATCGCTCGACGGGACCAATCGGCTGGTCGCGCACGCACCGCTGGCCTCCACCGATGGGCTTTTGTATATCGGCATTCCGGTGTCGGCCACGCTGGAAGTCGCGCGACGACAGTTTCTGCTGGATCTGTTCATCGGCCTGATGGGCACACTGGTCTTCATCGGATTTGCGTTGTTCACCGCGCGTCGCATCACCGACCCATTGCTGGCGCTCTCCGAGGTGGCTGGTGATCTGGCGGCGGGCGATCGGGATCGCCGCGCCAATGTGCGCAGTGGTGATGAAATCGAGGCATTGGCCCATTCGCTCAATCGGCTGGCCGATACGGTCAGCGATCGCGAACGGGCCCTCGAAGCCAGCGAGGCACGATACCGGCATCTGTTCTCCACGAGTCCGCTGCCGATGCTGACGTGGCGTCTCACGGATGGCCGCATCGAACAGGCCAATGACGCCGCAGGGGTCTTCGTGGGCGCCAGTGAAGTAGGCGCCGACACGCGGGTGCTCGATCTCATCGTCGAAGACGAGCGGGACGCGTTCGCCGAACTGCCGCTGCCCGATGTCGCCTCCACGATGCGCGCTGGCACGTGGACGTTGCGCGATCGATGGGGAGGACGCCGTCAGGTGGAGTTGTTCGTGGGCGCCATCGAGCGAGAACACGAGACGGTGGCGGTGGGCATCATGATCGATGTGACGGAGCGTCGTCGAGCCGAAGCCGAACTGGAACAGTCACGCGAACAATTGCGGCAGGCGCAGAAACTCGAGGCACTCGGCGCATTCGCCGGTGGTATCGCGCACGATTTCAACAACTATCTGTCGGCAATCGCCACCAACGCGGAATTGCTGCGCGATGAATTGCCGCTGCTGTCATCACATCGACTGGAAGCAAGTGAGATTCTCGGGGCCGCCCAACGGGCATCCGCCCTCACGCGGCAGATTCTCGTGTTCAGTCGTCGACAGGTGGTGCACGATGAACGCCTCGATGTGAACTCGGCCATCCACGCGTTGCGGCGCTTGTTGTCCCGCTTGGTGGGCGAACAGATCGAAGTGCGCATCACCGTCGCGCCGGATGCGCCGCGCGTGATGTTCGATCATGGGCGTCTCGAGCAGGTGTTGATGAACCTTGCCGCCAATGCGCGTGATGCCATGCCTGCCGGTGGCTGTCTCACGATCAGCACCGAGCGCACCACCGCTGGTGACTTGCGTCTTCGGGTGAGTGACTCCGGTGCCGGCATTCCGCCTGAGGTGCTGCCGCGGGTCTTCGAACCGTTCTACACGACCAAAACCCGTGAGCGTGGCACCGGCCTCGGCCTCGCGATGGTGTACAGCATCGTGACGGCCGCGCGTGGTGAAATCGTGGTCACGTCGGATGTGGGGCAGGGCACGGAGATCGTCATCACGTTCCCGGGCATTGCCGACGTGGAGACTCCCCATGAAGTGAATCCCGTTGCCAGTGATCCGTCCGGTGGCACTGAGCACATTCTGCTGGTGGAGGATGATGGCGCCGTGCGAAAGGCCACCACGTCATTGCTCACGCGGGCCGGGTATCGGGTGACGGCAGCGGACAGCGCCTTCGCGGCGTGGGAACTGCTCGAGGCCATGCCAGAGCCGCCGGACATGGTGCTCAGCGATGTGGTGATGCCGCAGGTGTCAGGACCGGAGTTCGCGGCGCGGGTGGCAGTGCAGTATCCCACCATCCCTGTGCTGTTCATGAGCGGCTACGCCGATGACGACGCGGTCATGCAAGGGATTGCCAGCAACTCACTGCATTTTGTTGCCAAGCCATTCAGCGCCGGCCAATTGCTCGGCGCTGTCCGTCGACTGCTGGATGAAGTGCGGTCCGCCTGAGGGCATTCTCCCGAGGCGAGCCTACAGTCAGACCCGCTTTTCTTCCAGCAGCGCCATGAACTGCGCCGGCGACGTGAGTTCGAGCAGGCGCGTGGGCACGTCACCTTCCTTGCTGAACTGCGCGATCTTGCCCAACACCGGCAGATACTGATTGGACACCTCGAGCGGTGGCGCCACGATCAGGAAGAAGAAGTTGACCGGCTTGTCGTCGATCGCCTTGAAGTCGACGCCGTCCTTCTTGCGGCCAAAAGCCACACGCAGACGGTTGACGACGAGCGAACGACAGTGGGGAATCGCGATGCCGCGGCCGATGCCGGTGGAACCGAGATTCTCGCGCCGCTTGAGCATCTTGAACAGCATGCCCTCGGACTTTTCATCGAGCTTGAGCAGCCCGATCAGTTCCTTCAGGATCTCGTCTTTGCTCGTGCCCTGAAGCTCGAGTGCGACGGCGTCTTCGGAGAAAAACTCTCGCAGTTCCATAGCCCGTAATCGTAACAGCAGGGCCGTCCCTGTCAAACAGGGCGCGTTGCCCCGCCGATCCGGGCCGGCTAGCTTTCAAGTATATGTCCCGCAAGACGTTTCCCTTTGCCGTCCCGCATTCGGTCCCATTGTACCTGGCACCGATGGCCGGTGTGTCGGAGTCACCGTTCCGGCGGCTCTGTCACGCCCATGGTGCGGATGTGGTCGTGACCGAATTCCTGTCGGCCGAGGGCATTCGCCGCGAGAATGAGGCGACCATCAGCAAGTTGCGGTTCGCCCCGGAAGAGCGACCCATCGGCGTACAGATCTTCGGATCTGAACCGTCTGCCATGGCGGATGCGGCCGCGCTCGTCACGGACATGTTCTCGCCGGACTTTGTCGATATCAATTTCGGCTGCCCCGTGAAGAAGGTGGTGCGTCGGAACGGTGGGTCAGGATGCCTCAAGGACCTGGATCTGGTCGAAGAGATCATCCGCGCCGTGTCGAAGGCCACACCACTGCCAGTCACCGTGAAGACCCGCAGTGGCTGGAACGAGGAGATGCGTGATCCGGTGGGCATCGCGCTGCGCATGCAGGACGCGGGAGCCAAGGTGTTTGCGCTGCACGCCCGTACGCGTACGCAGATGTATTCCGGCAGCGCCAACTGGGATGAGATCGCGCGGGTGGCCGAAGCGCTGGACATCCCGGTGCTGGGCAACGGCGACATCAAGACCGCGCTCGATGCCAAGCGTATGCTCGACCACACGAAGGCCGACGGCATCATGATTGGCCGTGGCTCGTACGGACAGCCGTGGGTGTTCAAGCAGACCCGCGCGCTGATCGATGGTACGCCGGTGCCTGAAACGCCCGGGGTGCAGGAGCGTTTTGCCATCGCCCTCGATCATGCGCGCATGGTGCAGGGCTATGAAGTCGACGCCATCGGTGCCGCGCTCGAGTTCCGCAAGCACCTCGGCTGGTATGTGAAGGGGCTTCCCAATTCGGCCGAACTGCGCGCCAAGCTGCATCAGGTGCGGGATTTTGCCGAGGTGGAAACCATCTTCACCAACTACCTCGAGTTCTACGAGGAGTACAAAGCGCGTGGGCTGGCCGCGTCCGATCCGGACGTCTCGTCACTCACCTGCGAGGCGGCCTGACCGAGAGCCCGCGCAACGCGGTACAGTTGCCCGGACCCCAGGTGGTCGTGTAGTGTAGCATGGCAGGAACGCAGGACCGTTCGAAACCGGGGGTGACTGGCTTCGACGGGGTTGGTGAATCTCTGGTAGCGTGCCCAGGTCCTCGAGCACCTGGTAAAACACTCGGGAAAATTCCAATCGCGAACAACAACCTCGCGCTCGCTGCCTAACCTCCGGGTTACGTAGCAGTGCTCACGCGGCAGCCCGCCCGGGGCGGCACGTGAGTATCGCAAATCTGGGCTAGTCTCCGTGTGCGCCTTCGGCACAGAGGCGAAACTTTAGAAGGCTTGTCCTGACGTGGGCTTCCCATTGGCCAGCTGAAGGAGACCTCAATCAATGGGATACGCACGTAGAAACTGGGGTGGATCTAGTCTCGGACAGGGGTTCGATTCCCCTCACCTCCACTCAACGCAAACGCCCCCGACTGCTCAGCGGTCGGGGGCGTTTGTGTTTTGTCGGTTCGATACTGCTACTTCTTCAGGTATCGCGCGGGAATCGGATTGTCCGGACGTTCCGCATCCCAATAGATCGACACCACCCACCAGCGCGTGCCGTCGTTCAGCAACTGAATGCTGTTGATGCCACGCTGAAACGGCTTCGGATCGTCGAGCTTGCGCTTGGAATCATAGGCGCTGAACACCTGGGTGATCTTGCCGAACGTGTCCACGCTGCGGCCAATCTCGCGCTCGAAGAATCCATCACGCTCGAATCCGGCACTGGTCCGCTGAATGAACGTTTCCGGCGTGAGCACCGTGACCTGACCGGGCTGGCCCGCCGATTGTGCGGTGGGCATGAGACGCGCGCCCGGCACAAACAGGGACCGGAACCGATCCCAATCGCGCTTCTGACCGGCAGGTCCGGAAATCACGTCGTACAACGCGGTGAGGATGGCGTCCATGGATGCCACGTCGGCCGGCTTGGCCGGCACAGATGCCTGCGCAGGCACTGCGGCCGGTGCAGGGGCCTGCGCCTTCACATTGTTCACCGCTCCCAACGATGACGCGATCAGCACGCCCGCCACTGTCACCGCATGACGTACCCGCGTGGCAGCCATCAGCGAGAGTCCAGCGATCATGCCGCGCTCCCTGCACGAAGCAGTTCAGGGTCCGCCGGAATCGGCGTGGGGTAACGACCGGAGAAGCAGGCATGGCAATAACCATCCGGCCCACTCGGCATCGCCGACAACATGCCGTCGATGGACAGATAGCCCAGCGAATCCACGCCGAGATGACGCACCAGTTCCGCGTGTGACATCTGCGCGGCAATGAGCTCACCACGATGGGGCGTGTCGATGCCGTAATAACACGACGAAATGATCGGTGCGCTGGACACCCGCATGTGCACCTCGCGCGCGCCCGCCGCACGCACCAACGACACCAGACCGCGTGTGGTCGTACCACGCACGATGGAGTCGTCGACCATCACCACGCTCTTGCCTTCGAGCAACTCCCGCACCGGGTTGTACTTTACCTTCACCTTCGCATCACGACCGGCCTGCGTGGGCTGGATGAACGTACGGCCCACATAGTGATTGCGAATGAGCGCCAGTTCGTACGGGATGCCCGATTCTTCGGCGAAGCCGAGCGCCGCCGAGTTGGATGAATCGGGCACCGCGAAGACCACCTCGGCACCGGGAGCGGGCTGCTCGATGGCCAACTTGCGGCCGAGCGCACGACGCGAACGATCCACGGAGCCACCGAACACCTTGCTGTCGGGACGGGCGAAATACACGTGTTCGAACACGCACCGATTGATCGGCGCAGACTCGAGCGCGTTGATGGAGCGCAGTCCCTGCGCATCCACCGCCACGATCTCCCCCGGCAGAATTTCGCGTTCCACCGTGGCACCGACGATATCGAGTGCACAAGTCTCGGAGGCAAACACGTAGCTCTCGCCGATGCGTCCCATCACCAGCGGGCGCCAACCATGCGGATCACGGGCAACGATGACGGTTTCATCGAGTACCACGAGTAGGCAGTAGGCGCCCTCCACACCCTGCAGCGCCGCAGCGACACGTGCTTCCGGTGACTCACCGGTCGCACGAGCGATGCGATGCACGATGGCTTCCGAGTCCATCGTGCTGGAGAAGATTGCGCCGTCCTCTTCGAGATCGCGACGCAATTCCACCGCGTTGGTCAGATTGCCGTTGTGTGCCAGCGCGATGTGACTGCGCCGCACACGGGCCAGGATGGGCTGTGCGTTTTCGATGGCCGAAGCACCCGCCGTGCTGTAGCGCGTGTGTCCGATGGCAATCGGTCCCTGCAAGGCATCCATCTCGGCATCTTCGAACCCTTCCGAGACGAGTCCCATCGCGCGGCTCACCCGGGCGCGGCCATCGTCATCGACCGCCACGATGCCGGCCGACTCCTGACCACGATGCTGCAACGAGTACAGTCCCAACTGCGTCAGTGCGGCCGCTTCCAGATGGCCGTAGACGCCGAAAATACCACACATGGGTAGAGATCCCGTCAGTCGTTGGTGGGTGCGTGCGACGAAGCCACCGCGTGCTCGGCCGGCGTTTCGCCGTCCATTGCCTGCGGAATGGCCTCATGGAACGCTTTCGCGAGCCACATCACCGGAGCGGTGAACGTGTCATCCGAAATGGTGAAGCTGGCGCCACCGGCCGCTTCGGTCACCGTACCGATGACCTGCGCCGGAACGCCATGACGCCGCGCAATCTCCAGCACGGCGCCACTCTGCGCCGTGGAGACGACCACGCGACCATGGGCCTCACCGAAGAGCAACGCGCGGTGTGGCAGCGTCGCCCATGTCGAAAGGTCCACCGCAAATCCGAATGAGCGCTCGCGATCGAGCATCGCACATTCGGCCAACGTGACAGCCAGACCGCCGTCGCTGCAATCGTGCGCCGAACGCACGGCACCAGCCTGAATGGCTTCGAGCAGCGCATCGATGAGCGCCCGTTCGCGCGTTGGATCACACACCGGTGGTTCACCGATGGTGAGTCCATGAATGGCCAGCAGATACTCGCTCGCTCCCAGTTCATCCGTGCAATCACCCAGGAGCACGATCTCGTCGCCCGCCTGTTGAAACGCCGACGGCGTCACATGCGCCATCGATTCGATCAACCCCACCATACCGATCGTCGGCGTGGGATGAATGGCACCCTGCGGATTTTCGTTGTAGAGCGACACATTGCCACCGGTCACCGGTGATTCGAGGACCGTGCACGCTTCACCCATGCCCGCGATCGCCTCGCTGAGCTGGAAATACACCTCAGGCTTCTTGGGGTTGCCGAAGTTGAGGTTGTTCGTGATCGCCTTGGGGCGCGCGCCGGAGCAGGCCACATTGCGCGCCGCCTCACACACGGCGGCCCGACCGCCATTGCGGGGCGAGAGGGCCACGTGACGACCGTTGCCATCGATGCACAGGGCAATGGCCTTGTCGGTGCCACGCAGGCGCACCACGGCCGCATCACTGCCCGGACCACGCACCGTGCTCGTGCGCACCGTGGAGTCGTACTGCTGCCACACCCAACGCTTGCTGGCGATGGTGGGCGACGCGAGCAGGCGCTCGAGTGTCCACGCGTGATCGCGCTCGTCGTCGAGCGGCGTGACATCGAGCGGGTTCCGCGCACGGGCCGCCTTCAGCGCTTCGCTTTCCTTTGGCTCCAGCACGTACTGCGGGCACTCGGTCACCAGACGTGAACCGGGGAACTCCGCCACCACCGTGTCGCCTTCGGTCACGCGATACACCGGTTCGGCGATCACTTCGCCGATCACGGCCGCTTCCAGATCCCACTTGGCCAGGATGGCGCGCACGTCATCCTCGTGCCCCTGCTTGGCCACCACCAGCATGCGCTCCTGCGATTCCGACAGCAGGATCTCATACGGCGTCATGCCCTGTTCGCGCACGGGCACCTTGGTCACGTCGATGGTGACACCCACGTCACCACGTTCAGCCATTTCCGCCGACGACGACGTGAGGCCGGCGGCCCCCATGTCCTGAATGGCCACGATATGACCACTGCGAATGAGTTCGAGCGACGCTTCCAGCAGCAGCTTCTCGGTGAACGGATCACCGACCTGCACCATGGGGCGCTTGGCTTCGCTCGACTCCGACAGGTCTTCCGACGCGAACGACGCACCATGAATACCATCGCGTCCCGTGCGCGCACCCACCGCCATGATCGGGTTGCCGACACCTTCCGCCACGGCGCGCATCAACTCGTCTTCGCGCATGAGACCCACGCACATCGCATTGACGAGCGGGTTGCCTTCGTACGACGGATCGAACACGACCTCACCACCCACCGTGGGCACGCCCACGCAGTTGCCGTAGTCACCGATGCCTTTCACGACACCGGAGAACAGCCACCGCACACGCGGCGAGGTGAGCGGGCCGAAGCGCAGTGAGTTGAGCAGCGCGATCGGACGGGCGCCCATCGTGAACACGTCACGCAGAATGCCACCAACACCCGTGGCGGCGCCCTGATACGGCTCCACGGCCGACGGGTGATTGTGCGATTCGATCTTGAATGCGACCGCCCAGCCATCACCCACCGAGATCACGCCGGCATTTTCACCAGGACCCTGCAGCACCCACGGGGCTTTGGTGGGCAGCGTCTTGAGCATGGGGCGCGAGTGCTTGTAGGAGCAGTGTTCGCTCCACAGCGCGCTGACCACACCGATTTCGGTGAACGTGGGGGTGCGACCCAGCATGTTCACCAGGCGCTCGTACTCGAACTCGGTGATGCCGTGTTCGGCAACGAGGGCGGGCGTGATGGCCGGATCACCCGGGCGCGACTGCACGTGCGATGACGTCATGGCAGAACCTTCGGGCGTACTCATGCGCGGACACCCCCGGCCAGCGATTCGAGGATGGACTGAAAAAGCGGAATGCCGTCGACTGAACCGAGCGCGGTTTCGAGCGCACGTTCGGGGTGCGGCATCATGCCGAGCACATTGCCCTCGGCGTTGACGATCCCGGCGATGTTGCGCTGCGAGCCATTCGGATTGGCCGCATCCGAGGCATCACCGTTGGCACTCACGTAGCGGAACACCACCTGACCTTCGGCTTCGAGACGGGCCAGCGTATCGGCGTCGGCGGTGTAGCGGCCATCACCGTGCGCCACGGGCACGTTGATGATTTGCCCCACGTGGTACTGCGACGTGAAGCGCGTGGCGATGCTCTCCACGCGCAGGTCCACCGGCGCGCTCACGAAACGCAGGCTCACGTTGCGGAGCAGGGCACCGGGAAGCAGACCGGCTTCACAGGCAATCTGAAAGCCGTTGCAGATACCAAGGACCAGGCCACCACGCTTCGCGTGGGCAACCACTTCCTGCATGATCGGGCTGAAGCGCGCGATGGCACCGGCGCGCAGATAGTCCCCGTAGCTGAAGCCGCCGGGCAGGATCACCAGGTCGACATTCTGCAGGTCGTGATCCTTGTGCCACAGATAGACGGCTTCCTGGCCGAGGATGTCTGCGATCGCATGGAACGCATCCTCGTCACAGTTGGAGCCGGGAAAACGAACAATGCCGGCCTTCACGCGTGCCCCAGGCTGGCGATCTCGAAGTCCTCCGTGACCGGATTGGCCAGCAGCTTTTCGCACATGGCCTTCACCTGGTCGCGAGCCGCGTCCTCCGACGCCGCCTCGATCTCGACGACCACATGTCGTCCGACACGCACCTCACCAACCGTGGCGAAGCCGAGGGAGTGCAGAGCATCGGCGACGGCCTTTCCCTGCGGATCGAGAATGCCGCGCCGCGGGACGATGTGGATGGCGCAACGGAAACGGGTCATGCCGGAGACTCCTCGTGACCGGTGTGGGAACCGGATGGGTTTTGTTTGGAACGACGGCGCAGCGAACGGCGCCTGGTGCCGGGATCATCATCGAACTCGTCATCGTCGTCCGCGTCGTCGCGGCCCGGCAGACGGTCGAGCAATCCCAGGAACACGGTGCGCAGGATGCCGTACAGCACGTACGCCATCAGCGCGGGGAAGAAAAACTTCTTCGGCAGGAAGATCACGCCGACAAACGTGCCGATCACCAGCAGGAAGCCCAGCAGCCCTTTGATGGTCCGGAAATTGACCGTCGGCACCTTGGCATACTGCACGTTGCTGATCATCAGCATGCCGAGTCCGAGCATCACCCACCGCAGCATCTGATGCCATGGCAGGTCCCCGATGATCGTCTCGGTATAGAGCGGAGTCTGGCTGAACCAGTAATACGTGGCCAGCGTCATGCCCGCCGCGGGGCTGGGCAGGCCACTGAAGTGCGTGGTCTTGCGCCCCGCCGATTCCACATTGAAACGCGCCAGCCGCATCACGGCGCAGGCCGTGAAGAAGAAGCAGAAGATCCACTCCCACCGGCTGCTCTGGAACACGGCGAAGTACATGATCAGCGCCGGCGCGGTGCCAAACGAGATCGCGTCCACGAGAGAGTCGAGTTCCTCGCCGAAACGTGAACCCGACTTGGTGGCCCGTGCGATACGCCCATCGAGGGTATCGGCGATGGCGCCGAACACGATGAACCGTGCGGCCGCATCGAAGTCGCCACGAGACGCGGACACGATGGCGAAGATCCCGAAGAAGAGATTCGCCAACGTGAAGCCGTTCGGCAGCGCGACCACCGCGCGTGGGCGCGGCCGCCGGGCCCGTTCGGCGGGCTCGCTGCCCGGTCGTGCCTCGGGAGACTGACTCACGTCAGGTCGCCGGCAGGTCGGCGAGAATGGTCTCGCCAGCCTTCATGCGTTGACCCACCGCGACCCGCAGTGTCGAGGTGGGCGGAAGAAACACGTCGACCCGTGAACCAAACCGGATGAGGCCCATGCGCGCGCCCTGCGTGGCCGTGTCACCGGAGACGGAATCGGTGATGATGCGACGGGCAATGAGCCCCGCGATCTGGCGCATCAGGATGCGATGCGGGCCGCTCACGATACCCACCGACGCCTGCTCATTGTCGGTGCTGGATGCCTCGGTCACCGCGTTCAGGAACTTGCCGGCCTTGTGTACCACATGTGCCACACGACCGTTCACCGGATACCGGTTCACGTGTACGTCGAAGACATTCATGAAGATCGACACGCGCGTCGTGGGTCCGCCCACGAACGTGGGTTCATCGATGTTCGTGATGAGCACTACACGGCCATCGGCCGGCGACACGACCACGCGGTCGCCACGCTCACCGATGCGTTCGGGATTGCGGAAAAACCACGCCACCCACAACGCGATGACGGTGAGCAGGAACGCCACCACCCACAATGGCCAGGAGCGCAAACGCAGCGCTCCCACGTACGCCATCGCCGCGAGCGCCAGCGCGCCCAGCATGAACGGGTACCCTTCGCGCGCAAACATCAGCGATCCTCCGGAAGTCCAAGGCGGGCCAGATCCAGCGGTGCGCCGGTGAGACGGGCAAACGCATCCCGGTAGCGCACACTGGTGGCGCGAATCACTTCAGGTGGGAGCGTCGGCGGCGGCGCCTCACCATTCCAGCGTCCCGCGTGGCGCTCCACATCGAGCCAGTCGCGCAACGGCTGCTTGTCAAAGCTTGGCTGTCCGCGGCCCGGTGCATAGCTGTCGGCTGGCCAGAACCGCGAACTGTCGGGCGTGAGCACTTCGTCGATCAGCAACAACTTTCCGTCGCGCCAACCAAACTCGAACTTCGTATCGGCCACGATGATGCCACGCGGTTCGGCGGTGGCACGGCCGTATTCGTAAATGCGACGCGCCAGCGATTCGAGTTGAGCCGCCGTGTCCGCCCCCACCTCCGAGATCACCTTGCTGACCGTGATGTTCTCGTCGTGTCCGGTCTCGGCTTTGGTGGCCGGACTGAAGATGGGCGGATCGAGGCGATCGCTTTCCTGCAGTCCCGCCTTGAGCGCTTCACCGGCCAGCGTCCCGTGCTCGCGATACTCCTTCCACGCCGAGCCGGTGATGTAGCCACGAATCACACATTCGATGGGCACCACGTCGGCCCGCACGGTGAGCATGCTGCGGCCGGCCAGCGCATCACGATACGGCGCCAGTGATGGCACCGCCGCGATGATCTCGTCGGTTTCGGCGGTGATCAGATGGTGATCCACCATGCCGGCCAACTGCGCCAGCCACCACGCGGTGACCTGCGTGAGCACCGCGCCCTTGTAGGGAATGGCTTCGTGCATCACCACGTCGAACGCACTGATGCGATCAGTGGTGACCATGAGCAAGCGATCATCATCCACCGCGTACACGTCGCGCACCTTGCCACGGCGCACCAACGGCAACGGCAGGTTGGTATGGGTCAACGCCGCCGCACTCATACACGCACCTCTTCGAGTTCCACGGCCGTACGCTCGCGGGCCAGCCACGGCGCAACGTGCTCATCGAGGAACTCCACCACCTGCTGCGGCGCACGTCCCACAAACCGGGACGGCTCGGCCGCAGATTTGAGATCTTCCAGCGACACACCAAACGACGGATCGGCCGCCAACCGCTCGAGCATGTCGTTGTGGGGTGCACCGTCCTTCACGGCGCGTGCGGCCGCGATGCTGTGCCCACGAATGATCTCGTGGGCTTCCTGACGATCACCACCGGCGCGCACAAAACGCACGATGAGTTCTTCGGTGGCCATGAACGGCAATTCGTCATCCACCCGACGACGAATGCGAGCCGGATGCACTTCCAGGCCACGCGTCACGTTCTGCATGAGCACGAGAATGGCATCGGTAGCCAGAAACGACTCGGGAATGGCGAGGCGACGATTGGCCGAATCATCGAGCGTACGCTCGAAGTACTGCACGGCGTGCGTCTGGTTGGCATTCGGCTCGAGCGACAGCACAAAGCGGGCGAGTGCCGCAATGCGCTCCGAGCGCATCGGGTTGCGCTTGTACGCCATGGCCGACGAACCGATCTGGTTCTTCTCGAACGGTTCCTCGAGTTCACCGAACGCCTGCAACATGCGGATATCGCCCGAGAACTTCGACGCCGTGGAGGCGATGCCGGCCACGACACCCAGCACCTGCGCATCCACCTTGCGGGAATACGTCTGGCCGCTGACCGGGATGGAGGTCTTGAACCCCATGCGCTCGCACACCATGCGATCGAGTTCGCGCACCTTCGCGTGATCGCCGTCGAACAGTGTGAGGAAACTGGCCTGCGTGCCCGTGGTGCCCTTCACGCCACGGAAAGGCAGCGAGGCAATGCGATACTCGAGGTCTTCCAAGTCGAGCAGGATATCCTGCATCCACAACGTGGCGCGCTTGCCCACCGTGGTGAGCTGCGCGGGCTGGAGGTGCGTGTAGCCCAGCGCCGGCACGTCCTTCCACTCGCGGGCAAACCCACCCAGCGCTTCCAGCACATCCAGCAACTTCTCGCGCAGCAGCGAGAGGCCACGGCGCATCAGCACGAGTTCCGTGTTGTCCGTGACGTAACAGCTCGTGGCACCCAGATGGATGAACTTGCGGGCCGCCGGCGCGACATCACCGAACGCGTGCACATGCGCCATCACATCGTGGCGGAACGACTTTTCGTACGCCGCGACGGCCGTGAAATCGATATCGTCGAGATGATCACGCATCTCCGCGATGGCGGCATCGGGAATGTCGATGCCCAGAGCCTGCTGCGATTCGGCCAGGGCGAGCCAGAGGCGGCGCCAGAGTCCGTAACGGGTCTGTCCACCCCAAAGCGTGAGCATCGCCTTCGAGGCGTAGCGATCAGCGAGCGGCGACTGGTACGTAGCGTGCGGAGAACGGTCTGGAGCGGTCACGGAACTCAACGAAGGGTGAACTGCGTCTGGAAATACTGTCGGTTGCGCTCGAACACGAGCACGACGGCGCCGCGGGCGCCCTGCCGATCGATGGCTTCGGACACTTCCTGCGCCGATGCCACACGGGAGCGTCCAACTTGCGCGATCACATCGCCTTCCTGCAGGCCGATCTCATCGCGAATGCGATCGGACACTTTGAACACGAGGGCACCAGCGTTGGATGCGATACCACGTTCCTGGCGAATGGCATCGGTCACGGTCACGAGCTGCAATTCGCGCAGCACGGTGACCTTGGGAGCGGTCACTTCCGGGGCATCACCGACCTGCATGTTGGCGGGCACCTCGCGCCCAGCACGCCGCAGTGTGATGGCCAGCGACTCGCCCACGCGCAAATCGAGCAGTCGCGCTTCCCATTCGTACGGATTGCGCACCGGGCGCCCGGCCGCGGCCGTGATCTGATCGCCTACACGCACCCCGGCCCGCTCGGCGGGTGATCCCGGTGCCACGCGCGCCACCACCGCGCCCAGCGACGCCACTTCCCGTGCGCTCTGCACCTGCGGTGTCTGCAACCGGATGCCCACCCACGGATGCCGCACGGCACCATGTTCGAGCAGGTCTTCCACGATGCGCCGCGTACGATCGATCGGGATGGCAAACCCAAGCCCCACCGATCCGCCACTCGGCGAATAGATCGAGCTGTTCACACCGATCACTTCGCCGTTGGCGTTCACCAGCGGGCCGCCGGAGTTACCGGGATTGATGGCCGCGTCGGTCTGGATCATGTCGATGTAGACACCACCACCTTCGGTGCGACCGGCAAGGTTGCGTCCCACCGCGCTCACCACACCCACCGACACGCTGGGCTCCGTGTTGCCCAGCACGAAGCCAAACGGATTGCCGATGGCGATGGTCCATTCGCCGACGATCAGATCGCTGGAGCGACCCAGTTGCGCCGTGGGCAGATCCTTGGCGCTGATGCGCACGACCGCGAGATCGTTGGTTTCGTCGACGCCCACCACCGTGGCGCGATACGTCGTGCCGTCGCGCATGGCCACCGACACCGACGTGGCACCCGCGATGACATGGGCATTGGTGACGATCACCCCGTCATTGCGCACCACAAAGCCGGAGCCGATGCCCGCATTGCGGCGTTCGCCCGATCGGCCACCCATCATGTAGTCGAAGATGTCGACGGGAACCCGTTCGACGGTTTCGGTCTGCACGGTCACGACCGTTGGCGCCACCCGTTCGACGGCGGTGGTGATGGCCGAACGCCGTGACGCATTGATGGACTGCGCCGGAACCGGACCCGCTGGCTGCGGAGGGGGCAGGGTGCGTGACTGCTGCGCGCCCGAGTCGGAGGGATTGAACCCCTCGCAGCCGACGAGCGCGAGCGCCACCAGCCCCACCAGCGTGACACGGGAGCGCATCGTGGCGCGGCGGTGGGTGAGAGAAGCAAGCATCGCGGTCATATCAGCCTTCCTGTGCGTACAGCGCCGCGGGATACGTCACTTCGCGCAGCGACAGACCGTGCGCGGGTGCTGGCGGGGAGGTGTCCGCGTTGTCGGGTGTGACCAATAGCCGCGCGATCGTACCACGCGGACGGCGCCCCAGCGCCACATCGACCATCGTCCCGACCAGGAATCGCACCATGTGATGGAGAAAGCGGTTTGCCGACACCTCGAACACCCAGCCGCCTTCGCGAGGCACCCACGCCGCATGATGAATGATGCAGCGGTGGTGATCGTCGACCGGCGCCGTATGAGCTATGGCAAACGCCCGGAACGTGTGCTCTCCCAGCAGTTCAGCAGCCTCGCCGTGCAGCGCTTCGACATCGAGGGGGCGATGGAGTGCCCATTCGTGGCGACGGCGAAACGGCGACGAGGCCAATTCATCCGTCCCGATAAGATAACCATATCGCCGCGCCGTTGCGCTGTACCGGGGATGGAATTCCGGCTCCATTTGGTACGCCGCGGCCACCCAGATGTCGTCGGGCAGCAAGGCATTCATGGCACGCCGGAGCCGCGGGGCGGTCCACTGAGGAGGCATTCGCACGCCAACGCCCTGACCGTGGGCGTGCACCCCGGCGTCGGTGCGGCCGGCGCCCACGGCAGGCACGTACAGCCCCCCGGAAAGACGCCCCAGGACCCGCTCCATGTCACCCTGGACGGTGCGCACGTCGGGCTGGCGCTGCCAGCCGGCGAATCGCCCCCCGTCGTACTGGGTTACCAGGAGGATCGGTCGCGGGTCCATAAGCGCGGGGAAGCTAGGCGAGGGGGGCGTCCGCTTCAACTCACGAAGCGCCGCCCATTGCATTGTGATGGTCGCTGACGTTTTCTCCACGTCTCTTTCACTCGTCATGCCCCCACGTTCCCTCGCATCACTGGCGCACGCCCTCACGGCGTCCCCCGACCTCGATGGCGCGCTCGTCGCCCTCGGCGAATGCCTCGCCGAACTCGATCGCGGGGCCTCCGTAGCGCTCATCCACTACGATGCGCGCCGGGACATGCTCCGGGACCGCTACACCCCCGTGGGCGCACAGGTGCATCGGACCAGTATCGAGACCACGTTCGATCACCTCCCTGAGCCGGTTCGGGCCCGGATTCTGGCGGGTGGTCCATTTCTCGACGTCACCGACCGATCGGCCGACTACGCGCGCCTGTGCGGTTTTGCCACGGCGCTGGACGGCGGAGTGCTGGCGTTGCGAGGCCTTCGGGTGGAGGGACAACTCGGGGCCGTGCTGGCGCTGTACGAGCCACGCAAGATCTTCGGCACCCGCACCACCGAGCGGATTGCGCCGGCCGTTGCGCTGTTCGACCTGGCCTATGCCCGCATCTCCGAGCGGGATGCCCGCGAAGAAGCCGTGCGGACGCTCGAGGATGTCACCCAGCGCGTGCACGGTGAATACGTGCGCAAGCTCTCGGTGCTCGAAGCCGAACTGCGCGAAGTGCGCAACACGCCCCGCCAGGTCACCGCATTCCACTCCGCCGAAGCCATCGCCCTGCAGGCCGATGCCGCGCGGGCGCAGGAGGAGATGCGTCGTGCGGGTCGGAAGGCGGAGCTGGCCGATCAGCAACTCGCGTCGGCCGTGGGCCAGCTCGAACAGGCCCACATCGAACTGCACCGGCGCAGCGAAGCCCTGCGTCAGCGCACCCGCACGCTGTACCTGGTGGATCGCGCGTTGTCACTCGATGCCGAAACCACCGATGCGCGTACCCTGGTGGACGCGCTGTTGGCCCTCGTGGGCGACGATATGCAGGCCCAGCGCTGTTCGCTCATGCTGCGTGCGCCGGAGCCGGATCATCTCTACCTGGCGGCCGCCCGCGGGATCGCGCCCAACATCGTGGAAGGCATGCGTATCCGGATCGGCGAAGGCGTGGCCGGCCGGGTGGCGGCAGCCCGTGAGCCGCTGCTGGTGCAGGATGTACGGGAAGCTTCGCAGCATCCGCTGCTGCGTGATCAGTACTTCACCACCGGCAGTTTCATCAGCTTCCCACTCGTCTATCACGACGAACTGGTGGGTGTGCTCAACCTGACCAACCGGGCCCAACGCGGGATTTACACCGAAGAAGACGTAGAGCGTGTGCGTCTGCTCGGGTTGGTGATCTCGCTGATTGCCTCGCGCAACGGGTTGCCGCAGGCGCTGCTGGAGACACTGCATGCCCGCTGAGGCGTTGGCCGTTGCCATTCGGCGGCTCGCGCTGCATCAGCCGCTGGATGGCGAAGAGCTGCATCAGGCCTTCAAGGTGATCATGCGTGGCGAGGGCACCCCGGCCCAGGTGGCCGCGTTGCTGATGGCCCTGCGAGTGAAAGGGGAAACGCCGTCGGAAGTGGCTGCCGTGGTGCGGGCGCTGCGCGACGCCATGGTGGTGCTGCCGGCGGCGGACCCGAACGCATTGGTGGACACCTGCGGCACGGGCGGCGGCTCGTTGACGACGTTCAACATCTCCACGGCCTCCGCCCTGTTGGCGGCAGGCATGGGTGTGCGGGTCGCGAAACATGGCAACCGGTCTTTCACATCCCGATCGGGCAGCGCGGATGTGTTGGAGGCACTGGGCGTCGTGATCGAAACCACGCCCGCCGCCATGGCTGCCACGCTGGAGGAGGCGGGCATTGTGTTCATGTTCGCACCGCTCATGCACCCGGCGCTGCGTCACGTGGGCCCGATTCGCCGTGAACTGGCCGTGCCCACCGTGATGAACATCGTGGGCCCGCTGGCCAATCCGGCCCGTGCCGGCCGTCAGGTGGTGGGTGTGGCGGAAATCGCACGCCTCGAGTTGCTCGCCAACGCACTCATGCAGCTCGGATCGGTACGCGCGATGGTCGTGCACGGCGCTCCGGGGGTGGACGAAATCTCGCCGCTGGGCCTGACCGAGGTACGCGAGGCGCGCGATGGCGCGGTGCACCGCTGGACCATTGATCCCGCCGCCTTTGGCGTGGGTGCAGTCAGCGCCGAGTCGCTGGCCGGTGGTGATCCGGCGCAGAACGCGGAGATCATTGAGGCCGTGTTGCAGGGCGCGGGTTCAACAGGAGCACAAGCGGCGGTACTGCTGAATGCCGCCGCGGCCCTGTATGTCAGCCGAGACGACCTGACGTATGCCGACGCCGTGGCACAGACCCGTTCTGCATTGGCGGCGGGCGTCGGATACACCGCGCTGGAACGCCTGCGAGCCGCTTCCCAGCGCTGGCGCGCCTGATCGGTTTCAGGCGCGCCGACTCATTCAATAGCGGCGCAACACCCCGACCACGATGCCCTGGATGCGGACGTCGTCTTCGTGGACAAACAGCGGCTGCATCGTTTCGTTGGCTGGCTGCAAACGGATGCGCCCATCACGCTCGCGATAGTAACGCTTCACGGTAGCCCCCGAGCCATCGAGCAGGGCGATGACCATTTCGCCGTTGTCGGCTGCCTGCTTGTCGTTGATCACGACAAAGTCGCCGTCGCGGATATGCTCCTCGATCATCGAGTCGCCACGCACCCGCAGGACATAGTGACTCCCGTTCCGGCGCAAGAACCCGTCGGGCACGGCCATCGTCTCGCCACTGTGTACCGCTTCGATGGGTGCACCGGCCGCCACAGAACCCAGGAGCGGTAACTCCACCGAACGCTGGTAGATCTCCGACGGCAGGATCTCGATGGCGCGGCTCTCGTTGTACGAGCGCTTGATGTACCCCTTGCGCTCGAGGTTGGTCAGATGCTCATGCACCGTCGCAAGCGAGTTATAGTTGAACTGCGACGCGATCTCCTCGAAGCTGGGCGCATAGCCGTTGACCTCGTTGTACTCGGAGAGGAACGAGAGAATTTCGCGCTGTCGCTTGGTGAGCGGCATGGGAGCTCCACTTGAGAGGGGGTACCGGCCGAGCCCGAAAACAGGCCGAAGAGCATCACCCGCCACGCTAACCGAAGACAGGCCGAAGTGCAAGGATTTTCTTCAAAGACGCCCGAAACACCCGTCTGGACCGAACCTGAAGGCACCCTCGGACAGCTCACCCGCGAGGCACACGCCCGGGCGATGGCGGTCGCCGACCGCCTCGAAGCCCTGAAGGCGGTGGCGCGGGACGCCCGACCCGTCGTGCCTTTCCACCAGGCCCTCACGGGGCCACATCTCCGGGTCATCGCGGAGGTGAAGCGCGCGTCGCCGTCCAAGGGCACGATCGCCCCCGGACTGGACGCCGTGGGCCAGGCCGAGGCGTACGTGCGGGGCGGGGCAGCGGCGATTTCGGTACTGACCGAACCAACGCGGTTTGGTGGGTCCCTCGAAGATCTCCAAGCGGTCGCTGCTGCCGTGCAGGTGCCCGTGATCCGCAAGGACTTCCTCGTGCACCCCGTCCAGTTGTGGGAGGCTCGCGCGGCCGGTGCTTCGGCGGCGCTGTTGATCGTACGATCACTGGCCCCCTCGCTGCTGCCACTGCTGATCGACACGGCACGCGAGATCGGACTCGAACCACTGGTGGAGATTCGCGATCTCGTCGAACTCGAACGGGCGCTGGCCGCTGGCGCTTCGGTCATCGGTGTCAACAATCGCAATCTCGAATCACTGGTCATCGATACGGCCACGGCGCCGGCCATCATTCCGCACATCCCCTCCGATCGGGTGGCCGTGGCGGAGAGTGGCATGCAGCAGCCGGACGATCTGCACGCGCCCCGCGATGCCGGCGCCGATGCCGTACTGGTTGGCAGCGCGGTCTCTACGGCAACCGATCCGGAAGCCCAGGTGCGTGCGTTGGCCGCGATTGCCCGTCATGCCACCGCCCGTCGCTGACGCTCGACGATCGCACCGATGACCTCCGCCCCCATCTCTCCGGTCCGTATCAAGATCTGCGGACTGACACGCCCGCAGGATGCCGAACACGCCGAACAGCAGGGCGCGTCCTATCTGGGCGTGATCCTGGCCGGAGGCCCTCGGTTACTGACGGTGGACGCGGCCCGTTCCGTGCTTGGCCCACGTCGTCAGGGTGTGCAAAGAGTGGCCGTGTTCGGTGACCAGTCGGCGGAAGAAATCGTTTCGATCGCGGACGCACTCGACCTCGATGTCATGCAGTTGCATGGGCATGCCTCGACGAACGGTCGCTCATACGTCGAGATGGTCGCTTGGCTCCGGGACACCACGGGACGCACCGTGTGGCCGGTGCTGCGCGTGGCCGGTCAGGAACTGCCGAAGGACGCCGCAGCGCTCGCCCAAACCGCAGGTGCTTTGGTGTTGGATGCCCACGTCGTCGGACAACTCGGCGGCACCGGGGTCGCGCTCGACTGGTCCGGGCTGCGCGCCTCGGTGATGGCGCTCCGGCAGGCCACGCCGGTGCAGTTGGTACTGGCCGGCGGTCTCCGTCCCGAAAACGTGGCCGCCGCCATCGGACTGCTGTCGCCGCAGGTGGTAGACGTATCTTCCGGCGTGGAAGTGGCGCCTGGTGTGAAGGATCCGGAGCGCGTGCAACAGTTTGTGATGGCAGCGCGCGGCGCTGTGGAGACTCAGGCATGACGGTGGAGCAGAGCGACATGGCGGGCAATTCGACACTCGGGACGGTGGCCAACGATCGCTTCGGGCCGTTCGGCGGTCGGTACGTGCCGGAGACGCTGATCCCGGCCCTCGACGCGCTCGATATCGCGTTTGATGCAGCCAACGCCGATCCCGCCTTTCGCGCCGAACTGGATGGTTTGCTGCGGGAGTACGTGGGCCGTCCCACGGCGCTCACCTTTGCCCCACGACTCAGCGAGCGGATTGGCGCCCCGGTGTGGCTCAAGCGCGAAGACCTGAATCACACGGGCGCGCACAAGATCAACAACACGGTGGGGCAGGCGCTGCTGGCCCGTCGCATGGGCAAGCGCCGCATCATCGCCGAGACCGGCGCCGGGCAGCACGGTGTGGCCACGGCAACGATCTGTGCCCGATTCGGCCTCGAGTGCGTCGTATACATGGGTGAGGAAGACATGCGGCGCCAAGCGCTGAATGTCTTCCGCATGCGTCTGCTCGGTGCGACGGTCGTGCCGGTGACAGCGGGTACGCGTACGCTCAAGGACGCCACCACTGAAGCCATCCGCGACTGGGTCACCACTGTGAATGACAGCCATTACATCATCGGTTCGGTAGTCGGCCCGGCGCCGTATCCGCGGATGGTGCGCGAGTTCCAGTCGGTGATTGGCCGCGAATCCCGCGCGCAGATGCTCGAACGGGCGGGTCGCCTGCCGAAGACCGTGGTAGCGTGCATTGGTGGCGGCTCGAACGCGATGGGGATCTTCTCGGGGTTCGTTCAGGACGCCGACGTGGAACTGGTTGGCGTGGAAGCCGCCGGCGACGGTCTCGACACCGATCGTCACAGCGCCTCCATCACCAAGGGCACGCCTGGTGTGTTGCATGGCTCGCTCAGCTACCTGCTGCAGGACGAGGCCGGGCAGGTGCACCCCGCGCACTCCATCTCGGCCGGCCTCGACTACCCCGGCGTTGGCCCCGAACATTCGTGGCTGCACGACAGTGGCCGCGCCCTCTACGATTCGGTCACCGACACCGAGGCGCTGCGTGGGGTGGCCGTGCTGAGCCGCCTCGAGGGCATCATTCCGGCGCTGGAGACGGCACATGCCGTGGCCTGGGTGGAGCGTTCGGCTGGTCGGTGGCAGGCCGACGAGCCCGTCCTCCTGTGCGTGAGCGGTCGCGGCGACAAGGACGTGGGCACCATCAGCCAGCACACGCTGCCTGACGTATGACCATGGCTGTTCACGACACCACGCCATCGCCGCAGGCAGTTTCCGCGATCGAGGACGCGCTTCGGGCGATGTCCAAGGCGTTTCGTGCCGTGCAGCTCTACCTGCCGAACAATCCCGCGCGCGGGCAGAGTCTCGAACTCGCGCGCACCGCGTTTGCGAAGATCTGGGCGCACGAGTCGGTGCTCGAATTGCAGGTGCAGGAAGCGTCGTTCCTGTGGGAAGGGCGCACCGTGTTTCAGGACGCCGATCGCGGAACCGAATCGCTGCCCTGGTTGATGCATCGCGATGGACTGCGCGCGATGGCGTTTCAGCCAGGATGTGAGCAGCAGGATCTCGAGGCGCTGCTGTCGCTGTTGCAGCGCGCACGAGCGGCGGCGAACGATGACGATGATCTGGTGACCATGCTGTGGGTGGCCGACCTGGGCCATGTCACGTATCGGTACGTGGATGTCGGCAATGCGGCGGAGCCCATGCTCATGTCGTCGGGCGACCGCCCCGGTGTGGCGAGCTTTGCGCCAGGGCAGGCGCCGTTGGCCGTACCACCCGCCGAGACGCAGCCTCCGGGAGAGGGGCCGCCTGGTATGGTGCGTGTCGAGAACTTCGACACCACGCTCTACTTCCTCGACCAGCGCGAAACGGCGTACCTGCAGGACGAACTGCGCCGCGAATACACCGAGGATCAACGCCGGCTGGTCCTGGCCAGTCTTTTCGACATTCTCGAGACGCGTCCCGAAGAGGAAGCACAGCGCGAAGTGCTGGGCATTCTCGATCAGTTGGTGATCGAGTTCCTCACGCTGGGTGACTATGAGCTGGTCGCCTATGTGCTGCGCGAGGCGGCGACCACCGCACGTCGGCCACAACTTGGACCGGCGCTGGTGCAGTCGCTGGAAGCGCTCCCCGGTCGCCTCAGTGAACCGCAGGTCGTGGCGCAGTTGCTGCACGCGCTCGATGAAAGCCGGCGCACGCCGGTGGCATCCTTGCTCGAAGGACTCTTCACCGAGCTGCGTGCCGAAGCGCTGGAACCGTTGGTGTCCTGGCTCGGTGGCGCGAGCGCGTCGCCGGCCCGAGCGTCCATCGAGCGTGCGTCGCTGCGATTGGCGGGGGCACACACGGCCGAACTGAATCGTTTGCTCGAGCATCCCAAGGAAGCGGTCGTGCGAGGCGCGCTCCGCCTGGTGGCTCAGTTGGGTACGGCCGCAGCGGTGCCCGGTCTCGCCCGGCTGCTGCGTGTCGCCGAAGCCCAGATACGCGCCGAAGCGGTGGGGGTGCTTGCTGACATCGGCTCACCCAGCGCCCTGCAGGCACTCGAGCGCGCGATCGACGATGCGGATCGTGATGTGCGCGTCGCCACCTATCGCGCCATCGGCACCCGCAAACATGGCGGCGCCTTGCCGCGCCTGCTCGATGCCATTCGGCGCAAGGAGACCCGCAGTGCAGACCTGGGCGAAAAGATGGCGCTGTTCGAGGCGTTTGGCAGTCTGTGTGGCAACTCGGGCGTGAATGAACTCGACACACTGCTGAACGCACGCGGACTGTTGGGCGCGAAGGAAAATGCCGAGATCCGGGCCTGTGCCGCGCGGGCGCTGGGGCTGATCGGCACCCCGATGGCCATGGGTTCGTTGCAGCGCGCCGCAGACACGAAAGATCTGGTGGTGCGCAACGCCGTGGCGCGCGCCATGCGAGGCGGTCAGTAATGGGCACAGGCGCGATGGCCGACCAGAGCAGCGGCGCAGCGGCACAGAAACACGCACGGGCATTCATCGTGGCGATGAACAGCGCCGTGCGCGCGGTACGCCTGTACCCCATCGAAAACGCCGCTGTCCAGCGGGCCATCGCCGAACTGGGGAACAGCGCCGAACGCGTGCGGCAGGACGAAGACGAATGTGCGCTGCGGAGAATTGGCGACTTTCTTTTCGTGAACGAAACGCGGTTGCGACTGTCGTTCGACAACTATGCGGCCGTGGCGTCGTTGCTCGGGCTGTTCCGGGAAGCGGGCATTGGGGGCATCGTGCTGGTCGGCCGTCCCGACCCGCGCGCCTGGGTGGTGTTGCTGTCTTTCCTCCAGTCCCCGCCGCTCGAATATCCCGAAGAAGAGCGTCTGGCGCAGCTCACGGCGCGACTCGAACAGGCCCGCGTGGCCGACTTCGAACTCTCACCGCCGCTGGAAGAAGGCGTGCGCGAAGAGGCCGAACTCGATGCCAAGGAACGCGCCCGGCAGACCTATGTGCGCTCGCTCGACGTCACGCGCGAGATCATCACGTCCACGCGGTTGGGCAAGAGCCCCAGCCTCAAGCGTGTGAAGCGCGCCGTGCAGGGCATTGTCGATTCGATTCTCACCGATTCGACCTCGCTGATGGGGCTCACCACGCTCCGGGATTTCGACGAATACACGTTTGTGCACAGCGTGAACGTGTGCATCATGTCGGTCGCGCTCGGCCGTCGGCTGGGGTTGGCCAAGCTGCAACTGCTCGACCTCGGCCTCGCGGCGCTGCTGCACGACCTGGGCAAGTCGCGTGTGCCGCTCGAACTGCTGAACAAGCGCGGCGAACTGGATGAGGACGAACGGTTGCTGCTGCAGTCGCACACCTGGCAGGGTGTGTTGGCGCTGTTCGGCATTCCCGGTGTGGCCACACGTCCCTGGCGGGCCATGTCGGCCGCCTACGAACATCACATGCGCACCGATCTCTCTGGTTATCCGCGGCTGGTGCGGCCTCGCACGTTGTCGATGTTCTCGAAGATCATCGCTGTCACCGATGGCTTCGATGCCGCCACGACGAGCCGCGTGTATCAGGATGCGCCCTGGACGCCGGCCGATGTGCTGCGGGGGATGCGCGACAATCCCCGCCTGGGGCTCGATCCGGTGGTGGTGAAGGCGTTCATCAACCTGACCGGTATCTACCCGGTTGGCACGGTCGTGGTGCTCGATACCTTCGAAATCGCGCTGGTGATGGCCGCCAATCCCGACGCGGCGGCATTGTCGCGTCCGCTGGTTCGCATCCTGATGGACGAGCGTGGCAACCCGGTGCAGAACACCGCACAACTGATGGACCTTACGGCGCGCGATGCGTCTGGCCAGTTTGTTCGCTCTATCATTCGCACCGAGGATCCGCACCGTTATGGCATCAGCATCGGCGACCACTTCGCCTGACGTCTCCGCTCCGTCGCGCCTCACTGCGCGGTTTCGCGCACTGGCCGCCGAAGGTCGAAAGGCACTCGTCTGCTATGTCACGGCCGGTTATCCGGACCCGGCCTCCAGTGTGCAATTGCTGCGTGGGCTGGCCGAAGCGGGAGCGGATGTCATCGAGGTGGGCGTCCCGTTCTCCGATCCGATGGCCGATGGTCCGGTCATTCAGCACAGCTCACAGGTCGCGCTCGAACACGGTATCACGCTGTCCCGCACGCTCGACATCGTGAAGGAAGCGGGCCTCGATGTGCCCGTGGTGTTGTTCAGCTACCTGAATCCCATCCTGGCCGGTGGGGACGATGTGTTGCGTCGCGCCCGCGCGGCGGGGGTTGATGGTGTGCTGGCTACCGACCTGCCGGTTGGTGCCGACCCCGAGCGCGAAGCCTGGTTCGGATCGAGCGGTCTCGATTTTGTGCGTCTGGTCGCGCCGACCACCCCGGCGCCGCGCATGGCGGAGATCGCCCGGCACGGCGGGGGCTTTGTGTATCTCATCAGCCGACTCGGCGTGACCGGTGAGCGTGACTCGCTCCCTGACGATCTCCCGGTCACCGTGCAGCGTCTACGCAGCGCCACCTCGCTGCCACTGTGCATCGGTTTTGGCATTTCCACGCCTGCTGATGCCAAGGCCGCTGCCGCCCTGGGTGATGGCGTGGTGGTGGGAAGTGCGCTGGTGCGTGCGGCCGGCCGCTCCATCGAAGATGCCATCGCGCTGACGCGTTCGCTGCGCGCGGCCCTCGATGAGCGCTGATCACACCACACCATCGGCAACCACCGTGGTGTTGCCGGAATGGGCGGTCGTGACGGAGAAGCGCCGCGCGCACATTCAGCGCGTGGTCGCGTTGCTCGAACGATGGGCCGACGAGCTGTCTCTATCGACCGAAGAGCGTCGTGCGTGGGTGGATGCGGGGCGGTGGCACGACGCCCTGCGCGATGCCGATGAACCGACATTGCGGGCCGCAACCGGCGACCAACAACGGCCCTTTGGCATGTTGCACGGCCCCGCTGCGGCGCTGCGACTCGCTGCTGAAGGCGAAGAGCGTCAGTCGGTGCTCGATGCCATTCGGTGGCACACTGTCGGATCGCTCGACTGGTACCGAACAGGACGGGCGCTCTTCATGGCCGATTTCCTCGAACCCGGGCGCAACTTCATGCAGACCGATCGGGCGTTCCTGGCCGATCGGGTTGCCGACGATTTTGACGCGGTCTTTCGACAAGTTGTGCGTCTGCGCCTCGAGTGGACCATCCGCGAAGGCAAGGGACTGTCGCCCGAAACGGTGGCGCTCTGGAACCAGATCCGCTGACCGCCGGCAATGACGCACGGGTTTCCAACCTGGCCTGAACCTCCCGAATCACGCGGTGGCGGGCGACGTGGATGGCTGTTGGCCGTCGTTGTGCTGGTGGTCGTGGCAGCGGGCTCCGCGTTCGCCTGGTGGCAGTTTGCGCAGCCGGCGGCAGATGCCGCACCAGCAGCACCGTCGTCAACAGTGTCCGTCCAGGACAGCACGGCGAGGCCGCCCGCTGACACGCGCGTGATGGTGCGCGTGGTGAATGCGTCGGGGGTACGGGGGCTCGCACGACGGGCCACGCTGGTGCTGCGCGATTTTGGCTACGACGTGGTGGACTACGACTCCGAGCGCGACGCCAAGCGTCCGGTCACGCAAATCCTCGTGCACACGGGTCACGCCCCATGGGCCGAGCGTCTGCAGCGGGCGCTGGGCGTGGGAGAGATCACGCCCAGCACCGACACGTCACGCTACGTGGACCTCACCGTGGTCCTGGGCCGCGACTGGCAGCCGCCGACCGAGCCGCTCCGTCCGTAGCTGACCACAGGCCGCGGCGATATCGAGCCCGCGGCTGCGGCGCACCGCCGTTTCCACCCCACGCGCGCGAATCGCCTTGGCGAAGGCGTTGATGGTTGGTGTGGTGGATGGGGAGAAACCCATCGAGCCACCCGGATGCAGCGGAATGAGATTCACGAAGGCACGGCAATCGCGGGCCAACTGTGCCAACTGCGCCGCGTGTTCCGGTTGATCGTTCACGCCGCCCAGCATGACGTATTCGAACGTCACCCGACGGTCGAACTCCCGTGCCGCCGCGATGACGTCGGCCAGCGGATACTTCGTGTTGACCGGCATCAGGGTGCGCCGCAGCGCATCCGACGGGGCATGAATGGAGATCGCGAGCCGGAACTGTTCCGGACGGGCCGCGAGTGCCACGATACCGGGCAGTACACCCACCGTGGAAATCGTGATGTGCCGCGCGCCAATGCCCAGGGCACGCGGATCATTCAGCAGCGACAGCGTGGGACTCACCGCCTTCCAGTTCATGAGCGGCTCCCCCATGCCCATGAACACGATGTTGGTGGGCACGATGGACGGCGTGAGCATGCGCAGTTCACGCACCTGACCGGCAATCTCCGAGGGATGCAAGTTGCGCTGGAACCCCATCGCCCCGGTGGCACAGAACGCGCACTGCAGGGCACAGCCGGCCTGCGACGAAATGCAGAAGGTCAGGCGATCACCGTCGGGAATGGCCACCGTTTCGATCAACTGCCCGTCGTGCATGCGGAACAGAAACTTCTCCGTCCCATCCATCGACTTCTGCCGCGTGGTCAGCTCGAGGGCGGTGATGCGGAACGAACCCGCCAGCCCCTCGCGCAGCGCCTTGGGCAACTCGGTCATCTCATCGAACGAGCGCACCGGACGCTGCCAAAGGCGACCGAACACCTGGGCGGCCCGATAGGCGGGCTCTCCGCGCGCGGCCATCCACTCACCGAGCAGCGCCAGGGCCGCGTCGGGGTCGAAGTCGAGCAGGTCAGGGAGTACGGTCACTTGATGATGGAGCTGAGCGTGAACTGATAAACGGCCCCGAGGCCGGAGACACCTTCTTCGCGTGCGACGCCGACGGAGAATCTCGCGTAATAGAGCGCCAGGCCAAAACGCAGACGATCGACCGACTGACCGGCGACCTCCGTGCGCAGGTGCGCGACACGGGCTTCCACCCGATCGCGACGTGCGGACACAAAGGGACCCACTTCCTGCGCCCCTCGATTGACGTTGGCATATGCCACGCCCGCCCGCACCTCACGCTCCACCATGGTACCCGCGAGCCGGAAATCGGCCGCCGTCAGCAGGGCGGGCCGATCCTCGATCTCGCGGCCGGGACGCCACAGGAAGCTGGACAGCGCCACGCGGGCATTCCGCCAGGGCAGATCGTGCAGCACCGCACCAAAATCGGCCGCCAGTGCGTCCCCGGTGACCTGATCGGCGCGCCCGTGGCGCCACCGGACGGCCGCCCCGACGGTCAGGTGGGGCACCAACTCCCGTGCGCCGCTGACGCTCACCAGCCAGGTGGCATAGGGGATGTTGCCCACCGCCAGCGGATCGGTGTCGGTACGCACGAGACCACTGATGCCGGCACGGGCGACACTCAGCCCGAACGTCGTGCCGGAGCTCCGGCGCATGGCGGCGCTGAGGAGCTGCCCGTCGACCCCCTGGGCGGAACCCGCGGCCAGCGACGCCACGCCGAAGCGAAACCGCTCCCCGGAACGCAGTGCAATGGTGGCCGGATTCCACAGTCCCGCCCCCGGTTCGGACGCCAGGGCAGGCGGCTCGTACATGGCGCCGAGCGGGAACTCCCACAAATCACGTGCAGGCACCGCCTGCGCTCCGAGCCCACTGGCCCAACCGAACGCGGCAAGCCCGTAGATCAGGATGCGGTGCATACGGGAGACTAAACGGCGCCTGGAGGACGGGTCAAGCGAACCACTGTGATCAAAATGCTACCCCCAGTCTCGTAACACATTTAGCTTTCGACGTTTGCATCGTTTCTTCGGTCCGCCCCCTTTGGAGTCTCACCCCTGATGTCGCTTTCGTCCGAACCGTCCGTGTTGGCCACGTCACTGCGCACCGACACCTGTGGCCTGCTCCGTCGGGCAGACGTGGGACGCACCGTGAGGCTCGGCGGGTGGGTTCATCGCAGCCGCGATCTCGGCGGGCTGGTATTCATCGACCTGCGCGACCGCACCGGTCTGGTGCAACTCGCCTTCGGCCCCGCATGGACCGCTGCCGAGGTGCAGCATGCGGCGGCGGCCATCGGTGTGGAGTCGGTCGTGCTGTGCGAGGGGGAAGTCGTCGCGCGTGAGGCCGATCGGGTGAATCCCGACATGGGCACCGGTGAAGTGGAAGTGCGTGTCACGTCCATTCGTGTCGTCGGCCCCGCCGTCACGCCCGCTCTCCCGGTGGCCCGTGGTCGCGGTGACAAGATGCCGGCGGAAGAACTGCGCCTGCGTCATCGCTATCTCGATCTGCGCCGTCCCGAGCTGCAGGACAATCTCGTGCTGCGCCATCGCCTGATGCAGGTGACGCGCCGCTTCCTGAGCGATCGGGGGTATCTCGAACTCGAGACGCCGATCCTCACCAAGCCCACGCCCGAAGGTGCACGCGACTACCTCGTGCCCAGCCGGGTGCATCCGGGCGAGTTCTATGCGTTGCCGCAGTCACCGCAGATCTACAAGCAGTTGTTCATGTGCTGCGGCTATGATCGCTACTTCCAGATCGCGCGCTGCTTCCGCGACGAAGACCTGCGTGCCGACCGTCAGCCGGAATTCACGCAGATCGATATCGAAGCCTCGTTCATCGAGCGTGAAGACATCCTCACGATGGCGCAGGGGCTGATTGGCGCGCTGTGGAAAGAAGCCGGGCATGACATCCCGGCGCAGTTCGAGCGCATGAGCTATGCCGATGCGATGGAACAGTACGGCTGTGATCGCCCCGACCTGCGTTATGGCCTCGTGCTGCGCGACTACAGCAGTGTGTTCGCCGGTCTCGATTTTGCCGTGACCAACGCGGCATTGGCCGCTGGCGCGCGTGTACGCGGTGTGGTGATTCCCGGTGGCGCGGCGTGGAGCCGCAAGCAAGTCGACGAACTCGAAGCGCTGGCCAAGGGCGCCGGTGCAGGTGGTCTGCTGCGCCTGCGTATGGCCGACGGGGCCTACGATGGCCCGCTCGCCAAGTTCCTCACCGACGATGCCAAGGCCGCGTTTGCGCTCACCGATGGTGATCTGGCACTGTTTGTCGCGGCGGCCGATCACGTCAGCAGCCCGGCGCTCGATCGTGTGCGGCAGGAATGTGCGCGTCGCCTCGAGATCGTCGATGACAAAGCGCAGCGGTTCCTGATCGTGATGGACTTCCCGATGTTCGAAAAGGATCCGGTGACCGGCGCACTCGCAGCGGTCCACCATCCGTTCACGGCGTCGCACCCGGAAGACATGCAGGCCTACCCGGACGAACCGGCCCGCTGGCGTGCGCTCGCGTACGATGTGGTGCTCAACGGTACCGAACTGGGTGGTGGCAGCATCCGCACCAGTGACCCGGCCGTGCAGTCGCGCATGTTCAGCCTGCTCGGTATCGGCAGCACGGAAGAGCAGGAACGTCGTTTTGGTTTCCTGCTCGAAGGCCTGCGCGCGGGCGCCCCACCACACGGTGGCATCGCGTTTGGCTTCGATCGCATCGCCATGCTGCTGTCGGGAGCCACCTCGTTGCGTGACGTGATTGCCTTCCCGAAGACCACGGCGGCACGTTCCCTGTTCGAAGGCGCTCCGGTGGCCGTCCCGGCGGACGATCTCCGAGAGCTGCATATCGCCGTGCGCGGCGAAGGAGTGTCATGACGGAACCACGCGGCGAGCGGACGGCCGAATCGGCCGTCATCGCTCGGGTCTCGGTCGAGGGAGCGGACCAGCAGCTCCTGGCCGGGGTCAACGATGGCAATCTCGTCGAGCTGGGACGCGCCACTGGCGTGCGGGTCGCGTTGCGCGGTGACCATCTCTCGCTGACCGGTGACGCGGAGGCCGTGGCTCGTGCCGAAGGGGTCGCGGCCGCCATGGTCACCATGGTGCGTGAAGGCAAGTCGGTGGGCGCCGACGATGTGCTGCGCCTCTCGCTCATCGAACGCCCGGCTGATGCGCCGGGCGCCACGAATGGCTCCTTGGTATTACCCGGCGCTCGGCGCGGTGTGCAGCCCAAGACGCCCGGACAGGCCGAGTATCTCGCCAAGATCGCCGAACATGACATCGTCATCGGCATCGGCCCCGCCGGCACGGGCAAGACCTACCTGGCCGTGGCCGCTGCGGTGGATGCCCTCATGCGCAAGCGTGTACGGCGCATCGTGCTGGCGCGTCCGGCCGTGGAAGCCGGTGAGAACCTGGGCTTTCTGCCGGGCGACATGCAGGCCAAGGTCGATCCGTATCTGCGCCCCCTGTACGACGCGCTCGACGACCTCATTCCGGTCGAGCGCATTCAGAAGCTCATCGAAGCGCGCACCATCGAAGTGGCGCCGCTCGCCTTCATGCGTGGCCGCACCCTCGGCGATTCGTTTGTCATTCTCGACGAAGCGCAGAATGCCACCGGCATGCAGATGAAGATGTTCCTCACGCGTCTGGGCGTGAACTCGAAGATCGTCATCACGGGTGACAAGACGCAGGTCGACCTGCCGCGTCGCGAAGACTCCGGATTGATGCAGATCGAGCGCATCCTGCATGGCATCGACGGCATCTCGTTCCACTACTTCACAGAAGCCGACGTCGTCCGTCATCGTCTCGTGCGCGACATCATCCGCGCGTACAACGAAGACGCGGCGGGGGGCTGATGACACCAGCTCGTACCGTGCGTACCGTGCGCCCGTCCGTGCCCAAAACGGATCCGCGTGCCGTCGCTGTGGAATGTGATGGTGTACGCATCCCCGTGGCTGCGGCACGTCTGGCCGAGCTGTCGCGTCAGGTGTTGCGTGCCGGCAAGGTCGCGCGCGCGATGTTGTCCATCACGTTTGTCACCTCACGCGCGATGGCCACGCTCAATCGGCAGCACCTCGGACACACCGGGCCGACGGATGTCATCACCTTTGCCTTGGGCAATGCACCCGATGGCACCGTGATCGGCGACATCTACATCTGCCCCGATGTCGCACGACGGCAGGCCCGCGAGCATGGTGTGGGTATTCGTGAAGAGCTGGCCCGCCTGGTGGTGCACGGCACGTTGCACGCCTCGGGCTGGGAGCACCCGGAAGACGACTCACGTACGACGTCGCCGATGTGGCGACGCCAGGAGCAGCTCATCGAGCGCTTCTGGATGCCTCCGTCCCCGCGTATATGAGTATCGTGGCGTGGGGATTGGCAGGAGCGGGCGCTGCGCTGGCAGCACTCGCCGCAATTGCAGACGGAGCCTTGCTCTCTGACCTGCCGCTCCCAGCGCACCTGAGTGACCGTCCTGATGGGACGGACGCGCCGTCGTCCACCGCACCGAACGGCGCCCGCAGTGTCGCCATGCGCGAGCGCACACACCGTGCCCTCGCCTTTGCCCGGGTCATCGGCCACCTCGCGGCCGGCAGCGGCATCGCCGTGGCACTCGATCTGATCGAACAGCCGACGCTGGGCACGGCGCTGTCTGTCGTACTGCTCGGACTGACCACCGTATTGCTGGCGGAGAGTATTGCGCGCGTGGTGGGCGACGGGCTCGGCGCCAGCGGATCGATGCGTCTCGTCAGTGTCGGCCGGATCATCGAAGCGGTGCTGCGACCGGTCATGCTGCTGGGTGATTGGCTGGATGGACTGTTTGCCGAGATCGTGCCTGAAGTGGATGCCACGCACGAACGGCGCGAAGAAGCGGCCGCACAATTCCGCGATGTGGTGACGACCGAAGCCGATGTATCCCGCGATGAGCGTGAGCTGTTGCTCGGCGTGTTCGATTTCGGTGAGACCACGGCCGAAGAAGTTATGGTCCCGCGCGTGGATATCACGGGGGTGGAACGCGAAACGCCGTGGTCCGAAATGCTCGACCGGATTCGCAGCGCCGAGCACTCGCGTATCCCGGTGTACGAAGGATCGATCGACGAGATTGTTGGCATTCTGTACGTCAAGGATGTGCTGCCAGCCGTATTGGCCGATGAGGAGCCGGCAGAGGGCTGGACTTCGGTGATGCGATCACCGGTGTTCATTCCGACATCGAAGCGCATCGCCGACCTGCTGCGGGAGTTTCGCCAGGCCCGACGGCACATCGCCATCGTCGCCGACGAATACGGCGGCACGGCCGGACTGGTGACCATCGAAGATGTGCTCGAGGAACTGGTCGGCGAGATCGGTGATGAGTACGACGATGAAGAACGCCTCGTCGAAAGTGAAGAAGGGACGCGGTATTGGGTGTCCGGCCGACTCACGCTGGATGATCTGTCCAAGGCGCTCAGTCATGATTTCACCCGCGACGATGTATCGACCGTTGGTGGTCTCGTGCTGGAGTTGCTGGGCCGTGTGCCCAAAGCGGGAGAATCGCTGACGATTGGGCCGTTCCGGGCGATCGTCGAGCGGGTGGTGCGCCGCAAGATCGAGCGCGTCTTTCTCGAACGTGTGCCGGACACCACCGACGATGCGCTGTCCGCATCGGAGGCGCACTGATGATCGTGGCGCTCATCTTTCTGGCGGTCGGCGTGATGGCCGTGCTCACGGTTGGCGCGACCGCCGTACGTACGGTCAGCCGGTTGTGGCTCCGGCACTGGATCGAACATCGTGCGGGTGGCGCCGGTGCCATGGCGCGTTATCTCGAACGCCCCACTCGTCTGGTGCACGCGGCGGGCACCGCTGGCATGCTGGTGGTGTTCACCACCGGCGCCCTGATTGCGATGGCCGACGGCTTGCGCGCGTGGAAGTTCGTGGCGGACGTGACGCTGTTCCTCGTGCTGCTGCTGGTCTTCGGTCAGTTGCTGCCACGTGCCGCCGGCAGAAGGTGGGCGCCCACCCTCGTGCCCGTGATGGTGCCCGTGCTGCGTGTGGTCGATCTCGCCCTCGCGCCTTTCCATGCGATCGCGTATGCCGTGCGCCGGTTGGTTTCTCCGGCACGCGACGCGGCGGATGGCGACGAGACCCGCGACGGACTGGAAGAGTTGTTGCGCGAAGGGGCCTTCGACGACATGAGCACCACCGAGGAGATGGCCATCATTTCCGGTGTGATGCAGTTCGGCGACAAGACAGTGCGTGATGTGATGCGCCCATTGACGGAGCTCTTCGCCATTCCGGACGGTCTGCCGGCCGATGAACTGGCCCGTCGGGTTTCACAATCCGGGTACAGCCGTGTGCCGGTGTATCGCGAGCAGCCGGATCAGATCATCGGCATGGTGCACGTGATGGATATCTTCAAGCGTCGCGGTGAGTCGTTGCCGCCGATGCTGCCGGTGACCCGCACTGTCGCGGATCGCCCGGCCAACGAACTGCTTTTCGAACTGCTGCGGGCCCGTCGTCAGCTCGCCGTGGTGCAGGAGGGCAATGCCGAGGGTGCGCGCACCATTGGCATGGTCACCCTCGAGGACTTGCTCGAGGAGCTGGTGGGAGACATTCGGGATGAACATGACGACAGCGCCGACTGAGTCGGCCCTCGCACGTTTGCTGGAGCAGTTTCGCGCAGGCAAGCCGGCCGCCCTCGCGCGAGCCGTCAGCATCGTCGAGAATCACCGGCCGGGATTCGAGCAGATCCTGGCCGCACAGCACGCGCTGGTCGGGCGTGCCCGTCGCATTGGCATCACCGGACCACCGGGCGCCGGGAAGAGCACCATCACCACGCGGCTCACCCGCGCCTACCGCGAGCGCGGACTGCGCGTGGGCATCGTAGCGGTCGATCCCACGTCACCCTTCACCGGTGGCGCGCTGCTCGGTGACCGCATCCGCATGGAAGAGGTGGCGCTCGACGAAGGTGTGTTCATTCGCTCCATGGCGACACGCGGTTCGCTGGGTGGCCTGGCCACGGCCACGCGCGAAGTGTGCGATGTGTTCGACGGATTTGGCATGGATGTCATCCTGCTCGAAACCGTCGGGGTGGGGCAGAGCGAACTCGATGTCGCGCGTGCGGCCGATTCCACGCTCGTCGTGCTGGTGCCGGAGTCCGGTGATTCCATTCAGACCCTCAAGGCGGGTGTGATGGAGATTGCCGACGTGTTCACGGTGAACAAGGCCGACCGCCCGGGCGCCGATCGCCTACGTCACGACATCGAGCTCATGCTCGGCTTGCGGGCTGGTCATGCGCGTCCCGTGAAGGCGTCTGCTCTGGCGAGCGACAGCGACACATGGACGCCGCCAGTGCTCAGTACCATCGCGGCGCAGAATCAGGGGATCGATGACATCGTCACGGCCCTCGATCGCCACGCACAGTATCTCGAAGCCAGTGGCGAGTTGCGCCTGCGACGACGCCTGCGTTTGCGCGAACGCGTGATGGAAGTCGTCGAGCAGCAGATCCGCCAAAGACTCTGGCATGACGCGACCACGTTGCAGTGGATCGATGCACAGCTCGATGGTCTCGAAGATGGTTCGCTGGTGCCCTTTGCCGTGGCCGACACGCTGCGTGCGCAGAGCGCGTCACTGCTCACGCAGCCCAGTTTCACTCCACTGACTTCCTCACAGGACCAGTGATCCCATGACGCGCCCCCGAAAGATCGCCGCTTCCCCCAAGGCTGCCGGAAAAGCGAAACCAGGCGGAGCGTGGTGGCAGACGCACTTCGATGCCCAGTACCTGCACGAATACGAGCCGCTGTTCGACCTCGTCCAGGATCGCCGCGAAGTGGCGCGATTGATGGAGGTGCTCGCCCTGCCGTCCGGTGCGCGTATCCTCGACTGTCCCTGCGGGCAGGGGCGACATGCGCATCTGCTGGCCGAGGCGGGGTTCGATGTGGATGGTCTCGACTATTCCGAACCCCTGCTCGAAGTCGCACGGAAGCGGGGGACCGGCCGTACGCTGCGCTACACACAGGGTGACATGCGCAAGCTGCCTGCGCGGTGGACCGAACGGTTCGATGCCGTGGTCAACCTGTTCACCTCGTTCGGCTTTTTTGACACACCGCAGGACGACCTGCGCGTACTCGAGCAGTTTGCCCGGGTGCTCAAGCCCGGTGGCGTGCTGATCTGGCACGGCGGAGCTCGTGATGGCGTGATGGCCAAATTCCTCACGCGAGATTGGTGGAGCACCGCCGACGGCACGATGTTCGGGCAGGAACGCAGCTTCGATCCGCTGTCTGGCTTCCTCGAGATCACCTCGACGTGGCGTGGGCCGAGTGGTGAGGGAGAGCGGACGCACCGTATCAGGCTGTACACCGCCTCCGAACTGGCGGGCCGGATGCGCGACGTAGGTCTCGTCGTGGAACAGGCCTTCGACAGTTGGGCCGACCGCCCCCTCAGCCGCACTTCGAGCGAAATGCTGCTGGTGGCGCGTAAGGAAGGTTGAGTAAGTTGGAAGGCTGTCCCCGGGTTGCCGGGGTGCGGCCTTCGTTCGACCGGAGCAAAAAATTCCGTCTCCGGGTCCCACCCTGCAAGCCAACCGATGACTCGACCGATCCGTGTGCTGGTGGCCAAGCCAGGCCTCGATGGACATGATCGCGGCGCCAAGGTGGTCGCCGCGGCACTCCGCGATGCCGGCATGGAAGTGATTTACACCGGCCTGCACCAGACTCCCGAGATGATCGCCACGGCCGCTGTCCAGGAAGACGTGGACGTCGTGGGTTTGTCGATCCTTTCCGGCGCCCACATGACGCTGTTCCCGCGTGTGCGTGCCTTGCTCCTTGAAGCAGGGCGTGAGGACATCCTCCTCACCGGTGGTGGCATTATTCCCAAAGAGGACATGGACGCGCTCAACGCACAGGGTATTGCACGCCTGTTTGGCCCCGGTACCAGCACGCAGGACCTCGTGGACTACATCCGCACCTGGTTTGCGGCCCGCGAGCAGCAGATCTCGTGAGCGGCCGTTTGCGCCGGCTCGCCGATGAACTCCGCGCGCTGGAAGCCCAGCTCCGCCAAGGCGGTGGGCCCGACAAGATCGAAAAGCAGCACAAGCAGGGAAAGCTCACGGCGCGTGAACGCGTCGAACAGCTCGCCGATCCCGGCACCCCGTTTCTCGAAATCGGTCTGCTGATCGCCCACGACCGGTACGACGGCCAGGCGCCCGGCGCCGGCGTGATCACCGGCATTGCGATCGTGGATGGACGCGAAGTGGTCGTCGTCGCCAACGATGCCACGGTGAAAGCCGGCTCGTGGTGGCCCGAAACGATCACCAAGATCCTGCGGGCGCAGGAAGTGGCCATGCGCTGCCGCATCCCGATCATCTACCTCGTCGACTCGGCCGGTGTGAACCTCCCCTATCAGGGTGGTGTGTTCCCCGGACAATACGGCGCGGCGCGCATCTTCTACTACAACTCGATCATGCGTCGCTACCTGCGGATTCCGCAGCTCGCGGCCGTGATGGGGCAGTGTGTGGCGGGCGGTGCCTATCTCCCCGCGCTCAGTGACGTGATCCTGATGGTGAAGGGCACGTCGTTCATGGGCCTGGGTGGTCCGAATCTCGTGAAGGGCGCCACGGGCCAGTCCATCGACGGCGAGACGCTGGGTGGTGCGCTCACGCACACCGAAGTGAGCGGCGTCGCGCACTATGCGCTCGACGATGATGCGTCGTGCCTGGTCAAGTTGCGTGAACTCGTGGCGCGCCTGCCGCGTCCGAACACGCCGCCGCAGGCCGCATGGCGTCCACCCGCCGAGCCGCCCTCCACGCTGTATGACCTGCTGCCGGCCGATCATCGCATGCAGTACGACATGCATGCGCTGCTGCGCGCCGTGCTCGATGAAGGCAAGCTGGATGAATTCCAGGGCAACCTCGCCAAGGAAATGATCTGCGGTGATGCGCGTATCGAAGGCATCCCCGTGGGCATCATCGCCAACCAGCGCGGACTGATCAAAGGCCGTCCGGGTGAGAAGCCGCGTTTCGGTGGCATCATCTACGCGGAAAGCGCGGAGAAGGTCGCCTACTTCATCGAGCGCTGCGACAAGCAGGGCATCCCGATCATCTTCGTGCAGGACGTGTCCGGCTTCATGGTCGGGCCCGAAGCGGAACATGAAGGCATCATCCGCGCCGGCGCGCATTTTGTCGAAGCGATGGCGTGTGCCCGCGTCCCCAAGATCGTGCTCACCGTGAACCACGCGAGTGGCGCAGGCTACTACGCGATGGCCGGCCAGGGCTTCGATCCCGATTTCATCCTTTCCTGGCCCACCGGACGCATGGCGGTCATGGAAGGAGAAGCCGCCGTGCAGGCTGTGCACGGACCGGCGCTCGATGCCGCCAAGAAGGCCGGCACGCCGCCATCTCCTGAAGTGCTCGAAGCTGCTGCCAGCATGCGGGCGGACTACGAGACGCAGCTCGATGCTCGCTATGCCGCCGCGCGCGGCTTTGTCGACACCATCGTGTATCCCGAAGACACTCGCAGCATGCTGGCGCTTGCCCTGCGCTCGGCGTTGCAGAACCCTGGACCGCATCTCGGCGCTTTCGTGCTGCCGCCGATGCCAACATTCGGAGCGCAGTGATGTCGCAGGAATCGAAGGGCCGCGTGGTTCGCGTGGCCAGCGGACAAGGCTTCTGGGGCGACTGGCTCGAAGCCCCGCGCCGTCAGGTGGAAGGCGGACAGGTCGACTACCTCATGCTCGACTATCTCGCCGAAGTCACGATGTCCATCGTGCAGAAGCAGAAGGAACGCGATCCCCGCATGGGCTACGCGCGTGACTTCGTGGGCGCGATGGAGAGTGTGTTCCCGGCTGTGGCCGAGCGTGGCGTGAAGGTCATCGCCAACGCCGGTGGTGTGAACCCCAACGCCTGCGCAGAGGCTGTGCTCGAAGCGGCCAGCAAGCATGGCGTGCGTGGCAAGATTCGCATCGGCGTCGTGACGGGCGACGATGTGCTCGATCGTCTCGACGAGCTCATGGCTGCCGGCCACGAACTGCGCAACATGGACACCGACGAGCCGCTCTCGACGATTCGCGATCGTGTGCTCTCGGCCAACGCCTACATCGGCTCGACGCCCATCGTCGAAGCGCTGCAGCGTGGCGCGAATGTGGTCGTGACTGGCCGCAGCACCGACACCGCCTTGACCATGGCGCCCCTGCGTCATGAGTTCGGCTGGGCGGCCGATGACTGGGACAAGCTCGCGTCCGGTATCGTGGCAGGACACATCCTCGAGTGTGGTGCGCAGAGCTCGGGCGGCAACTGCCTGTACGACTGGCGCAACATCCCCGACCTCGCGAACGTCGGCTATCCGATTGCGGAAGCCAACGCCGATGGTTCGTTCGTGATCACCAAGCATCCCGGTACGGGCGGCCGTGTGAACGTGCCCAGCGTGACCGAGCAGCTCGTGTACGAAATGGGCGATCCGAATTCGTACATCACGCCCGACGTGGTGGCCGACTTCACCAGCATTCGCCTGCAGGCCGACGGTGAGAACCGCGTGCGCGTGCACGGCATCACCGGCGGCGCGCCGACCCCGTTCCTCAAGGTGTCCATCGCCTACCGCTCGGGCTACAAGGCCGTGGGCACGCTGGTGTACGGCTGGCCGGACGCCATGGAGAAGGCCGAGCTGGCCGACCGGGTGCTGCGTGAGCGTCTCGATCGCCTGGGCCTCAAGTTCGACCAGGTGCTGAGCGAGTTCGTGGGTGCCACATCCACGCACGGTTCACTGGCCGGCGATGGCCGCAGTGCACCGGAAGTGCAGTATCGCATCGGTGTGCGTGGTGGCGACAAGGCGGCGGTGGAGCGCTTTGCGCGCGAGATCGTGCCGCTGGTGTTGAACGGCCCGCCGAGTGTCACCGGCTTCGCTGGTGGTCGCCCCAAGGTTGAAGAGATCGTGGCCTACTGGCCCGCGCTGCTCGACAAGCGCGCCGTGTCCACCTCCGTTGCCATCGTGGAGTAATCGCATGAAAGTCCGACTTCTCGATATTGCCCATGCCCGCAGCGGCGACAAGGGCGACACGGCCAACGTGGGTGTCATCGCGCTCAAGCCCGAGTGGTATGCGGTGCTCGACAAGTACGTCACGAAGGCCGCGGTGGCCAAGCATTTCACGGGCCATATCACCGGCGACGTGGTGCGCTTCGAGCTGCCCAATCTGTTGGCGCTGAATTTCCTGCTGCATGGCGCGCTCGATGGCGGTGGCACGCTGTCACTCAAGACCGACGCGCAGGGCAAGGTGTTTTCCACGGCCTTGCTGCGCCTGGTCATCGAAGTGCCGGACGCCGAAGCCAAGGCGGCGGGCCTGCCGGCATTCGCGTGATCATACGCCTCCGCGTTGCCCTGATCGCGTTTGGCGTCATCGCCTTCACGGTCGCCCAGCGCACCAGCCTCGAGTGGGTGCGTTGGATCGGCATCGCGTTGGTGGCCAGCGCCTTGTTGTTGCGGTTCTACAAGCCTCGGCAGCCGTAGTTCGGGCGTCCAGGTGAGGAGCAAGCGGGTCCCGGTCCAATCATGGGCTGGGACCCGCTAGATTATCAGGGATGTCCCGTCGTCACGTTCCCGAACTACTCGCCCCCGCCGGCACGCTCGATGCCGTACGCGCCGCTGTCGCCAATGGGGCGAACGCCGTGTATCTCGGGGCGTCCATGTACAATGCGCGTGATGAAGGCGCCCAGCTCTCGCTCGATGAGCTCGGACAGGCCTGCGCCATTGCCCATGCCCGGGGCGTGCGGGTCTACCTCACGTTCAATGTGCTCATCAAGCCGCACGAGCTGAACGAAGCGCTGGTGTATCTCGGCGAGTGCATCGACCGCGGTATCGACGCCGCGATCGTGCAGGACTTGGGCGTGGTTCGCCTCATCCAGCAGGTGTACCCCCAGCTCGAGGTGCACGGCAGCACACAAATGACCGTGCACGATGCCGGTGGCGCGCTGGTCATGCAGGAATTGGGTATCGAACGTGTCGTGCTGGCGCGTGAAAACACGCTCGAGGACATCCGCCTCATTCGCGAAGCGGTGCCCGATCTCGGACTCGAAACGTTCGTGCACGGCGCGCTCTGCATCTCGTATTCCGGACAGTGTTTCATGTCCGGCATGATCAGCGAGCGCTCGGCCAATCGTGGATCGTGCGCGCAGTCATGCCGCAAAGACTACACGCTCAACGACGACAGCACCGGTGCGACGCTCGATCAGGGGTACCTGATCAGCACCAAGGATCTGGCCGCACACGATCACCTGGAAGAGATCGCCAAGCTCGGCGTCGGCTGCCTCAAGGTGGAAGGGCGCAAGAAGAAGCCCGAGTACGTTGCGACGGTGACGAAGGCCTATCGCGGCTGGCTCGACGGCATCGCGCGTGGTGAAGAAGGACGTGCGCCGACGATCGACGAAGTGGAACCGCTGGTGCAGATCTTCAGCCGCGGCAACACGGGTGGCATGTACGGTGGTCGGCAGGGTCGCGAGTACATCACCCGCACGCAGCCGGACAATCGTGGGCTGACACTGGGCACGGTGGTGGGGCAGGAGGGCGACGATCTCATTGTTGAAGTATCGCGTCCACTGACGGTGGGGGATGGTCTGGGCTTCGAATCACCCGATCCATCGTCGTCGGCCAACATCGGTGGCACGGTGCAAAGTGTGCGCGCGATGGGCACGCGTGATGGATTGCATCGACAGGTGGTGTCGGTGCGCAGCGGATTGCGCACCACGCGCGTGGCAAGCGGTTGGCGTGTCGTACGCACCAGTGATGCCAAGTTGCTGAGTGAGGCGCAGGCCTCGTATGCCAATGTGCCGATGCCGGAGCGCGTGGGGGCGATCCGCGTGGACGTGCGCTGCTTCGGTCATGCTGGTGGACCACTCAAGACGATCTGGCGTGCCGGAGAACTCGAGTCGTCGGTGCGTGGTGAAGTCACGCTCGCACCAGCCAGCAAGCGGTCCCTCGACATGACGCAGTTGCGTGAGCAACTGGGTCGACTCGGCGGCACCGCCTTCAAGCTTGGCAGCATAGACACGTCGGGACTCGGTGATGGCCTCTTCCTTCCGGTCAGCGAACTCAATCGCATTCGGCAGGACGCGGTCGAGCAACTCGAAGAGCAGTTGGGATGGGCACGCAGCAGCGACGAGGCGGTGCGTGTCGCGCACATCGCCGATGCGGTGACCGCCGTGCCGGTGAGCGGCCAGGCGAGGTCGGAGAGCGCAGCGCCCGCATTGCGCGTGATTGTGTACGATCTCGAGTCGGCGCGTGAAGCGGCCGCCGGTGGTGCCACCGAAGTCGTGTTCGATCCGTTTCTCCGTCACCCGGCACCGCCGCGCAGCCGCGTGATCACGCTACGCGACGAACTGACCGCGCAGGGTGTGGGGCTGCGCCTGCGCACGCCCACCATCGTGCGCCCCGAAGAGCGCAAGGCGATCGCGCCATGGTTGGCGCTGGGATTGCCACTGCTCAGCGGCCACCTCGGACTCATTCGTGAGTTCGGCGGCGATCGGGACGTGATCGCGGACTATGCCACCAACGTGTTCAACCAGCACACGGCCGCCATGATGTTCGAAGTGGGTGCGTCGCAACTGGTGGCATCCATCGAGCTCACAGTAGAGGAACTGCAGGCCCTCACGGCACCGTGGGGCGGGGCAGGCTTCGACGTGCTGGTGTACGGACGCCCGGAAGGCATGACCATCGAACACTGCGTGTTGAGCGCCGCCTTCGATCGCGAGGCCACGACGTGTCGTGATCTCTGCGTGCAAAAACACACGCAGGTGTCACTCACCGATCCGGCTGGATACACCTTCGGTGTGGCGACCGACAGCGCGTGTCGCAACCGGCTGCTGCATTCGCGTCCCATCGATGCGTCCGAGTATTTGCCGGCGCTGTGGGCGCAGGGTATCCGTGGCTATCAGATGGTGTTCAATGTGGCTGGGGATCCGGTGCAGCAGTTGGTGCGCAGCTACCGTGACATCCTCGACGCGCTGGCACAGGGTGCGCCAACCCCTGCCAGTGCATCACGCGTGCTGCTCGATGGTGCCTTTACCCGGGGTCACTTCGCACGCGCCGTGTAACGGGAACTGCTTTGCCACGGATTGCGCGGAAACCACACGGAAACGACACGGGTACTGCAACAGCAAATCAAAGAAATGAAAAACTGAAGACAATGCACGGCTGGAGAAGCACCAATCAACAAAGGCTTTTGTATCCGTGTCGTTTCCGTGTGGTTTCCGCGTAATCCGTGGCAAGGTTGTTCGGACCTTGTCGCACCGAAACGATCACGCGCGCAATGAAATGATGCCACATCGCCGCAGGAGTGGCCCTACGATGTGGCATGTCGACCGCCCCCACCCCCCGCGGGCACTTTGGAACGCTCGAACAGGCACGCGCCACGCTGCTGCGGTACTTCGGCTATCCCGATTTCCGGCCGCCGCAGATTCGCGCCGTGGAAGCGGTGCTATCTGGCCGTGATGCCCTGATTGTTCTTCCCACCGGCGGTGGCAAGTCGCTGTGTTTTCAGGTGCCCGCCTTGGTGCGGGATGGGCTGACGATCGTGATCTCACCGTTGATCAGCCTCATGAAGGATCAGGTGGAGACGCTCGCGCGGCGTGGTATCGAGGCTGCGTACATCAACAGCACGCTCTCGGTCAGCGAAGTGGCCGATCGTATGGCACGAGCCCGCGATGGCTCCTTGCGGTTGTTGTATCTCGCGCCGGAACGCATGGAAGCCGGACGCATGCTGCAACAACTGCGCACGATCGGCGTGGTGCTGCTGACCGTCGACGAGGCCCATTGCATCAGTGAATGGGGGCATGACTTCCGGCCCAGCTACCGACGCATCGGATACATTCGCGAGCAGCTCGGTTCACCACAGACCGTGGCGCTCACGGCCACCGCGACTCCTGAGGTACGCCGCGACATCGCACGCCAGTTGCTGCTGCGCCAGCCCGAGGTGGTGGTGGGTGGCTTCGACCGCACCAATCTCACCTACCATGTCGTGCCCACGCGCACGCAACGCGACAAGGATCTGACCGCCATCGAGTGGCTGCGGGACGCGCCAGGTGCAGCCGTGGTGTATACGCCCACCCGAAAAGCGGTGGAGCGGGTGACGGCCGTGCTCCTGCGGGGTCGCATCAAGGCCACGGCCTATCATGGAGGCCTCGATGATCGACAACGCCAGCGCGCCCAGGATGCTTTCATGGAGGAGCGTTCGCGCGTCATCGTCGCCACGAGCGCCTTCGGCATGGGCATCGACAAACCCGATGTGCGGCTCGTGGTGCATCACTCCATGCCCGGCACACTGGAGTCGTACTACCAGGAAGCCGGTCGGGCCGGCCGCGACGGCCAGGCCAGCACCTGCGTGCTGCTGCACAGCTATCCCGATCGGTTCACGCACGAGTATTTCATCAACAGCACACACGCCGAGCGCCCGGTCGTGGAGTTGGTCTGGCGTGCCCTACGGGACCAGGCCGACCACGAGGGATTTGTCTCGCTCACGCCCGAAGCCCTGGCTGCCTGCTTGCCCAGCAAGATCGGCGAACGCAAGACGGGCCCCGCGTTGCGAGCGCTGCTCCGCGCCGGCGCCTGTGCGGAGGAACTGCCCTCGTTGCATCAGGTGTGGGTCCGTCTCATCGCCTCACCCGGCCGTATCACGCGGGAGCTCACCGGAGCACGCGCCACCGACCGCGACGTCTTGCGCGCCCTGTGGCGTGTGGCCGGCGCCGCTCTGGAGACGGGCGCGGCGGTTGATCTGCAGGGCCTTCCCCAGAGATTCGGTGGGACGATGGGACTCGTCCCCATCCTCGAACGACTGGAAGCACAGCAGTTCCTCACCTGGACACGTAGAGGGGGTGGATTTCGACTGGACCCACGTAGTCGGGACGCGTCGTGGCTTCCGGTTGACTGGAACGCTATCGCGCGTCGTCGGCAAGCGGATTTGGACCGGCTCGAAGCCGTGCAACGCTATGCGCAGACGCGGCAGTGCCGCCGAGCGTTTGTGCTGCGCTATTTTGGAGATCCCGGGGTGCGATCGCAGTGTGATGCATGTGATCGCTGTCTCGGGCTCACCGCCTCTCCGGCAACGGCAGAAGACCTTCCGTCGACCCGTTCGCGGTCCCGTCGTTCGGCGTGACCGTTTCCGACCTCCGCTCCCTCCCGCCGTCCAGCAATGCACGACAGTCTGTACTTCTCCGAGCAGCACCTTGCTGTTCGTGACATGGTGCGCGCGTTTGCGCGCGATCACGTCGCGCCTGTTGCCGCGGCGCATGACGAAGCTTCGACGTTCCCGTGGGAGAACGTGAAGCAGATGGGCGAACTGGGGCTGTTGGGTGTGCCCTGGTCCGAAGAGGTCGGCGGTGCCGGCTTCGACACGCTCAGCTTCATGATTTCCATCGAAGAGCTCGCGAAGGTGTGTGCCTCGCACTCCATCACGATCAGTGCGCACACCACGCTGGGCACCTCGCCGATCGTCAAGTTTGGCACGCCGGAGCAGATCCAGCGCTACGTGCCGCTGCTGGCCAGTGGCAAGGTGTTGGGCGGCTTCGGGCTGACCGAAGAAGCGGCCGGCAGCGACGCCGGTGGCACGCGCACGACGGCCGTGAAGCAGGGCGACCGCTACATCCTGAACGGCAGCAAGCGCTTCATCACCCATGCCGGCGTCGGGGAGATCTTTGTGGTCACCGCGGTGACCGACCCGTCCAAGGGCACGAAGGGCATTTCGTCCTTCATCCTGACCAAGGACTCGGTGGACCTCGAAGCCTGCCGCGTGCATGGCGTCGGTCACGATGACTCGCTCGTGAACATGAAGGGTTTCACGGCCGGCAAGAAAGAAGACAAGATGGGCTGGCGGGCCTCCGATACGCGTGAACTCCTGTTCGACAACGTGGAAGTTCCGGCGGAGAATCTCCTTGGTACGGAAGGACTTGGCTTCACGAACTTCATGAAGACTCTCGATGCCGGCCGCATCGGCATTGCCGCGCTGTCGATCGGCATCGCGCAGGGCGCGCTCGAGGAGTCCCTCAAGTACGCCAGCGTGCGCAAGCAGTTCGGCTCGCCGATTTCGTCCTTCCAGGGCATTCAGTTCCAGCTCTCCGACATGGCCACGGAGATCGAAGCCGGTCGCCATCTGATGTACCACGCGGCCTGGCTGTCGCAGAACGGGCACCCGTTCAGCAAGGAAGCCGCGATGGCCAAGCTCTTCTGTTCGGAAGTGGCGATGAAGGCGACCATCAAGGCCATTCAGGTGCACGGCGGCTACGGCTACACCAAGGACTACCCCGTGGAGCGCTACATGCGCGACGCCAAGATCTGTGAGATCGGGGAAGGCACGAGCGAGATCCAGCGCATGGTGATCGCACGCCACCTGCTCAAGGACCTGATGGCCTGAGTGACCACGGCGTGACGGCGGCGTGACGGCCGGCGGGCCCGCCCGGATCTACGTGTCGTCCGATCGTGCAAGACGGGTTCTGCAATGCGACGTCGTGCAACATTCGTTGCCTGACGTGCATTGCGGGACCCGTTCGGCCATGTGTACTCTTTAGATGAGGTTTTCGTAGCCGTTGCTTCTGGCGCCGGTGGTCCGTGCGACTCGCGGACTGTTTGCGTTGGTGGTGTGGGCCGGCCGGGGCCAGCGTGCCGCCGCCCGACCCAGCCACACGTTCCGCCGTATGACACGCCGTAGGGGCCGCGCTTTCGCGCGCTCGTACGCGCGTCGATCGCGGGTGACCGTGAGAACTTCGGGGTGCGCGCCTCCTGCCGCTGCAGCGTTCTGACAGCGCGGGATGGCCAGCGGCCCCGACACGGATCGCCCGATCGATCGGTCATGCCCGGGGGTGCCTGTGACGACGTCCATCGCGCGGCCATTTGGCGCGCGTGGGCAACCCTGTTGGATCACCTGTTTTCATCGTCACCCTGGCGCCCAGAGTCGCTGCCGCTGAGGTGTACGACAGGCAATTAATGAAGCGAGAGATCCTGGTGAATGCGACGCCGCGTGAGACGCGCGTCGCCATCATCGAGGACGGCCAACTGGTGGAACTGCTGGTCGACCGCCCCGACGCCCGCCGTATGGTGGGAGATGTCTACCTGGGGAAGGTCGAAGCGGTGCTGCCCGGTATTCAGGCCGCCTTCGTCAACATCGGTACGGAAAAGTCCGCGTTTCTGCACGCGGCCGACGTAGTGGTCGAGGACGCCCAGGTGTCCGACGACGATGACGACGACGAGGATGAGTCCGGTGAAGAGTCGGGCGGTGGTGGTGGCCGACGTGGCCGCCGCGAAGTCCGCCCCATTCAGGACCTCCTCAAGCGCGGCCAGGAGATCCTGGTCCAGATCACCAAGGAACCCATCTCCACCAAGGGACCGCGCGTCACCGCGCAGGTGTCGTTGGCTGGCCGGTTCCTGGTCTACATGCCGTTTGCGTCCAAGGTGGGCGTGAGCCGCAAGATCGACGAGCGCTCCGAACGCCAGCGCCTGCGCGCCATGGTGGGAGAGATGCTCCCCGACGACGCCGGCGGCGTCATCGTCCGGACCGTCTCGGAAGACGCCACCAAGGAAACCTTCGAGCGCGAACTCCAGACGCTGATCAACAACTGGAAGCGCATCAAGCGGAAGACGCAGTTCACGCGAGCCCCTTCGCTGGTGCACCGCGAAACCAACGTCACCCGCGGTCTGGTACGCGATCTGTTCAGCGCCAAGGTGGAGCGGGTCCAGGTCGACTCCAAGCAGGTCTACAACGAGATCACCGAATACCTGCAGGGCATCGCACCCGAGCTGGTGGAGCGCGTGAAGCTCTACGAAGAGAACGTGCCGCTGTTCGACAAGGAGGGGATCGAAACGGAAATCCGCGATCTCTTCAAGCGGCGCTGCGACCTGCCCAGTGGCGGGTACCTCATCTTTGAGCCCACCGAGGCGCTGGTCTCGATCGACGTGAACTCGGGGCGGTACACCGGCAAGCGGGACCCCGAAAAGACCATTCTCAAGACCAATACCGAAGCGGCGCGCGAGATCGCCCGCCAGCTCCGGTTGCGCGACGTGGGCGGCATCATCGTCTGCGACTTCATCGACATGGAGACGCAGTCGAACCGCGACAAGGTGCTGCACGAACTGCGCACCCATCTGGGCCGCGACCGGGCGCGCACCAAGGCGTTTGCCGTGTCGGACCTGGGCCTGGTGGAGATGACTCGCCAGCGGGTACGCCAGAGCCACTGGCACAGCATGACCGAAGGCTGCCCGACCTGCAGCGGCACGGGGCGGGTGTTCACTCCGGAAACCATCGTGCGCCGCACCGAGCGCGCCGTACGCCGGATGGCGGCCGAGGGACGGAAGGAGCCGGTGGTACTGCGCCTGCACCCCGAAGTGGCCCTGCATGTGCTCGAGCAGGAGCACGATTTCATGAAGCGCCTGGAAAAGATGGCGGGCTTCACGCTCGAGCTGCGGGACGACCCGCTGCTCAAGCCGGACGAGATCAAGCTGGTCATGCGCGGCGCCCAGCGGGACGTGACCCAGCAATACGCGCTGGCGTAGTTGAACGACGGACACGGTTCCTGCCGTTTCCGCTGCTGCAGTGCCCGTTTGTCCGTTGACACGCAACCCGCGCTCGGATAAGCTTCTAGGCTACGTTTGGAACGATATCACTTGGACAGAACCATGAGCTACGCGATCATCCGCACCGGTGGCAAGCAGTTCCGCGCTGAGCCGGGCAAGAGCCTTCGGATCCCCTCGTTGTTGGGCGAAGCCGGCACGGCCGTCGAATTCAACGACGTCCTCCTCGGCTCCGACGGCAAGCAGGTCCGCCTGGGCGTGCCCACGCTTTCCGGCGCAAAAGTCACCGCCGAGATCGTGAAGCATGGCCTCGATGACAAAATCATCGTCTTCAAGTTCAAGCGCCGGAAGAACTACGCCCGCAAGCAGGGTCACCGGCAGAAGTTCACGGAAGTCCGTATCAAGGACATCACCCTCGGCTGAGCGCCGGCGGTGCGCCCCTCCGGCGCGCTGCCTTCTTTAGGAGTTATTCGTCATGGCACATAAGAAGGGCGTCGGCTCCTCACGCAACGGCCGCGATTCCAATCCGAAGTACCGGGGAATCAAGAAGTATGGCGGTGAGTTCGTGACGGCTGGCAACATCATCCTGCGTCAGTGCGGCACCAAGTGGCACCCGGGCTCCAACGTGGGCATGGGCACCGACTACACGATCTACTCGCTCGTCGACGGCGTCGTGCAGTTCGCGCACAAGAGCAAGAAGGCTTACAAGGTCAACGTCGTCCCCGTCGAGTACGTGGAAGTCGAGATCGAGGAAGTGGTCGAGGCGTAAGCCCGTCCGTTTCATGATGCAGAAGGCAGGGCACTCCGGTGCGCCTGCCTTTTGTGTTTGGATGACCCGCCGCCGCAACTTTGCGGACCTCGCTGCCGTAGGGATGGCAGGTCTTCCTTCATCGCGAACATTCGAGGATTCGAGCCATGGCGCTCTGGGACAAAGTCAAGCAGGGGATCGACAAGGCCGGCAAAGCCGCGCAGGACGTCTTCGACGAAGGCAAGCTGCGCATCGACGCCTACCGGGCTCGTGAACAGGCGGACAAGGCTGCCGAGGCGCTGGGATACGCGGTCTTTCGGGCCGTCGAAGCGGGCGGCGATCTCGATGCCGATGCCCGCAGCCGGTTGATGGACTCGCTGCGCGCGAAGGACGCGGAAGCGCGGCGGATGGAGACCGAGCTGGCAAACGCCCGGGCAGCGGCAGGCATGCCACCGGAACCCGCGGCCGCGGCTGCTCCTGAGGCCCCCCCGGCGTCACCACCGCCGCCGACGGAGCCGCAGAACGGCAGCACAGGACCACAGCAGTAAGACCGCTCGGCCGCCAGCTATCTCACGATTGGCGGTTACGCAATCGGGGTTTGTTATTGCCCTTCGAGAGCGCTCCGGATCTCCCCCGGGATATCCGTGCACAAGGCATCCACGCCCCATGCCGCCAACTGGCGCGCATGGGGCGCGCTGTTTTCGGTCCACGCGATCAGTCGTGCGCCGGCCGCCTGGACATCATGCACCAGTGCTTCATCGATCAGCTCCTGGTGCTGCCAGTACGCCTCTGCCGCAGCCGGCAGCAGCATGGCCCGCACATCGAGCGGATACGAGGCGCTGAGCAGTCCAATGGACAACCCCGGACTGAGCGCGCGCACGTCCACCGGAATCCGGTGGTCGAACGCATGGACAGCCACGTCCACATGCGGGTGTCGCGCGATGGCGGACGACACCAGCGGTTCGACACGCGGCGCCTTCACCTCCACGTATACCGTGGCCTGGTCACCCACGAGTTCCAGCACCTCGTCGAGGGTGGGCACCGGATCGCCGCTAGTGAGCCGGAGACCGGCAATCGCCGACGATTCGAGCTGGGCGATGGGCATCGAGACGGCACCATCCGCCGAACGGATGACGTGATCGTGGTGCACGACCAGCACACCGTCTTGTGTGCCATGCACATCCAGCTCGATGCCGTCCGCGCCGAGGGCCAAGGCCCGCGCAAACGCCTGCAAGGTGTTCTCCCGGCACTCGCGCGACGCGCCGCGATGCGCGATGATCTCTGGGATGCCGGGAACGCGATTTCGACGACGAGACATGGCGGTCATACCCCGCAACCTGCCCCCACTGCGCGGCAGGGTCAATCTTTTTCGGTCGTCACCGGTGGTCCCGGTCGGATCCCCCTACACGGCGGGGACGAGTGCATCCCGTCCCATCCCTGCGGCTTCCTTAACAGCCCGCGCTTCGTCCCGTCAAACGGGGGGTAGCGTATGATCCATGCCGATCCCCGGGACGATCCCTCGATGGACAGTCAGCTCATCGAGCAGTGGAAGTCGGGAGATGAGCGGGCGGCCACGACCATCGTGGAGCGGCATGCGGAAGCGCTGAGTCGGTTCGCGGTACGCCTCGGCGTGACCGAGGATATCGACGAGCTGGTGCAGGAGACGTTCATTCGCGCGTTTGGTGCCTTGGAGTCGTTCCGGTCGGACAGTTCGCTTCGGACGTGGTTGTTCACGATCGAACGGCGGTTGGTGATCGACCGGCGGCGCGCGCAGGCACGACGGGGGCACGAGGTGGCCGTGGAAGATGCACACGTGGCAACCGAATACGACGCGCTCGACTCGCTGGTGGCCGATGAGGCTTCACAGCGGGTGGTGGACGCGATGGCACGGCTGACACGCATGCAGCGGGAAGTGTTTCTGCTGCGAGTACAGGAAGGCAGGAATTACCGGGAGATCGCAGAGATTCTCGACACGACGGAAGGGTCGGCCCGGGTGCACTATCACAACGCGATACGCGCGGTGAAGGAGTTTCTCGATGACTGAGTGCCAGGCACAGGAGCTGCAGGATCTGCTCCCGGACTACGTGACGGAGTCGCTGAGCGATGCAGCGCGCGCGCGGGTGCATATGCATCTGTCGACGTGTTCGGCGTGCGCTGGTGATGTGGCGCTCCTGCGCACCGTGCGGGCGCTGCGCCCGCATGCGGTGTCGCTGGATGCGGCACATATGGCGCGTATCGTGTCGGCATTGCCAAAACCGCCACGCAGCCACGAATCCGAGCACCAGCATCCGCCGCGGCCGATGTTGGTACGCACGAAGGCCGAGGAGACGATCGCACAGCCGGTACCGCCGTCTGTCGCGGCCCGCTCGCGCCGTCGCCTGCTGAGTGGCCCCACGTTGTGGCGGGTTGCGGCGACCATCACGGTGATGGTGGCCGGAGGGACGTCCTTGCTCGTGGCGCGAGGGGGCGAGTCTGGCAGCACCGCCGCCATCACGCAGCTCGCGGCCGGGGAGAGTCTGCAAACACCGGCGCTGCTGGCAGAATCGCTGTCGGCGATGAACGGCCTGAACACGAGGGCGGCATTGGCGGCGCAGCCGGATGTGCCGGTGTCCTATGGAGACCTTGGTGACTACACCGAGGAGGAGTTGCAAGGCATGCTTGACCGTCTCGATCAGTGGGATGGGGCGACGAGCACGGATCCGATGCCGGGGGTGCCGTTGGTGGCCACCCGTGGAGGCGCTCTATGAACGCTCTCCTGCGCACGCTGGCCGTGCTGTTGTCCGTGGTGACGATGCTGTCGTCGGCCTCTGCGCTTGCCGCGCAGGGTGGCCCACCATCAGGCGGCCAGCAAGGGAAGGGCGGGCGCCCAGGCCGCGACGAGATGATGCAGCGCGAGCATCTCGAGCGGCGATTTCAGGAGCGGCTCGACGAAGTCGTGAAACAACGGCTCAATCTCTCGGACGAGATGCACGCCAAACTTCGCGAGGTGGCGAGCCGCACCGAAGAATCACGCCGTCAATTGCGTCGCGACGAGATGACCGTGCGGATCGCCTTGCGCCGCGAGCTCATGGCGGGTGACAAGGCCAGCGAGGCCAAGGTCGGTGAACTGCTCGACCAGATGCCCGGCCTGGAGCGTCGTCGACTCGATCTCATGGAGCGGGAACAGAAGGAGCTGGCCAAGTTCCTTTCGCCGATCCAGCGGGTGCGCTACTTCGGGCTGCAGGAAGAGCTGCGCCGCGGCATGCAGGAGATGCAGCGCCGGCGGATGGGTATGGACGATTCGAGCAAGACCAAGGTGCCGCGGGATTCCGAAGTGCCCCGCAAGCGCGAGCCAGGCGATCGCTGACGGAGCCACCGGTCACGCAAAACGGGGAGCATTGGCTGATCGCCGATGCTCCCCGTTCGTTTTGCAACTGTCCAGCCAATGCCCAGAGCGAGGGTCGAACTCGCAAGACCTTGCGGTCGGGGGATTTTGAGTCCCCTGCGTCTGCCAATTCCGCCATCCGGGCGTTCCGAAGACCACGAGCACCAAGTGTACTCAGGTGCCGCCACGATCGCTATGGCACATCTCAACGCTTGGGGGGACTGCCGCGTTGAGTGGCCGTGTGATTATTGTTCGGCCGTTGCTGCTGGACAGTAGCTGATGGGGTGTAGCTCAATGGCAGAGCATCCGACTGTTAATCGGACGGTTGGTGGTTCGAGTCCACCCGCCCCAGTTTCACTGGCCTTTCACGACGCCCGGTGTCCCGCAAGGGAACACCGGGCGTTGTGCGTTGTAGCCCTGTCGTGGTGCCTGCAGTCACCCCGCGCCAGCCGTTGATGGGCCGTGCAGCGTTGTAGCCGCGAAGGGCCGCAAGTAGCTTCGCTCATACCCATCTGGCTCTCTTTCTCCCGACTTCCATGTCGCTTTCGTTCCAGCTTTCCCACGCGGCCGCTGCGTCCGTTGATACGCCGCTCCTGGCGGTGATCCTGCCGCAGGATGCCTCGATGCAGACTCCGGCACTTGCCGACGCGCTCGGCGGACTCGATGCGCTTGTACATGGCGCGATCGGACGCTCACTGGCGCGACGGGATTTCCGGGGCGGGCGCGACGAAACGCTGCTGCTGGTCGGAGGGGAGACGGGTGTGCAGCGCCTGCTGCTGGTGGGTCGTGGCAGTGCGCCACTGACGCGCACCACGGCCCGCCGGGCCGCGGCCATTGCGGCGCGACAGGCCACCAAGCTTGGCACGGGCGCCATCACGCTGCTGCTGCCCGACGACACCACCACCGATGGCAGTGTCGTCGAAGGTCTGGTGATCGGGGCCGCGGCGGGGAGCTGGAGCTACCCCGACCTGCAGACGCAGCCACCGGAAAAAGATCGCCGCGCCCGTGTCGCCGAGATCACGGTGATTGCGCCCGCAGGTGATGTGTCGGCAAGCGGCTTTGCCGTGGGCGTGGCCATGGCGGAAGGCCAAGCCATCGCCAAGCGTCTCGGCCAGATGCCCGGCAATGTGTGCACGCCCGATACGTTCGCTGAAGTGGGGCGTGAGATTGCGGAGCGTCACGGGATGCAGCTCACTGTGTGGGGCCGCGAGCAACTGGCTGCGGCGAACATGGGATCGTTCCTCTCGGTGGCGCAGGGCACCTCCCAGGACCCCAAGCTGGTCGCGCTCGAACACCGTGGTGGCCCGGCCGATCAGAAGCCCGTGGTGTTGATCGGCAAGGGACTGTGCTTCGATACCGGTGGCATCTCCATCAAGCCGGCACCGGAGATGGAGTGGATGAAGTTCGACATGTCGGGCGCCGGTGGTGTCATGGGCGCGATGGAAACCATCGGCCGCCTCAAGCTGCCCGTGAACGTGGTGGGCATCATCGGTTCCACCACCAACATGCCTTCGGGTGAAGCGGTGAAGCCGGGTGACGTGGTGCGTGCGTCCAATGGCAAGACCATCGAGATCATCAACACCGATGCAGAAGGTCGATTGGTGCTGGCCGATCTGCTGGTGTTTGCGAAGCGCTTCGATCCCGCCATCGCCATCGACGCGGCGACCCTCACCGGTGCGATCGTCATCGGACTGGGCCACAATGCCGTTGGTGTCTTCGGCAACGAACAGGCGGCCATCGACGAAGTGCTGAACGCCGGACAGGCGGCGGGCGAGCCGGGCTGGGCGCTGCCACTGTGGGAAGACTACAAAGAGCAGATCAAGTCCGACGTGGCCGATCTCAAGAACACGGGTGGTCGCGCGGCCGGTTCCATCACGGCGGCGCTCTTCCTGCAGGAATTTGTCGACGGCTATCCGTGGGTGCACCTCGATGTCGCCGGAACCGCCTACTCGCAGTCGGACCTTGGCTGGATTCCGAAGGGGCCGACGGGCACGCCGGTGGGCACCTTCGTCGAAATCGTCCGAGCCCGCACGCGTCGGTGACCGCACTCGCGGTGCATCACTGGCCACGCCGGCCTGACCCAACCATGTCGTCCGAGCTCGTTGCCACTGCGGCATGGCGTCGGTGGGGCTGTGTTGTCGTCGGTGCGCTGACCCTGGTGATCGGGTCGGCGCAGATGGCGATGGCGCAGGTGCGCCCGGATTCGGCGCGACGCGATTCGGTCCGGCTTGCGCTACCGATCCCGCCGCGCGATTCGGCCGCCGCCGAGCCGGACTCGGTCATGCAGGCCCGTATTCTGGCGCGCAGCGACAGCATGCGGCAGTTGATGCTCGCGGACACGATCAAAACGCCGGTGGCGCGCTTCGAGATGCCGTCGGCGTCCCTCGATATCTCGGAAACGCTGCGTTTCGATCGGAATCAGATTCTGTCATCGAGCGCCCTGAACCTGACCGATCTGCTGGATCGTGTGCCGGGGGTGACGACGTTTCGCAGCGGGTGGCTCGCCGGCATTCATGCGGCCACCTACAACGGCGATGCGCGGCGTATTCGCTACTTCGTCGACGGCATCGAAATTGACGGCGTCGATCCACGAGGGGGCGGAGCCACCGACCTGGTGGCGGTTCCGCTCTGGACGCTCGATGAACTGGTGATCGAACGCGGCGCCGGAGAAATCCGGGTGTGGATGCGCACTCTCGCGGCCACACGGACCACGCCGTACTCGCGCGTGGATGTCTTCACGGGTGACCTCAACACCAACGCGTTCCGCGGGTTTGTCGCGCGCCGGTGGCGCAACGGATTGATGTTCCAGGCCGGTGGCCAGCAGGTCGCCACACAGTCCGGCCGGGTGTCCGTCATCGATGGCAACACGGGCGGCCGTTTGCGTAGTGACGGCAGCGTGCAGCTCTTCCTCACGCGTCTGGGCTGGGCGCGTGGCAAGTGGAGCATCGACGCCTATGGACAGGGCGGCTCGCGTGATCGTGACCGACATATCGCGCGTGACACGACGGTCTTTTCGAATCTGCCGAAGTACAAGGGCGCGCACCGCGAAGGGTATGTGCGTGTCGGATATGGGGACACGCTCGAGGGGTTCTGGTCGCAGGCGATGGTGCAGTCACTGCGCGTGAAGATCGAACCCGACTCGTTTGTCGCCGTGCTCGACGCCAACGGTGTGGCACTGCCACGTCCTGACACCATCGCCGCGCGCACGCAGCAGGTTGTCGCGGTGGGATACCGCACCAATCGCTGGGCCGTGTCGCTGACCGACCGCATCCGTCCGTTGAACGGCGTCACGCTGCATGCGCCGGTGGCGCGTGGTTCAGCGCAGTGGCGCGCGTTTTCACTGGGCGGTTGGGTGGAACGCTCCGGTCCGGACTCCACGGATCGGACAGAGGCGGTGGCCCAGTTCCGGCCCAACAGTTGGTTCGTGGTGAATGCCGCGTATGCCTCGCGCACCCCGGGTGATTCCACGGGCCGCATCGCGTCCACGTCGATGCGCGCCGAAGCCGCGATTCGCTACAAGGACCTCTGGCTCAGAGGCGGCGTGTTGCGGGACGATGCCGTGCGGTTTGCCAATCTCGAATTGCTCACGCTGCCCTCGCTGCTGATCGAGGCCCCGGCCGCACAGGGCATTCTGATCGGGGCGCGCGGCCGGTTGTACAAAGACCTGCGATTCGACGTGCAGTCGTTGCGCTGGAACACCGGGCAGTTTCAGCGACCGCCTTCGTCGGTGCGTGCGGAGTTGGGCGTGAACAGCGAATGGCGCCGCCGCTTCCCCAAGGGCGAGTTTGGCATCAACGCCCGCATCAGCTATGAAATGCGGGACGGCGTGCCGTTCTTCTACGGCGTGCGTGGTGAGGAGGAGGCTCTGGACATTCGGGTCACGGAGAAGGCGCAGGTGGCCACGGCCCATCTCGAAATCCGCATTCAGAAAGCCACGCTGTTCTACCAGTATCGCAACCTGTCCGGCGGCCAGTACGAGCAGATCCCCGGCATCACGATGCCGCCCGCGGTGCAGATGTACGGCATGCGGTGGGAGTTCTGGAACTGAGGCACGCGCGGTCGATCTGGGCCGGCGACGTGGTGCGCGCGATTGACGCATGCCGCCGAGCGCATTTCATTGCCGAAGCCATGAGCGCCACATGATTCGATCGATGACGGGCTTCGGACAGGCCGAAGGAGCGATGGGCACGTTGCACGTGGTCGTCGACGTGCGAACCGTGAACCACCGGTTTTTCTCGCCCAGTATCAAGCTGCCGACCAGTTTTGGGCGCTGGGAAACCGAGGTGCGTGAAGCCATGCGGCAGAAGGTGAGCCGCGGCCATGTCACGCTGACCGTGCGATCGGAGCGTCATGCCAGCACGGCGATTGCCATCGACGAGCCGCGGTTTGCGGCGGTCGCGGCCCAGCTCAAGGCCCTCACCGAGCAGTATGGCCTGACGGGTGGGGTGGATCTGGCCAGTGTGCTGCGCATGCCCGATGTCCTGTCGGCCCCACGGGATGACGAAGAAACGGGCACGGCGGCCGATCTGGTGGCGATCGTGAGCCTCGCGCTCGATGCGCTGTCCCGATCACGGGAAGAGGAGGGCGCCCGCCTCGCGGAGGTCCTGCGTCAGCGCCTCGATCAGGTGGAGGCCACCCTGGGCCGCATTGCCGCCCGGGCGCCCGAGCGCATCATCGCGCACCGGGACCGGCTGCGGGCCTCCGTCAAGGAATTGACCGATGGCCTGGCGGTGGACGAAACCCGTCTCGCACAGGAAATCGCCATCCTGGCGGATCGCATGGATGTGGCGGAGGAGCTCGATCGGTTCCACGCCCATCTGGCCGCCTTCCGGGGCGCATTGGCGGAATCCGGGGAGCCGGTGGGCAAGCGGTTGGGCTTCATCCTGCAGGAGATGCTCCGCGAGGCCAATACCACGGGCAGCAAGGCGGCGGACGCCGCGATCCTCCATGAGGTGGTTGGGCTCAAGGAGGAGCTCGAACGGATCAGAGAACAGGTCGAGAACCTCGAGTGAGCGCCTTTCCGGTCATTCTGTCTGCCCCCTCTGGCGGGGGAAAGACCACAATTGCCCGCCGGTTGCTGGAGCGGCGGAGCGATTTGGGTTATTCTGTTAGTTGCACGACGAGGGCGCCCCGGGATGGAGAAGTCGACGGGCGCGATTACCGGTTTTTGACCTCCGATGCGTTCCTGACCGCACGTGATGCGGGCGAGTTCGCCGAGTGGGCCGAAGTACACGGCAATTTCTACGGGACGTTGCGATCGGAGGTGGAGCGTGTGCTCGCCAGCGGTCAGCACGTGCTGATGGACATCGACGTTCAGGGCGCGCGTCAGTTTCATGCCGCGTTCCCCGATACGGTGCTGATTTTCGTCCTGCCGCCATCAGGGGAGGTTCTCAAGACCCGCCTGTCGGCCCGGAAGAGCGAAAGTCGCGAACGGCTGCTCGTTCGTCTCCGGAATGCACGGTCCGAGTTGGGGGAAGTGGGGCGCTACCACTACGTGGTGGTGAACGACAACCTCGATCGCGCCGTGGATCAGGTGAGTGCCATCATCGATGCGGAAGGATTGCGCCATGATCGCGTGCACGCGGTCGAGGCGCAGGTCGAGGCGCTCATTGCGCAGCTCGAACAGGAAATTCACGTATTCAGCAGGGGCGACTGACGCATGCAGGTTTTCACGCCGACGGACGTTACGAAGCACTCGACCAACAAGTACCTGAGCGTGCTGATCGCCGCGAAGTTTGCGCGCGTGGTCAACGAGTTCCCGCGCGATCGTTCGCTGAACGAAAAGAAGCTGACGACGCGTGCGCTCGAAGAGCTCACGGACGGCGACATCGAATACAAGGTGACCCAGCGCCGTCGTCAGGGCTGATCACTCCCGCTCCGCTGTACAAGGCGCCGTGCCGAAGCGACCCGCATTCGGCGCGGCGCCTTTTCCGCCCCTGTCCCACCCGGTTCGCACCTTCCGTGTCCGCTCTCCGTCGTCCGTCATCTTTGCAGTTCATCTGAGGGCACGGGCCAACCATGGACGCCAGGGACAGACTTAGGCGGTACCTCGAGCAACGCCGCGAACTCGGTGAGTCCGAGTACGTGCTCGATGGGATGTCGGTGGAATCGGTACTCGACATCGTCGGGGCGAAATCGACCGCGACGGGTCCAAAAGCCAACACGGACAGCGGGTCTGCGCGCAGCAGCACCACACGCCGACCGGCATCGGCAGCGCCAGCCGACTATCAGGTGCTGCCTGATCGTTCGCCGGCGGCCGAAGCGCCGCCACCGGCCGCCCAGGAGTTTGCCCCTCCGCTCCCCGAAGTGCGGTACGACGAGGGGGCCAGCGCCGATTGGCGCACGGCCTTGCGGGGTCTCAACCCATCGGCCTCGCGCAAGCCAGAGAGCGGGAACGACGGCACACCCGTTCCCGAACCCCTGTCGGCAACGGCCGGTGACGCCGCGCCGGTCAAGCGCACGGCTCCCGCTGCAGGACGCGTGGCGGAGAGTGTCGCCCAGCTACCGGCATGGCTCGAAGCACTGGGCATTCCGGCCGGGCTCGAAGCCGGCGCGCCACAGCCTACGTCAGTGGCGCCGGACATCGCGCAGCTTCCAACGCTCGAACAGCTCGCGCAGCATGTCGCGGGGTGTCAGCGATGCGCACTGCATGCCTCCGCGAAAAACCCCGTGCCCGGTGAAGGCAATCCCGAGGCCGATTTTCTGTGCGTCGGTGAGGCCCCCGGCGCGAACGAAGATGCGCAGGGCCGCCCCTTTGTCGGCGATGCCGGACAGTTGCTCACCAAGATCCTCGGCGCGATTCAGCTCTCACGCGAGTCGGTCTACATCTGCAACGTCCTCAAGCATCGGCCACCGGGCAATCGGGATCCGCTGCCCGACGAAGTGCAGGCGTGTCAGCCGTATCTCCTCAGGCAGATCGAACTCGTCCGCCCCAAGGTGATTCTGGCCCTCGGGCGTTTCGCCGCGCAGACCCTGCTGCAGACCACCACGTCCATCGGCGTGCTGCGGGGTCGTATTCATCGTTTTCATGGCGTACCCCTCATCGTCACCTACCACCCCGCGGCGCTGCTGCGCAACGAGTCGTGGAAGCGTCCCACGTGGGAAGACGTGAAGCTGGCGCGCCGCGTGCTCGACGCTGCTGTTGCCGCCGACGGTGGGGCAGGCCATGCGTCGGCAGAGCCCCGTTGACCTGATGTGCTCATGACCAGTCTCGTTCCCGCTGGCAATGGCCAGGTGCCCGCCGCGCGCGACCCCTACAAGGAGCGTCGTCCACCCTGGTCCGAAGAGGCCGAGCAGGCCGTGCTGGGCGCCATGCTGCTCGATGCCGACGCCATCATGCGCGCGTCGGAGCATGTTGACGACACGATGTTCTACCGCGAGGGTCATCGTCGGCTGCACCGGGCCATGATCGCGATCACCGAGCGCGGTGGCGTGGTCGATCCGCTCACGCTGGCCGATGAACTCGAGCGTCGTGGGGAGCTCGAACACGCCGGCGGACGTGAGTATCTCGCGTTCCTGCTCGATGCCGTGCCCACGGTCGCGAATGTGGAGTACCACGCGCGCATCGTGAAGGAGAAGGCGCTGCTGCGTCGCCTGATCGAAGTGAGCACCGAGGTGGTGCAGGAAGCGTTCGAAGGGCGCATCACGGCCACCGATCTGCTCGACAGCGCCGAGTCACGGATTTTCTCCCTGGGGCAGAGCAAGGAGCGCACCGGCTTTGCGCGCATCAAGGAGCTGCTCTGGCCGGCCATGGAAAAGCTCGAGCTGCTCTCTCAGCGCGATCAGGCCATCACCGGGGTGCCCACCGGCTTCGTCGAACTCGATCACATGACGTCGGGGTTCCAGCCGGCCGACCTCATCATCGTCGCGGCGCGTCCGTCGATGGGCAAGACGGCGTTCACGCTCAACATCGCGCAGCACTCGGCGATCACGGCCAAGGTGCCGGTGGCGTTTTTCTCGCTCGAAATGAGCAAGGAATCCCTGGTGCAGCGTATGCTGGCGTCGGAAGCGCTGATCGATGCGCAGGCGTTGCGTAAAGGTGGTAGGGCGCTCGATGAATCGATGCCACGTTTGGCGAAGGCCGCTGGTATCCTGAGCCATGCACCGATCTTCATCGACGATACGCCCGGCATCACGCTGCTCGAAATGCGTGCCAAGTCGCGGCGTCTCAAGGCCGAGCACAATCTCGGGCTCATCATCGTGGACTACCTGCAGCTCATGACGGGACCGGCCGGCGTGGAAAACCGTCAGCAGGAAGTCTCGCAGATTTCGCGCGGCCTCAAGGCCCTCGCGAAGGAGTTGGGCGTGCCGGTGGTGGCGCTCTCGCAGTTGTCCCGTGCCCCTGAGCAACGGACCGGCGACGACAAGGGTCGTCCACAGCTCTCCGACCTTCGAGAGTCGGGCGCCATCGAGCAGGACGCCGACGTCATCATGTTCATCTTCCGGCAGGAAGTGTACGCCGAGCGTGATGAGAACGGCCGACTCAAGGACCCGACGCTGGAGGGACGCGCCGAGATCATCATCGGCAAGCAGCGTAACGGCCCGATCGGCAGTGCGCGGCTGTTCTTCCACAAGCAGTACACGCGCTTCGACAACTTCTCGCCCCGTCAGGCACCACCGGAGTATGGAGACGGCGGCGGCTCGTTCGGCGGACCGAAGCTCGTGCGCGGACCGGATGACTTCAACGGCACTCCGTTCTGATGGCGAAGACCCGCACCGTCTATCGCTGCACCGACTGCGGCGCCGAATTCCCGAAATGGGCCGGACGGTGCGAGAGCTGTAGCGCGTGGAATACGCTGGTTGAAGAAGTCGTGGCGCCGACCACCACCAGCAAGCGCACAGCCGCGCGCGCGGCCGGTGGTGTGGCGGGGCGCACGGTCACGCTGGGATCGGTCACGTCGTCGGACACGCCCCGGTGGCGCACCGGGCTCGATGAATTCGATTTTGTGCTGGGCGGTGGAATCGTGCCCGGCAGCATGGTGCTGGTCGGGGGTGAGCCCGGTATCGGCAAGAGCACGCTGCTGTTGCAGGTGGCGGCACGACTCGAGGCGGCAGGGCAGGCCACGTTGTACGTATCCGGCGAAGAAAGCGCGCTGCAGGTGCGCCTGCGCGCCGAACGCCTGGCAGAAGACGCCAGTGCGGTGAGTCTGCTGACCGAAACGTCGCTCGAGACCATTCTCGCCACCGCCGCGCAACCCACCGGGGACGGACGTCCTGTTCGCGCGCTGATCGTCGATTCCATCCAGACCGTGCATACGGAACTCCTGGAAGGCGCGCCCGGCAATGTGGGGCAGGTGCGGGAGTGCGCGGCGCGACTCATGCGGTTCGCCAAGGACTCCGGCACCACGGTGTTCGTGATCGGCCACGTGACAAAAGGCGGCGGTATCGCCGGCCCCAAGACGCTCGAACACATCGTCGACACGGTGCTGTACTTCGAGGGTGACAGCACCCTCGACCACCGGGTACTGCGAGCGACAAAGAACCGCTTTGGCAGTGTCGACGAAATCGGCGTGTTCCGCATGGTGAGCACCGGACTCATTCCCGTCGACAACCCCTCGGCGCTCTTTGTGGGAGATCGTCGCGAGGTCGCCAGTGGCAGTGCCGTGTGTGCGCTCATGGAAGGCACGCGCCCCGTGCTCGTGGAAGTACAGGCGCTGGCGGCCAAAGCCGGTTTTGGCACACCGCAGCGCGTAGCCAACGGTATCGATGCGCGACGACTGGCTTTGTTGCTCGCGGTGCTCGACAAGCGCGGCGGTTTTTCGTGCGCCCAGCTCGATGTGTTCTGCAACGTGGTCGGCGGCATGCGCGTGCAGGAACCCAGTGTCGATCTGGCCGTGGTGGCGGCGCTCGCGTCGAGCGTCGTGGACAAGCCGTTGCCGTCACATGCCGTCTTCCTCGGAGAACTCGGCCTGGGCGGCGAAGTACGTCCGGTGTCGCAGGCCGAGCGGCGTCTCGCAGAAGCCGCCAAGCTCGGCATGACCACGGCTTTCATGTCCGATCGCGCGATTCCGCGACGTGTGCCGGGCGACATCACCGTCATCGGCGTGCGCACGTTGGTGGATGTGCTGCAGCGCACCGTCGGCAAGGACGCCTCATGACCTCTCGATTCATGTTTGATTCACGGCACTCCGTATGAGCGACGCTCTGCAACTGCCGCGGCGTATCATCCCGCCGCCTGCCATCGCGTCACGCGGTGAGGCCGCACCGGCCAGCGATATCGTGCGCGATGTGGGCGTGGTGATCGTGGCCGGTGGCTCCGGATCACGCACCGGCAGCGCGGAGCTCAAGCAGTTCCGCTGGGTCTCGGGAAAGCCAGCGTTGCTGCACAGCGTGCAGGCCTTCATGGCACGCCCCGATGTGGCGGTCGTGGTGGTGGTGTTGCCCAAGTCGCATGCCGCCGATCCGCCGCCGTGGTTGTTTCAGTGCGATGTGGACCGTCTGCTGGTTTCGGTGGGTGGCAGTGAACGACATGAGAGCGTCGTGAATGGACTCGAGGACCTGCCGGAAGAGGTCTCCGTCGCCGTGGTGCATGACGCGGCCCGTCCGCTCGTCACCGATGAGACGATCGACCGCGTGATCGCCGAGGCGCGCAAAGGCCACGGCGCGATCGCGGCACTGCCAGTCGTGGACACGCTCAAGGAAGTGGACGAACACGGGCGCATCGTGCGCACGGTCGATCGCACCAACCTGTGGCGGGCGCAGACTCCACAGGCATTTCCGCGCGTCCTGCTCGAGGAAGCACATGTGGCCGCGCGGCGTGACCGCGTTGGCGCCACCGACGATGCCGCGTTGCTTGAACGGCTGGGATATCCGGTGGTGGTGGTGCGCGGCAGCGAGCGTGGCATGAAGATCACCGAAGAAAGCGACTTCGCGCGCGCGGAAGCGCTCAGCATCCTGCGCGAATGAGCCCCTCGTCGCCGCGCGGCACGGTTCGCGCATGATCAATCCGGCTGAACTGGCGACCCCGTTCTGGTCCCCCGCCGAGATCGAAGCGTCGCTGCGGGACACCATCCTGCATCTCGGCGCGGGACGTGTGCTCGCCTATCCCACCGAAACCGTGTATGGCTTCGGCACCGCCGTCGATCACGACTCGGTGGAGGCGCTCGTGCGCATGAAAGGCCGGCCGCCAGGCAAGCCCTTCCTGCTGCTCATCGGCGATCCCGGACAGGTGGCGCGGCTCGATCTGCACCTGCCCACGTACGCCGCACAACTGGCCGCGCGTTTCTGGCCAGGGCCACTCACCCTCGTGCTGCGCGGCGGAGATCAACGTGTGCCGGCACGTGCGCGTGGACCTGAGGGGGGCGTCGCCGTGCGATGGACACCGCACCCGGGTCTGCAACGGTTGCTGACCGCGTATGGCGAACCCATTACCAGCACGAGTGCCAACCGTCCGCGCGTGCCCCCGGCGATGACGGCGTCGGAAATCGTGACGCAGTGGCCCGCCGAGATTCATCGTGGCACCCTGCGGGTGCTCGATGGTGGACGGTTGGCCCCATCGGATTCGTCCACGGTGGTGGATTGCACTGGGCGGCGCGCGCGCGTGATTCGTCCTGGGGCTTTGCCGGCGCCGCTGTTGCGCACCTGTGTCGCTGATCTCATTGGAGATACCTGATGCACCTGCTCTTCGTCTGCACGGGCAACACCTGCCGGAGTCCGATGGCCGAGGCCATAGCGCGTCACCTGGTGGCGCAGCGTGGTATCCCCGACCTCACCGTGTCCAGCGCGGGCACCAGTGCCTGGCCCGGGGCGTCGGCGTCCGATGGGGCGCTGTTGGTCGCGCTCGAACACGGTGTCGAGTTGGGTGGCCATCGTGCGCGTGCACTCGCACCGGAGATTGTCGGTGGCGCTGATCTGATCCTCACGATGGGGCCGCATCACCTCGATCGGGTGGAAGCGCTGGGTGGCGCCGGCCGTTCCTGGATGCTCACGGCCTACACAGGACACGAAGCGCGTCCCGTGAGCGATCCATTCGGCGGCAATCTCGATGTGTATCGCGCGACCTACGAAGAGCTGGAGCAGGAAATCGGCGCCATTCTCGACCGTGTGGTCGCCGATCGCGCGGATCGAGCCGGCCGACAAGGCTGATCGACGATGATGGCCGGTGCTCGCCCATCCCGACTGGTGATTCTGGGCCACCCGGTGGCGCATTCCCTGTCCCCCGTATTCCAGGGCGCGGCGATGGCGGCATGTGGCATACCGCTGTCGTACGAACGACTGGATGTGCGCCCGGATGATCTGATCGACACGCTCGCACAGTGTCAGCAGAGCAGAACGGGCGGCAACGTGACCATCCCGCACAAGGAAGCCGTGGCCTCACGCGCCGATCGGCTTTCGGATGTTGCCCGTCGCGCGGGCGCGGTGAACACCTTCTGGTTCGAGCAGGGACTTCTGCACGGTGACAACACCGATGTGGACGGCGTCCGAGCGACGGTGCGCGCATTGACCGGTCATCGTGTACCAGAACGGGCGGTGGTGCTGGGCAGTGGTGGGTCGGCCGCCGCCGTGCTGCTCGCGCTGACAGAACTTGGAGTCGCACACATTGCCGTGGTGGCCCGCACGCCCGACCGGGCACAGGCCCTGCTCGCCCGAACGGGGGTCATGGGGCGGGTTCTGCCGCTGGACGACCCCGAGACGGTCATGGCGCTCGGAGACGCCAATCTGGTGGTGAACAGCACGCCGCTCGGACTGCACGACGGCGATGCCTATCCCGTCGATCCCCGCATGCTGTCGTCCGATGCCGCGGTGTTCGATCTCGTGTATCGCGGACAAGCGGCAGATGGTGCGCCAATCGGCACCGCGTGGGTACAGGCTGCCCGTGCACGCGGACTCTGCGCCGAAGACGGGCTGCGCATGCTGGTAGAGCAGGGGGCTGCCGCGTTTCGCTGCTGGTTCGGCCTGGAGGCTCCGCGCGACGCGATGTGGCAGTCACTGGGCGAGACACCACCGTCACCAGATCGGCCGCGCGGCACGTGACCGTCTCCCGCACCATGCCAAGTCCGACATCGTGGTCCGGGTTCGGACGCAGCCTGCTCGATTTTCTGATGCCGGGTGCCTGTGTGCTCTGTCGACGGCCTCACGCGCCGCACAGCACACCGGACGGCATTGTCTGCGGCACCTGCATGGCGCGTGTGGTGCCACTCACCTTGCCCCAGTGCTATCGCTGCGGGCACCCGCGCCTGTCGCTGACGCTGGCCCTGCCGCCGGCGCGACCAGCACCCGGTGAGGCGGCCGCCATGCCGTCGACCGTGGAACTGAGCCCGTGTCGCTGGTGCGCACGCCTCGCACCGGAAATCCGGGCGGTACGCTCGGTGTGCCGAATGGACCAAGGCAGCGGTGGCGAGCTGGTGCACGCGCTCAAGTATCAGGGCTGGCACGTCGTGGCCACGCCGATGGCGCGTCGCATGGCCCGCCTCAGTTGGCCGGAAGATGTGCTGGAGGAGCGCGCGGCGGTCGTGCCGATGCCGCTCTCCGCACAGCGCCTGCGGGAGCGCGGATACAACCAGGCAGAGAAGCTGGCCCGGGCCCTGAGTCCGCACTGGCGCATACCACTATGGTCGGATGTGCTCCTGCGGGCGCGTCACACTCGATCGCAGGTCCGGTTGACACCCTCTGAGCGTACGACCAACGTTTCCGGAGCGTTCGCCGTGCCGGAATCCCGGCGTGCGACGTTGCGCGGCCAACATATCATCCTGGTGGACGATGTGGTCACCACGGCCGCGACGCTCAACGCTGCCGCCCGGGCTTTGCTCGATGGCGGCGCGCGCATCATCAGCTGTGTCACCTTCGGACGGGCGCCGGACACCGGCGACCGTGCCGTTCCCGACGACGACTCACTCAGGAACTGACACGAATGGCCATTCGGGTTGGCATCAACGGCTTCGGCCGCATCGGGCGCCAGGTTTTGCGCGCCGCGAAGCAGCAAGGCGTGGCGGACATCGATTTCGTCGCGATCAACGATCTCACCGACACCGCAACACTGGCACACCTGTTCCAGTACGATTCGGTGCACGGCAAGTTTGACGGTCAGGTCGGTCATGAAGCCGACGCCATCACGATTGACGGCGATCGCATTCGCATTCTCGCCGAGCGCGAGCCCGGCAAGCTGCCCTGGAAGGAACTGGGCGTCGACATCGTGCTCGAGTCGACGGGTCGCTTCACCGCCGCCGCCGATGCGCGCAAGCACATGGAAGCCGGCGCGAAGAAGGTCATCATCTCGGCCCCGGCCACGAACGAAGACATCACGGTCGTGATGGGCGTGAACAGCGACAAGTACGATCCGGCGTCGCATCACATCATCTCGAACGCGTCGTGCACGACCAACTGCCTCGTGCCGATGGTCAAGGTGATTCGCGACAACTTCGGCTTCGTGCATGGCTCGATGGTCACGATCCACAGCTACACCAACGACCAGAGCATCCTCGATCTGCCGCACAAGGACCTGCGTCGCGCCCGCGCGGCCGCTGTGTCCATGATCCCGACCACGACGGGCGCGGCCAAGGCCACGTCGCTCGTGATTCCGGAAGTGAAGGGCAAGATCGACGGTATCGCCGTGCGCGTGCCGACGCCCGACGTGTCGCTCACCGACCTGACGTGCATCGTCGAACGCGCGGTGACGAAGGAAGAAGTCAACGCCGCGTTCAAGGCCGCGTCGGAAGCGGGCGCACTGGAAGGCGTGCTCGGGTACAGCGAAGTGCCGCTCGTGTCGATCGACTACGTCGGCAACCCGAACTCCTGCACGCTCGATGCGCTCAGCACGATCGTCATCAACGGCACGATGGTGAAGATCTCGGGCTGGTATGACAACGAGTGGGGTTATTCGTCGCGCTGCGTCGACCTGCTGCGTTTCGTTGGCTCGCGCCTCTAAGCGCACACGGATACATCGGCCTGCCAAAGGCCTGACGACAGGGAGACCGCACGGACGGGTCTCCCTGTCGTTTTCCCGGTTCTATTTCCCGCCTCGTATTCGGTGATGAACACCAAGACCATTCGTGACCTGACTGCGGCCGACCTGCACGGCAAGCGCGCGCTCGTACGCGTCGACTTCAACGTGCCGCTCAACGATGCCGGCCAGGTTGCCGACGACACCCGCATCACGGCCGCCCTCCCGACGATCACCACGCTGCTCGATGGCGGCGCCCGTGTGATCCTGCTGGCGCATTTTGGACGTCCGAAGGGCGCCCCCGAAGCGAAATACTCACTGGCCCCCGTCGCCGCCCGTCTCAAGGAGTTGCTGCCGCGTCCCGTGCATTTCCTCGGCGAGACCGTGGGAGATGCCGCCGTGAGTGCCACCAAGGCCTTGGCCGCCGGCGAAGTGCTGCTGCTCGAAAACACCCGGTTCCTGCCGGGCGAAGAGAAGAACGATGACGCCCTGTCGCAGCAGCTCGCGCAGCTCGGCGATGTGTACGTGAACGATGCGTTTGGTGCCGCCCACCGCGCGCACGCCAGCACCGCCGGCGTGGCGAAGTATTGCCGCCCTGCCGTCGCCGGACTGCTGATGGAGAAAGAACTCGCCTATCTCGGCGGTGCCCTCGCCAACCCGCAGCGTCCGTTCGTGGCCATTCTGGGTGGCTCGAAGATCTCCGGAAAAATCGACGTGGTGGAAGCGTTGCTGCCGAAGGTGGACCACCTGCTGATCGGTGGCGCCATGGCGTGCACGTTCTTTCGGGCGATGGGATTCGAGACCGGCAACTCACTGGTCGAACCCGATCGTCTCGAGATGGCGCGTGACCTGCTCACGCGTGGTGGCGACAAGCTTGTCCTGCCGGTGGACGCCACGATTGCGCCAGCCATGGATGCGGGCGCGCAGGCCACGGCCGTCGCGCGTGACGCCATTCCTGCTGGTCAGGCGATGTTCGATATCGGACCGGCCAGCGTGACGCAGTATCGCGCCCTGATCGAAAGCGCGAAGACCGTGCTCTGGAATGGGCCGATGGGCGTGTTTGAAAAGCCGCCGTTTGACGTCGGTACGCGCGGCGTGGCTGACGCGATGGCGCATGCCACGGGGCAGGGCGCCACGACCATCATCGGCGGCGGTGATTCCGCAGCGGCCGTTGCCGAAGCGGGTCTCGAATCGCAGATGTCGCATGTCTCCACCGGCGGTGGTGCCTCGCTCGAGTTTCTCGAAGGCAAGGACCTCCCCGGCGTGTCCGCGCTCGATCAGCGCTGACCCCTCCTCACTGTTTGCCCCCCGCACCCCCTCCCATGCATCTCAAGCCGGTTATTGCGGCCAACTGGAAGCTCAATCACGGTCCGACGGACGCGAAGGCATTCCTGCAGCGGTTTCTCGCGCAGGTGCCCAAGCTCAACGACCGCACGGTGATCTTCTTCCCGTCTGCCATCACGCTCACCACGGTCACGGAAGGTCTGCGCGACCGCCCGGAGATCTGGGTGGGTGTGCAGAACGTGCACGCTGAAGCGCAGGGTGCGTTCACGGGAGAAAACTCGGTGCTCATGGCACGCGACGCCGGCGCCCGGGTGGTGCTCGTGGGGCACTCTGAGCGTCGCCATGTGTTTGGTGAAAGCGACGAGACGACCACGAAGAAGATGGCGCTCATCGCCCAGGCCCGGCTCACCGCCATGCTGTGCGTCGGGGAAACGTTGGCCGAGCGCGAAGCCGGACACACGGCGGACGTCGTGGAGCGGCAGCTCGCCGCTGGCCTCAAGGAGCTCGACGACCAGCAGATTGGCGCCATCATGCTGGCCTACGAACCGGTGTGGGCCATCGGAACGGGCCGTACGGCCACGCCGGAAGACGCGGCCGAGATTCACGGGGTGCTGCGCCGGGCGCTGGCATCGCGCGTGGGCGACAAGGTGGCGACTGGCATCCCGATCCTGTATGGCGGCTCGGTGAACCGCGGGAATGCGTCGCAGTTGCTGGCCGCGTCGGATGTGGACGGCCTGCTGGTCGGGGGCGCGTCGCTGGACGCCGACGGCTGGGCGGGGATCGTACGGGCGTAAGGAAAGCGGTTTTGGGTCGGAGATACGACCCAAAACCGCATCACATCCCTTGTATCGCTCTCGAGATGTCGCGATCTTACTAGGCTCATTCAGGCGCGGTCCAAAACCGCGCCACCGGACATTGCCTCGCCTCTGCTGCCCATGTACACGTTCCTGCTGATTCTCCTCATCCTCGACGCGGTGGTGCTGGCTGCGGCGATCCTTCTCCAGTCGGGCAAGGGTGGCGGTCTGGCGGCCAGCTTCGGCGGTGCCAGCTCGTCGGCTGATTCCGTCATCGGCTCCCGTCAGGCGGGGAACCTGCTCACGAAGGCGAGCTGGTGGTGTGGCGGCATTTTCCTCGGCCTCGCGTTCATCCTGCAGATCATGAGCACGCGGGCGTCGGCGCCCAAGTCGGTGCTCGATCAGTTGGCCGCGCCGGCGACGCAGGCGGCTCCGACCGCTCCGTCCAACGCCAACACCGTGGCTCCGGCCGCTCCGCTGACGCAGGACGCGGCACCGGCCGCTCCCGGTTCGGCTCCCGCCGGTCAGCCGGCGGCGCCCGCCAAGCCGTAAAGCCGCAGTGAACGAGCTTCCAGCAAAAGGGTTCCTCCTCCTCGAGGACGGGACCCTTTTTCTCGGCCGGCTGGTGGGACCGACGATTCCCACCGTGGCAGAAGTGGTCTTTACGACGGTCATGACCGGATACCAGGAGGTCTTCACCGACCCCTCGTTCCGTGGTCAGATCGTGGTGATGACCTCGCCCCAGATCGGCAACTACGGCATCAACACCGAAGATCCCGAATCGGCGCGTCCTCAGGTCGCCGGTGTGATCTGTCGTGAGCTGTCCCCCACGTACTCCAGTTGGCGCGCCACCGGCGGCCTGCAGGAGTGGCTGGGCGCCGCCGACGTGCCGGTGCTGACCGAGGTCGACACCCGTCGCCTCACCAAACATCTGCGCAGTGTGGGTGTCATGCGCGGCGTCATCGGCGCCGGGGATACCCCCACCGCCGAAGCACTGGCGGCGCTCGACGCCTGCCCGAGCATGGAAGGACTCGACCTGGCCACCGTCGTGTCGACGCAGGAGCAGTACGCCTGGGGCAATGCCCAGGCGCCGTTCCATGTGGTGGCCTACGACTACGGCATCAAGCGCAACATCCTGCGCCTGTTCGACGCGCATGGCTGCCGCGTGACCGTGGTGCCGTCGGAAACGCCGGCCGATCAGGTCCTGGCGATGAATCCGGACGGCGTGTTTCTGTCGAACGGCCCGGGCGACCCGGCCGCGGTGACGTATGCACCGGGCCACATTCGCACGATCGCCAACGCCGACGTGCCGATTTTTGGCATTTGCCTGGGCCATCAGTTGCTGGGGCTCACCTTTGGCGGACGCACGGTCAAGATGCCGTACGGCCACCGAGGCGGAAATCAGCCGGTCAAGGATCTCGCCACAGGGCAGGTGCTGATTACGGCGCAGAACCACGGATTTGCCGTGGCGGGGACGCCGGAGGGGGTGGAAGGAGCGCCCGATCTGGCCGTCACCCACATCAACCTGAACGACGGCACGGTCGAAGGCCTGCGTCACCGCAGCCTGCCGATCTTTGCTGTGCAGTACCATCCGGAGGCCGCTCCGGGCCCGCATGACGCCGTGCCGCTGTTCGATCAGTTCCTGTCGGCACTGAGACGACGTCGGGGTGACGAGGGCCAAACGCTTGACTGATAAGCACTAAGGCCATACGTTCGCAGCGCGGGCACCGAGCCACTGCTTGGTGCTCGTCGCGTTTCTGCTTCGTACCCATCGTTCGCCCCATGACCAAAGCCGACCTCGTCGAGAACGTCACGGCTCGTATCGCCCAAACGGCCGGACCGACGATTTCCAAGAAGGACTGCGCGCGCGTCGTCGACGCCTTCCTCGATGCGATCAAGGAAGCGTTGCAGGAGCAGAAGAACATCGAAGTGCGTGGCTTCGGCACGTTCAAGATCCGCCAGCGCAAGACGCGCATGGCGCGCAATCCGCGCACGGGCTCGCCAGTGGAAGTGTCCGCTCGGCCGGTGCCGGTGTTCAAGCCCAGCAAGGAGCTGCGGGCCATGGTGGCCGGGATCGATGCCCACCTGCTCGAGGATGACGACGACGAAAGCTGAGTTCGTTTCGTCGTAACGCTCTTCAGAGCCCAGAACGCCCCGTCGGCCATTCGACGGGGCGTTCTGGCGTGATCGGGGGTATCTTGTGGACACATGAGCGTTCCTGTCCTGCTCTTCGCTTCGTATGCCGACGCCTTCGGCACCCGCGAACTCCCGGTGCCCGTGGAGACTCCCTGTCAGGTGCACGTCCTGATCGATGCGCTCCGGATCATGCCCGGCGGTGACCGCTTGCCGCCCAAGGTGCTGGTCGCCGTCAACCAGCGACTGGCCGATGCTTCGGCGTTCGTGCACGCCGGGGACGAAGTCGCGCTCATTCCTCCCGTGGCCGGCGGCTGAACGATGCCACTGCTCCATTCCGCCATCGTCACAAGCCCCATCGACCTCGCCGCGCTCATTGCGCGGGCGCAGGACGCCGGCGTGGGCGCGGTGTCGGTGTTTCTGGGCACCGTACGGGATCTGAATGACGGCCGGCCCGTCACCGGTATCGACTACGAGGCCTACGAGGGCATGGCGGCCCGGGAACTGGCGGCGGTGGCCGAGGAGGTTTGTGACACCACCCCCGGACTCCGGGTCGCACTGGAGCACCGCATCGGTACCCTCGGCATCGGCGAGGTCAGTGTGGCCATCGTAGCCGCCCATGCCCACCGCGCCCAGGCCTGCGATGGCTCACGCGCCATCATCGAGGCGCTGAAGCAGCGCGTGCCGGTGTGGAAGCGCGAACACTACGTGGATGGTGATCGGGTCTGGATCGATCCCACTCGCGGGCAGGCCGACGGGGCAGGTGCCGATCCCGCAGAACCGGCGGAGCTGCCCCCGACCACTCAGGGCTCCGAATAGTGCGCGATCAATTCGGCCGCCAGATCGAGTACCTGCGTATTTCGGTGACCGATCGCTGCAACTTCCGCTGCCAGTATTGCATGCCGGTGGAAGGACTGCCGTGGTTGCCGAAGGGCGATATCCTGCGCTACGAAGAGATCGCCGACATCGTGGGCCAGCTCGCTCCGATGGGCCTCAAGCGGCTGCGTATCACCGGTGGTGAGCCGACCATCCGCCCCGAGCTGCCGCGCCTGATTCGCATGCTGCGCGACATCCCGGGCATCGAAGACATCGCCCTCTCCACGAACGGGGTGAAGCTGCCGCAGATGTCGGACGCGCTGGCCGAGGCTGGGTTACATCGGGTGAACATCAGTGCCGATTCGCTGCGCCCTGATCGAGTGGTGGCTATCGCCCGCCGAGACCTGGGCTTCGACCTCAAGACGGCGGCGCTGGCTGCGGAGCGAGCCGGCATCGGCCCCATCAAGATCAACGTGGTCGTGATGCGGGGCATCAACGACGATGAAGTGGCGGACTTTGCCGCGTTGACGCGTGACCATCCCTGGCATGTGCGGTTCATCGAACTGATGCCGGTGGGGGAACTCGCAAGTCTCACCGCCGACCATGTCGTGCCCAGCGATGAAATCCTCTCACGCCTGAGCGCGGTACAGGCGCTCGAACCCGATGCCGCACCGGTGCATGGCAATGGGCCGGCCGTCTACTATCGGTACGCCGGCGCACCGGGCTCGGTGGGTGTCATCACGCCCATGACCCACACGTATTGCGAGCGATGTAATCGGGTTAGGCTGACCGCAGATGGCCGCCTGCGCACGTGCCTGTTCGGTGACCACGAAGTGCCGTTGCGTGATGCGCTCCGGCGGGGTGAACCGCTCGCCCCACTTTTTGTGCGGGCCTTGGCGGAGAAGCCCAAGGAGCACGCGTTGCTGCAGCTCCGCGTGGGCGGACTGCGCGCCTTGAGCGAGGTCGGCGGCTGATCCCTCTGTTGTGAGTTGCTCGCATGGCCACGGCACCCTAAGTTGCGAAAACGCACTCATCTGGACGCCCGGTCGAGTATGACCTGACGTGGCCATGCCCCTCCTGCCGCGGCGCTCCAGTTCACGTACACGTTCTGCAGCTTCGTCAGCCGTACGGAGAACCGGTACAACATGGTCAACAAGATCACGGTCGTAGGCGCGGGCAATGTCGGCGCCACCACGGCACAGCGTATCGCCGAGAAGTCGCTCGGACGCACGGTCGTCATGGTGGACGTCGTGGAAGGCGTCCCGCAAGGCAAGGGCCTTGATCAGTGGGAGTCGGCACCGGTCGAAGGATTCGACACGCGTGTCATCGGCTCCAACGGATACGAGGAGACTGCGGGTTCGGACATCGTCGTCATCACCGCGGGCATCGCGCGCAAGCCGGGCATGTCGCGTGACGACCTCCTGAACACGAACGCCGGCATCGTGAAGTCGGTGGCGGAGCAGATCAAGGCGACGTCGCCCAACGCGATCGTCATTGTCGTGTCCAATCCGCTCGACGTGATGTGTCACGTCGCCAAGCACGTGACGGGTTTCCCGCGCGAGCGCGTGATTGGCATGGCCGGTGTGCTCGACACGGCGCGTTACCGTTCGTTCATCGCCGAAGCACTCGACGTGTCGGTGCGCGACATCCAGGCCATGGTGCTCGGTGGCCACGGCGACACGATGGTGCCGCTCATCTCGTACACCACGATCAGCGGTATCCCGATCACGCAGCTCATGCCGCGTGAACAGTTGGACGCCATTGTGCAGCGCGCCCGTGACGGCGGTGCCGAAATCGTGAAGTACCTCAAGACCGGCTCGGCGTACTATGCGCCGTCGTCGGGCGCGGTGGAGATGGTCGATGCGATCGTGCATGATCGCAAGCGCATCCTGCCGTGTGCCGCGTGGCTCGAGGGTGAATACGGCATGTCGGGACTGTTCCTCGGCGTGCCCTGTAAGCTCGGCAAGAACGGCCTCGAGAAGATCCTCGAGATCGAACTGACGGCCGACGAACGCACCGCACTCGATCGCTCCGCGCAAGCGGTGCGTGAACCGATGTCGGTGCTCTCCCTCTGATCTGACGAAACCGGCGCGACCCTCACGGGGCCGCGCCGGTTTCTTCACCTACCTCGCCTATGTACGGTCTCATGCGGTTCTGGCAGAGCACGATCGGCAAGAAGATCGTGATGGCGGTGACGGGGATCATCGGGGTCCTGTTCGTCATCGGCCACATGTCCGGCAACTTTCTGATGTTCAAGGGGCAGGGCGCGATGCACGACTACGCGCTGTTGCTCCGCACGAGCATGCCCCTGCTGTGGGCGGCTCGCATCGGATTGCTTGTGGCGGTCATGCTGCACGTTGTTTCGGCCTATCAGCTCACGATGATCTCGAAGGCCGCGCGTCCGCAGGACTATGCGACGCGCAAGCCGCAGGTTACGACCTTTGCGGCAAAGACCATCAAGTGGGGTGGTGTCCTGCTGCTGGTGTTCATCGTGTATCACATCCTGCACATGACGCTGGGCACGGTGCATCCGCAGTTCACGCACCTCGATCCGTACAACAACCTGCGCATCGGCCTCGCCAATCCGTTGGTGGCCGGCTTCTACATCGTCGCCATGGCGGCGCTCGGGTTGCACCTCTTCCACGGCACCTGGGCCGTGACGCGTACGCTTGGCGTGGCGCGTCCGTCCCAGCAGCCGCTCAAGCGCCGTATCGCCGTGGTGTTGGCGATTGCGGTGGCGCTGGGCTTCGCGATCATCCCGATCGCCGCGCTGGCCGGCCTCTTCCCCGAAGCGCCGGCGCTGCAAGAGATGCCCGCGGCGGAGACGCACTGACATGCTCGAACTGAACGCCAAGATTCCGAGCGGACCGCTCGAACAGAAGTGGGACAATCACCGCTTCAACATGAAGCTGGTGAACCCGGCCAATAAGCGGAAACACCACGTGATCGTGGTGGGCGCCGGCCTTGCCGGTGGTGCCGCCGCTGCGACGATGGCCGAGTTGGGCTACAACGTCTCGTGCTTCGTGTTCCACGATTCGCCGCGTCGCGCGCACTCCATCGCGGCGCAGGGTGGCATCAACGCCGCCAAGAACTACCAGAACGACGGCGACTCCGTGCGCCGTCTGTTCTACGACACGATCAAGGGCGGCGACTTCCGCGCCCGCGAGGCCAACGTGTATCGCCTCGCGCAGGTGTCGGTGAACATCATCGACCAGTGCGTGGCGCAGGGCGTACCGTTCGCGCGTGAGTACGGCGGCCTCCTGGCCAATCGCTCGTTTGGCGGCGCGCAGGTTTCGCGCACGTTCTACGCGCGTGGCCAGACCGGTCAGCAGTTGCTGCTCGGCGCCTACCAGGCCCTCGAGCGCCAGATCGGTCTCAAGAAGGTGCAGATGCACACGCACGAGGAAATGCTCGATGTCGTGGTCATCAACGGTCAGGCACGCGGCATCATCACGCGCAACCTGCTCACCGGCAAGATCGAGTCGCATGTGGCCGATGCGGTGGTGCTGGCCACGGGTGGATACGGCAACGTGTTCTTCCTCAGCACCAACGCCAAGTATTCGAACGTCACGGCCTCGTGGCGCGCGCACAAGAAGGGCGCGGCGTTTGCGAACCCGTGTTACACGCAGATTCACCCGACGTGCATCCCGGTGCACGGCGAACATCAGTCGAAGCTGACGCTGATGTCGGAGTCGCTGCGTAACGACGGTCGCGTGTGGGTGCCCAAGAAGCAGGGCGACAACCGCGCACCGTCGGCGATCCCGGAGCACGAGCGCGACTACTACCTCGAGCGCAAGTATCCGAGCTTCGGTAACCTGGCGCCGCGTGACATCTCGTCGCGTGCGGCCAAGGAAGCCTGCGACGATGGCCGCGGTGTGGGCCCCGGTGGCCTCGGCGTGTACCTCGACTTCGGTGACGCCATCAAGCGACTTGGCCAGCAGACCATCGCGGAGCGCTACGGCAACCTGTTCGACATGTACCAGCGCATCACGGATGAAAATCCGTACCAGCAGCCGATGCGCATCTACCCGGCCGTGCACTACACGATGGGCGGCCTGTGGGTGGACTACAACCTCATGAGCACCATCCCCGGCCTGCACGTGGCCGGTGAAGCGAACTTCTCCGATCACGGCGCCAACCGTCTGGGTGCCTCGGCGCTCATGCAGGGCCTCGCCGACGGGTACTTCGTGTTGCCGTACACCATCGGTGACTACCTCGCCAGCAACAAGCTGGACAAGGTGGACGCGTCGCACCCCGAGTTCCGTGCGGCAGAAGAAGCGATTCGTGCGCAGCAGAACAAGTTCCTCGGCATGAAGGGCAAGCGCACCGTCGACTCCTTCCACAAGGAGCTCGGCAAGATCATGTGGGAGTACTGCGGCATGGCGCGTACGCGCGAAGGCCTCTCGAAGGCGCTGGAACTGATCCCCGCGCTCAAGGAAGAGTTCTGGAGCAACCTGAACGTGCCGGGCAGTGCGGAATCGCTGAACCAGTCCCTCGAGCGCGCAGGCCGCGTGGCGGACTTCATCGAGCTCGGTGAGCTCATGTGCCGTGACGCCCTGCATCGCGAAGAGTCCTGCGGTGGACACTTCCGCTCCGAGTATCAGGAGGAAGGCGAAGCCAAGCGCAATGACGACGAGTTTGCCTACGTCGCCGCGTGGGAATACGCCGGGGAAGGCAAGGCGTCCATTCTCAACAAGGAACCGCTGGTGTACGAGAACGTGCATCTCTCCACACGGAGCTACAAGTAATGAAGCTCACTCTGAACGTGTGGCGGCAGCCCGCGTCGCAGGCCGCCGGCAAGCTCGAGACGTACACGCTCGACGGTGTGAGCGCGGACATGTCGTTCCTCGAGATGTTCGACATGCTCAACGAACAGCTCACCGAAGCGGGCAAGGAACCGGTCGCGTTTGCGCATGATTGCCGTGAAGGCATCTGCGGCTCGTGCGCGATGATGATCAACGGACAGGCGCACGGACCGTGGAAGGGCGCGGCGACGTGCCAGCTTCACATGCGGGCCTTCAAGGACGGTGACATCATCACGGTGGAACCGTGGCGTGCGTCGCCGTTCCCGCTCGTGAAGGACCTCGTGGTGAACCGTGGCTCGTTCGACCGCATCATCCAGGCGGGCGGATTTGTCTCGGTGAACACGGGCGGTGCCCGTGACGCCAATGAGATCCTGATCGGCAAGGACATCCTCGAAGAATCGATGGATGCGGCGGCGTGCATCGGCTGCGGCGCGTGTGTGGCCGCCTGTCCGAACGCGTCGGCGTCCTTGTTCACCGGCGCCAAGATCAGCCACCTCGGCCTGCTGCCTCAGGGACAGCCGGAACGCGACAAGCGTGCGCTGGCCATGGTGGAGCAGATGGATCTCGAAGGCTTCGGCCATTGCACGCTGACTGGTGAGTGCCAGGAAGCCTGCCCGAAGGAGATCAACATCGATGTGATCAAGCGCATGAACCGTGACTATCTGATGGCCAGTGCCCGTCGTCAGGAACCGCGGGCAGCCACCGGTTCGGGCTGAGCGCGCAGCGGCAAATCATCGAACGGCGACAGTATCGCATGATGCTGTCGCCGTTTGTGTTTTTTCCCTAGCTTGCGAGCATGTCTGTTCGCACTCCAGTCCGCATCGCTGCCTTGGTGGTGGTGATCATCGCTGTCGTCGCGCTGCTGCGTAACGCGCAGACGACCGCCGCAGCACGCCGTCGGGCGGCCGTTCCAACCCTCGACTCGATGGCCACGCCGAGTGCGTCCACTGGCGGTGGCAATGCGCAGCGGGGTCTCGCGCTGCTGAACAACTTCCGCGATTCGTTGCCAACACATAGTGGCAATGCGCTCCGCTGCACGAGCTGCCATCTGGACAATGGCACACGTGGACTGCCGTGGTTGGGAAGCGCCACCAAGTATCCGCAGTACAGGGCTCGCCCTGGTTACTCGGAAAACATGGAGCGCCGCATCAACGAGTGCATCGCGCGCAGCCTGGCCGGCAAGATGATTCCAGAGGCCGGACGGGACATGCAGGACATGGTCGCGTACATGGAATCGTTGCGGAATCAGCCGCGTCCGCCCGACAACCCGCAGGTGAAGCTGGTCGGGCAGGTGGCGTCGGGCCGCGACGGATACGCGGGCCAATGTGCCCGGTGCCATGGCGCCAACGGGGAGGGCGTGAAGGGGCTTGCACCGGCCGTGTGGGGCCCAGAGAGCTATTCGGTAGGCGCTGGTATGGCTCGGCAGTTTACGCTGGCTACCTTCGTGCGCCACGCCATGCCGTACGACCGCGCCACGGTGTTGTCGGACCAGCAGTCGGCGGATATCGCGGCATTTGTGCTCACGCAGGCACGGCAGGATCATCCCGGCAAGGAACGCGACTGGCCCAACGGCGATCCGCCGGCGGACGTTGCTTATGCAACCGATTCGGCCAGCCGAGCAGGGAAGCCGATGCCTCCGGCCCGCCAACTGCTTCCCCGTCGTGTCTCCCAGGACTCGCTCAGCAAATGACGACCCCCTCTCCTGAACCCACGCCCTCGCGCGACCGTCGGTCTTTCCTGACCCGACTGGCCGGTTTGGGTGCCGCGCTGGGCCTCGCGTCGCCGCGGTTGGCCGAGGCGTCCTCTGTTCTCGAGCAGCGTGGGGCGGGCGAAGACCCGTGGGTGGCCAAGCTCACCGGCAAACACCGCGTGGTCTTCCATTCGCACATGCCCACGGACGGACTGGCCATTCGGTGGGCGTCGACCTTTCTGGATACCCAGAAAAGCACC